>JASGDY010000001.1:0-102373 GCA_047606825.1 Chitinophagaceae bacterium
CACTTTTTGGCAAGGATGCGAAGAAAAACAAAATGCTACTCAAAGAGTATCGACAGGCTTAGAGAAGCAATGGCTATGCTAATATTGAAAAGAAATAATCAATTAGATATACTTAATTAACAATACCAGAAAAATAATATGGTCGCGCATTGCCGTCCCAAGGTGAAAAGGACAAAAACGTAGCATATCTATCCCAGCCAACATATATGCGTCCCTCTTGAGATTCTCTATTTTTTTCTGCTGCTATTGCGTTTCCTCGTTATTGCCGAAACCCTTTATTGACACATATTTTTCCCATTTCTCAATCAACTGCTGCATGTCGTCCGGCAACGCGGAGTCGAACAGCATTTCCTTGCCTGTTTTGGGGTGGATGAAGCCGAGGCTTTTGGCATGTAGTGCGATGCGCGGGCATATTGCAAAACAGTTGTCGACAAACTGTTTGTATTTGCCATAGACCGTTCCTTTTAGGATTCTGTCGCCGCCATATTCCCCGTCGTTGAAAAGCGTGTGCCCGATATGTTTCATGTGGACGCGTATCTGGTGGGTGCGTCCCGTTTCCAGCCGACATTCGACGACGGTCACGTAGTTGAGCCGTTCCAGTACTGTCCAGTGGGTCACGGCGTGCTTGCCCGCATCGCCTTCGGGGAAAGGTGCGAATATTTTTCGGATGCGCGGATGACGGCCGATATTGGCTTCGACCCTTCCCTCGTCGTCCTCTATATTGCCCCAGACCACTGCCACATAACGGCGGTGGACCGTGTGTGCAAAGAACTGTTTGGCCAAGTGTGCCGCCGCCTCGCCGGTTTTTGCCAATACGATTAGTCCTGTTGTGTTTTTGTCGATGCGGTGCACCATACCAAAGCGCGGCAGACTGTCCTCGTCGGTGTTGATATTGTTTTTCTGGAAATGGAAGGCGACCGCGTTGAGCAGGGTGCCCGTATAGTTGCCGATGCCGGGATGTACGACCATATTGGGTTTCTTGTTGACGACCAATACGGTATCGTCTTCGTACACGATGTCCAGCGGGATGTCTTCGGGTACGACTTCGGTGGTTTCCGGTGCGGACAGGCTCATCAGTACGACTTCGTCGCCGGGATGCACTTTGTAGTTGCTTTTGACCATTTTGCCGTTGACAGTGAGCAGTCCGATGGCGATATTCTGCTGCACCTTGTTGCGTGTCACGTTGGACAGTTTGGCGTGCAGCCACTTGTCGATACGCAAGAGTTCCTGGCCTGCATCGACGACGAAGCGTTTGCGCTCGTATAGTTCTTCCGTGTTTTCCTCCTGTTGGGTGATGTCTATTGGCTCATCCATGCCGCAAATGTACGGCTTGGCGATTTTAAACGTACTTTTGTGTAAGTAAAAGGCAAAATCAAAAGTAAAAATGCCAAAAGCTATCAGCCGACGGCCAATAGCGATGTAAAAATAAATCGATGAGCAGACAGGTTTTTTTTCAGGATCTGGGACAAAAAGAATACAAAGAGGTCTGGGACTACCAGGAAGCTTTGTTGAAAGCCAAAGTGGAACAAAAGACAGAAGCCCGGAAACATTCCGACCATCCCGATTATGCGGCGGCCGGCATTCGCAACGAGTTGTTGTTGGTGGAGCACCCTCTAGTGTACACGCTGGGCAAAACCGGACACGAGGAGAATGTATTGATTTCGGGTGAGGAGCGCGAGGAGCGCGGCATTGAATATTTCCATATTAACCGTGGCGGCGACATTACTTTCCATGGACCGGGTCAGATAGTGGGCTATCCCATATTGGACCTGGAACAGTTCAAATCCGACCTCGGCTGGTACCTGCGCAGCTTGGAACAGGTGATTATCGACACGGTTGCGGAATATGGCATAGCGGCTGGGAGAAGCCCGGGCGAAACCGGCGTGTGGGTTGAACCCGACCATACCCGAAAAATCTGTGCGATGGGCATCCGTTGCAGCCGCTGGGTCACCATGCATGGATTTGCACTGAACGTCAACACCGACCTCGATTATTTTAACTTTATCGTTCCCTGCGGCATACAGGGCAAAGGGGCGACATCCATTGAAAAAGAGGTTGGGCACAAGGTCGACATCGAGGAAGTAAAAACCAAACTCAAAAAGCATTTTGAGAAAATTTTTGATGTCGAGATGATCATCGGCTGACGTTGCCCAAACAAACTATAAAAAATTTTTCTTCTTCGGAAGGCCGTCAATGTGTGGAAACAACGATGCATTGACTATAAAACCAACCTGCTTATATATTTTCCCATTTGTTTTTCCAAAGGTCAGTCATTTTTGGCATGGATGGGATTGCTTTGCTTTGCTTTGCTTCCTCCTCTCTGGCACACCGTGCTTTCTCAGATATCTGCGTTCGCAGTTTCGTTGCGGGGCGAATAGCTGTGTATTATCAAATCTTTAACGAATTGATACGAATATATTAAGCTTTTTTCAACTGATGTCCCGTGTCATGAGTTTGTCCATTTTTGTGCCGTTAAATGTTTTTTCACATTAATTCTTAAAGACATCAATAATGGACTACCGGTTTGATTTTAAAGTTGGATATGCTTTTCTGACCCTGTTGCTTCTGTTGTCCGCCTCCCTGTCGAAAGCCCAGATGTCCAGCGTCAAGGGGATTGTAAAGGATGAGCAGGCACTGCCTCTGCAAGGAGCAAGTGTACGGGAGGCAGGAACCAACAACATCGTGGAGACGGACTCTTTGGGACGGTTTTCCATCAACCTGAAAAGTGCCAACGATTCCATCACAGTTACCTACGTCAGCAAACTCTCTAGGACTGTATTGGCAAACGGGCAGCAGTTTCTAGACATTACATTGGTCGCCAATGCCAATTCCCCGCTTCAGGAGATTGTGGTAACGGCTCTTGGCGTCAAGAGGGCCGAACGTAACATTGGCTACAGTATGCAGACCGTTAAAGGTGAAGACCTGGTCAAGGCACGCGAACCAAGTGCGCTTGCCGGTCTTGCGGGTAAGGTTTCCGGTCTCTCCGTTGGACCTTCTGCGGAAATGGTCGGTCGTCCCCAGATTGTACTGCGCGGCAACAAAGACATTATGTACGTCGTTGACGGTGTCCCGGTCAATTCTGACGGTTGGAATCTCAGCCCCGACGATATCGAGACTTATACGGTCCTGAAAGGTCCCAATGCAGCTGCGCTCTATGGTTTCCGTGGACAGAATGGTGCCATCGTCATCACGACTAAGCGCGGTTCCAAAAGGAAATGGGAAGTCAATTTCAACAGCAGCAACATGTTGGAGTCCGGGTTTCTCGCCAGGCCTCATGCCCAGACAGAATATGGACGAGGCAACAACTACCAGTACGATTGGGGCGATCAACTATACAATACGCAACGTCTGAGTATATGGGGTCCTAAAATGGACGGCCAGCTTGTAAAACAATACAACAGTCCCTATGACGAGTCAACCGGGACACGTACAGCCACGGCATATACCGTAAAAAACACGGACAACCTCAGTACGTTTTTGGAAGCTGGTTTTTTGTCCACCAACAACATTTCCGCAGCCGCCAGTGGCGATAACTATGACATCAGGATGTCCTATTCGCACACTTACCAAAAAGGTATAATCCCCAATACAAAACTCAACATCGACAATCTCAACCTAATGCTCAACTATAAGTTCAGCAAGAAATTGAGTGCGGAGGCTAACCTGAATTTCAATGCCCAGTACACACCCAATATTCCTGATGTTACCTACGGCCCGAATAGCATTATCTATGAGTTTGGTGTTTATGGTCATGCGGCTTATGATGTCCGGGACCTGAAGGATTACTGGAAAGGTCCGACCGGGGTGAGCGGCCTCATGCAATATTCCGAAAACTATGGACGTGACAACAACCCTTATTTCCAAGCTTACAATTGGCTGCGCGGGCATTACAAAACGGACGTCTATGGTTATCTCAAATTGAATTACAAGTTCAACGATGACCTCAACCTAAGCTTAAGGACCCAAGTTACCACATGGGACCAAGACCGGACAGAAAAAGTCCCCGTCTCCGCCATATTGAATACCTACCTCTCTTGGTACACTTTCGGTTCGTATAACGGTGACTTCCGGGAAGACAAACGTAATTCGATTGAAAACAATACGGATCTATTGTTGACTTACAACAAAAAATTCGGGGATTGGAAACTAAATGCCTTGGCAGGTGGCAGTTGGCGCTCCTTTAAGTTCAATTCGACGTGGGCTACGACACGCAACCTTTCGGTGCCCTGGGTCTATAATTTCCAAAACTCGCAGGGGTCGGTGTATAGCTACAGTTTCAATTCCAACATGATGGTCTACAGTGGTTATTACAGTGCGGACTTGGGATACAGCAAATATTTCTCCTTGTCCACCACCGGCCGTGTGGATCACCTGTCCACCTTATCGAAAGGAAACAGGACATTTTTCTATCCTTCAGTCACGTTGAGTTCCGTGTTGTCAGATTATATACAACTGCCGGACGCTGTTTCCTTGCTTAAACTGAGGGCTTCTTTTGCCGATGTGAAAAGCGGCTTGACACAGGCTACCATACCTACGGCCTATTACATGACCAACGGTAAGACCACCAATGCCGGTGTGATTGGATATGGCGACGAGCTGTACTCGTCCTATGACGGTCCTTCTTATGGCAACCAGGTGGGATATTCTGCCGTTTCGTACTACAATGGTACTGCGTCGGTTAGTTATTCGTCTACCATTGCCAACGCTGCCCTGAAACCGGCAGACAACAAATCCTATGAAGGCGGTTTAGACCTTCGTTTGCTTAACAATCGTATCGGCTTGAGCGCTACTTATTTTATCAGCGATGCGGGACCACAGATATATGCGTTTCCGACTGCCATATCTTCCACGTATTCCGCTTCCAATGTCAACGGTGTCACCACCCGCAAGAAAGGCTGGGAATTGCAGTTGAACGCTTCCCCTTTGAAAAACCCCGATGGCCTGAACTGGGACATCACGGTCAACTGGTCGACCTATAAGGAAACATTGAAAGAAATATACGGAGATGCAACGGAGCTGCCTTTGTACAACAACCCAAGTGGAAATTCCAGCGTCACCACGGAACATGACTATAAGGTCGGAGAGCGGATGGATGCCTACTATGGTAGTGGCTTTGTCCGTACGACAGACGGGCAGATTGTCTATAGTTCATCTGGGCTTCCGATGTCGACCGGAACGTCCGAAAGCGACAAGAAATTTCTGGGATATATGAACCCCGATTTCAGCTTTGGCATCAACAACAGTTTTAATTACAAGAACTTCAGCTTCAGCTTCCAGTTTGACGGACGTATAGGCGGCAAGATATATGACAGGGTCTATGTCCAGATGGTCAACGCCGGTACGTCACAAGAATCTGTGCAAGGTGCCTTGGGCGCGGCGCGTCTCGCGGAATGGCAAAGTACCAGTAGCGGTACGACCACGGCCACGGCGGCTTACGTAGGACAAGGTGTGGTGCCCAATTCTACGACCGGTATGACGATTGTCAATGGTGTCATTACCAATTCCTCGGACTACACCTTTACGGCTAATACGCAGGCGGTTACGGTACAGAACTATATGTCCAACGGTATTTCAGGGGGAAACTCCATCGATGAAAATTACATGATCAGCCGCAGCTACGCCAAATTGCGTGAGGTCACCATTGGATATAGATTGCCTGCTTCTTTGTTGAAAAAGGGGTTTATAAAAGGTGCTTCAGTTGCGCTTATTGGACGTAACCTGTTGTATTTCGCCGCACGTAAGGATTTTGATATAGACCAGTATGCTAGCGGCTACAATTTTGCGGACAACTCGCTCTCTGGCACATCCACTACAGGACTCCAAAGTCCGACCACTAGAAGATATGGTATCAATATCAATCTTACTTTTTAATTCATTATTAATAAGCGTATAAAAATGAAACTCAAAAATATTCTAACTGGACTGAGCCTGGCAGCAGTGCTTGTCGGTTGCCAAAAAGGAGACCTTACGTCAAATCCCAATTTAGGGAGCAGCGCATCTTCCACCTTGTTGTTAAATGCCATCACCGTGCGTATGGCCGCCGGCGGTGGTGCTGTCCTCAATGCGGCAGGTGCTACTACGTCGGAGACAGGGGCCGTGCCCGAGATACTGACAGGAGGTGTTTATAAATACGACCAGTATTATCTGTCCAACTATTCCTATTACTGGGGTACCAACACTTATACATGGTCTTATTCCGCTACGCAGTACGACATGCTAAAGTATGTAGATCTGCTTGAGGAACAGGCCGCCGTGCAATTTTCATCGGCACCTACCACCAACATATATGCGGGACTTGCCAAGTTTTTCCGTGCCTACGCCTATATATGGTTGACACAGCGCGTCGGGGACATACCCACGACGGGAAGCGAGGACAATTTACAACCGGAGTACACCACACAGAAAGAAGTGTACAGAACCAGTCTGGCGCTTCTTGATTCCGCCAATACCATTATTGGTAATCTGATAAGCACTAGCAGCACGATTAGCGAAAGTACCGTCGTGGACGAGTCCGGCGATATTTTTGGATTGACCTACCTGCAATGGCAGAAAACCATCAACGCCTACAGGATCAGGACACTTATCTCCCTAAGCAAACGGGCCGATGATGACGATGGAACTGATTTGGGCATTAAAGACCAGTTTGCCACCATCATCAATGACGCTACCACTTACCCATTGCCAACGTCCAATTCGGACAACTTGGTGTTCAAGTACAATTCCACAAACTACTACCCGCTATACCAGAATGCCTACAATATGTACATCAATATCTGTAAGACATATCTGGATTTGACAACGGCCAACGAAGACCCTCGTACTTTTGCGGTGGCTACACCCGCCAGCCAACAGCTTGATAACGGGAAAACAATTTCCGATTTTGCAGCCTACCAAGGCGCGGATGCCAACGACGGGATTTCAACATTGTACACAGAGTCGGCATCCGGTGCCTATTCTTTCTTCAACTATAACCGCTATTTTACTTCCTCCCTAGGTACAACTGTCTCAAGTACGGATGCGACGCCTGAGCCGTACATATTGATTGGTTATCCCGAATTGTGTTTTAACATAGCTGAGGGCATCAACCGTGGTTGGGCTTCCGGTGACGCTGCAAGCTGGTATGTCAATGGTATCGATGCATCCCTTGAACTATACGGTTTGACGGACGGAGGTTCGTATAACGTTTCTGACAGTGCGGGTAATTCCCTCGGTTCCGTCACGGTTGACATCACAACCTTCGAAAATAATGTAGCCTATCTGGGCAGTACCGACGGGCTTCAGCAGATATTGGAACAAAAATACGTCGCCATGTTTATGAACTCTGGTTGGGAAGCCTATTACAACTGGCGGCGTACCGGTTATCCGTCTTTTTCGGAAGGGGGATCGGGTATTGGCACCTCTGGCTATACGATACCGCGCCGTTGGCAGTATCCTAGTTCCGAACAGACCGAAAACGCCACTAATTACCAGTCTGCCATCCAGTCCCAGTTTGGTGGTAGTGACGATGTTACCGCGGACATGTGGCTTACCAAATAAGAAAATAGGAGCCGTTGGGGCTATCATACCACTTCGTATTTTTCACTCAAATAATCTCGTATCTAATGAAAGGACTATTTTTTATGCCTTTGGCTTTCTTGGTTTATATCAATACCAATGCTCAGATTGCCGATAGTGCCAAAAGGGAAATAAAACTCGCCGGTGCCGCCAACTTTAGGGATCTGGGCGGTTATGCCACCACCGATGGTCACCATGTAAAGTGGGGAAAAATATACCGTTCGGCGGCACTCAACGCACTTACGGAGGAGGATCTTAGAAAACTAAAGTCGCTTAACATCTCGATCGATGCCGATTTCAGAGGGCCTTACGAGGTGGGCCTCGCACCGGACAAAATACCGGATGGAACGCACAGGATATCGCTCCCTGCCGGAAGTGAAGAGACGGGGACTCTGGGCGGCATGAAGAAAATGCTGGCTGCCCGCGACAAGGATTCCGCAATGGTCGCTTTCTATTCCAATACCCAGGTTTTTAGAGACCGTTACAAACCTGTTTTTGAGGAACTGTTGCGTATCTCGCCCGACAGCGCACTTCTCTTCCACTGCTCGGCGGGCAAGGATCGTACTGGCATGGCGGCGGCGTTGGTATTGTATGCGTTGGGTGTGCCCGAAAACACTATTATGGAGGACTATCTTGCAAGTAACTATTACCGGAAAGCAGTCATACAAAAAGACTCTGCCCAGATGGTGGATCGTTTTGGCATTGCTCCAGATGCTGCAAAAGGTTTGGCTGGCGTAAAAAAGGAATACCTAATCGCTTCTTATCAGGCCATTACAGAAAAATATGGCAGTATCAACAATTTCCTGAGGACGGAAATCGGGTTGGACGAGGAAAAAATACATTTGCTCAGAACTAAATTCCTCGAATAAAATAAAAGAAGGTAGACTACTGAAAAATAATTAGTGAAACGCCACAAGGCTTCGAAGCTGTTTGAGTTATTTATTTTCTTCCCGCACAGTCCCCGCCGCGGCGGGGACTGTGCGGGAAGGCACACACGTTTTTATGTCTTGGAAGCATATAAAACCTAACGAAAAACTTAACTCAAAAACAGGCTCTTAATAGCGTAAAGGATTTGAAAAAAGGTTTATGAAACGTGTTTCATAAACCTTTTTTCTGTCCTTGATGCTTGTTGAGAATCTCCGATAAGGTTCTATGGAAACAACAGTTGCAACCTAGCGCAAGTGTTGGATGTTTTACCCAAAACAGGAGCGTATTTACCTTCCGTGAGAATCGTTCGGGTTTTTATTTTTAGAAAATAGTGGTCTGAGCCACAACGTTATGTCAGTGTCCTTGTGTTTGTCCCACAGATGGCACGGATTGGCACAGATATAATGCATCTGTGGTTCTCTGTGACATCCGTGAGCAAACTAATACCCCACAACAGCTATCCGATGGTAAACATTCCTATATTTGCGGGATATGAAGTGGTTTGCCTTTTTTATGTCGTTTTATATCATTGTTATTGGCAATATACCGTGTAACACCGATGACCGTTGTTGCGTTGAAGAAGTTGTGCTGTTAAAAAAAGGACAAAACACCGATATACAAAAACTACCTTTAGAAGAAAAAAGAACGGAAAAGGAAATGCCTTGCTCTCCTCTTTTCCCCTGTTTTTCACACATTTCGTTCGTTGTTGTTTATCCCGGCGTACCAGCCATATATTGGGAAATCTGCCATAAGGCGGACTACAAACTTTTATACAAAAGCACCTTAACCAAATCCAATCCGTCCGCTGTTTGGCGTCCCCCTGCCACTGCTTGATTTTTTCACGAATGTTGTTGCCGCTGCTAGCGGCAATACGATTGCCCTGTTTTTGGGGCAATAAGCTCAAAAGAGCAGGGTAAATCTTTGTGCCTCCCTCATCCACAGGGAGCAGTACTCTGTGTACCATTGGAGACATCTCATTTTTTGTATTTACAGACATTTTATTTTACTATGAACAAAATTATTTTATTGATAGGCTTGATTGCCTGGGGACAGCTATGCAAAGGACAGAAAACAATTATTTTACAGATAAAAGACGTGGCAACGGGAATGCCCTTGTCCGATGCTGACATTAAAGATGCGGCAACCAACCGTTTTTACCGATCGGACGCGACAGGGATTGTAAGGCTATTGGCAGATAGCCTGCACCCAAGTACAATAGTGCACATCACGTTGGTAGGCTATGTAGAAACCAGAGATACCATCCATTATGGCTCAAAGGATACGCTGTATCTATTTCTGAAGCCCAATGAACGCGAAAATGAAGCAGTCATCGTCAAGTCGACCAGGGACTCTAAAGCTATATCCAACCTGCCGACCCGGGTCGAGGTGTTGAACGCCGAAGAACTGGAGGAGAAAGCCAACATGCGGCCAGGAGACATCAGGATGGTGCTCAACGAAAGTACGGGCATCCAAACCCAGCAAGTCTCTGCAACGTCCGCATCGTCGAGCATCAGGATACAGGGGCTGGACGGAAGGTACACCCAGATATTGAAGGATGGATTTCCGTTGTTTGCCGGGTTCTCGGGTGGGCTTGGGCTTTTGCAGACGCCGCCATTGGACTTGCAGCAAGTGGAAATCATCAAAGGCGCAGCTTCCACATTGTATGGCGGAGGTGCTATCGCTGGTCTTGTGAACCTGATATCCAAAGAACCCAAGGTCCAAAGGGAACTGCGTTTTTTAATGAATGGGACATCTGCCAAGGGGTTGGATGTAAGTGCCTTTTACGGACAGAAATTCAAAAAGCATGGATGGACTATCTTGGCAACCCACAACAGGAGTGCCGCTTACGCGCCACACAATGCCATATTTACCGCTATCCCCAAGACTTCCAGATTTGTATTTAACCCTAAACTGTTCTTGTATCTTGACTCTTTGACCACGATTTCAGTTGGTCTGAACTCTGTTTTTGAAGATCGTATCGGAGGGCTTGCCGACTATGTCAAAAACAAAACAGCGCAAGGATATTTTGAAAAAAACAAAACGTTCAGGGTTGGTTCCCATTTTTCTGTTGAACGCCAACTGTCAGACGATAGGCATCTGGAAACAAAAAATGCGGTCAATGTTTTTGACAGGAAGATTACCCTGCCGAACTATGTTTTTGACGGTCGGCAATTGTCCACTTATTCTGAGGTTAACTATGTCGTCCATCACAACGACGCAACGAATGTCGTAGGCATTAACCTTTATATGGACAGATTTTCTGAAAGAAAGTTGACAGACGCATTCCCATCCAGAAGCTATGCGCAGGCAACAATCGGCTTTTTTGAACAATATGGAGGTAGGTTATCTGATCGCTGGAAATTTGAAGCAGGTATTAGGGGAGACTACACGTTTGATTATGGTTTTTCATTATTGCCCCGGATGTCGATACTATATAAAATCAACCGGTTCCTAACCTCAAGGTTGGGTGGTGGCATAGGATACAAGACGCCTTCTATTTTTCTGGAAGATGCGGAAAGGGTGCAGTTCCACAACGTGTTGCCGATAACGACGGAACAAAATAGGCTGGAGCACTCTTTCGGTCTGAACTGGGACATTAACTATAAAACATTTTTCTTGGAAAATGTTAAGGTCAATGTCAACCAGTTGTTTTTTTACACCAAGATTCACCACCCGTTGTTGTTGCAACCGTATAATGCCACATCTCTTTTGCAGCCAGTCAACATACACGGAAATCTTCAAACAAAGGGCTGGGAGACAAACGTTAGACTGGCATACAGCGATTTTGCGTGGTATATCGGATATACTTACACCGATGCAACACTACATCGTAACGGAACAAAAACACCTAATCCACTTACCGCAAAGACAAGGCTTAACAACGTGCTGATGTACGAGGCTGAGGATAAATGGAAAATAGGCCTGGAAGCTTATTACTATAGCCGACAATACCTGAACGACGGTACGTGGGGAAGAGCGTTTTGGATTTTTGGTTTTATGATGGAGCGCACCTTCGGCAAAATCTCTGCGTTCATTAATTTTGAAAATTTTACCGACACAAGGCAAACAAAATACGGGAGCATATACACCGGGACAGTGAATACGCCAACATTTAAAGACATCTACGCTCCGCTCGACGGAAGGGTTGTCAATGGAGGGATAAAGGTGAACTTATAGGCAATAGTATGAGCGCAACCCCAAAGGTTTGGGCCAATGGGGTTGTATCTTATCTATTGTACCAATTCCTGCGCTCTCCGTAGATTGTCCGTTGCCTGCAAAATCTTGTTCTTTAAAACGGCGTTATAGTCTGTATGCTGTTCGATAAATGCTTTGACGACTTCGAATGCCTTCGCGTTTTGGTAATAGGAAAACGATGCGCGCAGCCAGTTGTCCGGAAAGAAGATGTCGCCTGTCTTTTGTATTGTCTGCAATAACTCCAATGTTTGAGGCAGATAACGGATGGAGGTTTCCTGCCTTAGTGGATGGTGCAGGTAGGAAAGTGCCGCGCCGACAGCCGATTCATTGCTTCTGTTATGTTTCTGGGAAAGGTTGTTGAAGAATGCGTTGCGTGTTTCGATATCGGAAGATGCTCCCTGCATGATGATTTTGAAACGGGCGGCCCTGTCTGGGTTCTTGATGCGGGACAATTGTGCTTGTAACAACGCTTGGTTGTCGTTGTTGCGTAAGGCAAGTGACAAAGCCAGACCTGTATAGTCTTCGTCGTTTAGCGTGACACCGATCGGTGGACTTTGTTTTTTCCATGTTCCATACAAAACACTATAAGCCAGTTGTGACTGAAAAATATTTTGGTAACAGTCAAACAACACTTTTTTGTTGTTTTTGGGAGTCTGTTTTTGCATTGCGTACCATATTGTTTTTTCCAATAACGTACTTTCTTTTGAACGGTTTCCCTTGGAAAGAAATTCCCAATAAGTCGTTGCGATGTAATTAGAAATCAGACGCAGGTTCAATTCGTTTGTTTCGCTTTGTAGTTGACTGGATAGGAAATGCAATAGTTGGGTGGGATTGATTGTCGTATGGTTCAACATGTTTTCATAAAGCGAAATATAAGCACTGGCGCGTCTTACAGGGTTTTTAATTAAATTAAAATGGTGTAATGCTACAGTGTCCGTCTGGAATGCACCATAGCCGATGCCATCTGAATTAAGCTGGATAAACAATGGTTGTTTTTTGTTTTTCAGCTCGGGGATTTCCTGTTGGCTATTGTTAAGATGAACGGGTATTGTTAAGATGCTGTCCGGATAATACAGGCTGATGTCAAAAGTCTGTTTCCATATTTTTTCTTCCGTTCCGTATTCGGGATGTTGTGATACGATAAACTTTTCTATGGTGTTGTTGGCATAGTCCGTTGTATAGTTGATGACAGGACGGTTAGGTTCGTTGACCCAGATATTGTTCCAGCTTTGCAGGTCTTCTGTTGTATAGTTGTTTAAAATAGCAATCAGGTCAGGCCAAGTCGCATTTTTATAGGCATATTGCTTTAAATATTGACGGATGCCTTTTTGGAAATTTTCCTCGCCCATCAACAGTTCTAGCTGTCGCATCATGATGGGTGCTTTGTCATAGATGATAGAGCCATACATCATTCCGGCGTTTTGCAGGTTGTCCAGTTTCTGGCGGATAGGATTTGCACCCAGCGTTCTGTCCACGCTATAAGCCAAAGGGAAATGTGAGGTTAAGAATTTTAAATCGTAAACCTCCTTGTTCGTCGACGCGCCTGTGCTTTTGTCCGACATGAAGTTGGCAAATACTTCCTTGGTCCACACGTCGTTGAACCAGTCCATTGTTACCATGTCACCAAACCACATGTGGGCAACTTCATGGGCAATCAGATTGGAGCGCGTATTCAATTGGTTCTGTGTTGCGCTGTTGTCTAGAAACAAAGATGCGTTTTGGAACAGGATTGCGCCCGGATGTTCCATCCCGCCAAACTGGAAATCGGGAATCGCCACCATGCCGTACTTTTGGAAAGGGTAGGGAATGCCTGTCCATTGTTCATAATATTTCAGTGCATTGGCATAAATAGTAAAAATAGAATCCATACTGTTGCTGATTTTAGTCGTGTCTGTTTCGCGGTAAAGGATTCGGTTTTTGTTTACGGTGTAATCCCTGAAATCACCGGTGGCAAAGGAAAAAAGATAGGTTGGTAGAATGTCGGAAACGGCGAAACGATATGTTTTTTTATTGTTTAAGATAATGGAATCTTTTAATTTCCCATTGGCAATGGCGTTCCATTTTTTCGGGATGGTCAGCGACAGCTCAAACCGTGCTTTGAGGTTGGGCTGGTCAAAACAGGGAAACATCGTGCGCGCCCGGTCAGGTACAAACAAAGTGTACAGATAGCCGTCGCGCCGGTTCAATGCAGCATTGCCGGCGATGAAATTGCATTCTATTTTGTTGGTGCCATTGTTCAATAGTTTTCCGTCGATCGATATGTGTTCATTTTCGATGGTGGGTTGTACTCGTTGCTTGTTGACCGTGAGTGTTTTCAAGGATTTTGTATCTTCCTTGAAATCGATAAGTAGTGCCGAATCGTTTTGTTTTTTGTAGAGGAATGTCAGCGTTTCTTTACCGTCGATGTTCTCTGTTTTGCTTTCAGGAATGGAAAGATATAGGTCGTATTTGATTTCGCTGATGGTACTTTTTCGGTATTGAGCCAGTTCATAGGAAACGCCGGGTTCCTTCTTTTGCGCTTGTATGTTTGTCAATAATAATAGGCACGTTATGAGGATAGAAAGTCGGTTCATGTTTTTTGTTTGATAGGCAATATACGGTGAACTTCTTTAAATTCCTTGTCGAGTATCTCCTTTGCCTGGCGCATCGGTGCTGTCCATGTGCGCTTTGGATGTCCATTAACCCAATTTTTCTTCGTAATTTTGCGCCGCATGGGCGGATTTGTTTATTGTTCGGCTCGAGTGGAAATGAACGAATAAACGCCGGAAAATTCCTATCCAATAGTTTCCCGCACGTTTAGTTAAAAAGTCCATTTTCCTATTGCAAATAAGAAGTACAAAGTATGAAGACTTTAAAAGAATCATTGCAGGACAGGATTCTCGTCATTGACGGCGCGATGGGTACGATGATACAGCAATACCATCTCACCGAGGAGGATTACAGAGGTACACGGTTTGCCGACTGGGAATGTCCCATCAAGGGGAACAACGATATATTGAGCATCACGCACCCCGAGATCATACAGGAGATACACCTTAAATATCTGGAAGCCGGCGCGGATATCATCGAGACCAATACATTTAGCGGTACCACCATCGCGCAGGGTGACTACAAAATGGAAAGCCTCGTGCATGAAATCAACTACGAATCGGCACGCAATGCCCGCATGGCCATCGAACAGTTTTTCCAAAAGCATCCTGAAAATACCACTCCGAAATTTGTCGCGGGCGCTATCGGACCGACCAACAAAACCTTGTCGTTGTCGCCGGACGTCAACGACCCGGGTTTCCGTGCCGTGACTTTTGACGAAGTGGCACAGGCGTACTACGAGCAGGTGCATGGTCTGGTCGAGGGCGGCGTTGATATTTTGTTGGTTGAGACGATTTTTGACACACTCAACAGCAAGGCGGCGATTTACGCCATCAAGCAATATTTCCATGACAAAAACCTACCGGAACTACCCATCATGATCAGCGGTACGATTACCGATGCGAGTGGCCGCACGCTGAGCGGGCAGACTTTGGAAGCGTTTTATATTTCGGTGATGCACGCCAATCCGATTAGCGTCGGACTGAATTGTGCGCTCGGCGCGGCGGAGATGCGTCCGCACATACAGGAACTTAGCCAGATTGCGTCCTGCTACGTGTCGGCCTATCCTAACGCCGGACTTCCCAACGCGATGGGCGAATATGACGAACTGCCGCACCAGACCGCGCATTTCATCGAGGAATGGGCCAAGGAAGGTCTGGTCAATATCGTCGGTGGCTGTTGCGGTACGACGCCCGACCATATCCGGCATATTGCAGATGCGGTCAGGACGATTGAGGCGCGGCCGTTGCCGGTGGTGGATACGGTGTTGTAATCTTTCAAGTTCTAAATGTTTTTATATACGCCACTTTGGAAGGAAACGTGCGGTGGATAATGTGAACACCTTACCGTCATTCCCGCGAAGGTGGGAATCTGATACCTAAGACTCCCGCCTTCGCGGGAATGGCGCGCAAGCGTGTTCATTGTTTACATCTGTGCTTATTCCTTTGGCGTATTGCATGTTTTTGGCAAAGTTTCGATATTGATAGGCTTGGAGCACAACGTTTTTACTTTTTGTTTTTTACTTTTTACTTTCAATGATCAAACCATATTTACGACTGTCGGGTCTTGAACCTTTGGTGGTACGGCCCGAGATGAATTTTGTCAATATCGGGGAACGGACTAACGTTACGGGGTCCAAAAAATTTGCACGTCTTATCCGCGAGGAAGATTACGAGGCGGCGTTGGGCATCGCGCGTCAGCAAGTGGAAAGCGGTGCGCAGGTCATCGATGTCAACATGGACGATTCCTTGCTCGACGGCAAAAAAGCAATGGTCACTTACCTCAACCTTTTGCAGGCCGAACCAGACATTGCGAAGATTCCCGTCATGATTGACTCGTCCAAATTTGAAATCATCGAGGCGGGACTCAAATGCGTGCAAGGAAAATGCATCGTCAACTCCATCTCCATGAAGGAAGGCGTGGAGAAATTTGTCCAGCATGCGCGCATCTGCCAGGCGTTCGGTGCGGCGGTCGTGGTCATGGCTTTTGACGAAAAAGGACAGGCAGATACCCTCGAACGTCGTGTCGAAATATGCAGCCGCGCCTACCATATATTGGTCGATGAGGTAGGCTACCATCCCGAGGACATTATTTTTGACCTCAATGTGTTTGCTGTCGCCACCGGCATGACCGAACACAACAATTACGGTGTCGATTTTATCGAGGCGACAAGGATTATCAAGCAAAAATTTCCCTTGGTCAAGATTAGTGGCGGTGTCAGCAACCTGTCGTTTTCCTTCCGTGGCAATGAGACCGTGCGCGAGGCGATGCATAGCATTTTCCTGTATTACGCCATCAAGGTCGGCATGGACATGGGCATCGTCAACGCTGGACAGTTGACGGTCTATGACCAGATAGAGCCCAACCTGCGCCGTCTCTGCGAAGACGTCATACTCAACCGAGGCAATGACAACAACGAGGCGACTGACCGCCTGATTGCCTTTGCCGAAACGGTCAAGTCCGCCGGAAAGGAAACGAAAAAAGACGACGGTTGGCGACAACTGCCCGTCGCGGAACGTCTTGCCCACGCATTGGTCAACGGCATCACCGAATATATCGACGAGGATACGGAAGAGGCGCGACAGGCTTTTGCCAAACCATTGCAAGTCATCGAAGGACCGTTGATGGACGGCATGAATGTCGTCGGCGACCTTTTCGGTGCGGGTAAAATGTTTTTGCCGCAGGTCGTCAAGAGTGCGCGTGTCATGAAAAAAAGCGTAGCATATTTAACCCCATTTATTGAAGAAGAAAAGAAAAACAATCCCATCGCAAGCGGCGGAAGTGTACCAAAAATATTGATGGCGACTGTCAAAGGCGACGTACACGATATTGGTAAAAACATTGTCGGCGTGGTATTGGGATGTAATGGTTACGATATTGTAGACCTTGGTGTGATGGTGCCGACCGAAAAGATTTTGGATACTGCCGTCAAGGAAAAAGTGGACGTTATCGGCCTGAGCGGACTGATTACGCCTTCGCTGGACGAGATGGTCAATGTCGCCGCTGAAATGAAGAAGCGTGACATGGATTTGCCGTTGATGATTGGCGGTGCCACGACTTCCCGGATGCACACTGCGGTGAAGATTGCACCGCAATACGACCAAGGCGTCATCCACGTACTGGATGCGTCCAAAAGCGTCGGTGTCGTCAGCCGGTTGCTCAACCCACAGCTCAAAACGCCGTTTCTTTCCAAAATCAAGGAGGAATATGCGGTATTGAAAACCAATTTTGACAATAAAAAACCTGTAAAGAATTATCTCCCTTACGCCGATGCCATAAAAAATCCGCTCAATATCGATTGGGACAGTTTCACGCCATACGTTCCGAAACTCAAGGAGAATAAGGTTTTCCATGATTACGACCTTACGGAAATCAGGAACTATATCGACTGGAAACCGTTTTTCATCGCGTGGGAACTGCACGGCAACTACCCGCAGATATTGACCGACGAGGTCGTGGGCAAGGAAGCGAGCAAATTGTTCCAAGATGCCAATACTTTATTGGACAAAATCATTGCCGAAAAATGGGTTTCCGCACACGGTACGGTTGGCTTCTGGCCGGCGCACAGAACCGCTCCAGACACGGTAACGGTTGATAACAACGGTACGTCGGTACCTCTGGAATTCATGCGTCAGCAAGTCAAAAAAGCAGATGGCCAGCCCAATCTTTCTTTGGCGGATTTCATAAGTCCCGGGAAACAAGATTATATCGGCGCGTTTGCCGTGACGATAAAAGGAATCGAACCACATATCGAACGACTGAACAGTGAACACGACGACTACAACAAAATCATGTTGCAGGCACTGTGCGACCGTTTCGTCGAGGCTTTCGCCGAGCTTTTGCATAAAAAAGTCCGCACCGAATATTGGGGATATATCCAGGACGAATCCTTAAACAACGAAGAACTTATCAAGGAAAGATACCAAGGCATCCGTCCCGCGCCCGGCTATCCCGCCTGTCCCGAACACACGGAAAAATACAAGCTGTTTGATTTGCTGAAAGTGCAGGACACCGTCGGCATCGAGCTGACCGAATCTTTGGCAATGTATCCTGCCGCCAGTGTCTGCGGTTGGTATTTCAGCCATCCCAAAAGCCAGTATTTCGGTATCGGAAAAATCATGGAAGACCAGGCCAAGGACTACCAGCAACGGAAAAACTGGGACGATGAAACCGCGGAAAAATGGTTGCGTCCGGTGTTGGAATAGCCAACGAAAAAGAAAACATAATGCATATTTTATTTTCATGGTAGTCGATTACATCATCGTCGGACAAGGAATCAGCGGGACTTTCCTCAGTTATTGCCTGCACAGGGCGGGCAAGTCTTTTGTGGTGTTGGACAAGCCTGTTTCCCATACGGCATCACGTGTCGCGAGCGGCGTTGTCAATCCCGTGACGGGGCGGCGTATCGTCAAGACCTGGATGATTGACGAATTATTGCCTTTTGCCCGAAAAGCGTACCAGGACATCAGTGATTTTTTGGGTGTTGCCGTTGTGGACGAGTGTTCCGTGTTGGAATTTCATCCGACAAGGCAGATGCAGGATGCTTTTGAAAACCGGTTGGCGGAAGGTGCGGAATATCTTTCGAAAGTGGACAGCGACGAGTGGAAACAAGTGTTCAACTATCATTTTGGTATTGGGAAAGTCGCGCCCGCGCTGCATCTGGACTTGCAGGCTTTGCTTCATCGTTACCGTTCTTTTTTAGAAAAAGAAAACCTTTTGCGGGAAACCGTTTTTGACGAAAACGATTTGCGGTTGACTCCCGACGGCGTGCAATACCAAGACCTGAAAGCCGACAAAATATTTTTCTGCGACGGTGTTGCCGGCATACGGCGTCCGTATTTTGACAAACTGCCTTTTGCGTTCAACAAAGGGGAAGCCATCATCGTGGAGATTCACGACCTGCCCAGCCAATACATTTACAAACAAGGTCTGAGCCTCGTGCCATGGAACCGCGAACGGCAACAGTTCTGGATTGGCTCGACCTATACTTGGGACTATGCCGACGTGTTGCCGACCTCGGCATTTGCGGAAAAAGTCAAATTTCAACTCGACAACTGGCTCAAGCTTCCCTACCGCTTGCTCGACCATTTTGCCGCCGAACGCCCCGCCAACGTGGAACGCCGTCCTTTTGTCGGGCTACATCCGCAGTTGCCGCAAATCGGCATTCTCAACGGCATGGGAACAAAAGGTTGTTCGCTTGTGCCATATTTTGCGCAACAGCTTGCTGACCATTTGGAAAAAGGAACGCCTATCGACCCATTGGCGGATGTCGGGAGGTTTGCACGGGTCTTGGCGAGGTAAGAGAAGCACAGCATCGGTAGTTTAAAAAAACATAAAAAGTCCATTTGGCGATTTGTTGCAAAAAGCCACACAAACCTGTCCAGATTTGGATTATTTGCATAGTTTTGTTGCATATATAAACGAGTTGGCTGTATTTACTAAACCGACATCTCTAAGAAAATGATTGCATAATGATAAAGAGAATTGAAACAGACTTATTGGAAATTGGTTATCGTGATTATGGCAACGCAAATGACATTCCCGTAATTCTTTTACACGGATTTCCGTATGACATTAACGCTTTTAATGAAACTTCCGAGATATTAAGTAAAAATGGCTGTAGGGTATTGACACCGTTTCTACGAGGATTTGGAGAAACAAAATTCAAAAGCGAATTGACAATGCGTTCGGGGCAACAAGCAGCCCTTGCTCACGACATTATTGATTTTATGAATGCTTTGCATATTGATAAAGCAATAATAGGTGGATATGATTGGGGAGGACGAGCATCTTGTATTGTTTCTGCATTATGGTCTGAAAGAATTTTGGGATTGGTTTCTGTTGGTGGTTACACTATTCAAAATATTGAAGCATCGAAAGAGCCTTCCTTTCCTAACTTTGAGCAACTCTATTGGTATCAATATTACTTTCACAGTGAAAGAGGACGAAAAGGTTTGGAAAAATACCGTAAAGAGCTATGCAAGATTTTATGGTCAGATTGGTCACCAAATTGGAAGTTTGACAACAATACTTACGAAGTAACAGCACAATCATTTGAAAACTCAGATTTTGTAGATGTTGTAATTCACTCTTACAGACATAGATATGCTTTGGTAGGTGGTGACAAAAGGTATGATGAAACCGAAAAAAGACTTGCAGACCTACCGGCAATAAGAGTTCCAACGATTGTCCTAGACCCGGGAAGCGATGGTGTTGTTCCACTAATTGGAAATGAAGATGATTCTGAATACTTTATCGGAAAATACAAAAGAAAGATTTTGCAAGGTATAGGACACAATTTACCACAAGAAGCTGCGGCTGATTTTGCCGAGGCAATTTTGGAACTTAAAAATTAAAACTACAGCCAACAAGGGTCTTGCGTCAGGCGGGCTGGCGTTCAGTTTGGAAATTTCGTTCTGAAATTCCCGCCTGAACGCTAAGCCCAGAACCGTTAGCTGTCATTATACAAAACAACCCGTATGAAAAAATCACTCTTTCTTTTAATCATAACCTTGATGACAAATTTATTATTTGCTCAAACCGAAAATTACAAAATTGCGATTGACAATTTCCAAGCGAATTATAACACTGAAAAATATGACGAAATTTTCAACGATTTTTCGTCTGAAATGAAACAAGCATTACCACTTGAAAAAACGAAAGAGTTTTTAACAGGGTTAAAAAGCCCAATCGGATAAAAAGAAGAAAGACTTCGAGGAAAATTGTTTTAGCAGTTGGGATAGTTCAAATAGAGAACTCATAAAATATGTAAAAGCAAATATGAACGATAAAAGTAGTTTTTATAACGAGGAAAGTACCTACACAATGTTAGATGATTATGTGGTTGTGATTATGAAGTTTAGAGGGAAAAATTCATTTGGAAATATAGTGCTTAATAGTGTAAAAGCAAAGGTAAACTACGACTGCAAAGTCCTGGAAATAGTGGAGTAAATCTAAAATCAAAAAAATAAAAGGGAAAAGTTGTATTATTGTACAACTTTTTCTTGTACCTTTGCGTTAATATGGAAAGTGAGAAAATAAGACACCTTTTTTTGTAAAAAGATTATTTCTCTGACTTTTACGAGAAACAAAAACAGAAAGTAAAAGAGAAAATTCTTTGGACATTTAAGGTAATAGAAACCATACAACAAGTTCCGACAGAATACTTGAAACATCTTGAAGGAACTGACGGTTTGTATGAAATAAGAGTGCAAACAGGAAGCGATATTTTTAGGATTTTCTGTTTTTTCGATGAACGAAAGTTGGTAGTATTAGCAAACGGATTTCAGAAGAAAAAGCAGAAAATACCAAAACAGGAAATTGAAAAAGCATTAAAAATAAAAGAAGAATATGAACACAACAAAAAATAAAAACTTAAAATCTCTTGACCAATTTGTTGATGAACAATATGGCAAAAGAGGAACTAAAAAACGTGAAAACTTTGAGAAAGGGTACGAAGAGTTCAAACTCGGTTTCATTCTTCAACAAGCACGTCTTGAAAAAGGAATGACCCAAGAAGAGCTGGCTGAAAAAGTTGGCACGAACAAAGGTTATATTTCACGAGTTGAGAACAATATAAAAGACGTTCGTATTTCGACACTCCAAAAAATCATCGAAAAAGGATTTGGCGGACACTTGGAATTAGCGATAAAAATGTAATACGTCTGCTAACAAGGTATTGCCAAAAGCGGGGCTGAACGGCTTCGATTGGACATTTGTGCAAGGTTCAATATTAGTGCTTCGATTCAACTGTTGTGCTAAAAATCCCCGCCTTCGGCAATACCCGAAATGTTAGGTCCTCTGCAAAGAATACCATTCTAACTAACATAATTACAAATACAGACAAAATGATTAGACCCTATATTTTAGCAGAAACTAACTGGAAAAACGTCAAAGATTCAAAATACGATTTGGCAATATTTCCGTGGGGAGCAACAGAAGCTCATAATTTCCATCTACCTTATGCCACAGATATTATTGAAGCAGACAATATTGCTTCTGAATCTGCGAAAATTGCTTGGGACAATGGAGCTAAGGTAATAGTTTTGCCAACTATACCTTTTGGAGTAAATACAGGTCAAACAGACATAAAATTGGATATGAATCTTAATCCAAGTACACAATTTGCAATTCTGAGCGACATAATAGAAGTGCTTCAACGAGCCGACATTTTTAAACTTTTAATTTTGAATAGTCATGGAGGAAATGACTTTAAATCAATAATCAGAGAGTTGGGACTAAAATTCCCAAAGATGTTCCTTAGTACTTGCAACTGGTTTCAAGCCTTAGACAAAAGAGAATTCTTTGAACATCAGGGCGACCATGCAGACGAGATGGAAACGAGCCTACTTCTACATTTAAGTCCTCAATTAGTACTTCCATTGGAAGAGGCAGGTGATGGAAATGAGAAAAAGCATAAACTCAAAGAGTTTTCAGAAGGCTGGGCTTGGTCTGAGAGAAAATGGTCGCAAATTTCGGAGGACACGGGGACTGGAAACCCAAAGTTTTCAACAAAAGAGAAAGGAGAAAGATACTTTAAAGCTGTAACAGTAAAAATATCTAATTTTTTGATTGGCTTATCGAATGCAGATATAAATGAGTTATACGAGTAAAAAAGCACAGCACCCAACACGGGTTTTCCGTCAGGCGGGCTGACGTGCAAACATGGGCTTTGTACGTCTAGTGAACTCTTGTAATAAGTTGAAACTTTGTATTCCGAAACTCGCCCGACTGTCCAGCCGAAACCATTCCTGCGGACTTTTCTTCTCCGTAAAGTCCCCGCCGCGGCGGGAGGCTGTGCTTGTCTCTATTATTGCAATGATAATGTATCAAATTCCCTTTCTTATACCATGTAAATATAGTTTTGGAATGCGCCTAATTGATAAGGTTTAAGAACCGGTCGGACAAATGGTTGTGTTTGGGTACGAGGTCAACCTTGTGGTGTACTTTTGTTTCGCGGTAGGCGACGATGTCTATGACACTACGCAGGGACGTATCGTTTATTTTCACTTTTTGCTTAGTCATAACATATTGATATATTAACTTACATTCATAAATCATAAATCTAAAACCATAAATCAATTTAACCTCCTATTTTCGCAGCATTCTTTATTCCAAAAAGTTATTGACAGCATGAAAAGCCTTGCTTGGATATTGGCGTCAGCCTTGTTTTTGGGTGCGTGTAACGGCAACAATGCCAATACGGACGATAATACCGTTGCCACGACCGACAATGCCGATGCGCCCGCGATTCCTTATACGGTCATCAACATTTATCCGCATGATACGGCAGCCTATACTGAAGGCCTGTTTTTTTATGACGGCGAACTGTACGAAAGTACCGGAGGCTTTGGCAATGCGGAGGATGCGCACAAAAGTTTTATCGTAAAACGTGCTATCCAGGATGCAAAACCTTTGCAAAAAATGGATTTGACGCCCGGCATCTTCGGGGAAGGCATCAATATCATCAACGGCAAACTGTACCAGTTGACCTGGCAGGAGCACAAAGTCTTTGTCTATGACGCCAAGACATGGAGCAAGGTCGGCGGATTTAGCTGGCCGCAGGAAGGCTGGGGCATGACCAATGACGGCAAAAGCCTGATTATCTCCACGGGCAGCAGCAACTTGTATTACGTCAACCCCAATGATTTTTCCGTGGAAAAAATCGTCGGTGTGAACAACAATTACGGGCCTCTCAACAAAATCAACGAACTGGAATACGTGGATGGCATGATTTACGCCAATAGGTTTGAAACGAACACTATTTACAAAATAGACCCGACTACGGGTAAGGTCGTCGGCACGCTCGACCTGACCGACATCAATCCCAAGAACGGCATCAACTACAATGCTGGTTCGGACGGCAACAACGTACTGAACGGTATTGCCTACAACCCGGCGACCAAGACCTTTTTCGTGACGGGCAAAAACTGGCCTAAAATATTTGAAATCAGG
This sequence comes from Chitinophagaceae bacterium, assembly GCA_047606825.1. Taxonomy (GTDB): domain Bacteria; phylum Bacteroidota; class Bacteroidia; order Chitinophagales; family Chitinophagaceae; genus Rhizosphaericola. Next base: position 24,220 of record JASGDY010000001.1, read on the forward strand.
CTTTAGCATATTTATGTCCGTACTGTAGGTTGTACAGAAATGTGCATTACACTCAGGCAATCAACATGTAAGTAAGTAATGAAAGCGTTTGCCGTCATTCCCGCGTAGGTGGGAATCTGATATACGGATACATAAGATTAGCGTCGCTGAACTAAAGTTCCCCGCTTACGCGGGAATGATGGTAAGAGGGTTCACTTTCTTCCATGCACGTTTTATCCCGCGTGAATATAATATTGAAATCAAGCTTTAGCGCAGCTTTTTCTACCTTTGCAAGCCCTTGTGGCACGGAAATAATTTCCGTGACGGGGATTTGTTGTCTAATTTTGGTATTGATATGGATATTGTTTGCACGGATAAGGAAATGTTTTTGTTGAAGAAGATAGCGGCGGCGGCCCGGACATTGGGCGTGCCGACTTATCTTATTGGCGGTTTTGTGCGGGACAAACTTTTGGGTCGTCCCTCCAAGGACATGGACATAGTGTGTGTGGGCGACGGCATCCGGTTGGCGGAGGCGGTTGCGGAGCGTTTCAACTCCAAACCTGCCGTCAATATCTTCAAGACCTACGGCACGGCACAGATTAAGCTGCACGATATAGAAATCGAATTTGTCGGTGCGCGAAAGGAAAGTTACCACAGCGACAGCCGCAATCCCGAAGTCGTTGCTGGCTCGTTGCAGGATGACCAGGAACGCCGCGATTTTACGATTAACGCGTTGTCTATCAGCTTGAACGACGAAGATTTCGGCACCTTGATTGACCCGTTCAACGGGTTGAAGGATTTGACGAAGAGACGCATCGTCACGCCGTTGGACCCTGACATTACGTTCAGCGACGACCCGCTGCGGATGTTGCGTGCGATACGGTTTGCGTCGCAGCTTGATTTTCGTATAGACCCCAAAACGTTCGAGGCGATACGGCGCAACGTTGAACGTATCCATATCATCAAACAGGAACGCATCACGGAGGAATGGAACAAAATCATGCTTTCTAAAAAGCCGTCCGTCGGCCTCGAACTCTTGAGTGACAGTGGGCTTTTGGCGATTATTTTCCCCGCGTTGATGGCGATGCACGGCGCGGAAAACATGGAGGGCATCGGACACAAGGACAATTTTTACCATACGATACAGGTCGTGGACAATATCGCAGTCCACACCAAGGATTTGTGGCTGCGCTGGGCGGCGCTTTTGCATGACATAGGCAAGCCGGCGACCAAGAAATTTGAACACGGCAACGGCTGGACTTTCCATGGACATGAAGTCGTCGGCGCGCGGATGGTGCCCAAAATTTTTGCTAAAATGAAGCTTCCGACCAACGAGAAGATGAAATTTGTACAAAAATTGGTTGGTTTGCACATGCGTCCGGTCAGCCTCACCAAGGAAAATATCACGGACAGTGCCGTCCGTCGGCTTTTGTTTGACGCAGGTGAGGACGTGGACGCGTTGATGACGCTCTGCGAAGCCGACATCACAAGTAAAAATAAAGTCAAGGTCCGTCGTTACTTGCAGAATTTTGAACTGGTGCGCCAGCACATGGCCGAAGTAGAGGAAAAGGATAAAATACGCAACTGGCAACCGCCAATCTCTGGAGCGGTCATCATGGAGACATTTGGACTGGAACCTTGCCGTGAAGTCGGTGTCATCAAGGACGCTATCCGCGAGGCGATATTGGACGGCGTGATTCCCAACGAGTACGAGGCGGCGCACCGTTTCATGCTGGAAAAAGGCAGGGAGATAGGGCTTAAGGCGCAAGACTCAGAGACTGTTTGAGTTAAGTTTTTCTGTACGGTTTTATATGCTTCCAAGACATAAAAACGTGTATTCCTTCTCCGCACAGTCCCCGCCGCGGCGGGAGACTGTGCGGAGAAGAAAATAAATAACTCAAACAGCTTCTCAATGCGCAACGCTTAGTTTTGCTCTTCGGGATGTTCCGTAGGGCGGCATTCCGAAAGATAGATGATACGGATTTCAAATCCGTATTTATCAAAGGTTCGGGATGCAATCCGCTAACTTCCCGAACAGCAAACTTGTTTTGTATTAAAAGGCCGTCCGCCGCGGCGGACTTTGTTAAAGGTAGATGTCAAAAGTCTTTTGTCGTGCATCGCTCCGTAGGAGCGTACTTTTGGCAGAGCGGTTGCAACAAGTGCATTTAAGCTCGGTGGGAGCGGCCTTATCCATTGCGACAATATTTCAGCAGTTTCTTACTTTTTACCTAAAAATATTTTTATCGTGGCAGAGTTGAAGTTCAGGGTTTATTTAGAAGAGGATGACGCGGTGTACAGGGACGTACTTATTTTGCATACGCAGACGTTTCTGGACCTCAACGACGTCATCTTGAAAGCATACGCGTTTGACTCGAAACATCCGGCCACGTTTTTCAGGAGCAACGACCATTGGCAGGAAGGACGCGAAATCTCCAAGGAGAAATACGACAAACCATACAGGGCCGAGCCGTTGATGATGTCTGAAACCACTATCGGAAGTGAAATCCGTGACACCAACCAGAAATTTATCTTCCTGTACGATTTCAACAAAAACTGGCGTTTCCTGATTGAACTGATTAAAATAACAAAGGAAGTCAGCAGCAAGATTACCTATCCTGCCGTGGCACGCGTGGAAGGTATCGGCCCGCAGCAATACGGTACGAAAAGCTTGCTGGGCGAGCGTTTCATGGATGTCGAGGAAAAATATGACCTCGGCCAGTCCGAAGAAGGTTTTGGTGAAGAGGGTGAGGAAGAAACGGGTTTTGGCGCGGATGACGGCGGGGAGGATTATTAAGAATGGGAAATATGGTGCGGTCTTAACGTCGTGGTTGCAATTACTAATTTGTTCTTTATGAACTAATCACTGACCGCTATTTTTAACTTTTGTCTTTTTACTTATTATGTTTTCCGAAACTGAAACACTTGAACTGGGCAGGTTGTCCCAGCAACTTCTGAAAGATATTGTCGGCATCGGTGTCGAACGGATAAAAGAACTACGTAAGGTATTGCAGTTCAATGAGTACCGTTACTATGTGCTCAACAGTCCGTTGGTTTCCGATACGGAATATGACCGATTGTATAAGCAATTACAAAAACTCGAATCGGAACACCCCGAACTGGTTACCGCCGATTCGCCGACACAGCGCGTGGGCAAGGAACTTTCGTCCGAATTTCCGACCGTGCAGCATCTTGTTCCGATGCTGTCCTTGGAAAACTCTTACAATGCCGATGATTTGAAAAGTTGGGACGTCAGGATTGAACCGAACAAAACGCATAGTTTCAAGTTCTGCGTAGAACCCAAATACGACGGCGCGGGCATTTCTCTTATTTACGAAAACGACATGCTCGTGCGCGGTGCCACGCGCGGCGACGGCGTACAGGGCGACGACATCACGCAAAATGTCAAACAGATAAAATCCATCCCCCTTTCCGCGCCTTTTTCGCGATACGGCATCCAACAGATTGAGATACGCGGCGAGGTGCTGATGTTTAAGGACGCATTTAAAAAATTCAACGAAAACCTTGCAGAGCAAGGGTTTGCGATATTGGCGAACCCACGCAACGCGGCGAGCGGCAGCCTGCGCATGAAAGACCCGCGTGAGGTGGCGAAGCGCAATCTTACCGCCGTTCTGTATTATGTGAGCGACTATACTTTGGTGGACGGCAGCAAGCCCATAGACATTCATTTGCAGTCGCAGTCCGGCTGCCTCAAGATGTTGTGGGACTGCGGTTTTCTTTCGCCTTACAAGGAAATACAGGTGTTCCCGACGATAGACGAAGTAGTCAAGCATATCCACGACTATGAGGCACTGCGGGACGAACTTCCCTACGAAATAGACGGCATGGTAGTCAAGGTCGATGATATCGATATCCAGGAACAATTGGGCAACACATCGCACCATCCGCGTTGGGCGATGGCTTTCAAGTTCAAGGCACGTCAGGCGACGAGCCATCTGCGGCAAGTGCTTTTTCAGGTGGGGCGCACGGGCGCGATTACGCCTGTTGCCAAGATTGACCCTGTCGCGATTGGCGGTGTGACGGTGGGGTCCGTTTCCCTTTTTAACGAGGACATCATCAAAGAGAAAGACCTGAAAATCAATGACTCCGTATTGGTGGAACGTGCGGCCGACGTGATTCCTTATATCGTCAAATCCCAACCCGAACTACGGACTGGTGAGGAAAAAGAAATCATCTTCCCTACACATTGCCCGGTCTGCCGTTCCGAACTGAAAAAGCCCGAAGGTGAAAGCGTCTGGCGTTGCGAAAACCCCAACTGCGAGGCGCAGGTCGTGGAGCGCATTATCCATTTTGGAAGTAAGGACGCAATGGACATCCGTAGTTTCGGAGATGCGTTGGTGCGCAAGTTTTTTGCTATTGGATTATTGAAAAATATTCCCGGTATTTATCATCTCGACTATGAAAAAGTAGGACAGTTAGAAGGTTTTGGGAAAAAATCCGTCGAAAACCTGCAATCCGCCATTGAGAAAAGCAAGATGCAGCCATTGCACCGCTTGGTTTTCGGGTTAGGCATCCGCTATGTCGGGGAAACGACCGCCAAAACTTTGGCCAACAGTGTCGGCAATCTCTGGGAACTAAGAGACAAAACGGTGGAGGAACTGGTACAACTGGAAGATATCGGCCCCAAAGTCGCGGCAGGCATCCGTTCGTTTTTTGACTTGCCGCAATCCGTTGAGATGCTGCATGAGTTGGAACTGTCCGGCGTTTCATTTGTCAATCAGAAAAAACAACACAATACTTCCGGCTCGGAAGACGTCTTGCATGGACAGACTTTCCTGTTCACGGGCACACTTTCCAAATTCAAAAGAAGCGACGCGGAGGCACTCGTCGAAAGCCGCGGCGGAAAGATACTGGGCGGAGTGAGTTCCAAACTCAACTACCTCGTCGTCGGCGAAGATGCCGGCAGCAAACTGGAAAAGGCCAAGAAGCTCAACACGGTTCATATATTGACCGAGGAGGAATTTGAAACCTTCGTTGGGTCGTGAGGCGTTGCAAGTTACAGGTTGCACGTTTTTCCCCGCACAGTCCCCGCCGCGGCGGGGACTGTGCGGGGAAAAAATATTACTTGCTCTGGTCTTTCGCCAGTTTTTCTAAATAATATTGCTTCATTTCTCCCAATTCTTTTTCGTACCCTGTTCTGTCATTGAAGGCATCGGGGTTATATGGACTATTAGGTTTATGTTTTTCGTGGAGTCCAAATTGGCTTGCGTGTGCTGCGACCCAAAGATTGAACTGAATCTTTGGCATCGTATCGTAAGTGTATGCATAATCCTTTCCAATGTTGGGATATGCATCCATATGTCTTAGATTCATGTCATCCAAGACGCTTGGCATATTGGCAATAAGTATTTTGTATGTTTTGCGTTCATCTTTAGTTTCCAGTAAATAACTTGTCGCTCCTTTGGTATGACCGGGATGATGCAAAACCAATAGTTGTGTATCGCCCAGTTGTACTGTGTCCATATTGTGTAAGATACGGTCAACTTTTGCAGGATAAAAAAGCATGCCTTTTCCTCCAAAAATAAAATCGGAAACGCCTCCATCTTCCATAACTTGAACATCTCCGGCTTCTATCATCAGTTTAGCTTTGGTTTCTTTCTTCATCTGGGCAATGCCTCCAACATGGTCGTAATGAACTTGGCGGGTCAATAGAATTTTGGTGTCTTTATATTGAAAACCAAGTTTTTCAATATTTTTTTTAATAATAGGCGCGGAATTGTTTGAACCAGTATTGACAAGAATATTGCCTTGATTGGTAACAATCAGATAGCATCCTAAATCATAAGTTCCAACGTAATAGACATTCCCCGCAATGCGAAAAGGTGCTGTTTCCTGTATCCAGTCTGGATTATTGTACAGGTCTTTTCTCAGTGCCTGCGATACGGCTATATGAGATGTTGCAAGTATCGCCAATGCGGCCAGATATACCTTTCTGAAAATCATTTGAAATGTTTGTTCGTTTTATAGGACTAACAGCTTTTCGCACAAATAATCTTGCCAATGTACAGAAAAATGAATAACATTGCGCAACTTTTAAAATCAGTCAATCATGAGTGCAATTCTTGACATACACGCAAGACAGATATTGGACAGCCGTGGCAATCCTACGGTAGAAGTGGACATCGTAACCGAAAGCGGTGCATTTGGACGTGCTGCCGTTCCATCAGGAGCCTCCACCGGCATACATGAAGCGGTAGAGCTTCGCGACAACGACAAATCGGTGTACGTCGGCAAAGGCGTACTGCAAGCCGTAGCCAACGTCAACGACGTTATTTCCAAAAGCCTGAGCGGTCTGGAAGTCAGTGACCAAGTGGCTTTGGACAAGGCGTTGATTGCTTTGGACGGAACGGAAAACAAGGGAAAACTCGGCGCCAACGCGATATTGGCAGTTTCCATGGCGGCGGCGAAAGCGGCGGCGGAAGAGGCCGGTCTGCCGTTGTACCGTTATATCGGCGGAGTCAACGCTACGGTGTTGCCCGTTCCTTTGATGAATATCCTGAACGGTGGCGTACATGCCGACAACGGTATCGACTACCAGGAATTTATGATTGTGCCGCATGGCGCGTCTTCTTTCAGCGAAGCATTGCGTTGGGGAACTGAAGTGTTCCACAACCTCAAAACCGTATTGAAAAAACGTGGTTACAGCACCAACGTCGGCGACGAAGGCGGTTTCGCCCCCGATATGAAGAGCAACGAGGAAGCCATCGAAACGGTTTTGGAAGCTATCTCTGCCGCTGGTTACACGCCCGGAAGCCAGATTTCCATTGCGCTTGACGCGGCAAGCTCCGAAATGTTCAAGGACGGTCAATACCAGTTCTACAAAAGCACCAAGCAATCCATTTCCGTTGACGACATGGTAAAATATTGGGAAGAATGGGTCAATAAATACCCTATCGTTTCCATCGAAGACGGTATGGCTGAAGACGATTGGGACGGTTGGAAAAAACTGACCGACACGATTGGCTCCAAAGTACAGTTGGTCGGTGACGACTTGTTCGTGACCAACACCAAACGCCTGCAAAAAGGTATCGAAACCGGCGTGGGCAACAGCATCCTTATCAAAGTCAACCAGATTGGCACTTTGACGGAAACCATCCAGGCGGTACAGCTCGCCCAGGTCAACAAATATACGGCCATCATGAGCCACCGCAGCGGCGAAACGGAAGATACGACCATCGCTGACCTGGCTGTCGCGCTGAATTGCGGACAGATTAAAACAGGCTCCGCAAGCCGTACCGACCGTATGGCAAAATACAACCAGTTGCTGCGCATCGAAGAGCAATTGGGCGCGGATGTCGTATTCCCAAGCAATTTGTTTAAGAAATAATATTTTTTAAAAAATATTTCGTTGGCGCGGAGAATAAAATCACTTTATCTCCGCGCTTTTTCATTTTAACCATTTAAACTAAAACTGAAATGGAACATTATCATAAAGAAACAAATTACGTCATTCCCTATCGCTACCGCCAGATTGAAAACCTGCACATTGTCTTTTGGCTGTTTAAGGACATTGCGTGGTGTCTCGGTATTCATTGGCTAGGCATCACCATGGTTGTGCCTACGTTGATGATTGCGATTGTGATTCTGTGGCGTACACGGTGGTTGATGAGCGAGCGTTGCCATAACCTGGCGATTGCCTTTTGGATACTGGCGAACTCGTATTGGATGGTGAGTGAGTTTTTCGTTTTTGATACGAAACCGCTGTTCGGGCAGTTCACGTACAAAGACTTTGCGTTGATTCCTTTTTTTATTGGCGTGATTACGCTGGGATATTACTATCTTTATTGGAAATCAACCCATAAAGGTGAGCTATAAATACTTGTTTCTGTTTTGCGGTTTAGCTATTTTTTCTAAGAACCATGCGCAGGTTTTTGGAGGCAACCCATCGTCCACACAGTGGAAACAACTTGGCAACGATACGTTCAATATCGTATTTCCATCCTATAGGATTCAGTCGGCGCGCGAGGTCGCGTCTTTGTTGCAATGGGAAAGCCGTTACAATACCAATATCGGCGACAAGGTAAGACGTGTCAATATCGTACTGCAACCCGACGTGACGTATTCCAATGGCTATGTGGGTTTAGGACCGTTTCGGAGTGAGTTTTACTTGATGCCGCCGACCGACCCTTTTGCGTTGGGCAGTCAGAACTGGGCGTCCAATCTGGCGGTGCACGAGTATCGGCATGTGCAGCAATACAACAATTTCAATGTCGGGCTTTCCAGGGCGGTCGGGATGGTTTTTGGGGAAAATGGCCGCGCGTTGTTCAATGCGATGTCCGTGCCGGACTGGTTTTTTGAGGGTGATGCAGTGTATAATGAAACCAAACTCAGCCAACAGGGGAGAGGTCGGTTGCCTTTGTTTATGAATGATTTTGCGGCTTTGCTGCGCGACAACAAAAAGTATTCCTACCAAAAAATCCGTAATGGTTCGTATCGAGACTATGTCCCCAACCACTATGCGCTGGGTTATATATTGGTCGCGTATGGTTATGAAAAATATGGTTTGGATTTCTGGAAAAAAGTAACGCGGGACGCGTCGGCTTTTACATCCCTCGTGTATCCGTTCCAAGCTGCGGTTAAAAAATACGCGGGCGTTGATTTTACGACTTTTGTCGACAATGCTTTTGACTATTATAGACAATCCATGCCCAATGGAAATGACTCGACGATTTATTGGACAAAAAAGCATAACAATGACATAGTCAACTATACATTCCCATCCGTTGCCGAAAACGGTATCGTTGCGTTAAAAGATAGTCGTCGTGCCATTCCAAGGTTTGTGCAATTGGATAGTGCTGGCGAAAAGAAAATAGCTGTCCAGTCGATTAGTTACGACGATTATTTCTCCACGAACGGAAAGGAAATTATTTATAGTTCATTGCAGTCAGACCGACGTTGGGGCAACCGCCAATACAGCGTTGTGCGTATATTGGACAAGGTTTCCAAGAAGGAAATAAAAGTTGCCAGTAAAACAAAATGGTTCACGCCGGACATTTGCCCAACGGGCGACAGTCTGTTGGTTGTGGAAAACAAGAACGATGCTCTCACCTCCCGTGTACTTTTATTAAATAGAAAAGGAGATGTATTAAAAACATTTAACAACGACAGTACTTTGTTTTCTACTTATCCTAAATTTTATCGCAATGGGTTTTATGTTTTTGTAAGGGACAAAAAGGGGTGGATGTCGATTCGTTATTATACGTTTGATACGGATGGTTATAAGATTGTCGTGCCGGGAGCCAACAGGCTATTGGGCTATCCAAACCTACAAAACGATACGCTGTTTTTCAGTTGTTCGGCTAATGGAAAGGATGCGTTGTGGGCATACAATGCAGTGGATGAAAAGGTTGTGGAAGTTGCTACGTTTCCGACAGGCGTTTACGGCGGAGGCAACGTTGGCAACAAAACAGTAGGGTCCGTGTTTACGTCGGAAGGAAATAGGATTGCGCAATTACAACCTGTATGGCAACCTGTTTCCGAATTGTCTGCCGATACATTGCAATTGCTGTATTTCGATGATTTAAAAGCTGCCAATCCTATATTGGACAAGCTTTCGGCCGATACTACATTGACGGAAAAGAAATATCGAAAATTCACGCATCCTTTTAATTTCCATAGTGTGCAACCCGACTGGGACGACCCCGTCTATTCCGTTTCGTTCTACGGCGAAAACATATTGAACACGGTACAAAGCCAACTATACTATAATTACAACAGAAATGAAAAGTATAGCTCGGTTGGCTTATCTACTGTGTATGGCGGCTGGTATGTCATGCCCGTTTTTAATGTAAGTGAGACTTTTAACCGTCAAGCGCAGGCTTCCAATGGCGTAACAATGAAATGGAACGAGCTGAATGGTAATGTGGGGCTGCGTTTGCCACTTAATTTTACGGGAGGAAAGTTGTATCGTTATTTGACTTTACAGTCAACAGTCAATACCAACTATATCCAATGGCAGGGCGTTGCTTCCAGGTATTTTTACAACCGCAATTTTAATTATTGGAGCAACCAGTTGAGTTTTTCAGTATATAGCCAACAAGCATCGCAACAGTTGTATCCGCATTTTGGATTGTCGGTCAGTACGTTGTACAGGACTGGTTTTACGGAAAAGGCTTACCAGTGGTTGACGGTCGGAAACTTATATCTGCCGGGGCTTTTGCCTACGCATAGCATTGTGTTGAATGGTGCTTATATGATGCGCGATACCTTGGGCAATTATAGTTTTAGTAATGGGTTTCCGATTTCAAGAGGTTATAGTTCCATTAATTATCCAAGGATGTGGAAGTTGGGGGCGAACTATCATTTTCCGATTGTCTATCCTGATTGGGGATTAGGCAATTTGGTTTATTTCTTGCGTATCAGAGGCAATGCTTTTTACGATTATAGCTCCTTGAAAAGCCTCCGCTACCAGACGACTTATCATCTGCGTAGTGTCGGCGGGGAAATCTACTTTGACACGAAATGGTGGAATCAGGAAACCGTGACATTTGGCGTTCGGTATTCCAATATGATTGACCACAAATTGTTGAGAACCGGTGCCAATCGTTGGGAGTTTATATTGCCGATAAGCATCTGGTAGCCGAGCGTTGAAAGTGGAAAACTGAAAGTGTTTTAGAGAGACAACCATCTTCTTTTTGGACTTATATTTTAGGTTGCACGCAAGAGTGCAATGCAATAAGCACCTATATAAATATAATGTAGGCTCTAGCACGTCATCTAGTTTCGCTCCGATTATGGTTCAGCCATAGGGAAAAACCTCGTGAGTAAAAAGGGTATGTGACGACATCCTGTATCAAGTACATACATTTTGCCGCCGTTATTGGTTTATTGCCAACGACGTTCTTCATTGTATATTTTTATCCAGCATATCGTATCATCACATTACATTATAATGCATCTGCATTGACCCTTGTGGGCGTGTCTTTCCCAGAGATGATGGACTGCGCACTCACGGCGATGGACTTGATGATTTCGGTCATGTTGGTAATGTCCAGTGTGCTGATTTCGTCGCTGAGTTGATGGTAGTTGGGCTCGTTGTCCATTTTGGAAGTGCTGATTGTGTGTGCCGGAACGCCTTGTCTGGCAAGGGTTGCGTTGTCGGAACGGTAGAAAAGCTGTTCCGTGGTATAAGGGTCGGGATAGAACTGGAACTTGGAATCTTTGAGGTTGTTTTGCAATATTGCACCCATGTCGCTTTTTTCAAAACCAGTGATGTAGGCTGAGTTTCTTCCCCATTTGCTTTCCGTGCCAATCATCTCAATGTTGAACATTGCGACGACCTTGCTGGGGTCAAACTGCTGGGAAAAATATTGACTGCCAAAACCCCCGACTTCCTCTGCGGTAAATGCTGCGAACACTAGCGTGCGGGCGTTGTCTTTTCTTTTTTTGTAATAGTTTGCCAAGGCAATGACGGCGGTCGTTCCTGATGCGTCGTCGTTGGCGCCGTTGTAAATACTGTCGGGACTTTTGCTTGGGTCTACACCTAAGTGGTCATAGTGTCCGGAGAAGATGACATATTCGTCCGGCCTGGTTTTGCCCGGTATGATGCCGACGACGTTTTGCAGTTTTCTTTCTTCCAGCGTTTGTTCAAGTTGTATGTCAAACGTTGACGGGGCTTGCGTTCCCAATATGAAAATGGTCGTGTACGGACTTTTAAATGTGTTTTGCGTGAAATGGGAAAGTCTTTTGAAATAAGGTGCAAAAGCAGAATCTACCATTACAATCGTATTGTGTTGGCTATGAATCGCGGTGGCGGCTTTGGAAAACAGCGATTGTCCTTTGTCAATGTTTTTGATTGTGTAGCCACTGCTTTGGTTGACATGAATACGTGGTTCCGTGGAGACGACGACAATGTTGTCCGGGTTCAGTTTTTCATTGTTGGCACTGGCGTTTAAAGATTGCACGGATGTTTTAAAAACGGAAAATTTTTGTAAAAAAGAATCTTGTCCAGATGCGTGTGAGAGACCGGTCTTTTTGAATTGTGCAGCGATGAAATCACCGGCGCGGTCAATGTCTGGTGTGAATGCCTTGCGGCCGCGCATGTCGTCCGCCGCCAATGTGGACAATATAGCCCTGACGGAACTTTCCTGGATTGTTTTGTCCATGTTCTGCGCGTGACTGTGCAAGCTGATGGTAAGCAACGCTATGCTTAATAATTTCAGTTTTTTCATTTGGTTGTTTTTGGTCTTTTTGATTTTTAGATTTATACGAACACGCAAATAAATAATGAAACCGGTTGCCCGTCATTCCGACGAGGGTGCTAATTACGGCAGCGTTCTGTCAATATAATAATTCACACTTAGCAAAGTATAATCCAATATATTATGAAGCTGTTTGAGTTATTTATTTTCTTCTCCGCACAGTCTCCCGCCGTGGCGGGGACTGTGCGGGAAGGAATACACGTTTTTATGTCTTGGAAGCATATAAAACCGTACAGAAAAACTTAATTCAAACAGTCTCTATATTTCAACAATCTAAAATTTACGTAAAAGTACGATATTATAGTTGTTGTGGAAATGGTTAGTTTTGAAAAAACAAATAGCGTACAGATGAAAATAACATTCTTCTCCACCAAGCCTTACGACAAAGCGTTCTTTCAGAAACTCAATGCTGACTTTGGTTTTGAACTGGAGTTTTACGAAACACATTTAGGACCACATGTTACCAACGTCATTCAAGAGTCGGCTGCGGTCTGCGTCTTTGTCAATGACAAACTGAACAAGCAGGTATTGACTGGACTCGCCGCCAAAGGCGTAAAATATATCGCGCTGCGCTGTGCGGGATTTAACAACCTTGACGTGGAAGCCGCGAAAACATTGGGTTTGAAAGTATGTCGCGTACCTGCGTACTCCCCGGAAGCCGTGGCGGAACACGCGATGGCGATGATACTGACGCTCAACCGTAAAATACACAAAGCCTATAACCGCATCCGTGAGCAGAATTTTTCGCTGAACGGTCTGCTCGGTTTTAATATCCACAAGAAGACCATCGGCATCGTCGGCACGGGCAATATAGGACAGGCGTTTGCGAAGATTGCCAAAGGTTTTGGCGCGGAGATAATTGCGTATGACCTGTTTCCCAATACGTCGTTGCAGGAGTTTGGTGTGCAATACGTGGACTTGGAGACCTTGTTTTCGCGTTCCGATATTATATCACTGCATTGCCCGTTGCTGGAATCAACCAAACACCTAGTCAATGAAAATTCCATCGCCAAAATGAAACCCGGCGTGATGCTTATCAATACCAGCCGCGGCGGTCTGGTTGATACCCAGGCCGCCATCAAAGCCTTACAGAGCCGACATATCGGGCATCTCGGCATTGATGTGTATGAGCAGGAAGACAAGCTGTTTTTCCGTGACTTGTCCGAATCGATTATCACGGACGAACAGTTTCAGATATTGCAGAGTTTTCCCAATGTGTTGGTAACGGCCCATCAGGCATTCTTCACGGAAGAGGCGTTGACGCAGATTGCGCACACCACGTTGTCCAACCTGTCCTGTTTGGAAAAAGGAGAAACGATAGACGAAAAAGGTGCATTGGTGGTATAGTGTTAAGTTAAAAGTGTAAACTCAAAAACAAGAAGCCAGCGGCAGGGCTGTTTATACTATTTTGATTTATATTTTAGCCCAAACATCTATTTGCGCTGTTCGGGATTTGCAATCCCGAACGCTCATCCGTGCATTTGCAATGCGCTGCTATTTGCGGATTGCAAATCCGCCGATACGGCTTCAGAATTACAAATCCTGAAGAGCGGAGTAATAAAAATTATTGGTCTATATTGAATTTCATTATCGTATTATTTTCTACAATATCTCTACTGGTCGGTGTCTTCACCGACCAGTAGAGATATTGTTTGCACATTTTTATACCGTGAAGCGTACAGTCAACCAACTATTGGCGAAATATATTATTTCGCCGCAAAAGTTTTTTCTATTGCAGCCAGACCATCGTGCAGTCTTGCAATGGATTCTTTCTTGCCGATGAGTGCCGCAATATCAAAAACATGCGGACCAAACTTGCCGCCGACCAGCATGATACGCAATGGCAGCAGGAGATTGCCGGGTTTTTCAATACCTGCCGCGTCGGCCGTTTCATTGAAGATATCTTCCAGGTTTTTGGCTATCCAGTTTTGGCTGGCTTCGTAGGCCGGGATTAATTTTTCCCTATAAAAAACGCCGTAGGACGCATCCCATTTTTTGATGGCGGAAGCAGTGTCAATCGTTGCGGGACGGCGGAAAAAGAAATCGGTCTGTGCAACAAAATCAGGCAACAGCGTGCAACGGTCTTTGACCATGTCGATGATGCCCGCCAATATTGCATCTCCGTCAATCTGTTTTTCGGTGACGCCGTCCGCCAACAAAAATTGCTTGACGGCCGGTGCGAGTTCCATGCCGGGCAATTGTTTAATCCATTCTTTGTTGAACCACAATGCCTTGGTAAAGTTAAATTTTGCACCGCCTTTGTGTACGCGGCTGATGTCAAACCTTTCTATGAGTTCCGAAAGCGTGAATATTTCCTGTTCCGTGCCGTCGTGCCAGCCGATGAGCGCGAGCATATTGGCAAAAGCCTGGGGCAAAAATCCTCTTTCGCGGAAACCTTCCGTAAACTCGTTGTCGCGCGGGTCGGTCCAGTTCATCGCAAAGACCGGAAATCCGAGTTTAGCACCGTCCCTTTTGCTGAGTTTACCTTTGCCGTCGGGTTTCAGTATGAGCGGCAGGTGCGCCCATTCGGGCATGTTTTCCAATCCGAAAAGATATTCCCACAGCTTGATATGCACGGGTGCGCTCGGCAGCCATTCCTCGCCGCGGAAAGCGTGCGTAATCTGCATCAGGTAGTCGTCCACTACGACTGCCAGGTGATAGGTCGGCATTCCGTCGGCTTTCAGCAACACCTTGTCGTCGACTTCGGAAGTGTTGAACCGCACGTCGCCGCGTATCAGGTCGTGCAGCGCAACCGTTTCGTTTTCCGGCATTTTGATGCGGACAACATACGGCGTGCCGTCGGCGATTTTTTGTTGCGTTTCTTCCGTTGAGAGCGTCAGGGAATTGTTCATTTTTCCCCTTAACGAAAAATCATATTTGGGAGACGGGTTTTGTTCCGTTTTGAAATTTTCGCGCATCGCCGCCAGCTCTTCCGGCGTGTCAAATGCGTAATAGGCTTGACCGTTGGCGACCAGTTTTTCCGCATATTCGCGGTAGATGGGTTTACGTTCGCTCTGTCGGTAAGGCGCGTAATTGCCGGGTTTGAAAGGGCTTTCATCGGGTTCGAGACCGCACCATTGAAGGGTTTCCACGATATATTCTTCCGCGCCGGGGACAAACCTTGTTTGGTCCGTGTCTTCGATACGCAGGATAAAATCTCCGCCAAAATGCTTGGCAAACAAATAGTTGTATAATGCCGTGCGCACACCGCCCAGATGCAGACCGCCGGTGGGCGATGGTGCGAATCGTGTTCTTACTCTTTTTTCCATGATGGCGCAAAGGTAAAAAAGTAAAAAGGTAAAAGTAAAAACGAAAAAAGCTAATTAAGGGTTGGATTTCGCCAGCCTGAAGATCGGAATGGGAATAGCCGCCGGTTTTACCCGCGAAACGGTTAATGTATGTAATTGTGATGCATTAACCCGACACTTCCACATCCTGCATATCATCCGCGTCCTCGTTGCTCTTCTTTTTCTGGATGCCAAGCTTTTTGCGGAGAAATTTGCCGACACGGTAGAAATTTTCCTTGCTGAACAATTCCGCATCGTTCATCGCCTTTACCAGCAGGAACATACCGATGGGAAGCAGTATCTCAGAGGACAGCCACATGCCTTGCCAAGCTGCGACGACACCTTGCTTGGCCGTCTTTTCACCTATCGTATTGAAAAGGTAAAACACGACGAAGAAGATAATGGCAAACAGCAACGGTGTGCCCAGACCACCTTTGCGTATGATGGAGCCGAGCGGCGCGCCTATCAGGAACAACAGCACGCAGGCAGCAGACAGGGTAAACTTGCGGTGCCATTCGATTTTGTATTTCCGGAAAGTCTCGTTGGCACTGTTGTAGTCGTTTTTGATAATTTCCGAAGTGTTCTTCATCTGTGAGAGGCTGCTGGCTACGTGGCGGCTGAGTTCGAGGTTGAGCGAGTCGGAATGCAGTTCTGCAATCGACTTTATGCCCTTTTTGACAGGTGTGTTGTTTTTTGCCCACATACTGTCCTGATAGCGGTACAGTGCACTGTAAGGTAGAAGTTCACGCCTGGAACGGAAGCTAAAAATCGTGTCGTTTCCTCTTTTCAAGGAATCAATCGCCGGGCCCAACTGTCGCAGCGTGAACATTTTGGGATCGGATCGGAATCCTTCCTCGTTGGACTCGTTCATCTTGAGGCTGGACAGGTCCAATACTTTCCGGTATTCCTTGAACCCCGTGCGCGTGAACTGCGTGTTGAGCGAACCCTGGTTGCCTGCCTCCTCGTATCGCCAGCCATCTTTCAACGCAAAAAGCAGGTTCAGCTTGTCCGGCGTGCTGGACATGATTCCGCTTTTGGCAATCAGGATATTGTCCTGTAAGCCGTAGTTCTTTTCAAAAATGACGACATCATGGATTGTCTTGTTGTCCTTGTCCTTTTTGCCGATTTTTATGACAAAACCTTCCAGTTTGTTGTAAAAAGTTCCTTCCTTGATGTCAAATGCTGGCTTGCTCGTGATGATGTCGTATTTCAGGCGCGTCATTTTGAGGTTGACGACCGGGATGATATTGTTGGAAAAAAGGAAGGCAACACCACTCAGCAGAAATGTCACGACCAGCAACGGGCGCATGAACCGAGTCAGCGGGATGCCCGACGACTTGATGGCGACAAGTTCGAACGACTCGCCCAGGTTGCCAAATGTCATGATTGACGACAGCAGGAGTGCCAACGGCAATGCCAAGGGAATACAAGTCGCGGCCACGTAGCCAATCAAGGTAAATATCGTTCCAATGTCAAGCCCCTTGCCCACCAAGTCGTCAATATATAGCCAGAAAAACTGCATCACCAGCACAAAAAGCGAAATCAGAAAGGTCGCCACAAATGGTCCGACGAAAGCCCGCAATATGAGTGTATCTAATTTCTTGAACATGCTCCTTTAAAAAAGTAAAAAATAAAAAGGCAAAAGTAAAAACGCTTAGTGCCCAATGCCTAAAGCGGAACGTAACTGCCCGAAGATGCGACTTTTTCTGATATTTACACTTCACAAGGGATAAATTAGTGCTTCAAACCGTGTTGTTAAACCTCACCGCCGCTGGGGCACGCGTGCGCCAGCGGTGTCATTTGTTCATTGCACTTTTTTATCCCAACATGATTGGTAGGGCTTTTTGTTTTTGACTTTTTACTTTTGGTTTAACATTATTTGTATGGCAAATGTAGAATTAAGCGACGAAGAAATCGCCGTCGTCCGCAACGCAGGTTTTCTTTTAACGAAAAATAAAGCGATCCATAAGCTGCAACAGGCCTTGGGGGACATCGCTGTCCAATACCAACGCATCACGCATAACGGCCAGCCAGCATGGCGGCAACGCTGCATCGTCTCTCCGAAAATCTCCAAAGGAGAACAATACGCTGGCCTGCCTTACCTCATGCTGGATTATCCGAGAACATTCTCCCATGGGGACACATTTGCGGTCAGGAGCTTTTTCTGGTGGGGCAACTATTTCAGTATCAGTCTGTTGCTGACCGGGGAAAGCCAGCGGAGACTCCTGCCTGGATTGTGCAACAATCCACTACTAGGCGACTGGCACATAGATACTTCATCCACGCCGTGGCGGCATGACTGGAACAAGGACACAAGCCCTCAACTATCTGCAATATCTAACTGGGATGTGTTTCTGCAAGAAGATTTTTTCAAGATATCAAAGCAGCTTGCTTTGTCGCAATGGCAGGATATGGAGCAATTCTTTGTGGACAATTTTCAACAACTGTGGAAGGCCATCAACTGCCCAGACGACGGAACAAGTCTTTAACCTGGTGGTCCCACACAAGGGATTCGTCCTTGATGTCGTTTTTTTCCGCAAAAGCCTTGATAATCAAGATAGTCTGATTGGAGATTTCCGCTGTTTCGATGTCAAATTCAAAATATTCCTCCTTAGCTTCGTGCAGCCATTGGAAGCGTACCAGCTTGTCTTCCTGATGTTCCAGTATCTTGGCCTTGTCCGGCTCGCTCCCGTTCCAGGAAAAGCTGAAAACGCCATCCCTTTCGGTGACGGAATCGGCAAACCATTCCTGCAAACCCGAAGCCGTGGACAAGAACCCGTACAGTATGGACGGAGAACATTTAATCGGATACTCTAGCGTATATAACTGTTTTTTCGCCATTCATTTTGTTTTTGGTTTTCCAGTGCTTGCAATGATAGAGTATTTCGGTAGAGAAAAAAAAATAATTTATGCAAATATTTCTTCTTTTTACTGACAATCATTTTGTTTTCTATATTTTTAAAAGAAAAATAGTACCCGGCAAGCCGTACCTATCCTCCATATCGATACAGTCGATATAGAAGTAGCAACAGAAAAGTGCTATTTGCAGAAAGTCGCCTGTACTCTATCCTCCAAAACCAGATCGTATGCTCAGGTCCGACAAGGAGATCCTCCAAGATAAGTCCACAAAGTCTTATTGACCAAATTTTCTGGGAAAATAGGAGACAGTGAACATAAAATATTGGCGTAAGGTACTTGTAGAGCCATAAGAAAGTGTATTATTGGTTCCAGAATTGACAATACCTGTATTTTCGTTTAGCAAATCCAATGCGGTAACTTTTAGTTCCAAATTATTACTTGATAAAAATCGGTAACTGGCATAAGCATTCCAAATGGTAAAACGGTTGCCGTTGGATGCAGTGGATGTATTATGGTTGTAAGTGATATTACTGCTGCAGCTAAGCCTTTTTGTAATATTAACACCCACATTCAACATAGTTGACTGCAGCGTGTTGTTAAAAGCATTGGCTACATATGCTGTTTGCCGGGAATGATAATAGGAATTCGCGTTTTTTAGATATATAGTCATCCACGTTTTGTAGGAGTAATATAGGGTAAGCGAATGGCTAAAATTGGTACTGTTAGATACATTCCAGACATTATTAATACTGTTAGGAGTATGCATAAAAATCAACGTTGGCAAAAAAGAAATTTGCAATTGATGATTTTGGTCAAACTTCATGGCTTTATTCAGTCCACCGGAAATGCGTAAATATTTTTTTCCGTCCGCATTGATTGCATAGTGGAAACTCCTGCCCGATACATCGGTAATGCTACTATCGGCAAAACTATTGTCTATTACTCCTGCACTGGCGGTTACATTGTAGTTAAACGTATTTTTTGTCCTAAAGCTAACATGCTGCCAGACAAATGTCACTTCCTTTTGGGTTGTAGGCTTTAGTTTCGCATTGCCTTCCTGTATATAATACATATTGGAACTGTCAACCAGAGGTACAAGTTGTGCGACCGTCGGAAAATCCGGATTCAAGGCAAATTTCAAATTATAGCTGTCCTGGTAATCACCGAATTGGTAATTGGAATAGCGCACCTCTAGGTTCGGAGTAAACCTTGCATAGCTATAGGATATATCCTGAAAAGCATGGTTGGAGTTATTGTTCAGGGAGTTTATTTGTTCCTGTATGCTCAGCGTCATAAGCAGAGACTTCTGGTAACGCGTACCTAGCGTCTTATTTATCTCTCTAGACAAATTGAGTGCGGGAGCCTCGTTGACCAAGATAAATCTATTGTTCCCTGAAAGGTAGTTATTGGCTGTATAGATGCCTGTTAAGGTATCCATATCATCTACCTTATTGTTTTCATTATGTATAACAATATCCAGGCTGTTTTGTAATTTTACATTTACACGGGACATGACTTTACTTTTATAGCCAAATATCCATTTAGAAAAATCACCAATACTAAGGAACAAATGCTGTTTCATACTATTACTCGTTGTATAATAATGACGGTTAAGCAATTCATCCAGTAAAGCGTTTTCAGCAGATTTAAAGTTTGTCTTATTCGTACGTTCAAAGTTTGTATTATCGTAATTGGCATAGTATTTTATATCCCAATCCTCTGGTCTCTGATTGTCACTATATATACTTTTTTTGTTTGTCAGTCCAATTTCCAACAACCCATCCTTTACGTGTTTCGTTTCCATGCTTTTAATGTTGCTGGTACTCAGCGGCATTTGCTGCCCGTCTGTGACACTTATCGCCTTAGATTGGTTGTGGCTGCTGTCATTGGACGTAAGATTTGCCGCAATGTAAAAAGTCGAGTTGTTTTTCTTCTTATCGTAACGCATATGTATATGGTGGAACGTAGCGGAGGTAGTTGCATCGGTAAACTCCTGTTTTATTTGAGTGCTGTCATTGCCTAAAGATGTTATCGTCTGAATATTTTTTATAGTCGTATTATTGTTCTTGTTCAGGAAATAATTGCCGGAAAGACGATTGTTTTTGAAATAATCAGGATTAGGGATAAAATCATGTTGAAAAATGACCCCAACGGAGTTGGACTTGTTGATTCCCGGCAAACTAAAATCGGGCTGATAATCCACATTTATACCTGTCCCTTTGTATGTACTGTTCCGCATCAAAGTACTTGCGTTCCCCGCAATGATATTGTTATTGTTGCTGGCACCAATAAATCCCAACTGTGTCAGTGGATTGAAAAAATTGACATTCGCATCTGCTTCGTATCTTTTGTCCGTCCCGTACCCGGTTGCCACTTTCCCAAAATGTCCGAAATTCTTGTCTTGTTTTAGTTTGATATTGATATTGGTAATAGAATCAAGCGGATTGTTGACATTCTGGTTCTGCTGATATACCTGTACTTTGTCTATAGCGCTTTTACTGATGTTCTGTGTAGCTATACGGGCATCATTTCCAAAAAATGGTTTTCCTTCTACAAACACATGGCTTACCTGCTTTCCGTTTACTGTGATGCTCCCATCGGACCAAACTGTAACGCCGGGCAATACCCGGAGCATGTCTTCCACCACTGCGTTTTTGTCCAGCCTGAAAGCACTTGCATTAAACTCAAGTGTATCACCGTTCATCGTTATCGGCGGCGTAGATCGGACCACGACTTCCTCTAATTGTCCTTCGTCCCTGTATAGGCAGACATTCTTTAAG
The DNA here is from genome assembly GCA_047606825.1 of Chitinophagaceae bacterium. Taxonomy (GTDB): domain Bacteria; phylum Bacteroidota; class Bacteroidia; order Chitinophagales; family Chitinophagaceae; genus Rhizosphaericola. Next base: position 45,343 of record JASGDY010000001.1, read on the forward strand.
TCTATTGTTTTAGTCTCCGCTGAAATAAGAAACCTAATAGTGGCCGGATGATAACCAGTGCTATAAAATCGTATTATTAACGGAATATCAGTAGGCATCTCCTTAAAATGAAACGCGCCTTGGTTGTTGCTGAGCTGATAGCTGATAAGACCTGTATCACGGGCATAATACACCGCAACGGACACAAATGGCAGATCGTAATTATGGACAGTATCCCGAACTGTACCACGTACCGTACCGACCGATGTAGAATCCTTTGTCTGCGTCAAGGCGGCTGTCCAATGGATGACTATCACACAAAGGAAAAACAATTTAAGAATATATCTCATTTATCATAAATTGTTTTTCAGTTTGAGTCGTACAAGTATAGGATTGCTTTTTCTGTTCTGTGTGGTGAAGTATTCCTTCAAGGCAGGATCGGACTGCCACTCTTTATGCGGAAAGTCTTCCATCGTGTTGAACAGAACAAATGACGGTACCGATACATAGATATAATCGTCCTCTGTCCCTACGACACTGCCTAAGGTAAAAATAGGCAAAAAGTAACAAAGACTATCTGCACCAATGCGGCCCACACTATACAATTTACCGGACGTTAAACTATATAAATAAGAATCGTACGGGGAGGCCATATTATACTTTACAAAATGAAAGGCAAGGATCTGCTTTATTTTATACAAATCCGTCAGATAACTGACCCTGTCCCGGTGTCCGGAAAGGTATTCCAGGCATCTTTTTTTATTTCCAAGGACGGAACTGTCTATGTAAAACTCCGGAAGCAAGGCTAACGAAGCGGGCAATAGTACCTTATAGGAAGTAGGCAATCCCTTCTTGTCAAAACAATAGGCCGAATAGTCATACATACGTGACCAGATGGAGCCATTCAAGGAAGTAGACATTAACGCATAACTATTAGTCCAGCTAAAAGAAAGCGGATCGTCTTCTGTGACTGGCATGATATTTGATATAACGGTGTCAAAATTATTTACCTTGTAAAAGTAGTAATTGGAATGGGGGTCTTTCCTATCACTGGCAAACAAAGCCATAGCGCTGTCAAGAAATGTAAAACAAACACTTAGCCTATTGAATGAACTATTTAAAGTTTTTTCACTGAGTAATTTTCCATCGGGGCTAAAAACCGCCAGATGTCTGGTGTGGGCGTCATTATGCACATCGTAGACAATATATATGTTTTCCGACTCTTGCCGCATTCTAAAATACCTCAAAGCAGAGAAATGGTCAGCCGCTTCTTTATTCAAGGAGGGCAGTTCCGTAATCTTGCCGTGCAACCTTCCCTTTTTGTCAAATATAAATATAGCGTTAGTACTCACATCGAAAAATGTGATGTAATTACTGCTCACTTGAATGTCCTGAAGAATGCCAAAGGTACTTTCTCGCGTAGTTTCCAGCGGCATAAAACTCACCTCGTCAAATATCTGTGACGCTTTGCCCCCGATTGCATAGGTAGGGTCTATCCTTATTGCTGTCTGGTTTGATTGGGCATACGTCCACAGGGCCCACAATAAAATGGAGAGGCTGATGCATGCCTGTTTCAGATACACCATAATATTAGTTTTTATATTGCACAGATGAATCGATTATATTACCACGTAATATTAACAACAAAGGCATTCTGGATGAATTGGCGTTTACAAGTGCGGAAGTTTGGAATATTCCAAGCCGGGTAGAGTCATATCTCAATAGGATAACAGTGGAATCCGTAGGTCTAATCCGATCTTTTGAGAATTGACTCACGGTACAATGACAATCTGGCTCCACACTTTTTATATATAAGTCGTACTTACCCGTATTGTAAATTGTATATTTTCCAATTGATGAAGAATTTTTTAATCTATCCCCTATGTCTATTACTTCTTTTGATACCATAATATCCGTAATTTTATTTTTTATATTATTTCTTTTATAAATAATATATAATATGCTTGCAACTAACAACAAAATCGATAATAAAAATATAGCAATTTTCATATTATTTTATTAAAAGTATTTTAACTTGTAAAATATCAAAATAGGATTGTCATGGTCATTCTTATTAATAATATCCTTATATAGTTCAGTCATATTCCCTTTTATTGAATTTTTATTTTTCATTAGCCATTTTTTCAACATCGAAACAGTACAACATGTTATTAATGTATCATTTGTTTGAAAGATTTCACCCATAAATAAACTGTACATAGAATTATGGCTTGAATCAGTTTTTGCAATATGTTTTGATTTTATATTGTAATATGCTTGCATTCGACCTCCCCCTTTTTCTATATAATTAAAACCAATAAATTTTGATGTCATTACAAGAGATTTGCCAAGATAAGAATGCTTAGGAATTTGTTGAATCATATCATTTGTTGACTTGAATTCAGATGGGAGATTGTCCCCTCCAAAGGAAATTAAATAAGCACTTTTTCGAGTTCCATTATCCAATAAAGAATAGTATACATTACTTAATGGAGGATTATAATATAAGCTATCTCCACATGTATACAAGCCTCCTGTAAATCCAATTCTAGCATCAATATTCCATGGTATATTGAAAAATACATCTTTTACATTATTATCCGAATCCGTCACCAAGACATTATAGTCTTTATATCTCCCTTCACCACCATTATTAAGAAAATAATAAAACAAATTCGGGCTCTTTAAAGCAATGGCTGTAGCACCATTTTTCAAAAAAATTTCTCGAATAAACCTCCCATTTATTGTATACTCCAAAAGCCTCTTTTTAGGTAAATTACATAGTATAAAAATAGTATTATGACTCTTATTGTAGGCAATGTCAGATATTTTCGTATAAAGACCTTTGGATACACCTAAAGCTCCTATATCATGTTCATACTTTCCATTAATATCAAAGACCTTTACCGAGGCATATTTAACATCTAAAATATAAATATAATTGTCAACAATTAATAATTTGTCAATATTGCTAAGAGGTGTAGTAATACTATCGTTGCTTTCAAGGATAATATACCAAAAACTATCTATAACCTGAGATATTGGCAAACTATTGTCATTTATATCTATATAAACCATATTCTTATCAAGAACATGATTAGATTTCGTTTCTTTATTATCACAAGAATACAAACCCAAAAGTATAAAGCACAACAAGCGATACATATAAAAAAGAAATTGTTTTAAATCAAATGAATTAAAGGTAGAGTGCTTTCTATTGATTTATAATTAAATATTAAATAGACGAAATATTTAATATTTAATATAATTTATAAATAAATGAAGAGAAAATAAGCAAATTTATCTAAATTGATATATTATACTATCATTAATATCCGAGTTTTGTAACTAAATGTTAAAATATGCCATAATTATTAACAACATTGAGTTTGGTCATTTTCCTTTTTTCGCCAAAATAGACTTAGATGAAAAATTCATTATTGGGAGAACGGCTGGCTGGAGGCATTTTCAATGTTAACTTACCGCTTTATTGGGAAAAACGTTCGAAAAATGTTAGGATTAATATATAGACTTGTTTACACAAAGACAACTAATAACATATTCTAAAAATCACCGTTCTAGTTTACTGCAACAGAATACTTTCTTATTACTGACCTCCCTCCAACTGCCTACATATTTGTAGATCAATATCTTACCGCCTAATTCTACTGTGCTAGTATTCGCTAATGCATTCAAAGTAATACTCTATTTTCTAGTTTATCTATCGGTTTAATTCCTCTACTTTTTAATTACTAAAAGGTAGTAGATACGGAAAATTAAACAAAATGTATTGTACATTTCTTCATCATAATAATTTTTGCTCTTTCACAGCATTAAATAATCTGTACAAAACATGCAAAACAATCTAGAAAGTTGTTGAGAAAAAGATTTTTACTTTTTCTCAACAACTTTATTCATTCTCGAAGGGGCATGCAGTTGGGACACACTTATTATCTCCTTCATCTGTACACACAGTAGCATAAGCGAAGACTTTTCCATCAGAACCATAACAGTTCCATACTGAAGGACCTGTGTATGTTGTCGGTTCAGCCTTGGCACTCTTAAATAACTGGAAATTGCCATTTGAGTCGAATGATAAGTTCAATAAAAAAGTAGCAATAAAAAAGACTCCTGTAAGAAAAGCTTGAATTTTTTTCATTTTTAAAAAGTTTTGGAGTAAAAAAGGTTTATGCAAATTACATTTTTTTAACTAAAAAATATAGGCAATATATAATTTAACTTATAGTTAACATAAATGACCTTGCGTTTGGATTTCGTTTAGCTCTTTGAAAGCATTGTCAGTATTGAGTTTCCGGGTATTTTTGAATGGAAACGATTTGAATTTTCGAAAATATAAAAAACATAACTTATTGATTATCAATTATTAAAAAAATAATAAAACTTTTTTTGGCTCATTATACCACTCTTTTTGTATAAATCTGTTTTTGGAAGAATGTCCTTAAATCAACTGTTTCAGGAAACTCAATTACAATATTTCATAGAACAAAAATCTAATCAATTGAATATCTGTAACTTATAATGCAACGATAATGATATTAGTTATATTAAGTAGAGAAACCATCACCCCCCAAACTAACCAATTTATTTTTTCCATTTTTTCTACCATTCAACGACTGTTAAGTTGATTTAATTATTGCGTTTGACCCTCTTGTTCAACTTGTCATTCTGTGCGCATTGCATTTTTTATTTTTAACTTCTTACTTCACACTATCTTAAGACGATACGGCTAGCAAGTAAAAATTTGAATAGGTTTTCCCATATAAAACGAGATTCGACAATATGGCTCTATTTATTTTTTCGTAACATTGCCGAAAGCTTTTCCATGAATCTGATGAGTTCTGCCATATCGCGTCTGGCGCGTTTTCGTTACTGGCGTATCGAGGCGTGGATGGAACATCCCATCGATGCACAGAACGAAGTGTTGGACAACTTGTTGATGCATGGGCAATACACGAAGTTTGGTGCCCGGTACGGCATGACCCGTGACTGGACATCCGATGAATTTAGGAAAAACGTGCCGCTCTCCTCCTATGAGGATTTGTTGCCGTACATCGAACTGATAAAGGAAGGTCAGGAAAACATCCTTTGGAACACGCCCGTCAACTGGTTTGCCAAAAGCAGCGGCACCAGTGGCGGCAAGAGTAAGTTTATCCCCATCTCGGACGAAAGCCTGGAAGACTGCCACTACCAAGGTGCCAAAGACGTGCTGACCATGTACTACAACCAATATCCTGAAAGTGAGCTGCTGACGGGTAAAGGACTGGTCATCGGTGGTAGCCACCAGGTCAGCCAGCTCAACGAGGATATCTACTATGGCGACCTCAGCGCGGTGTTGATGCAGAACACACCTTTCTGGGGCGAATGGATACGTACTCCCGAACTTTCCATCGCGCTGATGGATGAATGGGAAAGTAAAATCGAGGCCATGGCACACGCCACCATCCGCGAAAACGTCACTTCCATCTCGGGCGTACCATCCTGGACAATGGTGCTGCTCCACCGCATACTGGAAATAACGGGTAAAAAACAGGTCTGCGAGATATGGCCCAACCTGGAGCTGTACATGCACGGCGGCGTCTCATTCGCGCCATACAGGGAAGCATTTACCCAAATCATCGGAAAGGAAATCCATTACCTCAACATGTACAATGCCAGCGAGGGATTCTTTGCCGCGCAGGACAAGCCATTGACCGACGGAAGCATGCTACTCTTTGTACAACACGGCATCTACTACGAGTTTCTACCCTTGGAGGAACTGGACAAGCCAGTGCCGCAAACCGTCGCTTTGGGAGAAGTTGAATTGGCAAAACCTTACGCGCTGGTCGTCTCCACCAATGGAGGGTTGTGGCGCTATGTTGTCGGTGACACGGTACGTTTTACAAGCCTATATCCATTTAGGATAGAAGTGACAGGACGCATCAAAGGATTTATCAATGCATTTGGAGAGGAACTTATCGTTGACAACACGGACAAAGCCGTTGCACGCGCCTGCCTGATGACCAACGCCAGTATCATGGACTACACGGCCGGTCCCATCTATTTTGACAACAAACAGTCCGGCGCACATGAATGGATTGTCGAATTTGACCAACAACCCGACGACCTTACTACGTTTACACAAGTACTGGACAAGGAACTTCAAAACCTCAACAGCGACTACGAGGCAAAACGACACAACAATATGGTACTCAATATGCCGCTTATCCATTCCGTCGCCAAAGGGACATTCAATGTATGGATGAAAAAGCGTGGTAAACTTGGAGGACAACACAAAGTTCCACGGTTGGCCAACAACAGGACCTATCTCGACGAAATATTAAAGGAAATCGCCAATCCTGAAAAAATAATAGCTTAGCATCCATGCAGCAACCTCAAAACAAACAACGCAACAAATGCCAGCTATTGACGCTGCTCTTTTTGGCTATTGCCGTCGTTTACATCCGGCAGGTTTATGTCGCGTCACAGATTGTCACCGACAACCGAACCGGAAAAATCGTTTTTAAGAGTGTCGTCGCCGGAATAGCACTTTTTGTATCCTGGTACTATTTCAGGGAAGCGCGGAAAGCGGCAGGGAAGGAATAGCAAAAAAGGATTGTTTTTTCCGCGTCTACCAACATACTGTTGGACACCCTATTTCAGCAACTGGTTCAGCGAAACGTTTCTTCCCAAAATCTTTCCGTTTGGGTCCAGCAATACATTTTGAGGTATTTGATGGATGGTAAAAAAACGCGCCATGCGACTTCCGAAACCATTGCCGGCAAAGCAATCCAGCCAGGGCAACTGGTCTTGCCGCGAAGCCAGCAGCCATCGGTTTTTGTCGTCGTCGAGGTTGACACTGCAAAGGGAAATCCCTTTTTGTTGTAGGACTGGGTATTGGTCTTTCAGTGTGGTGTTTTCCGCACGGCAGGGAACGCACCAACTCGCCCAGAAAACAAGCAACGTCTTGTATCCATTGGGGAAATGCTGTGGCTGGTTGTGGACATCAGCGAGTGTCATATCGGGCATGCGCTTCCCGACCTGTGCACTGTCCAGTCCGTTCAGTTCATCTGATATATAGTGCGTGTAATGATTATGCACATTGTGCGACTGCATCACCTGCAATGTCTGCCGCAGAAACCCCGAATCTTTTCGGATGTCAAAATAATAGCTTAATGCCAATACGCCAGCCGTATCTGTATCGGGACGCGTTTGGATGTATTGGACGATGCTGTCTTTGTAACGGTTGTTGAGGTCATTGTATTGCGCCGTTATTTTTTGTTGCTCCGCCGCGAGATGCGGTTGCCGCAACTGTGCGCCATATTCCAGAATTTTCTGCGCCGTTTGTTGGTATGGCAGCGTATAGGATTGCTCCTCAATCAACTGCATCATATTCTGCGCACGACTATTGAAAAAACACAAAATCAGCAATAAAAACAAAAGGTGTTTCATCGGATAAAGATAAGGCAACGTAAACCAAAAAGCCGTTAATTTTCAATTTCCAATTCTCCATTCTCAACTATATTTGAGCCATGTTACCGAAACAGTTGACCATACAGGGATTATATTCTTATCAGGACAGACAGACGATAGATTTTGCACGGCTGACGGAGGCGGGCATTTTCGGTATTTTCGGTGCGGTGGGTTCGGGTAAGTCGTCGATTTTGGAAGCTATCGGTTTTGCGTTGTACGGAAAAACCGAACGTCTCAACGACCGTGAAAACCGCAACTACAACATGATGAACCTAAAGTCAAATGAACTGTTGATTGATTTTGAATTTGAACACTACGACCATACCCGATACAGGTTTGTCGTCAAAGGAAAACGCAACAGCAAAAAGTTTCAGGACGTCAAGACTTTTAACAGGTCAGCCTACAAATGGGAAAACGACGAATGGATTCCACTCGAATCGGCGGACGCGACGCAGCTATTGGATTTAAGCTATGAAAATTTCAGACGAACCATCATCATTCCACAAGGGAAATTCCAGGAGTTTTTGCAGTTGGGTAATACGGAACGCACTAAAATGATGATGGACATTTTTCATCTGCACCGATATGATTTATTTGATAAAGTCAAAAAACTCGAAACCGAAAACGACCTCAACATCGCCAACCTGCAAGGCCAACTCACCAACTATAACAATAGCGACGAGAATGAACTGTTGGCAAAACAAGAGCAATTAAAAGAAACACAATCCAACGAAAAAATAATTAAAGAAAAGATAGTAAAATTAGAATCAGATTACCAATCTTTAAATAAACTAAAAGAACAGTTTGACTTATTAAATACCTACCGAACAAACTGTCAGGAACTCGAAAAACAAAAACCGTTTTTCGAGGAAAAACAAAAAAGATTGGAAGCTTTCCAGCAGGCGAAACTATATTTCGAGCCAAGTCTGTTAAGAAAAAAAGTATTGGAAAAAATCATCAAAAAAAGAAATGAAGACCTCCTAAAAAACAATGCATCTATTGGAAAAATCAACGAAAACATCAGGCGACAATCCGAGCAATGGGAAGTTGTGCAAAAAGACTATGCACAACTAGACGCGTGGCGACAGCAAGTGCTGGAACTCCAAACAGCACAAGACATCTGCCAGTACCAGTTGCAGTCACAAGAACTGCAAGAAAAAATAAACGCAGGAAAGAAACTTATAGAAAAAGAAGAAAAAAACACAGAGCAACTTAGTCAGCAATACGAAACAATAGAAAAAAAAATACAACAAACAAAAGCAGAACAACCGAGCAATATCTTCGTATTTCAGGAAATCGGCGAATGGTTCCAACAAAAAAAATCATATCAAAAACAGCTAGACAATTGGCAGGAGCAAGCAGCAAAATTGCAGCAACGAATGGCTAATGGCAAAAACATTTTTCCTACACTTTCTTTTTCCTTTGACAACTGGCAACAGGAGTCTGAAACACAGAAAAACCAATACCAGCAAGCAATCGCCAATTTACAGGAAGAAAAAAACAAATTGTCCATCAAGTCCGGACTACACCAGTATGCACGTAACCTACAAGACGGAGAACCCTGTCCGCTCTGCGGTGCCATCCATCATCCCAACAAGTTGGAAGATGACACCCAAATGGCACACTCTATACAACAAATAGAACAGAAGATAACTGCCAACAAATACGCGCTGTCAACACTGGAAAATAATACCAGTAAGGCGAGCCAATATGCCGCTCAAATCAATAGCTTTGAAGAGCAGATACAAGATTTTTCAAACAATATCATCTCTCTAAAACAAACATTGGACACACATCAGGCACAATTCCGTTGGACCGATTTTGATGCAAACAACGAAAATGATTTTCTTGAAAAAAAACAGGCGGCAGAAAAAAACATTGCAACCATCAACCAATCCGAAAAAGAATTGCCAATACTAAAAAAACAATTGGACAATTCAACGGAAACATTATACAAATACCAAAATGCACTGACGGAACGCCAAGCTCAATACGATGCAGCCATAGGACACATGGAAACATTGGCTTCACGCCTACAATGGATAGGGAAAGAAACCCTTCACCAATATACAAAAGAACAATACGCCCAACAAAAAACGGAGTTGGAAAGGAAGGTTTCCGACACGAAACACCAATACGAATCCTTGCATAAAGATTTGCAGGAACTCGACAAAAACAAAGCAGTTCTGATTGCCGAATCACAGTCCATCGAACAGGAAAAAGAAAAAGAAACCACGGAACTACAATCCATACAAACGCATATCGAACAATTGTTAAAACAGCATCTAACCCACGCTGAACAAGATATCTGGGACATCCTGCAACAGAACATCGACATCCCAAAAGGGAATGCGGAAATCTCACAATTCCAAAACCAGCTATTCGCCGCAACAGAAAAGCGGACACAACTCGGAGCGCAATTAAAAGACCAATATTTTGATGAAGCGAGATGGCAACAATTGAATGAAGAACTACAGATTGCCAAAGCGTCCCTCAATAGCTATACCGCTATCGTCGTGCAGCTCACACAGACAATCGAACTATTGCGCGACAACCTCGCAAGGAAAAAACAACTCACACAGCAATTGGACGAAAAAATATTGCGGAAAGACAATATCCAGACGATGAAAGGGTTGTTTAGGGAAAGTGGATTTGTCAACTATATATCTTCCGTTTATTTAAAAAACCTTTGCATCGCCGCCAACGAACGTTTTAGTAAGTTGACGCACAACCAACTACATCTGGAACTGAGCGAAAGCAACGAATTTCTCGTTCGCGACCTTATCAACGACGGGAAAACTAGAAGTGCCAAAACCTTGTCCGGCGGGCAGACATTCCAGGCTTCGCTCTGCCTCGCACTTGCATTGGCGGACAGCGTCCAATATCAAAACAAAAGCGAGCAGAACTTTTTCTTTTTGGACGAGGGTTTCGGTTCGTTGGACAAAGATTCCCTGGCGACCATCTACGAGACCCTCAAATCCCTACGGAGAGAAAACAGGATTGTCGGCATCATTTCGCATGTGGAAGACCTGCAACAGGAGATACCGCTATCTGTAACAGTTACAAACGATGCCGAAAAAGGCAGCCAAATTGAGGTGTAAGGGGGCGGGTTTTTGTGGAATGCCAGAAAAAGGCACCAAGGTCCCATGCGTTGTCGTCAGAATACATGTAACCTGCGACTTGCAAGCTGTAACACCACTTAATGTTTAGATAATATTCCCTTAACAATTAGGTAACATTAGCTTTTCACTTTTGCAGCTAGAACACAAATCGCATTTTTATGTTAACAAAAAAGGGGAAGCTACTCCTGTTGATTTTGCAATTTTTCGTATGCTTATCAACCACACGTGCACAGATCACTACTTCGCAACTCTCGGGACAGATTACGAATGCCAATGCCCAACCGATTGACGGGGCAGACATAACGCTCGTCAATACCAGTGTCGGTGCCAAATACACAACGGAAAGCAACAAGGACGGACGTTTTTTCCTCCCGAACTTAGCGCCAGGAGCGGGTTACACATTAACTGTAATCTATGTCGGACTCAAGACGCAGGAATTAAGCAATATCAACCTGTCGCTCGGAAACAATACAATCAATGTTATCCTGTCCGACAGCGACAAGCAACTGGACAATGTCGTTGTACAGGCCAAAACAGGGAGAAAAGGCGTCAAAACCGGTGCGGGTTTGCAGATTACCGCCAACCAGATGCGTAACCTGCCTGCCATCAGCAGAAACTTACAGGACTATACTAGGCTGACGCCCCAAAGCTCCAACAACTCTTTCATGGGAACCAATTTCCGGTACAACAACGTCACGTTGGACGGTGCCATCAACAACGACGCTATCGGTTTTAGCCCTTCGTTGGGTGGACAGACCAACAGTTCAGGACAGCCAGGAAGCAGCACGCGCACAAGCCCGGTTTCCATGGATGCCATCCAGGATATGCAGGTGTATCTCGCACCTTATGATGTCAAAATCGGCAATTTCCTCGGCGGCAGCATCAATGCAGTCACCAGAAGCGGAACCAATGAAGTACATGCTTCGATTTATGGATTCGGAAGAAACGCTTCGCTCGTAGGCAACAATCACGCTGGCGACGGAGCGAAAGAACCTTCCTCTTTCCATGAATACCAAATGGGTGTACGTGTAGGCTTTCCTATCGTAAAAGATAAATTGTTCTTCTTTACCAATGAAGAAATCACCAACAGACAAGACCCTGTGATACTGGCCGCCGGATCCAGCGACAACACGTTGATTACAGAGGCGGAAGCCCAGTCCATCAGCGACTATATGAAAAACAACTACGGCGTGGACGCGGGATCTTATGGCAACTATAATATCTACTCCAAGTCGGCAAAATTCTTCAACAGGCTTGACTGGCATATCAACGCCTACCATCAGTTGTCCATTCGCAACAACTATATCAGATCGTCCGCTACCAACCTGGAACGCGACTTGCAGAACTTCCGTTTCGGAAGTATCGACTATACGCAGCGCAGTACGCAAAATTCCACTGTCGCAGAACTGAAATCAAGGTTCAACAACCAGATTTCCAACAACCTCGTATTGGGCTATTCCAATATCCACGACTATCGTGACCCGTTGTCCAATCCTGCCTTGCCACAGATACAGATTTCGTCCAACGGGGGTACCATTTTTCTGGGTACAGACCGCGAAGCCAGTATTTTCAACATGCGGCAAAAAACGGCAGAGGTGACCGACAATCTCACTTATTTCACTGGTAGACACACGTTTACGTTTGGCACGCACAATGAATTTTACAATATCACCTATGGTTTTGTCAACTCATGGAACGGCCGCGTAGATTACAGCAGCATAGACGATTTCCTAGACAATATGCCCAGCCGTGTGCGTACCAATTTTAACTACACGGACAACAGTCGTGACTATATCATGGCCAACCCGCCGGCTAAGTTTAAGGTCAATCTATACAGCCTATATGCACAGGACGAATGGCAGATTTCCAACAACGTAAAAATCACGCCCGGCATACGGTTCGACCTTGCCGACATGCCTAACAAGCAACCGCTGAGTTCCAAGACAACGGAATCCCCTGTCGATGCGTATTATGGGACGACCTACACCTACACGTTGCCCAAAGACATCAAAAACGATTTTCTGGGACAGGTGCAGATCAGTCCTAGGCTTGGATTTAACTGGGACATCAAGGGGGACAAAAGCTGGATATTGCGTGGTGGTACAGGATTGTTTACCGGACGTATTCCGTTCGCGTGGTTGGGCTATGCTTATTACAACAATGGCGTAACCTATGGCGCATTTGACAAAAAATACTATGGAACAACCGGAGCTACACCTGCTACAGGTTCCGATCCCATCAAAGATGCCCTTACCGGAAACGGTGAAGCGGGTTTTGTCACCAAACAAGGTGTTGACGTCAACGATGCAACCGGCGCGACGCAAGTCGACATGATTGACAATAATTTCAAAATGCCACAGGCTTGGAGAAGTAGTCTGGCATTGGAATACACGACGGAAGACCAATGGAAATTTTCCGTGGAAGGAATCTACACCAAGGTCATCTACGATTTGAAATTCCAACAGGTCAACTATGTCGACAACCCGACCTATCTTGTCTACGATACGAAAAATCAACAGCCGATTTATCCCGGTACCAAAATCAATTCGCTGTACACCAATGCCTATCTGCTGTCCAACACACACCAGGGCTGGAGATATAGCGGGACTGCCCAGATTTCGAAAACAACACCTTGGGGGCTGAATTTCACAGCGGCTTATACCTATGGCAAATCCAAAGACTTGACCAATGGTATTCGCAATTCCATGGAATCCAACTGGCAGTTGAACCAGGCATTGAACCCCAATAATCCAGACTTGGCATTTTCCAATTTTGACGTTCGCCACAGGATTGTGTCGTCCGTTGCCTACCGTCTGGACTGGAAAAAAGACGAGCAATGGGTTTCCAACTTCAACCTGTTTTTCAGCACGCAGTCTGGGCTGCCGTTTTCCTACGGTTTCGTCAACAGCACCATCAATGGAACGGGTCAGCAGGTAAGCCTCGTCTATATTCCTAAAGAAGGCGAAACGGTCAACTTCTTCCAGGACATATCGGGTGGAGCGACCGCCGCTGAACAGGCGGCATTGTTCGACGCGTATATTGACGGCAACAAATACCTGAGCAGCCGCCGTGGCAATTTCACACAAAGGAACGGCGGTCGCACACCGTGGAACACACAGTTGGATTTCCGCTTTGCGCAGGACTTCAATTTCACGGCGGCCAAGACCAAGCACACCATCACGCTGACGTATGACATCATCAACCTCACCAACCTGTTGAATAAAAAATGGGGCTACCAATATTTCTCGCCCAATACGTACAATTCCATGGCAAGCGTGGGGTTGACCACGGTAACGGCAGGTTCCGCGACGGCTTACCCAGTCTACACATGGAAAAATCCGGGACAGCCGTATTCCATCGATTACTTTGGTTCTCGCTGGCAGATGCAGCTTGGTCTGAGGTATAGTTTCTAAGGAAAAATAAAAAGGTAAAATAAAACCAGGTCGTCCGTATTGGGCGACCTGGTTTCTTATTAAAAACCCCCTAAAACTCGTATCGAATGTTAAACAATATCCTGCGAGGGTTTAGTGGAAGGCTATACAATGTCTGGCTACCTAAATTATTAGTGCCTCCATAATAATATTTCACATTGGTTATGTTGTTAAGGTTGAGTCCACACACAATAGGTGTTTTTTTGAGCCTGTTTTGAAACTGCATGTCCATAAACAAGATATTTTTCTTTTGGCTTTTAGTCAATACGTTATAGTTGAACCAAGAGCTATTGAGCTTAAACTCTGTATTGCCACCAAGGACGAAGGATTGCATAACTGCACTTTTTATGTTTAGCATCTTAGATACAAAACCACCAATATCAATATAGGAATTACTGTAAAATTGCATCGTCGGATTAGAACTTAGCTGTAAACTGTACACATGGCCTATTTTTTTCTTAAAAGAAAAGTTCATGTCCAGCGATTGGTTGGGTATTAAAAATACGCGTTCGTTCATCCTTGTATAATACTGATTTGAGGCATAGGAAAGACCCACTTTAAACAATCCGTTGAACAAAAGGGAAGGAATTGACTGGTTCAATGAAATGGAAAATGTATTTGATGGCATGTTGACAGTCGAATCTATACTATATTGAAAAAAATTCTCTACTTGGAAATAATTCAGTTGATTCGTAAAAAAATGCTTGAAATGTACATTCAACGAAGACGGATATAGTCCATCCTTGCTCCATGACCAGTTGACCAAGGAATTAAACTCAAGACTTTTTTGAAATGAACCGACGCTACTATTTTTGGAAAATAGGGACATTGAGAGAGGACGGTAAAAATCAGACAACTCTTCGTCCTCCATCGTTCGCTGGTTGTACATCACGGAAAAATTGTATTTTGTATTTACCTTATAAAGACCGCTGAAAGAGGACTGTACATTCATCTCCGGTTTCGATATCTTGGTATTGTCTTCCTCGCTTCCAGAGAGGGACATATTGGTCATCGCAATACTGCCTTGCGTATTTAGAACGGCATTGATGTTCTTAAAGTCGAATGACCTTGATATTTCATAGCGTATGCTATGTTTTTCTATTTTTTTAGAATTGCTGATGGAGTTGATGTAGTAAGGAGAAGAATCGCTATTGCCGTCATTGAGATAAAACGAATCACGATAGTTGATATATTTTTCATTAAAACTCAGGCTTTGGTGAAAACGTTCTGTATGCAATTTCCAAAAATGGTCCCAAAATACATCCAACGTATAGATGAGGTTTCGTATGTTCCCGTTGAGATTATCGAGATTGTTGGCTGTCGGGAAAATAGTAGTCCACTGATATGCTTCATTTGTTCCATTTTGTTTTTGTTGCTGCATATCTGCTATGACCGACACATATTGGAGATACGTGGATGATATTTTGTTGGTATATAGTGTGTTGAGGTTTAGACCAAACCATTTCGTTTTCAGATGTTCATTGGTATTAGCCAATATGTCATTGGTGTATATCCGGCTCTGCTGACCTGAATAAGGGTCATAATACATAGAGTGAAGATTGACGCTTAATGTCTTAGATGTGTCAATATTATAGTCCAGTTTATGGTCAATGGACAATATGCGAGGTTTTCTGTGCAAGGAAGTAGAGTCAATCCTATGTATGGATAGTGTATCTGCAAGGAAGTAATTGTCGTTGCTGTTGGTCTGTGACTGGTCATCTAGCATATAGCTTATGGTCGTCCTGTTGGTTATCCGTTTGCCGGATGGGACTTGTAGGGTAAACCGTATGTCTTTTCTTTTGTTGCGGATGTACCATTTGTAATCAAAATTAGGAATCCATAACCAGCCTTTAGACTGAGCCAGCCAAGGTTCGGATATTAGGTCGTGCCGACTTTTGAAGTCCGGCAATGTGTTGGGGTTCTCTAAGTTTCCGATGTTCTCCACATTGGCTGTAAAAGCGAAATTTATCTTGTTGCGTAGCGCAAACAGGACAGGGTTGAGATTGTAAGATGCATTGCTCCCCAACCCACCGTCCCCCGACCCAAACAGGACATCTCCATCTTTTTTCAAGGCAAGGTTGACAACAACTTTGTTCTCGTCTTTGAAACCCTTTAGCAAGCGGTTGCTGTTTTGGTTCTCGATTGCCTGTATCGTCTTTAGAAGGTGGACGGGGAAATTGTTGAGCAACAGGCTTGGTTGTTCTGCAAACAGTTCTTTCCCATTGATAAGTATTTTTTCAACAGGATATCCTTTGTAAGAAAGCCGGCCTTGGGCATCTATCGAAAAGCCGGGAACATTGACGATAACTTCTTTCAGCCTGCTCTCAAAACCAGACCTGAAGGCGTTGACATCGTAAAACGTGGTATCGCCTCGATGCCATGCCATAGGCGGTTTCTTTACCGTAACCGGATCGAGTTCACGAGTTATCGGTCTCATATAAAATTCCAACTTTGCAGTCCCGTCTTTCGTTACGTGTACGATATATGCCGTGTCGGCATACCCGACACGGGAAAGGGTTATCAATAGACGCGTATTGAGCGCATCTTCTATTTTTTTGTAAAAGAAATTGTCGTCTCCCGTGTTGAAGTAGTACAAGACAAGATTGTCCGCAACCTTCGAAATCTTGACATTGCAGTCGGTAATGCCGATATGTGTGCTGTCGTCGATGATATCCACCTGCAATGCGGCCAGTTGGCGCTTTGATTGGGATGATGCATCATACACAGAAAAAAACAACAATAACATTAGGGATACATACCTAGACACTCGTTTAATTATCTTGTTTAAGCAACTCAAGCTTCTTCGTTTTTTTACTTTGCTCGTCGGTTGGTTTTTTCCGCAGTGTCTGGAACGTGTCGAAATGCTCGTTGAAAACAACCGGCCAGAAAACATTGTCAGGTATGTCTGAAGTGGAATCCACACTTTGAAGCGTATAATGCATCTTTAAAGGAATCATGTCGGCTTCCACGACCAGCCCAGGCGGGTATTTGATATTTCCTGGTCCAGCCAATATCTGGACGTCCGGACAAAACCAGATGTCCCATTGAGGATGGTTGTTGATACTTAGTCTGGCTCGTTGGCAGTCGTATTCGCCAATCTTCTTCGTCTCTGGCACAATCTCCCAATTGGCGAAATTTGCTTCGAAGTGTTGTACGATATTATGACCGATGTCCGTCGAGTAATTCTTATATCTCATACGCATTACTAAGCTGTCAAAGTCTCCATAATAAATTTCTTGCATCGTATCCTTATCTACAAGGGCTACATCGGTGTGCCCGGGGATGGTACTGTTGTGGACAATCATGTTATTGTTGCTTATCCTACCGAGATACTCGGGTCTCAGAAAGGAAAAATAGCGATTACCGTTCTGATATAGAATGCCGGTGTATTCCAGACTTGCGCTTCCTATGCGACGAAGCGCATCTACCGAAGTGCCGTCCATTATGTCCTGTGATTGCACAACATCGTATAGTAGTGTTCTTTTCTGACCATAAATTACAGTATTATACAAAGCAAAAAGCACACTCAATGAAAACAGTCGCCTCATGTTATAAATTATGATGTAATATGAATTTGTATTAATATGAAAATTTAAGATATGTAACAAACTAAAATTTGCTGTATTAGGTAGGTTATTAAAGAAATTTTATTTCTTTAAACGAGATTATTCCGCTGTGGAACTACACATGGACATATACGAGCTGGTTAGGGAAGCGGCATCTGCCGCTAAACTCGCAAGTGCCGATGAAGTGGCATTCTGTGATGCTGCCAGGCAGTCTCCTGACATGTCCGTAGCTATTCCAGCACCATACGCTGTTCCCGTGATAGTTGACCCATCGGCACATTTTACGGTAACAGACTGACTCGCAGTAACAGCAGCCGTACAAGGTTTCTTTTTGTTACGGCTACGACTTTTCTTGCTGTTGGATTCGTGTGACGCAAAACTTTGGAAAGAAACTAAGCAAAAAAGTAAAAATAAAACGGCAGAATAGATTTTCTTCATAAAACATAAATTTAAAGTGATGTAAAATAGTTTAAAGTTTTATAGTTTTTGTTTGCTACATATCTTAAATCAAAGTTAAGGTTGTTTTAGTTGATATTTAATTTTTTGTTATTTTCTTCTTCATTAGTAGGGTAGCTGCACTATACCTTTCCCACGCAAACATGCTTTTAAAGCAAAACGAAGTCCTCCGACATGGACGACCTCGTTTTTATCGGATGATATTTTTCTGTTATCCCGCCATAAAGCTCTCCACTTCCTCAACTGTCTTGGGTGCGATACCATTACCCAAAAGAGCCGCGCCGTTGTCTGTAATCAGGAAGTTGTCCTCGATACGGATGCCGCTAAAGTCGCGGAACTTTTCCAGTTCGTTATAGTCTACAAACGGGTTGAGCCTGTTGGTCGCTTTCCATTCGTCGATTAGTGTTGGGATGAAGTATAGGCCAGGCTCAATCGTCACGACAAATCCGGGTTCCAGCGCGCGTCCAAGGCGCAGGGACTTCCATCCAAATGCCGTTCCTTTTTTCAGCGTGTCGGTATAGCCTACGTATTGTTCGCCCAGGTTTTCCATGTCGTGAACGTCAAGCCCCATCATGTGTCCGAGACCGCATTGGAAAAACAAGGTATGTACGTCATGTGCTACCGCGTCTTCTACATCGCCTTTGACAATGCCGACTTCTTTCAGCCCTTCCAGCAAAACAGTGACCGCTCGTCTGTGTACGTCGAGGAACAACGTACCCGGCTTGGAGGCCTCGATAGCGGCGGTCTGGGCGTTCAAAACCGTATTGTATAGTTGTTTTTGGATGTCGGAAAACTTACCGCCAACAGGTGCGGTACGCGTCAGGTCGCCCGCATAGTGCATGGCTGTTTCCGCGCCGGCGTCGCAGAGTGCCAACTGTCCGTTTTGCATGACGGTGCCGCGAGCATGGATGTGCAGCGTCTCGCCGTTGACCGTCAATATGATAGGGTAGGAGGTCCTGCCGCCACTTTCAAACGCCAGCCCTTCCAAAAGCCCCGCCACTTCATATTCGCGGACGTCCGCTTTGGTTTTTTTGAAAAAAAGTTGGTGCATTTTGGTCGAGATATCGACGGCTTTGTTGATTTCTCCGATTTCTTCCGGTTGCTTGTGCGCACGCATGTCCACAACGGTTTTTATCAATGGGAGCGAGGCTTTTGCTGCTACTTCCTTTATCGGAATGTGCAACAGTTCGTTCAGTTTGAGCGTATGTTCGTCACGGTAAGGAGGCAGGAACAGAATAGGCTGTTTTTTACTTGCTGCGTTGTCGAGGTAGGCCTGCAGTTCCTTGACAGGGCGCACGTCGGAAATACCCGAACCTGCCGCTTGCTCCTCCAACCGTGGCGTTGGTCCAAACCACACAACATCATCAATGGAAATATTGTCGCCAAACAAAATCTCTCGGTCATTGTCCAAGTCCAACACAAGATAAAGCGACGCCTTGTCCAGACCTACATAATACAAAAATGTACTGTCCTGCCGGAACGGATAGACGTTATCCCTATAATTCATCCCGCTTTCTTCATTGCCCAGCAGCAACACCAAACCCGAACCCAGTTTTTGTTTTAGTTTGGCCCTGCGTTGCGTATAGATTTCCTTTGCAAACATTGTATTTAATTTTAAGCCAAAAGTAAAAAGTAAAAAACAAAAACGGGGAGGTGTATGACACCGACCAGCAGCTTTGTATTTTGTTTGGCGTTATCGTATATTCTCCAAGCCTCTCGCCTTACTACTGGTAATAGTTCGTATCCAGATAAAACAGCCCGTCGTCTTTTTTCCAATACCAGAATTTTTTTGCGTAGATATAATACGTTCCTTTTCTGCCGACTTTCGCCAAATTTGCCGGAACATACAATACGCGCGGAGGCACGGAGCTGAAACGCGAAGCCATTGTCTGTGCCTGGTTGGGCGTAAATGCGCGGAGGTTTTTCAAGGCAATCCAGTCGGGCGTGACGTCCGGTGGTATGGAGTCGGGACTCAGCAACAGGCGACCGTGGCTGTCCACCACCGTAAATGCTTTGGTGTACGTATTGGTAGGTGCTTCGTTGTTGGTGGTCATGACTGCTGTGTCTCCCTTCACGTTCATGGGAACTGTAATCGTTACCGAGTCTTTCTGGTGTTTAGGTCCGACGCGGGGATTTGTCTTCGAGGTCGGCAAAGTGTTTGGCTTACTGTTGGAATTGCTGGCAACGGGAACTGTCTTTTTGCCACAGGATGCCAAAAACATTATGGTTGCAACGCTCCAAAAGACTATTTTGTTCATGCTTATTTTGTTTATATGATGATGGAATGGAGAAACCTGTCAAACCTGATTTTTAATATTTAAACATTAAGGAATTAAGGGGCATTAAGAAAAAACCTTAATGTTCCTTAATGGCTTAATGTTTTTTATCATGATTGTTTCTCGAACAAAAATGATGCGCAAAATTAACCTGCAGATAATTCCTTTTCAAAGTATCCCAATAATTCCTGCATCGGGACATTTTGCTGTTCGTTGTTGGCCAAATCCTTGACATTGCAGTTCTGCGCCAGCAATTCTTTCTGTTCTAGGATGACCACATATTGGAAATGCTTTTTCTTGGCGTATGTAAACTGTTTGTCAAACTTCGTTACGTCCGGATATACCTCGGCTCCGATGCCGTTTTCCCGTAGGGAAGTCGCCAGTTCAAAAGCTTTCTCGCCTTCCGCCGCGCCAAGGTTCAGGAAGATAATTTTGCATTTGCTGATGGCTTCCTGTGGAAACAACTGCAACTCTTCCAATACGTCGTAAATCCTGTCAATACCAAAGCTGATGCCTACGCCGGAAATCCCTTCCACGCCAAACAGTCCCGTCAGGTTGTCGTAACGGCCGCCGCCGCCGATGCTGCCCATCTGCACACCGATGGCCTTCACCTCGAAAATAATCCCGGTATAGTAGTCCAGTCCACGTGCCAAAGTCTGGTCGATAACAATAGATTGGCTTGTTTTTGCATTGAGGTGCGTGAGCAAAAAGTGGATTTCGTCCAGTCCTTTTTGAGCCGCTTCATTGTTGGTGAACAAGTCGGCGAGTTGTGTCAATTTGGAATTGTTGTCGCCGTTGACGGACAAATATTTTTCGACGGTCTGTATCTGTGGTACGCCGAGGCCACGCGCTGCAAGTTCTTCCTTTACCTTATCCAGACCAATCTTGTCGAGTTTGTCTATGGCGACGGTGATGGACGTCAGTTTATCTGCCGCGCCGCAGCTTTCCGCCAATGCCGTCAACAGTTTTCGGCTGTTGACATGGATTGCGACGGGCAGGTTGAGCTTGTCAAAAGCGGTTGCGTATATCTGTGCCAGTTCCGCCTCGTACAAGAGCGAATGGCTGCCCACTACGTCCGCGTCACATTGGTAAAATTCGCGGTAACGTCCTTTTTGCGGACGGTCGGCGCGCCACACAGGCTGTATCTGGTAACGCTTGAAAGGAAAGACCAGCGTGCCGCGGTTCATCGCCACAAACCTTGCGAAAGGAATCGTGAGGTCATAGCGCAGTGCCCGTTCCGTAATGCTTTTGTCCGTCTTGCCGTCCAGTATGTTGGCAAGTCCTGCCTTGGCCTTTTCGGCTTTGTCGGGATGGTCGAGACCGTTGTTCAATATACGGAAAATCAGCTTGTCGCCTTCCTCGCCGTATTTGCCCATCAGGGTATCGATGTTTTCCATCGCAGGTGTCTCCAACGGCTGGAAACCGTACAGTTCAAATACGGACTTTATCGTGTTCAGTATATAGGAACGTTTGTACACCACTTCCGGTACAAAATCTCGAGTTCCTTGTGGTAATGAGGGTTTCAAAGAATTACGAATTATGAATGATGAATTGAGATTTATGATTTGTAAATTGTGGTTTTTATTTTCAAATCATCAAATCGGCCACAATCTTGTCGCAGGCTTTGTCGAGCATCTGGAATACGTTCTCAAATGCATCATGCGTATTGTCAAACCAAGGGTCGGGTACGGATTGGTTCATTCCCGGAGCGGTCGCGTTCAGTATCAGGTCTACTTTGGCTTCGTCCCAGTTGTTGCCCGCAATGTATTTGACATCGTTGTAGTTGTCGCTGTCCATGACATAGATTTTGTCAAACTCCACCATGTCGGCGGCGGTAAACTTGCGACCGCGCAGATAGTTGATATTGATATTGTGCAGTTGGGCGATTTTTTGGGAAAGTTTGTGCGGTGCCTCACCGACGTGCCAGCCACCTGTACCCGCGCTGTCCACTTCCACGTCCAACCCTGCCCTTTCCAGCTTGTCCCGCAAAATACCTTCCGCCAAAGGGCTTCTGCAAATATTGCCCAGGCAAACCATTAAAATCTTCATCCTGCAAATATAAATAAAGCTGAAAGAAAAGCCCAATGCTAAAGGCAGAAGGCATACTTCTTACAATATAAAAATATGCAATGATGAATATGGATATCTTTTTCGCTCCCGGACGACGGGCTGTTCATTTCCGGTTAGCTTCATCAACAAAACAGGTCGCCCAATCGGGCGACCTCTTTCACTGCGTTAACATCTGGCGCGTTAGGCTTCGGGTGCTTTCTTCGGTTTTTTGAAAATAGCGAATATCTCCACTGCCAGTCCCAATAAGATGACGATTGGTGCAACGGTGATGCGTCTTGCGCTATAAACATCCTTAAAGTCAAAAGCATTGTTTGCTTCGTCGCTTTTGCCACCTGCCATCAGCATCATGCCTACGGCGATGATGACGATGCCTATCAGCATCCATTTGTAGTTTTCCTTGGAGAACAAAAGCGGCATTTCTTTTTTCTTTATGTCTGCCATTTTTTAGCTTTTTAATGAAGAAATAATGTCGGGGAAACGCTTTCCCAAGCGTCTAAGGTAAACAATTATTTTTTAATACAAGTCGTCCAGGCGGGTCTTGAGGTACTTCGTCACGCTCCGGTGCGTACTGAAAAACGAAATGCCTACACCGACAATCAGCATGCCGACAAACAGGATAGCCACCAGCTTGTTGTCCACCAATACCGCCATCTGCGGGAACTGCGTAACTGCCCATTTCAACAGTCCAACCAATATCGCGACGGAGATGACCGCGCTGATAATCCCGTTGACAATCGCGCGCAGGTCGAGCGGCCTTGCGATAAACCAACGTGTCGCCCCGACCATCTGCATCGTCTTGATCAGGAAACGGTTGCTGTACATAATCAACCGTATTGTATTGTCGATGCTGACAATCACGATGACGGACAATACGATGGCTACGACCAGGAACACGACGCCGAGCTTGGTGCTTTTTTCGTTCATGCTGTTGACAAGCACCTGCGGATATGTAATGTCGGTCAGTTTGTCTCCAAACGCTTGTTTCAACTGTGCGCCGATATGCGCGAGGCTGTCTTTGTTGACGTAGTCTGCCTTGGCGTAGAAGTCGATGCTTTCCGGCAACGGATTGTAGTCCAGGATATTGTCCCAGTCCTCGTTGTTGTCGGCGTTCCATATCTTTTTGGCGGCTTCCTTGTCGATATATTTCACGTCCTTGGCATAAGGCTGCGTCGCGACGTATTGCTGTATCTGCTGGATCGTGTCTTTGCTCGACGTGTTGAGGTACGCGCTGATGCGTATGTCTTCCTTAAACGAATTGCCCAGTTGGTGCAGTATCAAAAACACGCAGCCCATGATGCCCATGATGAGCAACACTAGGGAAACGCCCACGATGCTGTACGCAGAACCCGTTTTCCCTTTTTTGGTTACTATTTTTTCCGTGTCCGGCATATTTTAATATTCTTCAAAAATGATTCGAATTGGATTTTCGAGGGCATATTTCGAATTTTCGGTGATGGTCCGTGGGGACACCGACCATTAGAATCGCTACTGGCGTGGTGTCTCCACCCACCAGAGAAATTTGGAATACGTCCATTTTCAATAGCGGCAAATTTAGGGTTTCCGATGCAATCACGTACATTTGTCGCCATTTATTTGGCACAGCCTAAGATATATTTTTAACATATTTCACAAATAGACATCGACAATGGAGTACAATTTTAGGGAAATCGAACAAAAATGGCAAAAAACATGGAAAGAAACGCATGCCTACAAAGTCGAAAACGATTTTTCCAAACCTAAATATTACGTCCTCGACATGTTCCCTTACCCGAGCGGCGCGGGGCTGCACGTTGGCCATCCGTTGGGTTATATTTCCACCGATATTTTTGCCCGGTACAAAAGGCTGAAAGGATACAACGTACTGCATCCGATGGGCTATGACGCGTTTGGCTTGCCCGCCGAGCAATATGCCATCGAGCATGGCGTGCATCCTGCCGTCAGCACCGAACAAAACATTAACAATTTCCGCAAACAGCTCGACAATATCGGCTTTTGCTTTGACTGGGACCGTGAAGTGAAAACCTCCGAACCAGGTTATTACAAATGGACGCAATGGATATTCCTGCAACTGTTCAAAAGTTGGTATAATAGGGAAACGCACAAAGCTGAATACATCGACCAGACTTTGGTTCCCGCCTTTGAAAAAGACGGTTCCAAAATCATCGACGGTCGCCGCGCCGACCTGCAACCGTTTACTGCTGAGGACTGGAAATCCTATTCTGAAAGGGAAAAATCCGACATATTGATGCAGTTCCGCCTTGCCTATTGTGACTACGGCATCGTCAACTGGTGCGAAGCCCTCGGCACCGTATTGGCCAACGACGAAGTCATCAACGGCGTCAGCGAACGTGGCGGTTTTCCCGTGGAAAAGAAAAAACTCCGCCAATGGTACCTGCGCATTACGGAATACGCCGACCGCCTACTCGATGGCTTGAAGCATATTGATTTCAGCGACGCGATGAAGGAGATGCAGACCAACTGGATTGGGAAGAGCCAGGGGGCGGAAATCGATTTTTTGGTAAACCTCACCCCCGACCCCTCTCCAAAAGGAGAGGGGAGACGCGGAGTTCCGATTAGCACGACCGCGCAAGGAAACTGGGGAATATTGAAAGAATATGCCAGAGACAACCGTCAAAACCAGACCGATGCGGAAAATCGTCTTTGGCAAAAACTAAGAAGCAACCAGTTGGGCGAGAAAGTCAGACGGCAGCATTTGATACAGGGATATATCGCTGATTTTGTTTTCCTCAATTCTTATTTGGTCGTGGAAATAGACGGTGGTTATCATGATGCAACAGAGCAAAAGAAATATGACGATGCGCGGACAAGATATTTGGAAGAGTTTGGGTATAAAGTTATTCGTTTTACCAATGAAGAAGTGACAAATGACGTAAATAAAGTTATTCTTGATATAAAAACAGCCTTAGAAAGCCAGCATAAAACGCTGACGAAGCCCGCAGCCTTAGGCGTCGCGTCCCCCCTCTCCCTTGGGAGAGGGGTCGGGGGTGAGGTTAAACTCACAGTCTACACGACCCGCCCCGATACCATCTTCGGTGTGGACTTTATGGTCATCGCACCGGAACACGAACTCATAGACAAAATCACCACTCCCGACCAGAAACAAGCTATTGACGATTATGTCGCCTACGTCAAAAGCCGCAGCGAGCGCGAGCGCCAAGCCGAAAAGAAAATCACGGGTTGCTTCACGGGCGCTTACGCCGTCAACCCTTTCAACGGTAAGGAAATCCCGATATGGACTGCCGAATACGTATTGGCGGGCTACGGCACGGGCGCAGTGATGGCGGTGCCTTGCGGCGACGAGCGCGACTATAAGTTTGCCAAACAGTTCAATTTGCCGATTACCAATATATTGGGCGACAAGTTTGACGGTGAAAACGCCAATCCGACCAAGGACGCGATTCTGGAAAACAGCGATTTCATCACCGGAAAGCACATGAAAGAGGCGACCGAAATCCTATTGGCCGAACTGGAAGACCGCGAAATCGGACACCGCAAAGTCAACTACCGTATGCGCGACGCGGCATTTAGCCGTCAACGTTTCTGGGGCGAGCCGATTCCTATCAAATGGATGGACGGCGTTGCGATTCCACTTGACGAAAAAGAACTGCCGTTGGAATTGCCGGAAGTCGAAAGCTACAAGCCCGGCTCGGAAGGCCAAGGGCCTTTGGCAAACGTCAAAGAATGGACTGACCAACATCTGGAAACCAATACGATGCCCGGTTATGCTGGTTCGAGTTGGTATTTCCTACGCTACATGGACCCGCACAATACCCAAGCGTTTTGCGACCGCAAAGTCAGCGATTATTGGAATCAGGTCGATTTGTACCTCGGCGGCACGGAACACGCCGTTGGGCATTTGCTGTACAGCCGCCTTTGGACAAAAATCCTGTTTGACTTGGGTTATATTGGTTTTGATGAACCGTACAAAAAACTGGTCAACCAAGGGATGATACAGGGAAGTTCGCGGTTTGTGTATCGCCTTGGTTTTGTTATTGCACAAATTACAGAAGATGGAGTAGAGCCGTTGCCAATAAAAAAGCCCAATATTTTTATTTCTAAAAAGCTTTATGATTCATACAGTACTAAAGAAACTCAAGAGTATTTATTAGAATTCCAAAGAAACATATTTAAAAAAGATAACCCCAATATTACAGATTTACCGGGACTAGGATTTTCTCCACAACCTATCCACGTTGACGTGAATATCGTCGATGGTTTTGTGCTCGATACAGAGGCTTTCAAAAAATGGAAACCGGAATTTGCCGACGCAGAATTTGTATTGGAAAATGGTAAATATATCTGTGGCTCCGAAGTGGAAAAAATGTCCAAATCCAAATTCAACACCGTCAACCCCGACGAACTGGTCAACAAATACGGCGCGGACACTTTCCGTATGTACGAAATGTTCCTCGGTCCGGTCGAGCAGTCCAAACCTTGGGAAACCAAAGGCATCGAAGGTGTGCACCGTTTCCTCAAAAAACTCTGGCGTCTCGTTTTCGACGAAAACAAAGGTGCTGTCTGGATAGACGAAAACCCAACCGACGCGGAACTGAAAACCCTCCACAAAACCATCAAAAAAGTCGGCGAAGACATCGAACGTCTTTCGCTCAATACCTGCGTCTCCGCGTTCATGGTCGCCGTCAACGAACTGTCCGACCAGAAATGCCACAAACGTGCGGTCATCGAGCCTTTGCTGGTATTGCTCACGCCTTACGCGCCGCACGTCGCGGAGGAAATATGGCACGCGTTCGGCAACACGACTTCTATCTTGGATGCGCCGTTCCCGACTTTCGACGAAAAATATCTGAAAGAATCCGCCAAAAACTATCCTGTCAGTATCAACGGAAAGCTCCGCACCAATATGGAATTTGCACTGGATGCCGACAAGGCTTTTATCGAAGCGTCCGTTCTTCAAAATGAAATCGTCCTGAAATGGCTGGACGGCAAGGACGTGAAGAAATTTGTGTTCGTACCGGGCAAGATGATTAATCTGGTAATTTAAATATTTTTTTCTCTCACAGATGGCACAGATGTCCACAGATAAAAATATCCGTGAAAATTTGTGTTATCTGTGAGCCAAATTTTTTAAGGTTAGGGATTTTGTCCTTTCCGCATAGTCTATTGAACAGTCCTTTTCGGGAAGAAATACGTTTTTGTGAATTGTGTTTGTCTTTTATGTTGTGGTAAATGCCAAAGCTACAGCTACATTCTAGAATCTTCCCCTCATGCAGTTGTTCGAGCGGAAAAACCAAGTCCCAGTTACTGCCCCAGACCACATTGCCGTTTTCAATTTTGAATTTTTTAAAATATTTCTCGTCCAAGTATTTGTTATATTGCGGATGCTTTTGGATGAAACTACCGATATTCACGGTCTGCACTGAATCGTCGTCAAACCATATTTTAACGGATAGGTTGCCCGTATATTGAGCCTTTATAATACTTATGGTTTCCATTGTTACTTTTGTTTATCTACCGGGTCATGTCCTTACCGACCGATACGTAAATTCAAAAAAAACTGTAATGGTTACCCATGTAAAATAACTTATTTTTGGCTTATGGACAATTTTAGATTAGATAGGACCAAAGGGAAAGGCCAAACTGCCAACGGGGCTGCCCAACATGCGCCGCATTATCATAAGATGACGTGGCAACAGCGTCTTGCTGTTGCCGCCTATCTCAATAGTGTCGCTTACAATTATCCATTGCAAAATCCTCCCAAAATGGACAAGAGTCGGTTCAAGGCAGGAGTAAAAGGTTAAATCATGGGCAATGTTTTCAATGAAGACTTTCGGGATTTTATATCAGCCCTCAATCGAAATGAAGTACGGTATATATTGGTCGGCGGATTCGCTGTCATCCTGCATGGCTATTCCAGAACTACTGGCGACATGGATATTTGGGTTGACCGAACTGCGGAAAACTATGTGCGTATTGTGCA
The DNA here is from genome assembly GCA_047606825.1 of Chitinophagaceae bacterium. GTDB lineage: Bacteria > Bacteroidota > Bacteroidia > Chitinophagales > Chitinophagaceae > Rhizosphaericola. The sequence continues at coordinate 73,672 of JASGDY010000001.1, forward strand.
GTCTTTCGCTGATTTTGGTATGTCGGTATTTGACATGACGGAAGAAAATTTTCTGTCGCATCCGATTTGGGACGTATTTACTTTTGGTGTACCGCCCGTAGCTATTGACGTAATGATAAATGTCAAAGGCTTGGATTTTGCAGAATGTTATGAACAGGCTACCATATTTGAAGATGACTGTTTGACAATCCGTGTGTTGCACAAGAACCAATTAATCAAGGCCAAAAAAGAAAGCGGTCGTTTCAAAGACCTCGACGACATACAGAATTTGTCGTGATATAAGTCGTCTGCACGAGCTGAACATATCTGCATTTGCCAGAAGACTCGGCATCTCACAACCGCTCATGGCAGCCTATCTCAACGGCTCCAAATCTCCCAGCAAAGCTCGCACGAAAGCCATCGAAAATGAACTCCATAGAGTGGGGAAAGAGTTGATGGAAGTGGTGTTGTGATAGTTTGCTATTTTGTAACGAGGCTTTTTAAGCCTAACAATCATTTGATCATATCACCACTTCAAAGCACAAACTTCCCAAGAAAGCCTCCGCCTTTGCGGAGATGTATTTTCAGTGTTTCGGACGAAGTAGCTTTCTTGTCGGTTGTTATTTTTTCTGGCTCACCGCCTTTGCCGTCCTGTATGTTGGAGAAAGTATAATCTCCTTTCCCAAGGAAACGCAGCGGTATGCTGATGTCTTTTTCCTGCAAGCCGTTCATGGCCGCCAGGTACCACGTCGTGCCTTTTCGTTTTGCCATGACCACCAGTACGCCGATCTGGCTTTGCGGCAACACTTTCGTTTCGTCCCAGGTGGACGGCACGTCTTTCACTATGGGTAGTACCGGGCTTTTCAGCAAATCGTCAGGATCGACGCCCAGGCACAAAAAAGGAGACGTAAACACCACTGTCGTCGCAGCCTGGTGCGCGAGGGTCGTCGTCTTCACAAAAGAACGGAAGCTCATCGGCGTGAAATCCGCCGGTCCCGACAGGTATCTTGTAAATGGCAGTATGCAGTTGTGGAGTGGCCAGATGTCGTGTTCCATCTGTTCCAGTCCGCGCACACCTTCCTGTGTCAGCACATTGGGATAAGTCTTTTCCAGTCCGGTCGCCTTGTCGGCGCCATGGTAATCAATCATCAAATGGTATCTTGCCGCGACTTTGGCGGCTCTTTCGTAGAAAGCAATCTCGGGTTGCTGTTCGGAGTTGAAGAAGTCTATTTTCAACCCTTTTACGCCGATGTCATGGCATCTTTTGAAAAATGCGTCCATATAAGCGGAATCCTTCAGTCCCTTGACACCATTGCCGTCCGGATATGCTTTCCACACCCAGATGCCCACACCCTTGCTTTTGGCATGGTCCGCTTGCTCCTGCAACAATGCCCAGTTGTCCTTGCCGTCCTGTTTCCAGTATGCCCAGCCGTCGTCGATAAGGTTGTAAGGGATTCCCAACGCGGCGGCGTTGTCGGTAAATTTCTGCATATTGCTCGGTACGATGCTCCTGTTGTTGCTCATCCAGGACCACAGGCTCTTGCCGGGCTTGATCCAGCTTTCCTCCAAACCATGCGGATAAATCGCGAGATCGGGGTCTGGTGCCAAATCTGCCACCAGCTCGTTGTTGACCAGTGTGTTGAGGTTCGTTCCTAGTGAAATGACACGCCAGGAAGTAATGACGGAATCCGAAACCGGTTGCACATTGCCCGCCAATCGGTGAGCAAATGTCTTTTTCGTAGAATCGTATTGCAGGTATGTTCCACAGTAGTCGTGCAGGTCGGATTCCATGACACTCAGATAACGATTTCCGGAAAACGCCAGAGTCATGGGCATGCCGATCTTTTGTCCATTATGCAAAGGAAATGCTGAGGCGGGACGGTAACTTCCTTCATAGGTAACTTCATCGCCCTGCCACCAAAGGTCCTTGTATTCTGCAAAGCTTAACTTGCTCCAGTCATGCAGCAGTTTCCCTGCGGAAGGCATCCGTATCCTCCAGGCTATGCCGTTGTCGTACACGTTGACTTCCAACAGAAAAGCTGTGTATCCAGCTTCTTGGGTGATTTGAAAGACATATATCTGTTTGTCCGTATGGACTGTCGCATTGTTGCCAAACAAAGGAAAAGTTCTGCTGACGGTAGCGTCTTTTATCTGTTCTATCTTTTTTATGTTCTTGCCAAAAAAGGATTTCTCCGCTTGAAAGGCGATGGACGACACAAACATTTTTTGCTTGTGGTAATAGCCTTCCAGCGTCAAGGTATTTTGGTCGTTTTTCAGTATTCTTACTGTGGTGAGAGCAGCCGGACTTTTTGCCAGGTACTGTGCATAGAGCGTATTGGCTACAGCAAGTGACAAGACAATGCCAAGTGACGCAAAACGGAATATTTGCTTGTTCGGTTTCATTGTATGTTTTTTTAATTTTTCATCTTCTATAAGCTGTAGTGTCCTCAAACGTACATTAATTTTTTCATTCATAAATTACACAAAGGATAAATGCCTTGCCACGGAACACCGGCATAGCCCAAAACATTTTTATGTAATTCAAGCCGTATATGTCCCAATACTAGTGAATCGAGGTATCTTTGCGATGGACTCGACGACCTTTTTGGAAAAACAAAAAACATCCACCACCACACGGAAAGAAAATGACTAAAAACAGTACCAAGCCAAAAAATGTTTTCCTATACTTAGGCGGCACCCAGTTTGAAAATGTAGGAGACTTATTGATCAACCGATCCCTGCTTTACCATATTGCCAACTATGGCGAAATCCTGCTACTGGAACAGCATTACCCCGCCGACTACCTTAAAGCACTGGTGCAGGACATTCCCAACGTAAAAATCCTGACAGCTTTCCCCTCGAGGAAGCAACTGTTTGTCCGTAAATGGCGAGACCGGCAGACAATATGTCGGCTGGAAACGCCCGGCCATGTCTTTGACACCAACTGGATGCCGCAAAGCAACTGGAAAAGCAAGCTGGTACAATTTGTTGACCATTTCGTCTTGGGGATTAGAAAAATCAGGTTTGGTGTCACCTTGGGGCCGTTTGCCTCTTTCAACGAGCAGTTCTACATCGACAACTATAAAAGCTATCGTTTATTGTGCGTAAGGGACAAGCCATCGCTGGAGTGGTGTGTCCGGCATGGCATCAAGAACAGTTTTTATATTCCAGACCTGGCCTGGGGCTATCCCACGGAAGTAATGCATCTCGGCGGACAACCACCAAAACAAAAGAAGAACCAGGTATTGTTGAGTTTCCGCGGTAACCTAATCGGTACGGAACTGGACATGCCCTACCTGCAACAGATTATACAGGCATTGGAGTATATCATGCCGCTGCTCAGCGGATGCGAACTGGTATTGGTACAACAGGTAGATTTCGACCTGTCTTCCAACACTTATATCTGGAATCATTTCAAGGGTCGATATGCCATGCGGCTTGTGACAGAGACTTATACGCTGGACGGTGCAGTCAGTGCCTATGCCGAAGCGCCCTATGTCTTGACCAACAGGCTGCACGTATTCCTCCTGGCATTGAAAGCCGGGTCGTTCCCGATTACGGTTACAGATACGGAACGACATCCCAAACTGGTCAACCAGCTCCGGGAACAGCAATTGGAACACCTGCTGGTCGATGTCCGTGAAGGGCAGGAGGCAATGCAGGGCAAGATGCGTTTCCTATTGGAACACACATCCGCATTAGCGGATAAGCATAAGCATATCGAGGCGAAAAACAAGAAGAAGATATTTGAAAAATTTAAAAAAATAAATGCCATTTAACGCCTGCCAAACGAAACAGCCGGGTCAATCTAGTGTTAAGTTAAAAGTAAAAAGGCAAAAGTAAAAAATACCCAATACCTAAAGCTTAATGCCCAAGGCAGAGCAATAATGGTACAATACGTCATTTTATACGATTTTGATTTATATTTGAGACCAAAAATCCATTTGTGCTGTTCGGGATTTGCAATCCCGAACGCTTATCCGTGCATTTGCAATGCACTGCTGTTTGCGGATTGCAAATCCGCCGATACGGCTTCAGGACTACAAATCCTGAAGAGCGGAGTAATAAAAATTATTGGTCTATATCGAATTTCATTATCGTATTACAATAAACGTGAATCAGGGGTTAAAAAGTCCGCCATAGCGGACGACCCTTTGGTAGCCGTGACTAAACAGTGCAAATAAGTTCCGTAGGAACGATCTTATGAAAATATAGGGTTGTTCCTACGGAACTTTATAACCCAGGATGCAAAGATTTCCGATTTTTTTTTAAAAAAAACTCCATATAAGTCTACTTATATTGTAGAGTGGTAATTTTGTCCTTTCTTTGTGATGAAAATAGAAGGTATGGAGAAACATAGGACGGTGGCCATGCACGTTTCAACTGCTGTCCCCGTCCCATGTTTCGATATTACAACGTATATTTCGTCATTCAACTATTCCAAAAATATACAAGACAATTATCAACATGAAAAAGCGTAAAATAAGCATTATGTGCATGGCATTCGCGCCACTGATGGCTAGTGCCCAACAAATAGATTTTTCGGTCAAAGGCAATATTGACCCACTCAATACGGGTAAGGTGTTCCTACGCTATTCCGACAACGGGACTAGAGTGGTAGACTCTGCGACCTTGAGTAACGGAACATTTAGCTTCAATGGAAAAATCAACAGTCCCGTAAGTGCTTATTTAATCTATTCGGACACCAGTAAAATCAAGCGATTCAGCACCTATAGAATAATCTATCTCGAACAAGGGACAACAACCGTCTCCGGAAAAGGAAGCCTTGACGATGCAACCGTATCCGGTGGACAACTCAACAGCGAAAACAATGATTTGCAGGCGCAACTGAAACCCAGTTCCGACAAAATAAAAAAGTTATACAAGGAATATGCGGCACTAAGCCCGGAAGACAGGAAAGACTCCTCCAAAACAGGTCCGCTCGACAGGCAAATCGACAGTGAGGAACAAGTCCAGAAACAGGAATACCTAGCCTTCTTTAACCATAGCAAAAAGACATTAGTCTCTCTGGATGCGCTCAAATCGTATGCGGGATATACGATTGACTACGCGGCCGTGCAGCCTTTGTTTGCAAAGCTTCCTCCTGACATTAAGAACGCTAGTCCCGGCAAAGAGTTTGAAAAAAAGCTCAACAAGGCCAGGCTGGTCGCCATCGGCAACATCGCCCCTGACTTTGCCCAAAACGATACTAGCGGCAATCAAGTGCGCCTTTCTTCCTTCCGAGGGAAATATGTACTGGTAGACTTCTGGGCGAGCTGGTGTGGCCCTTGCAGGCAAGAAAACCCAAACGTCGTCGTTGCCTACAACAAATTTAAAGACAGGAACTTTACGGTTCTGGGAGTTTCCTTGGACCAACCGACAGGTAAACAGAAATGGATAGACGCCATACGCCATGACAACCTTGCCTGGACGCAGGTTTCCGACCTCAAATATTGGGACAACGAAGTCGCTCAGTTATATGGCATCCAGTCCATCCCGCAGAACTTTTTGCTCGACCCGACCGGGAAAATAATCGCTCGTGACCTGAGGGGAGATGCGCTGGAACAGAAGTTGGCAAGTCTGCTCAACTAAAAAGTCGACCTGGCAAACGATAGCTGACACCATCGTTTGCCAGGTTCTAAAAATCATTGGTAAAATCTGTTGTTCCGCATCTACTACCTATACGCAGAACATGGTCATCCCGCACCCAAAAGCTGCCTCACGGCTTCCCTGTCCCTCGCCAATTGGTCTTTCAATGCGTCCAGACCTGCGAATTTCTGTTCGCGGCGCAGGTAGGCCATAACGTCAATCTTCAATGTTTCCCCATAAATATCTTTGTCAAAATCAAGGATATTGACTTCAATCGTTCGGGCGGTACCGCCCACTGTGGGACGCATGCCGATATTCATCATGCCCAGGTAATGTTGGTCACGCAGTATGACTTTCACTGCATATACGCCATTCTGGGGAACTAGTTTTTCCGAATCGCCTGTGTCGAGGTTGGCCGTAGGGAAACCAATCGTGCGCCCAAGCTGGTTGCCTTTCACGACCGTGCCCTCAAAAAAATACGGATGTCCCAGGCAATCGTGCGCTGTCCGCACGTCACCTTTCAACAAGGCTTCGCGTATTTTGGTCGAGCTGATGGAGATTTCGTTTTGTAACTGTTCGGGTATTTCCTTTACGTCAAAGCCGAGTTTTTCTCCGTAGGATTCCAACAAATGGTAGTCGCCCTGCCGACCATGTCCAAACCGATGGTCGTAACCGATAATCACGCATTGGGGGTGGAATTTTTTCCAAAGAAAATCCTCGATGTATTGACTTGCGGAAAGGGTGGCAAATTTTTCGTCAAATGCCACGACGACCAGGTTGTCAATGCCGTAAGATTCCAAGAGGCTGATTTTTTCCGCCAAGGTTGTCAATATCCGGATTTGGGGTTGTTCTTCCCTGACGACCTTGCGTGGATGCGGAAAAAAGGTAATGATGACGGTCTCTCCATCGATGCGCGCCGCTTCCTGTTTCATCTGCGCGATAATCTTTTGATGGCCGAGATGCACCCCGTCAAACGTCCCAATCGTAACGACCGAATTTTTAAACTCGGGCAACCTGTCCGTATCCCTAAATACCTTCATAGTAGAACAAATATAAATCCTCTGTCGAAAGAGGACGCAAATTATCCATATTTTGCCAATTCTATCTTTACATTTGCAGCCAAAATCCAATCTGATAATTTGATAATTTGATGATTTGGCAATTTTCACAAATCATAAATCCCATGTCTTTATATACCAAGAGAGGCGTATCCGCACAGAAAGAAGAGGTCCACGCAGCCATCGAAAAGCTGGATCAGGGTCTGTATCCTTATGCTTTTTGCAAAATGTATCCTGATTTTCTGGGTGCTTCGCAAGACCATATCAACATCACGCACGCCGACGGCGCGGGCACCAAAAGTATATTGGCGTACCTTTATTGGAAAGAAACGGGCGATATCTCCGTATGGCGAGGCATTGCACAGGATGCAGTGGCGATGAACCTCGACGACCTGCTGTGCGTGGGCATTTACGACAACCTGTTGTTCTCCTCCACGATTGACCGCAACAAGTTGATTGTCAATGGGGAAGTAATCAAGGAAGTCATCAACGGCACACAGGATTTTTTTGAAGAATTGTCCCAATACGGTGTCCATATCCATTACCTCGGCGGCGAAACGGCCGACGTCGGCGACGTCGTGCGCACGATTGCCGTCAACGGCACCATGACTGCGCGCTGGCCCAAAGACAAAATCATCACTAACGAAAAAATCGCTGCTGGCGACGTCATCGTCGGTTTTTCCAGTGCGGGGCAGGCCGTTTATGAAAAGGAATACAACAGCGGTCTCGGCAGCAACGGACTGACAAGCGCGCGCCATGACGTACTGTCTAAAACCTACGCGGAAAAATACCCCGAAACATACGAACCGCAGCTCGACAGCGACGTGGTCTATATCGGCAAACAAAAACTGACCGACACGCTGGACATTGACGGACTGCAAATCTCGGTCGGCAAGCTCCTGCTTTCGCCGACACGTACTTATGCCCCGTTGATGAAACGTATATTGGACAATCATTTCGACGATGTCAACGGTGTCATCCATTGCAGTGGCGGCGGACAGACCAAGTGCATGAAATACCTGCCCAAACCGTTCCGCATCGTCAAGGACAACATGTTGCCAGTCCCCCCAATTTTCCAGGTGATACAGGAAAATTCCGGTTCCAACGACGAAGAAATGTACCAGGTTTTCAATATGGGACAGCGCCTGGAAATCTTTACCAACGAAAAGTCCGCGCAGGAAATGATTGCCATCGCCAGAGACCTCGGTATCGACGCTCAGATTACCGGCCGCGTGGAAGATTCCGACAAGAAAGAACTGAAAATAAAAACCCCCAATGGCTGGTTGGAATATTTTTATTAAGGAAAAAACAAAGGAATTTTATACATTTGCACCCGCAAAAAGCCAACTTAGCTCAGCTGGTAGAGCGACGCATTCGTAATGCGTAGGTCGCAGGTTCGAATCCCGTAGTTGGCTCTTCACCACCTTTCACGAGGTGGTTCTTTTGGAGGCTAAACTATGTTTCCAAAGCGTGGACTTTTTTGTTTAGAATGTTTTTGTCTTTTTGGGGGGATGGCTCCTTTTCACCGAATCCGTATTTGTCGAGGCGGCATTTTTCGCAGTAAGCGGACTGTTCTGCCTTCTTGTTTCCGCAGCTTGCCCACTTCCAGCCCTGGTGGTCGTTCATAAAAAGATTTTTTTGCTGTATTCTTCCCCGTTGGCTGGAAACAGGCAGTCCAACATGTTCGCATAGGTTTTGAGCAGCTGTGTGTCGTCGGGTGGTAAGTTTTTACGAAAATAGGGAAAAGAATTATCCAACGAAAGGAAACAAAACTTTGTTACTTTTGTAATGGGAGGCAGTTACGCAATGAAACAAGCAGCAACAGAAAACAAGCAACTGAAAAAGTCCAAGGGCGAGCGGCTCAACTGGACACCGCTGTCGGAAGTAAAACCAATAGTGCTGCATGACCACATCGGAAAGACCGTCCTCGTAAAGGACGCGTTTACAAAAGTCGGCAACAATCCAAAGCGTACCATAAACGTAATCATCCCTTGATATACGGCTGCAACGGCTATCCGCTTACTTTCGTCCAAAGGGAAAGGTGTAGGGACGGCACAGCTCATTTGTGTACGTACATCTACAAATTCCACTCCCCCAAAACAAAACTTTTCTACATCGTCCGGTGCGAGTACCACCGCGAGGACGTTTTTGCCGTAAAGTTCTACTGCAAGAAAGACAGACACAGCGACTACAAATATTCCAAATTGACCAACAAGGGGGACGTGGGAAACATTTTGGTTACATGCCTTAAGGTAATCCCGCTATTGTTGCAGGAATACCCCAACGCCTCTTTTTGCTTTGTCGGTGCGTCAAGGCTGGTTGAAAACAGGTCAGAGGGGATGAAAAGGAACATAAGGTTTAGGATTTACAGCGATGTTGCACGGAACCTGATTGGTAGCGTACTGTTTACCCACTATTCCAACGGCGACATAAGCAGTTACTTGTTGCTCAACAACAACTGCAAGGACAGGGAAGAACACAAGAATGCTATCCAGCAAATGTTTGCCGACACGTACCGTGAAATCAACCTTGATTAGCTTCAAAAATAGACAGTTCAGCACGAAATGTCCCCTGTATGTCTCTTATATTTATCAAAAATAATTTTCAATAAGTTATAAACATAGTATCGTTCCCGTAGCTGGCTCTTGAAAAAAGGAACGCAACCGTATTTCGGTTGCGTTCCTTTTTTGATTTTAAATTCACGTATTGCTTTTTATTGACCTCTGTCATTAGGTTGTCTATTATTGCTTTTTGAACTGCGGGTGCCATTGTTCATCGGGACAGCGTGGCCTGTGGATTTGAATGCAGGCTCGTTTTGGTGCTGCTGTTTGAAATTTTGGTAGTTCTGTTGCTGCCTTTCCAGGTTTTCCTGTTTTACTTGTCCGCCATTGTTGTCATAGTGCAATGCCGTATTGGAAATGGCGGCCTGTCTAAACATCCGCTGGTCAGGTGTTGATTGGTAATGTTGCTGGCTGTTGTACTGGCGCTGTTGGGTACTTGGCCGTCTCTGGATACCTCCACGCCCATTGAAACTAACCCTGCTGTTGCCGACCATATAGTTCCTGTCGACATACGTATTGTGGACAATGTTCGGATTGACGTGCGTGACGGCCGTATTGTAGACGAAAACATTGCCACGCCATGCTCCACCTACATAACCGACTCCAAAATAGCCAAAACCATAATTGATGCCACCGTAAAAGCCTACATTCCTAGCCCAGTAACCGGAGTTCCAGACATACGAAACGCCGTTGAACGCCCAATATCCGGGTGTCCACAGTAGACCGACTTCAGGTGGGAGTGTCCAATATCCCGGTACCCAGTAATATCCCGTTTCCGGAGAGTACGCCCAATAACCGGGTATCCAGATATAGCCTTCTCCCGGACACATGGGCTGGTCGTATGTAACCAATGCAGGCGGAGCAATATTTACCGAAATGCTGACCTGCGCTTTGGATGCCAGCCCCAAGCCTATCAGCAAGGCAAGCATCATAGCCTGAACAAAATTCTTCGTTTTCATTGTAAAACGGTTTAGCAGCAAAAAATGTCTTTTTTCAATATCGAAAAACCTTCTATTGTTTTGCTATACAGCAACAAAATTAGTGTAAGTTTCGTTTACGATTTCTTAAATGGGGCGTATTTACGTTCGGTGGGAATAATAGTTCAAATCTTCGCTGGCGAGCAGAGATACTATGCGAGTAGGCTGGCTGTTGATGTTATTCATTACACAATTTATGCTGTGCGGTTTTCCCTTTTTCCCTTTTTGACCGACCGATAGACAAATCATAAATCAACCGTTATCTTTGTCGCATGTGGATGATATGTACCAAGGAATGCAGACAGTTTTTCAGCAGTCTGACCGGATATATTGCGGTTGTGACTTTTCTGTTGCTGAACGGGCTGTTCCTGTTTGTATTTCCCGAAACGAGCTTGCTGGACTACGGTTATGCGAGCCTGGACGGGTATTTCCGTGTCGCGCCGTGGATTTTCCTGTTTTTGGTACCGACCATCACGATGAAAAGTTTTGCGGAGGAGTATAAGTCCGGGACTTTTGAAATGCTGAAGACCTATCCGCTGACACCCGCGCAGATTGTCTGGGGCAAGTTTTTTGGGGCGATGTTCGTCGTGTTGCTATCGCTGTTGCCGACGGTCGTGTATGCGGTTTCGATGCAGCGGCTGAGCGCGGTCGGCGGTATTGACACGGGCAGCACGATTGGCAGTTATATTGGGCTGTTGCTGTTGGGCAGCGTGTTCACGGCGATTGGTATCTGCACGAGCAGCTTCACATCCAATACGGTCGCGGCTTTTATATTGGGCGCGGTGATATGCCTGTTGTTTTACGCGGGGTTTGACGCGGTGGCGAGCCTACCGATTTTCCGAAACGGCGCGGACTATTACTTGCAAATGTTCGGGCTTGATTTCCACTATAAAAACATTAGCCGCGGCGTGGTCGATATTCGCGATATTGTTTATTTTATGGGTGTTGTTTATTTGTGTGCATTGGTGACGAGGCGCAATATTTTAATGAAGTGAGATGGCTTTTTTGGACAAAATATTAAAGAAAAAATACGGTTGGCTGTTGGTCGTCGGGCTGTTTGCGGTGCTGACGTTTGCCACATCCTTGCTCCGTTACAAAATAGACCTGACGGCGGAAAAAAGATTTACCATCACGCAGCCGTCCAAAGACTTGCTGTCTCAGTTGGAAGAACCAGTGGACGTACAGATATTCCTGACGGGCGACCTGCCGCCGGACTACAAAAAACTCAGCGTCGCTACGCAGGATTTGCTGGAACAATACCGTGACCTGAGCCACAATAACGTCCGTTTCAGTTTTGCCAAACCCGGCGAAGACTTGACGGACAGCCTGAGATACAACCTGTACGACAGCTTGGCACATTTGGGCGTCGTATTTGAGAACAACCAGGACGTTTCCGAAAAAGACGGAAGGCAGTCCCAGCAAATCATCATCCCGTCCGCGCTGGTTTCCGTTGCCGGCAAGCATCCCGTCGCCGTGGATCTGCGCAGCAGCCGGACGGTTTTCAAAAATTTCAACGTCGTCAACGACAACCCCGAACCGGACAAGGAAGCCACGCTCAACGCCGCAGAGGCCTTATTGGAGTACAAACTTTCCAACGCCATCAATAAGCTCACACGCAAATCTGTCCCCACCATCGCCTACGCCGTCGGCAATGGCGAACCCATCGACTTGACCGTCAACGACCTTGGCGAAATCTTGCGCAACGACTATCGGCTCGGCGTTTTTGACCTGAAATCCGCTTATCCTAATCCAGATATCATCAACACCTTGCTGGTCGTCAAGCCGACAAAAACTTTTTCCGATACGGACAAGCTCAAGCTCGACCAATACGTCATGCACGGCGGTAAAATCATCTGGTTCGTGGACAAGCAATACGCGGAACTCGACAGTCTGATGAACAGCAAAAAAGATTTCGTGGCTTACGACCGCAACCTGCAACTGGATGATATTTTGTTCCGGTACGGCGTGCGGCTCAACAGCAATCTTTTGCAGGACCTGAACTGCGCCAAGCTCCCGATTGTCGTGGGTTACAATCCCGACAACAGTCCGCGGATGCAGCGGATGCCCTGGCCTTATTATCCGTTTCTTTCGTCCACCAACGATAATCCGATTAGCAATAACCTCGACCGTGTTTTGTCCATTTTCCCATCGACGATGGACACGGTCGCGGCGGAAGGCATCCGCAAAACCGTCCTGCTTGCGTCTGACACCAACAGCCGTGTGCTCGCTTCCCCGGCGATGGTCAGTCTCAATAGTTGGCAGGACGACCCAGATTTCCGCACGTTCAATCGGGCGCATCTGCCTGTTGCCGTATTGCTGGAAGGGAAATTCAAATCCCTGTACGCCAACCGTCTCACGCAGGCGGACATGGATTCCGTGCAAGCTGATCTGGGCAAGCCTTTCCTGCCACAGGCGGAAAAAGACGGTCAACAGATTGTGGTTGCCAATGCGGGCATCGTCACCAACGGCGTGATGCAGACAACCGGACCGTTGCCGATGGGTGAGCTGCCGTTTGATCAATATCGGTTTGCCAACCGTGATTTCCTGATGAACAGCGTAGATTATCTCACATCGACCAACCGTCTTTTTGTGGCGCGCAACAAGGATTTTATCTTGCGGCTGTTGGACAAACAGAAAGTGGACACAGAAAAATCGACATGGCAGTTTGTGGATATAGCCTTACCGATACTGTTGATTGTTGCATTTGGTTTGCTGTTTCAATATATTCGTAAAAAGAAATACCAGGGAAATGTATGATTTAGGATTTATGCAGATTGTTTTTTAAGGCCTCGTCACCGACGACAAAGCCGTTTATACTTGACAAGGAATATAGTAGTGAATTGAATACGAATATAAACAATAGAGACCTCACCGTCATTGCTGCGTAGGCAGGAATCTGATGATAGGCATTTCAGTGAAGCCATTCTTTAGAGCGGATTCCTGTCTACGCAGGAATGACGGTGAGGTTTTCTTTTTCTGCCAGTTCATTAATTTCTGCCTTGTACAGTATAATTACTTTTGTTTTTTACTTTTGAATTTGTTTATGACACATACTCAGCTCGCATATTTGATTTTCGGAATTTTTTTATTGGCGGCATTGTTGTTCGACATTTTGGTGTTGAGCAAGAAAGGGCGCAAGACGACGGTAAAGGAAGCGTTGTGGCAGACGGCATTCTGGACGGTGATGGCGACGGGTTTTGGGTTGTTTGTCTGGAAGGACGAAGGGTTCGCGTATGCGACCAAGTTTTTCAGTGCGTACCTGATGGAATGGAGCTTGAGCATCGACAATATCTTTGTGTTCATATTGATATTTGGCTTTTTCAGGATATCGGACGAAGACTCGGCAAGAGCCTTGCTGATTGGGGTTTTGGCGGCGATTGTGTTTCGGGTGTTGTTTATTGCCATCGGGATTGAACTGGTCGATAGGTTCAGTTGGATTATGTACATTTTCGGGGTGATTATTCTGTACACAGGAATTAAGTTGTTTTTCCAAAAAGAGGAAGACGAGTTTAGGCCGCAGGAGTCGCCGGTGTATAAGTTGGCCAACAAGTTTTTTACCGTCAGCCACAAAGACCCCAAGGGGAAATTTTTCGTAAAAGAAAACGGCAAACGCGCCATGACTTCACTTTCCCTGGTCGTGTTGATATTGGCGTTTACGGATATTGCGTTTGCCTTGGACAGCATTCCGACGGTTGTTACGCTTGTCCGGGGCGGTCCCAAAGTGCCGTTTACGGAAGCGGACATCATGGTCATTTATTCGAGCAATATCTTGGCGGTATTGGGTTTGCGCAGTTTGTTCTTCCTGTTGAAAGGCGCGGCAGACAAGTTCAAATACCTACAACAGGGCATTGCGTTTATATTGGTGTTTATCGGCGTGAAGATGCTGTTGGAGTTTTTCCATATTGAGATTTCGATATATGTGTCACTGGCAGTGATTGTACTGAGCGTGACGGTCGCAATACTGTACTCGATATATCGCAACAATAGGGTGGAAGGGTAGTCTTTTTGTTTAGGGATGTGGGATTCCTGCATGGAGCATTGCCCCAAAATGAAGCAATTTTTCTTCTGCAAACATTGGTGCCAATACCTGCAACCCAAACGGCATCCCGTTGGAATGCTGGTACAACGGCAGGGAAATCGCCGGAATACCAACCAAGTTGGCGAATACGGAATAGATGTCTAAAAGGTACATCTCAATCGGGTCTTCCGATTTTTCGCCGAAACGGAACGCCGGAGCCGTGACTGTCGGCATCAGCAACACATCATATTGCGCAAAAATAGCGTTGGTCGCATTTTTCAACAGACGACGCACTTTTTGTGCTTTGGTAAAATACGCATCAAAATACCCCGCGCTCAATACAAACGAACCGAGCATGATACGTTTTTGCACTTCGGCACCAAAACCTTCGGAACGGGATTTTTTGTAGAACACATTCAAGTCCACGTTTTTGTCCTTGGTACGGTGTCCGTAACGTATACCGTCAAAACGCGACAGGTTGCTGGATGCCTCCGCCGTCGTCAATATATAATAGGTCGGAACGATATAGTCCAGATAGTCAAAGTCGATGGTATCGACCTGATGGCCTTCGCATTGAAGCTGTACAATCGTTTCGGAAATCGCGTTTTTGATTTCCGGGTCAAGACCGGGATGTTCCAACGCTTGTTTGAAGCAAGCGATTTTGTATTTTTTTTCGGTAGGCTGGGCAATACTGGCGGCATAGTCAGGCACGATTTCATTGCTGACCGTACTGTCAAAATCGTCTTCCCCGGCAATCACTTCCAATACACGCGCCGCATCCGCCACGTTGAGGCTGAAAATGCCAATCTGGTCAAACGAACTCGCATAGGCAATCAAGCCATACCGGGAAATGCGGCCATACGATGGTTTCAGACCGACAATACCACAAAAATCTGCTGGTTGGCGTACCGAGCCTCCCGTGTCGCTACCCAGGCTGACCATGCAAAGACCTGCCTGCACCGACACCGCCGAACCGCCGGACGAACCACCCGGGACGCGCTCGTTGTCTTTGGCGTTCAACACGTTGCCAAAAGCGGAATTTTCGTTGCTGCTGCCCATGGCAAACTCGTCGCAGTTCTGCCGACCGATGATGATGGCACCTTCCGCCAACAAGCGTTCTACTGCCGTGGCGTTGTACACCGCTTCGTAGCCTTCCAATATTTTGGATGCGGCCGTGAGCTTATGGTCTTTGTAGGTAATGACGTCTTTGATGCCGACGATGACGCCGTGAAGTTTACCAATGGTATCAGGTTTTTCACGGCGTTGTGCGTCCAGTTCGGTTGCCCTTTGCAGGGCTTCCGTTGCGTAGACTTCCAAAAAAGCGTTGAGGTGCTGTGCAGAAGAGATTAGACCTAAATAATATTGCACGGCTTCCTCACAGGAGGTGCTGCCGTGCAACAAGTCTTTATGGTATTCCTCGATTGAAGAAAAACTAAACAAATCCTTATGGGGTTTGAATCAATAAAATTAATGGGTGGTCGTAGTCGTCGTCGTTACGCTACCGTCTTCGTTGGTAGTAACCACTTTCTTGACGTCTTTTTCCTTTGTGCCTTCCTCTATTTCTTTCCTTACGTTGTCCTTGGCATCGTTAAATTCACGGATGCCACGACCCAAACCGCGCATAAATTCAGGAATTTTGCGACCTCCAAAAAGTATCAGTACCGCTAAAATAATCAGAATCCATTCTGAACCGCCTGGCATGCTCATAATTAAAAATTTAGACTGCGAAAATAGCATATATCTTGCAAATTAAAGACAAATAAAAAAGAATAGGAAATGTTAAATCGTTTAAGCGGATGGCCACCAGCTATCCTTTAGCCTTGGACTATGTACAATAGGCGAAGCCTGTCGACTCCGCCTATAATGATAACTTATCGAAAATGGACAACAACCGAATGTCTTAGAATCTTTTTTCCTTGATTCTTGCTCTCTTGCCGCTACGTTCACGCAGATAGAACAGCTTGGCGCGACGCACTTTACCTACTTTGTTCAGTACGATGGAATCAACGTTGGGAGAGGCGTAAGGGAAAAGCCTTTCTACACCGATACCTTCGGAAATCTTACGGACAGTAAAGGTTGCGGTAGCACCTTCGCCTTGAATCTTGATGACATCGCCACGGAAGCTCTGGATACGTTCTTTGCCACCTTCTACGATTTTATAATTGACGGTGACGTTGTCTCCCGCTTTGAATTTCGGAAATTCCTTGATGGACGTCAACTGCTCGTGTACAAAATTAACAGCTACACTCATTGCTAAAAAATTTAAGGAATGCAAAGGTAAGGGGAAATATGGGAAAAGAAAAAAATATTTGAGAATTTGAAGATAATTCTTGTTCGTTTTTCTTCGTCATCATTTCATTCCAAACCTAAAAATCGTCATATAAATCAAACGTATATGGACTTCACTTGCCAATTGAGCCTAAAAGTCCATCTACGTGTCCAAACGCAAATGCTATTGATATAGCCAATCGTTACGATTTTCAAATCTTCAAATTACCCTTTCAGCTCCGCATAGAACTGGAAGAAATATGGAATCGTTTCGATGCCTTTGTAGAAATTTTTCAGGCCGTATTTTTCGTTGGGGCTGTGCAGGTTGTCGCTGTCCAGTCCAAAACCCATCAATACCGTGCTGATGCCCAATACGGACTCAAACAACGAGGTAATGGGAATAGAACCGCCGCCTCTCAACGGGATAGGCGTTTTGCCAAAAGTGGTTTCGATGGCTTTCTGTGCGGCCTTGTATTCGATGCTGTCGATGGGCGTCACGTAAGGGTCGCCGCCGTGGTCTGGCGTAACCTTGACGGTAACAGATGTCGGTGCCCGTTGTTGCAGGTAATCCTGGACCATCGTCGTAATCTTGTCGCTGGACTGGTGCGGCACGAGACGGAAACTGATTTTGGCAAAAGCCTTGGACGGCAGCACAGTCTTGGCGCCTTCGCCCATAAATCCACCCCAGATGCCGTTGACGTCCATTGTGGGACGGATGCCCGTGCGTTCCAACGTGGTAAAGCCTTTTTCGCCTTGTAGCGCGGCAACGCCGAGGTCTTTTTTGTAGGCTTCTTCATCGTAGTCGGCTTTATTGATTTCGGTTCTTTCCGCGTCGCTTAGATTGTCCACGTCGTCGTAGAAGCCCGGAATCGTGATATGGTTGTTTTCGTCGTGTATGTCGGCGATGAGCTTTGCCAATACGTTGATAGGATTGCCGACCGCACCGCCATAGACGCCGCTGTGCAGGTCACGGTTGGGGCCAGTTACCTCTATCTGCAAATAGGAGAGACCGCGTACACCTGCGTCGATGCTCGGATTTTCGAGGCTCTGCATGGACGTGTCGCTAATCAACACGACATCGGCTTTCAAGAGGTCTTTGTGTTCCTGCAAGAAAGGTTTGAGGTTGGGCGAGCCGATTTCTTCTTCCCCTTCCAGGATAAATTTGACGTTCAATGGAATCGTGCCCGTCTTGCTCAATGTTTCAAATGCTTTTATGTGCATGAAGAACTGGCCTTTGTCGTCCGCCGTTCCGCGTCCGTAAAGGTTGCCGTCGGCTTTGAGGGTCGGTTCAAATGGATTGGTGTCCCATAGTTCAATCGGGTCGACGGGCTGTACATCGTAGTGCCCGTACACCAGTACGGTGGGTTTGTCGGCATCCACGATTTTTTCGCCATAGACGACCGGATGGCCTTTGGTCGTATATATTTCCGCCTTGTCCACGCCTGCGGCGAGCAGTTGGGACTGGACATATTCCGCTGCTTTTCCCATGTCGGCCTTGTGTTCACTACTCGAGCTGATGCTTGGAATGCGCAACAATGTTTTTAACTCCTCCAGAAAACGGTCTTTGTTTTCGTCCTGGTATTTTTTCCATATTTCTGACATGACTTACAATTTTTTATTGGTGTCCAAAGGTACGGGTTAGACGTTGAAAATTGTGAAACTTATCAGCAACAACGGAGGACGGAAAAACGGAAGAAAAACCACTGTCAAATTCATCGTCTTTACTTCGGTCTATATAAACTATGCACTAATCGTATGCTGCTGCGCACTCAGCACATCCCTGGCATTCCACGGAAGCCGTTGGACAAAAGGATGTTTGCGGACGGGGCAGTCCGTTTTGGTACAGATGGCGCAGCTCCATTCGCGGCAAGGGTCAAGGTGCATGTTGAATTCAATCTGGCTGGGGAAAGATTTCCCGACTATTTGCTGCAAATGGGCAACCTCCTCGTGGGCTTCCTGCACGGTCAGGTAATACGGTACGGTCAGGTGTGCATCGATATGCAGACGGCTGCCGTATTTGACGACTTTCAGGTTGTGGATGTCAATCCAGTTAGGCTTGCGGTGGTCGTCCATGATTTGGATAATCTGTTTCAGTACCGAAATGTCCGCTTCGTCCATGATGCCTGCCAATGATTTTCGGAGGATTTTATAGCCATTGAAAATGACTAAAAGTCCCAATGACACCGCAATCGCAGCATCTATCCAATACAAATGCGTCAACAGCACAACCACCAAACCCACAATGACCGCAATCGTGGAAAACGTATCGACAATCAGGTGTTTGCCGCTTGCTTCCAATGCGAGGGAATTGTTCCGCTTTCCTTTTTTCAGACAGTACAATCCGAAAAAATAATTCAGCACGGCAGTAGTCCCGACCAGATAGAGCCCATTGTCGATATGCGCCACCGTCGTTCCTTCCGCAAAGCCGCGCACTGCATTGAACATAATCAAGCCGCCCGCGACCAATATCATCAAGCCTTCGATGCCTGCCGACACAAATTCCGCCTTGCCATGGCCATACGGATGGTCACGGTCTTTGGGTTTGGCGGCGACATACAGACTGTACAGTCCGACAAAACCCGCCACTACATTGACGATGCTTTCCAGCGCGTCTGCCAAGATAGCGGCCGACCGCGTCATGTGCCACGCCAAAAGCTTGACCGAAAACAGCACGACGGACAATAGGCATGACCATTTCTGGACGGTATAGTTTTCCTGTTCAGCGTTCAAAAGATGAAGATTTGGGAGAGCAAAGGTAGTATTGTCAATGGAATAAAGATGGGAGAACTGTGGACAGGTCTGTGGCAATTTTTCTTTTTCTATTTTAGCGTCTGATAGGAAGAAAGGAGTTTGTTTATTGCTTTTGTTGTGTTTTATAAACTACCGTGTTTTAGCGTACTTCGCCGTTTTGCTTATTTTTGCTTTTTGCCATTATTTTTTACAAAAAAATAGCCCCGTTTGGCACACACGAGGCTTCCCGCTATATTTCTTGCGTAATTTTTCTGTTGAGGTAATTGCTGTAATCCGGTACGTCGATGGTATAGTCTTCTGCCATGAAAGGCGATGTCATGATGAAATCCGCCGATGCTTCGTTCATTGCCATGGGGATGTTCCACGCCGTACCTATGCGCGTCAGAGCCCTTACGTCGCTGTCGTGCGGCTGCATCTCCATCGGGTCGCTGAAGAATATCATCACGTCAATCTTGCTTGTCGCGATGAGTGCACCGATTTCCTGGTCGCCGCCGAGTGGCCCGCTGAGCATTTTGATGACGGGCTGTCCCAGCGCCTCTTCCAGCAGTCGGCCTGTCGTTCCGGTTGCATATAGCGTGTGTGCCGAGAGGAGTGCCTTGTTTTTGGTGGCCCACTTTATCAATTCCGCTTTTTTGTTGTCATGTGCGATGAGAGCGAGCACTTTCGAGGTTCCTAAATTTCTTTTGTTGCCCATGGTATGTTGTGTTTTATTTTGTGTACTGGATTTCGGGATGGCGTTCAAACGGATGCTTGCCGTCAAATATATATCGGTAGGTGACCATCCTCCGGCTTTGGCGGCTGCCGAGGCTTTGGTAGACATTGAGCATTTTGGGATTCCATTCGGAAGTCCAGCCCATTTCGTAGTCCTTGTACTGCGAACCTGACTGGATGACTTTCGCCCCTGCGTATATCATAAAAGAATCAATGCCCAAAGCCTGGTATTTAGGTACGACGCCAAAGGCAACGCCCGTAAAACGATGGCATTTTTTTGTCATTTTCCTGTACAGAAGCCCGATTTTTTGCCATACTCCGAATTTGCCGTTGAAATGCTTGAAGTATTGGTTGATGTCCGGAATGTTAATCCACATGGCGATTGGTTCGTCCTTGAAATAGGCAAACCAGACAAGTTGCGGGTCTATAATCGGTTTCATCTGGGCAAACAGTCGCATCACGTCGCTGGCTGTGATGGTTTTGTTTTCCTTGTGCTGTGCCCAAGCGGCATTGTAGACGGTGGTAAAGTCGCGGGCATATTTTTCCAAATGGGTTATTTCCAGATGTCTGGCCGAGTATTCTTTTTTTTGGGAAAACCGTTCATGCCTTTGCTGGAAGCGCTCCGGTAACTGCTGTGCGACGCTCATGTAAAAGTAATATTGGTTGTAGTAGTTACGGAAGCCATAGTCTTCAAACAACTTTTGGTAATATGGCGGGTTAAACGACATGCCATAATACGGTTCTACGTCAAAACCCTCGACCATCAGCCCCCACCATTTGTCCCGGTCGCCAAAATTGATAGGGCCGTCCATGGCGTCCATCCCTTCTGCCTGCAACCATTTTTGGGCAGTGTCAAAAAGGAGGTTGGCTGCGTCCTGGTCGTCGATACAGTCAAAAAAGCCGATGCCTCCGACAGGATAGTCGGTTCCGTAGTTTTTGTATTTGGAATAGGTAAATGCCGCTATCCTCCCGATTGTATGATGTCCCTTGTCTTCCAATATCCAACGGATAATCTTTCCCTGTTTGGCGTGTTTGTTTTTGCGCGCATCGAAGACCGCTTCGATTTCGCTGTCCAACGGACGTATGTAGTTGGGATTTGACTTGTTCAGTTCCACGTTGACTTCTAAAAACCGTCGGGCATTTGCCGCATTGTCCACTTCTATGATTTGCATCGTTCCACGAAAATAAATTATTTTGGTTATCCATCGTAGCTTTGCGGCGCAAATCAATCGTCGTTTTTATCATGTCTTCTCCACAATCTACTTCCCAGACCATTGTTGGTTATGTATTGATGACCTTTTTGGGGTATTTCTGTATCGGGTTGCCGTTGGCGGTATTGCCGGTGTATATCCATCAAGACTTGGGATACAGCACTTTCGTGGCTGGCCTGGTCATTAGTTTGCAGTATTTTGTCACGTTTGTCGTGCGGGGATTCGCCGGGACGCTGGTGGACAAAAGAGGTCCGCAGCCGGCGGTGCTATTGAGTATGTTTTCGTTTGTGGTGAGTGGGGTATTGTTGCTGTCGGCGTTTTTGTTTACGGGGAAACCGCTGTTGAGTCTTTCGTTTATTTTGTTGGCGCGGTTGATGACGGGCTGTGCCGAGGGTATGGTCGGCGCCAGTCCGATTAGTTGGGCGATGCTGGTCGTCGGGCGCGAACATACGGGAACGATTATTTCCTACAACGGTATTGCGAGCTATGGTGCATTGGCATTGGGTGCGCCGCTTGGTGTGGTTTTGTCCAAAGGCTGGGGTAACGTGTCGCTGGGGATTGTTGTCTTGCTGGTGGGGATATTGGGTTTCTTTTTGGCAAAAAGGAAAAAGAACATCGTCGGCGGTGCTGCCAACCAGGAGCCGATTTCCTTTCTGGAAGTGTTGCGTATTGTCAGTCCTTACGGGACGAGTCTGGCGTTGGGCGGTATTGGTTTTGGCTGTCTATCGACGTTTGTCACGCTGTATTACGAATATATGCACTGGAGCAATGCGGCGTTGTGCCTCACGTCGTTCAGCGTGTTGTTTATATTGGGACGGTTGTTTTTTGGCAACAGCATCCGCGATTATGGCGGGCTACGTGTATCTTTTATCTGTCTGTTGGTAGAGACGATTGGATTGGCAATGTTGTGGTTGGCTTCTGATTCGATATGGGCATTGGTCGGCGCGTCCATAACGGGTCTAGGCTTTTCGCTGCTTTTTCCGGCGTTGGGTGTGGAGGCGGTAAGGCTCGCACCGATAGCCAACCAGGGCTCGGCATTGGCGGCTTATGGTTTGTTTATAGACCTTTCGTTGGGTATTACGGGACCGTTGGTCGGTTTCGTCGCGGGAGCGTGGGGAATGCATGGTATTTTCCCGTTCAGTATGGCGATGGTGGCGTTGGGGTGCCTGTTGGTGTTGTATCTTTTGTTGCAACGTAAAAGTTGAAGGCGCGTTGGAAACTTACGTCAACGCTAAGTGCGCGAAGGGATACACGTTTTTATGTCTTGGAAGCATATAAAACCGTACAGAAAAACTTAACTCAAACAGTCTCTTAAAGTTTA
Organism: Chitinophagaceae bacterium; assembly: GCA_047606825.1. Lineage (GTDB taxonomy): Bacteria > Bacteroidota > Bacteroidia > Chitinophagales > Chitinophagaceae > Rhizosphaericola. The sequence continues at coordinate 96,116 of JASGDY010000001.1, forward strand.
TTGCTAAATAATGCTTAAAAATTGTTAATATATGGTAATGATTAGTTAATATATGACTATGTAGCCTTTGAAAAGCAGTCTATCTTTGATAGACAAACTTAAATAGGAGAATATGACTAAAAAATGGCTACATCCATCAATTAATCTAATTGTCTGTATGTCTTTGATATTACCGGTTTCATATATCAATGCACAGCAAAAGAAAGAGCATCCCGATTCTTTACAGAGAAAGAACGACTCCATCAACAAGTTGGAAGAAATCGTTGTAACGGCTCTCGGTGTAAGACGAGAAAAAAGAAACCTTACTTATAGTACACAGGAAGTGAAGGGGGCAGATCTTATGAAAACCCAGGAACCGAGCGTACTTAATGCCATGAGTGGTAAAGTTGCCGGTATACAACTGAACAGTACTTCCGGGGCACCAGGGGCAGCAACATCTATCGTTGTTAGAGGTATTACTTCTTTATTAAATAATAATCAAGCCCTTATAGTACTGGATGGTATTCCTATCAATAATGATGAAAGAGATGGTGGTGGTGATGGCGGTGCTGGTACCAGCGGGTTGAGTGACATTGATCCCAGTATCATAGACAATATAAATGTATTGAAAGGTGCGGCTGCTACGGCACTTTACGGATCCGCTGGTGCAAGAGGTGTCATATTGATTACAACAAAAAATGGCAATAAAAATAGAAAACCAGCATTGACACTGTCTTCCATATATTCTCAAGACCGTGCCATTCTCCCTCCCAGACAACTTACGTATGCCCAGGGTACGGATGGTGAATACGTTGACGGGGAAGATACGAAGACAAGCCTTTCGTGGGGACCTAATATTGATACGCTATATGTTAATGGCGAAAAAGTTCAGTTCCATAATCCATTGAAAGAATTCTTTAAGACTGGGATTACCAGCACCAATACAGTATCGGTGTCCGGGGGAAACGCTACTTCCGACTATGTGGCCTCCTATTCTTTTTTGGACCAAACGGGAACCGTGCCCAATACAAGTTTCATAAAAAACAACTTCTTCCTGAAATACAGCACACAGATTTTACCCAATTTGTCATTGACGACTTCTGTCAACTACTCGTATGCCAAAAACAGATTTTCAAATCAAGGATATGGGTTGGAGAGTCCTTTGACAACGTTGTATAGTGCCCCCATTTCATATGATTTTTTCCCTATATACAATGATGATGGAAGTCAAAGATTATATCGATATAGCCGAAATAACCCTTACTGGGTTTTGGATAATATCGGAAATGTTTCTGGTGTAAACAGATTGATTCCGGTAATGACGATAAATTATAGCCCTTTGCCTTGGCTTACATTGACAGAACGTATAGGCGCGGACATATCTTCTGATAAGTATAATTATCATATCAATATTGGAGATGTGAGCTATACCGATGGCCGCTTGATTAGTAGGGATGCGAACAGCCGCCAAATAAACCATGATTTTATTGTTCAGATGAACCACGAGTTTAAAAGTTTTAGAATATCGGGACTGGTGGGCAATAATATTTTCAACACTAGCTACAACTATATGCAGGCTACGGGTACAGGATTGACAACGGATGGTTATTATAATATGGCGAATGCCTCCACAGTTACCTATGCTGAATCCAATTCCTTGTCGCGAAAAGTCGGCTTTTATGCCCAGGCTGAAGTAGATTATAACAGATATTTGATATTGTCGTTAAGTGGTCGGTATGATGGTAGTTCCGTACTTTCACAGGAACACCAATTCTATCCATACGGATCTGCTGCACTTGGGTTTATATTCACGGACTTGATTAAAGGTGGCTTAAAGGATGTGATGAACTTTGGAAAGTTGCGCGTGTCCTATGCTTCCGTCGGCAACGACAATGTAAGTGCTTATAGCAATATAACACCTTTTTATCAGGCTTCTACAAATATTACTTGGCCATATAGCGGACAGAATGGATTTTTATCAAGTAGTTCATTGGGAAATTCAACATTAAAGAATGAATTGCAGAAAGAAGTGGAAGTTGCTATTGAATCTAAATTTTTCAATGGTAGGATAGGTCTAGAAGCTTCTTATTATGTTCGTAATATGAGTAACGGCTTGGTGGAAGGTATTGCGATTGCAAATTCAACCGGATATTCCAGTACCACCATTAATTCCGCTAAAATCAGGACAACTGGTTTGGAATTGTTATTGACGGGTAGTCCCGTCCGTACAAAAGATTTTGGTTGGGATGTTACCATTAATTTCAGCAATCCCAGGACTATTGTGAAAGAGATCGGTGGAGGGTTGACCAGTACTAATATCGGGTTTACCTATGCTGTAGAGGGTCAAAAATATGCCATGCAATATGGGTCGGTATATGCGAGGGATGACAAGGGTAATCTTCTTATAGATGACTCCGGTCTCCCATATACAGAAGCCAATGGGTATCTTGGTTCTTCAATGGCTGACTGGGCCGGAGGCATCCTCAACAATTTTCATTACAAACAATTCTCCCTTGGTTTTCAATTTGATACGAGACAAGGTGGTGTAGTCCAAAATGTCGATGATTATTACAATCTGTATTATGGCGTTAGTAAAGTAACGGAACAAAGATCTGATTTTGTAGTGAAAGGTATAAGTGCATCCACTGGAGAAGAAAATGCTACGGTTGTGAAAGCACAAACCTATTACCAAAGAATCAGCAGTATAACGGAAGCCTTGATTCAACATTCTTCTTACATCAAATTGCGGAATGTTAATATTAATTATACCTTGGCTAAATCTGCTCTACGGAAAACTCCATTTAAGGAGGCGACTATCTCACTGACAGGTCGTAATCTTTGGATTTGGCACAATAGCGATTTTACAGGCTCAGATCCGGAGTCCAATAATACTTTTGGAACAGCAAATGGCAGTATCGGTGTCTATACTTTTGGCACGCCTACTAACAGGTCTTACAGTATAGCCCTCAAATTTCTTTTCTAACTATTAATATGCATAAAAATGTTTAGAATTAATATATTAAAAGCATTGTTACCTATTTTTTCAGTTGTTTTATTGATTTCCGGTTGTAAAAAATACCTGGATGTCAATCAGGACGATAATGATCTTACAACTCCTGCCGTAAGTCTTTTGTTAGGTCCTATTGAAGAATCAGTATCCAGCCGCATGGCTGCAGGTGGGGCAGCTATCTATATAAACTATTGGATGCAGAACATGACCTTAAACCAAGCTGTCCCCAATGAGGTTACCTATGTCGTATCTAATTCCAGTTTTGATAGTTATTGGTATTATGCTTATGTTACCAATCTGAATAATATGAAAATAATGGATGATTTGGCTATGGAAGATGGAGATGACATTTATGCTGGGATTGCCAAGACCTTGACAGCTTATACTTTAGGTTATGTAACCGATTGGTGGGGCGATGTCCCATATTCCGATGGTTTCGCTGGAATAAGTAACCTAACACCAGCTTTTGATAGTCAAGAAGATATATATAACGATTTGCAATTATTGTTGGATTCGGCGATTGTCGAATTTGATCGGGCCAATGGACTTGTTCCTGGTTCTGATGATTATTATTATGCCGGTGATACCTCTTCCTGGAAAAAATTAGCTTATTCCTTGAAAGCACGCTTCTATATGCACTTGATCAATGCATCGGGATATGATGCTGTAACTCAATCCAAGCTGGCACTCGCTGCATTGGATAACGGATTGACTTCTTATACCGAGGATTGCTATTTTCCGTACAGTGGTGGACAAAATTATTCCGCACCGTGGTATTGGAACTTTTACAATACGACTACAAATATTCTTGCTTCACAGTATGTAGACTCCTTGAAGTCAAGAAACGATCCTCGTATGACAATCTTGTTGTCTCCTGCTTCTAATACGGGCTTATATACGGGTAGTGTGATAGGATCCGGGTTTCAAACTCTTTATGATTTTTCTATTCCTGGTGATTTTTATGCTGCGGATGATGCCAATGGCTATGTTTTTTCGGCAGATGAAGCACTCTTCTTAAAGGCGGAAGCCACTTATTATGTTTCTGGGGTTTCTGATGCGCAAACAGTATATCAAGAAGCAATTCTAAATAATATGGCTAAAATGGGATTGAGTGCATCCGCTGATAGTGTGGAGTCGTATATGACGAGCAGAGGTACGCTTACTTCTGCAAATGCGATAAGGCGTATTATGGAAGAAAAGTCCGTAGCCAACTTTTTCTCACCTGAAATATGGACTGACTGGAGGCGTACTGGTTATCCCGCTCTTACTGTCATTAGCACGGCTAATGGAGCACCTGCAAGTGTGACAGAGATACCTAGAAGGTTTCTGTATCCTCTGTCAGAACAGACGGCAAATCCGTCGAATGTGCCTACCGCCACACTTATAGATAGAGTATGGTGGGATACTCAATAGGATAAGAGGTGCTAAGCATCTTTTAAAAATCATGTTAGAATAATGTCGATTATCAAATTCATGTGGATCGGTGGGTTGGACAACATGTGTCAAACCTATGCTCTTAACTTTACTTGAATAGATTAAACCGGAACAAATTCTGAGTCTACAAAACGGCACGACCCTATGGGTTTGCTTCGCTTCGTCCAGTTCCTTTTTGCCTCTCCTAAGAAAAGACAAAAAGGAACTTTGGCACGGAGATGTTTCCAGTGCTGGTTCCAACCGCCACAGAGCGTTTCGTCTGCCGCAGGAAATGTTCCGAAGTGCCGTTTCTGGTGCGTAGCATACCCAAGACATGATGTATTGATGGGACGCTTCGGTTCGTTCGTCTTTTGCAGACTTGACTTTTTTCCCCACTTTTTGTCAAGAAAGAAAGTGGTGGGGCTGGTCCATGTGGAAATGAAGTTGTTTAGGCGTTTTTAAAAATGAAATTTCTCTTAATACGCTTTTTGTGGCTTAATGGACAAAAATGATGCTCAAATATGCTGTAACCGTTATCTGTATTAGCTTTAAAGCCAATCAAAGGTTATGAATAAAAAAAGTGCTTTTACTGCAATGGTACAAGAACTGTGAAACCTGAGCGGCAGGCATTAAGCGTCTACCCTTACTTTTCCAAAGCCTCAAATATTTTCAAATAATTTTATTTATCCTCCGTGACGATGTTGGCCTTGTTGGAAAACGACATCAGTTCACGCATAGTGCGTTGCAGTCCCTCGTTGCTGCCGTCGAGGAATATCGTGTTGCCTTTTCCTTGTTCCGCAAAATGCTTGAGCGCGTCGGTCCACATGCTGAACAGGATGAAAGACGCGTCGAGGTTGGCCTTGTTCATTTCGCCTGCGGCCTCGGCGATGCCGTGTGCCACTTCTTTGCGGAACAGTGCGACGCCTTGTCCACGGAGCTGTGCTGCTTCTTTTTCCGCTTCCGCCTGTATCTTGATGGCATTGCCTTCTGCCTCGGCGGTTTTTGTTTTGGTAATCAACAACGCTTGGCCTTCGTTCTCGGCGGCGGCTTTCAGGTTGTTGGACGCGACGACCTGTGCCATCGAGCGCATGATGGCTTCGTCAAACGTGATGTCGTTTATCTGCAAATCCAAAAGATGGTAGCCCCATTCGCCCAGTGCCTGGTCTAGCTGTTCTTTGACGTGTAAGATGATCTCACTCCGTAGGCTTAGGATTTCAGACTGCCTTTTGGTGGCGACAAAGGCGCGGACTGAACCTTCCACGGAGCGTACGAGTGCCTGCATCAGGTACTGTTCGTTCATGAACTTGAATGCAACGTTTTTGATGGTCTCCGGGTCTTGGTTCAGCACGGCGTACAGCAGCATTGCAGAAAAGTTGACATTGGCCTGGTCGAGCGTTATCGCCTGGAATTTCAGCTCGATGGACCGGTTCTGTATTGAAATCCGTTTGAATACACGTTCGATGAACGGAAGCTTGAAGTTGAGGCCGGGTGTCAATATTCGTTTGTATTTCCCGAAAACAGTGATAACCGACACGCTGCCCTGCGGCACGGCGGTAAAGCACATCAACAGGGTAATGGCTATGATGACGAGGAAAATGGTTAAGTATGGCATCGTGCTTATTTTTTCCGAAGATAGGACAAATTATGCGTTGGAAGTAGGAGAGCGTGGAAAGCGGCAGGGCAAACGCATCTAAATCATCTCCACTAATAATCTGTCCCACTTTTTTTCTTGACAAAAAAAGTGGCAAAAAAGTCAAGTCTGCAAAAGGCGAACGCTACTTTTCGCTGTTTGCGGACGGGGACATTGGTGTATTGAGAAGGTCTATAGCGTTCTCTCTTGAAAAAATAAACGCAGG
>JASGDY010000002.1:0-12575 GCA_047606825.1 Chitinophagaceae bacterium
CACTTTTTGGCAAGGATGCGAAGAAAAACAAAATGCTACTCAAAGAGTATCGACAGGCTTAGAGAAGCAATGGCTATGCTAATATTGAAAAGAAATAATCAATTAGATATACTTAATTAACAATACCTTTTTTACCCATTACCATAATCATAGCGATATGAATGTGAGCTTCTACTGATTCGGCTAGACGCTCATAGTCTATCGCCAATCTTCTGTAATTCATCAGCCACGCAAAAGTTTTTTCCACTATCCATCGTTTGGGAAGGACTGCCCATTTGCCTGTTTCATTGCGTTTGACGATTTCCATGTCCATGTTTAAATTGGTCTTTACCCATTTTCCTAATTCTCCCTGATAACCGCCGTCCGCATATTTTCACGAGGCGGTGCTCGTCGTGCCTGAGTTCATAAAGTTTTTCAAACACTTCTTTGGCCCCCTTGCTGTCGTGGACATGGGCGGAGTGTACGCTTAAACAAATAATCAATCCCAACGTGTCAACAACAATATGGCGTTTGCTGCCTTTTACTTTCTTGTTGCCGTCTATTCCTTTTCTGCCGTTGCCGCCCGTGCAACCCATTCTTACGCTGGCGCTGTCTATGATGCCCATGCTTGCCGATGCTTTCCTGCCCGTCAGGCGGCGTATTGTCTTGCGCAACAAATCATGCGCCTGCCCTATCGTCCCGTCTCTTTTCCAGCGTTCATAATAATAATAGACGGTCGTCCAGGGGGCACCCCCCCGCAACAGGCGCCATTGGCAACCCGTTTTTGTAACATAGCAAATGCTCTCCCATATCGACTTGTACGGCCACTTGGGTTTTCTTTGCCCTTTAAACAGTTTTCCTATAACTTGCCACTGGAAATCGGTGGTCAACAGATATTCTTTTTGCATAAATATCTTCCACCGATTTTCTTTCCTAAATGCCTTTTGGGGATAAATAACCGCTTTTTTCAGGACATAAATAGTTATCCACAATTAACTTAAACAGCCTCTTAGAAGATGTGGAAGATTTTATAAGCGAAAAGGTCAACACGGTTACCGAAACAGAAATTATGAAAACTTGCAGTTTTGACTATATTTTTTCTGACTTAATTTGGACTGTTTAATATTAGTGTTTGGTATTATATGCTTCCAATACATCAAAACGTGTATTCCTTCTCCGCACAGTCCCCGTCGCGGCGGGGACTGTGCGGAGAAGGAATAAATAACTCAAACAGCTTCTTAGTGTACAATGGAGGGAAATATTACACTTTGACGATTGCGCTATCATTGCTGTAAGATGTAGTAGCGCGGTACGTTCCAGACCGCGCCTTTTTAATAATATGCCTGCATCGCCGCTTCCCTTTCTTTTTGCCGGTCGATTTTTGCCTGTTTGAGTTTTAGGATGGACATGTCGATTTCGAAACCGATGAGCAGCATCATCGAGCCGTAAAACACCAATAGCATGATTAGCATGACCGAACCGATGGAACCGTAAAATTTGCTGTAAGTCGATATGTTCTGCGCCCAATAGGAAAAAACGGAGGTCGTCAGTATGATCAATATGCTGCCGATAAATGCGCCGGGCGTGAGCAGTTTGTTGCGTTTCTTGATGGTCGGGCTATATTTGTACAGAAACGCGAGTGAATACAGGAAGAGTAGGAAGATGACAATCCAGCGGACATTCTTGATCAGTGCCTTGACGGACGGGTCTTTGATGTGCAGCCATTCCATTATTTTCCCAAAAATGACACCTTGTCCCAGCGAGATGATCAGGTTGCCCAATACGAGTACGACCAATATCAGCAGCAACCGGATGGCGCGCAGACGTTTCTTGACAAAATTGGTTTTCACCTTGTTGGGTACGCTTCTGTCCAGTGCGCGGATGATACCCATCACGGCGTTGGAAGAGTAAAAAAGCGTCAATGCAAAACCCAACGAGAGCAATCCGTTTTTCTGCTTGATGAAAATGTCGTTGAGGAACCGCCGCAGTATCCGCCGCGTGTTGTGGTCCGGTGTCATGTCGTAAACCAGTGATTCCAATGCGTTGAACAAACTCTTGGATATCGGCAAATAGGGTATGAGTGAACAGATAAACAAAAATATCGCTGGAATCGCCAACAGCAGGTTGAACGACATGGACGCCGACCGCAGGGAAAGCCCCTCTTTCTTGACCGTTGTCCACAATTGCTGCCACACTTCGTAAAGACTAAACCCTTCGAAGCCAGGAAATGTCATTTTCCTGCTGTAAGCCCTGATGAAGTTGATTGGCGGGCTATTTAGTATTAGTCTTTCTAATTTAGTCAAAATGTCGTTATTGGTTGAAAGTGGAGAGGAGAAAGTTGAAAGTTATGGTACGCTGTATAAAAAAAGTACGTTTCTTATTCCCACGGGGACTTTGCGGCAGGGAGTATTTATTGCTATGATGTGAGACGTACAATGTTTTAAAAAAGCGGTATTGCATCACTTTCCATTTTCAACTTTCAACGTTCCACTGGATTTCGTTCTTTTGTCCAAGGAGTCCCGGTATTGGTTGGCGTATTGCACGTGCTGCTGGAATGTCTCGCTGAACTCGTGCGTGCCGCTGAGGTCGCTTTTGGCGACGAAGAACAAATATTTGGTTGCCGGTTGGTCGAGTACCGCGTCGATGGTCTTTTTGGACGGTGTGCATATCGGCCCGGGAGGCAGTCCCTTGTTTTTGTAGGTGTTGTAGGGTGACTGCACTTGCAGGTGTCCAGACAATATACGTTTGATGGTGAAGTCGTCGAGAGCGAAACGTATTGTGGGGTCTGCACCCAACGGCATGTCGATTTTGTAACGGTTGTAATAAACGCTGGCGATAGTGCCTTTTTCTGCATTGTTGTTGGTCTCTTCCTCGACGATGGACGCGATAATATAGACCTGCAAAGGTGTCAGCCCAAGTTTCGTGGCTTTGTCGGTGTGACCGTTGCTTGCCCAGAAATTTTTTTGGTAGTCTTGCAGGCGTTCCATGATGCTGCGCATCGAACTGTTCCAGTTGAGCAGATACGTATCGGGTATGACCAACGACATCACGGTATTGGTGTCCACTCCCAGGAAAAGCAGCGAATCGTTGCTGTCGAGATAGTTGAGTGCGTGCAGGGAATCCAGTTTGAACTGGCGTCCAATCAGTCCTGCGAGGTCGGCTCTTGTCCGGAGTTTGTTGATGACCAGTCTGGCGGGTGCTTGGTCGTTGTGGCGGAAGAGCAATATGATGTTTTTGAGGCTTGCGCCTTTCCTGATTGCAAATCTGCCGGTTTTTATCCGGTCCCATACATGCAGCCTGTCCGTGATGAAGCTGAACAGCCCGATAGTGCTGATGCCGTCCGTGCCGGACAGTTGGCGGATGATTGTGTCTTTAGCATTCGTTTTGGAGGTGACGTACACGTATTTGTGCGGCGAGTCAAACTTGGTGGCGTTAAGTCCCAAGAGTACATAGCCGATGATGCCGGCAAAGACGATTAGGATAAGGAACGTGGCGATTATTTTTTTCATCAGTTTATTTTTTTATGGCTTTTAGCCATTAGTTGTTGTGTTCGAGAATGACGAATGACCTGTTTATGTATAAAGTGTGTTTTTTGTTCATTCTTGGTTAATGGCTGACATCAAAGATAGCAACAAAAAACCCTGACAAGAGTATCAGGGTCTGTTGGAATCTTTTTTAAACAATAAAAACTGATTCATCATTATGAAAAAGTAAATTGAAACTATTTTGCTGGCTGCGTTGCCGGAGCTTGTTGTTGCGGCGTTGCAGCGGGTTGTGATACCGGAGCGTTGGTGTTCAGGTTCTTGAGTATGGAGTTGTTGCTGCCTGTCGAACCTTTGAGGAACATAATGGAAACCAAGCATAGAACCCCAAGCGCGCCTGCAAATATCCATGTACCTTTTTCCAGTACGTCGTTGGTCTGTTTTACGCCCATGAACTGGTTGCTGATGCCGCCGATATTGCCGGAGAGGCCACCGCCTTTGGGGTTCTGTATCAGGACGATAAAGCCCAGAATCACGCTTACCAGTATGATAATAATCAAAAATAAAAGAGCCATTGTATGCTAATTGTTGTTTTTTAAATCATGAATCAAGGATGCAAAATAAGATGATTTCTCCGGTTTTAGCAAACTTAATTTTTCCAGCATCTCCACGGCTTCTTCTTTTTTCCCTTGTTGTACCAGTACGTCGACCATGGCTTCGGTGAGGATGGAAGGGTTCTTGTTGGAGTCGTTGGCTTTCTGCATGATGATTTTGTCTTCGTTGGGGTCGGCGTTTTTTTCGATTTCGGCGTTACCGATGCGTTTCATCTGCTTGAGCCAGTCCGAGAAACGTTTTACTTTCTGTCCAAAATCGGTGTTGATGGTATTGTCTGCGGTGATGCCGATGGATGCAAAATAGTCCTTTGTCGGCAGCAGTTTCGGATTGTCGTAAGACAGCGATTCGTTGGAGATGTCGGCCGTTTTGAACGCGGCGGCCTGTGCTTCCAGCATGGAGGACAGCCGGGACACGGGTTCGGAATCTTCAGGTTTTGTTACTTCTTCCTGTATTGCTTCCTGTGGTTCTTCCTCGATGTTTGCCGTTGCTTCTGATGTGCTGGGAGCGGTCGTTTCTTCTATGGTGTTTTCAGCGTCAATGGATTCCGTATGTGTTTCATCCTGTGGTATTTTCCCGGCAATGTTTTCTGTTGCTACATTTTCCTCGAGTGCCGTAGGTTGGCTTTCTGCCACGGATGTAATCTCTTGCTGTCCGACCAAGGAGCGCTCTAGTGATTCCAACTGGAAATGCAGCCATTGTGGATTCTGGAAGTTAAGTGCCGTCTTTTGCAGTTGGCGTGGATATCCCGGGTCGTTGTCCTTTTTCATCTTGACAGTCAGTAGCAACTGTGCCAGTGTGAAGTAGGGGTATTGGTCGGTGACGTTCTTTAGTTCCTGCAAAGAAACCTGTTGTAAGTCGGCCTTGCCGGTAATCCAGTTAACGATACTGCTGTCCATTGTTGTGCGGTGTAACATAAGTCAAATGTAAAAAGGAAAAAGGAAAAAATCCGTGAGCCCAGGGCTTGATGCAAAAAGCATGGCAACGCTTTTCGTTGTTTACGCCTCCCATATTGTGCTTACCAGTTGGCAAAGACATCATTGAAAATGGCTTCGCTGACGTTTTTGAGAATATCGCTTTTCAACTGGCTTTCCGCTTGGTCCAGGGAAAGGCTGGAGGCGAAGTCAAAGTTTTGGCTGACGTTAAATTCCTTCTTTTTGCCTTCCTTGGTATTGTCAATCCATACAAGATGGAAACCCACCGTCAACCGGTTCATGCTGGCAGAGGACGTAGTGCTGCTGCTCCCGGAACTGATGCCGGAAGTAGAGACGTCATAGCTGGAGACGTCGCCGCTCAATACATAGTCCGCATTGATGTCTTCCGTGAGTGTCAGCTTGGTCTGGTTGTTAATCAACTGCCTGACTGCGTCTGTCAGGTTAGGTGCCAGCGTTGCGTTGACATAACGCGCCTTGTTGCCAAAAAGGCTAAGGTTCACCGTCTTGACATTGGACGGAATGCTGGTGTTATTGAAAGAATAAACGCCACAGGATGTCGTGCCGACAACCAGCAATACCAACACGGCGAAGATTTTTAAATGTATATTTTTCATGTTCAAAGTCAAAATTAAAAGATGAAAGTAAAAAATGTTGTGTGGTAAATATGAAATAACTTTTATGGAATCAACATTTGGTATAAGTATTTGTCTAAGCTTACGGAAACCATGAAAGCCAAGGCATTTTTCCTTTAAACTCAGTCATTGATGTCATATTCTTTGAGTTTTCGGTAGAGCGTTCTTTCGCTGATGCCAAGGTCGATGGCGGCGTCTTTTCTTTTGCCTCTGTGTTTTTTCAGGGCTTTGGTGATGAGTTCTTTTTCCTTGTCGATGATGTTGAGTGTTTCTTCCACTTCTTCATGTTCGTGGAAATCGTTTTGCTGTGGCGTCAGCACGACAGGCTTTGGCGTGTCGTGGGGGACAAAGCCGCTGTCGTGTCGGGACGGCTCTACTGTCGCGACATAATTGCCGGATGGGAGTGCCTTGTTGTTTTCGTAAGGTCGGTTTTTGTCCACCTCGTTGAATATCGGCCTGTCGGAATAGGCAGAAGGTGTTGCGATGGAAGGGTTTTGCAAAACTTCCAGGAACATCTTCTTTAGCTCGTTGACATCTTTTTTCATGTCAAAAAACAGTTTGTAGAGGATTTCCCTTTCGTTGGCAAAGTCCGTGGCATTGGTGGTCTGTCCATTGTTGCGTGCGATGGCAGGAAGGTTGGAAACTTGTTTAAAAGGCAAGAAATGCTGCATCGTTTCCAGGTCGATTTCCTTTTTCTTGCTCAGTACGGAAATCTGTTCCGCAACGTTTTTCAGCTCGCGCACGTTGCCCGGCCAGGGATAGTTGACGAGCCAGTTGCGGGCGTTGTCGTCGAGCTGCACGGGCGTGGTGTTGTAGCGTTCGGAAAAGTCCACCACAAATTTTCGGAACAGCAAAGGAATGTCCTCCTTGCGGTCCCGCAACGCCGGCACGCGTATGGGTACCGTGCTGAGACGGAAATACAGGTCCTGGCGGAACTTTCCGACCTGTGTAAACTCGTACAGGTCGCGGTTGGTCGCTGCGATGACACGCACGTCGGTTTTCTGGACCTTGGAGCTGCCCACGCGGATAAATTCGCCGGTTTCCAGTACGCGCAGCAGGCGCGCCTGTGTGCCCAGGGGCATCTCGCCGATTTCATCCAAAAAAATCGTACCGCCGTTGACCGTTTCAAAATAACCTTTGCGCGCGTCCACCGCACCGGTGAACGAACCTTTTTCATGCCCAAACAGTTCTGAATCGATTGTCCCTTCCGGAATCGCGCCACAGTTGACGGCGATGAAAGGGTTGTGTTTGCGTGCGGACAAGGAATGTATGATTTGGGAAAATGCTTCCTTGCCGACGCCGCTTTCGCCGACAATCAGTACGCTGAGGTCGGTGGTCGCGACCTGCACGGCAACGTCCAGCGCATGGTTGAGTGCCTGTGCGTTGCCGATGATGCCGAAGCGGTTTTTTATTGATTGTAAATCCATTTATTAATTATAAATTGAGAATTATGATTTGAGATGTAGCTGGTGGCTTATTTGTTTAAACTTATTATTGCCATCAAATTATAATGTACGCTGTATAAAAATATGCAATGCTCTAAGGCAATGGACACATAACTAAGTAATGAAAACGTCCGCCGTCATTCCCACGTAGGCGGGAAGTATTCTCACCGAGAGTATCCGATATAGGGATACATGAGATTAGCTTCGATGAACTAAAGTTTCCCGCCTACGCGGGAATGACGGTAAGGTGTGCACTTTATTCATTGCATATTTTTATTCTGCGTAGAGTATCATTAAAGAAAATTTAAACGACGTATTTTTATTTCAAGCTGCATATATCGGAGTTAAATCCTTTTTAATCGACTGAATAAAATAGGGATTGGTAATGCGTCTATCCATACCAAGTCCACCTTTCGTTGTAGAATATTTTCCAACTGAAACAATAATTCCAGATAATCGGTTTTTTTCCCATTTCCATGTTTTCGACTTTGTCGTCAAACCGAAAAAGAAAATCAATGTTGCTTGCGTCGTTGTAACCTGTTTCACGCGCTGCACTTCCAAAAAGATACAATTTACTGACAGACAGGTCTTTGCAGACTTGCCGTGATGCTTCCATATTGTCTTTTATTTCCGTTATCATCGTTTAAGATTTTTTACCGCACAATTTCGCCCAGCAACGTCGCCTGTGTGCAATTGGTCACTTTGACTTGGCAATAGCTTCCGGGGCGGAGCGAGTGGTCGTTGTTTTTGGGAAATACGATTGTTTTGTTCTGGGAGTTGCGGCCTTTCCATTCCAGGTTGTTTTTCTTGCTTTCGCCTTCGATGAGCACTTCAAAGGTTTTGCCGAGGTCGCGTTCGTTGCTTTCGAGTGAAAGCTTGTTTTGCAGGTCCACGATTTCGGCGAGGCGTCTTTTTTTTGTTGCTTCCGGGATGTCGTCTACGTAGCGACGTGCTGCCAGAGTGCCGGGGCGCTCGCTGTAGAAAAACATATAACTCATGTCATATTGGCTATAAGCCATCAGGCTGAGGGTGTCTAAGTGGTCTTCCTCCGTTTCGGTGCAGAAGCCGGCGATGATGTCCGAACTGATACCGCAGTCAGGGACGATTTTCTTGATTTGGTCTACTTTGGCTCTGTACCAGTCGCGCGTGTAAGTCCTGTTCATCAACTGTAATATGCGTGTGCTGCCGCTTTGCAAAGGCAGGTGGATGTAACGGCAGATGTTGGGATATTTTACCATGGAATAGAGTACGTCGTCCGTAATGTCCTTGGGATGCGAAGTGCTGAACCGCACCCGCAGTTGGGGACTTACCTCCGCGACCATTTCCAGTAATTGTGCAAATGTGACGTGCGCGTCGTTGGTATTGGCGGTGTAGTAATAACTGTCCACGTTTTGTCCCAAAAGGGTTACTTCGCGGTAGCCTTGTTCATATAAATCTTTGGCTTCCTGCACTATGGAGGCCGCGTCGCGGCTGCGTTCGCGACCGCGTGTGAAAGGTACGACGCAGAAGCTGCACATGTTGTTGCAGCCGCGCATGATGGAGATAAACGCCGATACGCCGTTGGTGTTGAGGCGCACGGGCGCGATGTCCGAATAGGTCTCCTCGCGGCTGAGTAGGACGTTTACGCCTTTCTGTCCGGTTTCCGCTTCCGTTATCAGTTGTGGAAGGGAGCGGTAGGCGTCGGGACCGATGACGATGTCCACGAGTTTTTCCTCTTCGAGGAATTTGGATTTGAGGCGTTCCGCCATGCAGCCGAGTACGCCGACGAGCATGCCCGGCTTTTCGCGCTTCATCTTGCGGAACTCGGTCAGGCGTTTGCGGACGGTCTGCTCGGCTTTTTCGCGGATAGAGCAGGTGTTGATGAAGATAAGGTCGGCCTCTTCCGTGTTGCGTGTCGCGCCAAACCCCTCGTTGTTAAGTATGGATGCGACGATTTCGCTGTCGCTGAAGTTCATCGCACAGCCGTAGCTTTCTATGTAGAACCTTTTCTTATATCGGTTGGGGTCCACGTCAAACGGACTGTAAGCTTCGCCCTGTCTGGTTTCGTCTATTTTTTTTGCCTGTAATTCCAGCGTCTCCATGCCACATATTTTAAGTTGCAAAACGATGTCATCAATATAATGTTCCAGTATGGTTGCGGGTGATAACACCAGCAACGGCGGTCGCCGATATGGATGTTATCACCAACATTTTTAGTCAATGACATTAAGGTGCAAAAATAAAGAAATTAAGGACAAATGCCAGATTGGCAGAGAGTTAACATTATTTTCCCAATCTGCGCTTCTATATTTGTACAGTCAATCGAAAAAACAGAGAAGTCACAGGATGCGTCAACGAGTCGTTTTATTTATTGTTTGTCTTTTGTTGGTTAGCGGGATTGTCGTGCACGCGCAGGATAGCATTCCTGCAAGGGCTTTGCAGTCCCAGATTTTTCGGACCATTACCAAAGACGACAAGGATACTGTCAAATGGAAGTGGAAATTAGGAGGTACTTCGACCCTTAACCTTTCGCAAACGTCACTGAGCAACTGGTCGGCGGGTGGGGAAAACTTTTCGATGTCCTTACGGGCTACCCAGAACCTGTACCTGTTCCATAAGGCGGGACGCCATACCTGGGACAACAACCTGGACTGGCGGTTTGGGTATCTTCAGACTACTTCGCTGGGTGGACAGAAAAATGATGATTATTTTGACTTTGTCTCCAAGTATGGTTTGCAGATTGATTCTTCCCAGAAGTGGTATGCCTCTATTTTATTTAATCCGCAGACGCAGTTGTTTGACGGACGTACCTATTATACGAAGGACAGCAGTATTCTGGCATCATCGTTTCTCTCTCCTGCCTACATTACATTGGCAATTGGTATTGATTACAAACCTTTTCCCAAAAAGAATTTTTCGGTTTTCTTTTCCCCGATTACGAGCCGCACGACCTTGGTCATGAACCGTAAACTGGCCGCGCAGGCCAAGTTTGGCGTAGAGGCCTACCATCGTTATCTCGAGCAGTTCGGCGCATTCAGTATGATTTCGTTTACTGGTACCATTATGAAAAATGTCGATTACACGGGTAGGCTCAATCTTTTTGCCAACTATCTGGAACATCCCCAAAACGTCACTTTTTATACGACCAACACGCTCAATTTTAAAATCAACAAGCTCTTAACGGCCAACTATACCCTCAACCTTATATACGACGACGACATACAGATTACGCAATCCGATGGTACCACCCATCCTGCTTTGCAGGTCATGAGTGCCATCGGTATCGGCTTTTCCCTCCCATACAAACCTACCTATGTCAAAATCTAACTAGGCGGAAAAAAGGTATCTGAAAGCTTTTTCAAAGTACTGCACCCTGTCAAAAATGCAGTCGTCCAGTGACCAACTTAGAAAAAGCGGCGGCCTCAGTGGAAGCTGCGCCGCCTTTTTTGGGTTATTTTCCCGTGTTTGCCGCCATTTTATTGGAAACCAAATGTTCGCGGTATTCGTTGGCGGCTTTGATGAAGCCGACGAATAAGGGTGCGGGGGCTTCCACGGTGCTTTTCAGTTCGGGATGGAACTGTACGCCGATGAAGAACGGATGGACGTGGGAGGGTAGTTCCACTATTTCCACGAGGCCGGAGTCTGAGTTGGTGCCGCTGGCAAGCATACCCGCATCTTCGAATTGTTGCAGATAATCGTTGTTAAATTCGTAACGGTGGCGGTGGCGTTCCGATATTTGCTTCGTGCCATAGATTTTTTCCGCTAAAGTCCCTGGAACAATATCGCATGAGTATGCCCCGAGACGCATGGTGCCGCCCATCATCTTGATTTTTTTCTGTTCTTCCATGAGGTTGATGACTGGGAATGCGACTTCCGAGTCCATTTCAATGGAATGTGCGTTTTTCAGACCCAGTACGTCACGTGCATATTCTATGACAGCCATCTGCATACCTAGACAGATGCCGAAGAACGGCAGTTTGTTTTCGCGGGCGTATTTGATAGCGGCGATTTTCCCTTCCGTTCCGCGTTGTCCAAAACCCGGGGCGACCAATATGCCGTCCAGTCCGCGCATTTTTTCCAATACGTTTTCCGGTGTGAGGTATTCGCTGTGGATATTGACGACCTGCACTTTTACTTCATTGACAGCGCCGGCGTGGATAAAGCTTTCCAATATGGACTTGTAGGCATCCTGTAGCTCGATGTATTTGCCGACGAGGCCGATGGTGACTTGGCTTTTGGGGTATTTTAGTTTGTCGAGGAAACCTTTCCATTTGTCCAGTATCGGTTCGGCATAACCTGTTATTTCCAGTTTTCTCAATGTGATGACGTCGAGTTTTTCACGGAGCATCATCAATGGCACTTCATAGATTGTGGTGGCGTCCATGGATTCTATGACGGCTTCCATTTTAACGTTGCAGAACTGTGCGATTTTGCGGCGGATGTCGTTGTTGAGCGGTTCTTCGGTACGGCAGACGATGATGTCGGGATGTACGCCGTTTTCGCTCATCATGCGCACGCTGTGCTGGGTGGGTTTGGTTTTGAGTTCCTTGGCGGCGCGTAGGTAGGGGACCAGCGTGAGGTGTATGACGCACACGTCTTCCTCTGGCAGTTCCCATTGCAGTTGGCGCACGGCTTCCACGAAAGGCAGACTTTCTATATCGCCGATGGTACCACCGATTTCGGTGATGACGATGTCGTATGTGTCGTCTTTTCCCAATAAGAGCATACGGTTTTTGATTTCGTCCGTGATATGCGGGACGACCTGCACCGTCTTACCCAAAAAAGCACCTTCGCGTTCCTTGTTGATGACTGTCTGATAGATTCTGCCAGTGGTGACGTTGTTGGCCTGGGAAGTGTGGATGTTGAGGAAGCGTTCGTAGTGGCCGAGGTCGAGGTCGGTTTCCGCACCGTCTTCGGTTACGTAACATTCACCGTGTTCATAAGGATTCAGCGTACCCGGGTCAACGTTGATATACGGGTCAAATTTTTGGATGGTCGCTTTAAAGCCTCTTGCCTGCAAGAGCTTTGCTAGCGATGCCGCCACAATACCTTTTCCCAAACTACTTGTCACGCCTCCGGTAACAAAAACATATTTTGCCATAAATATTAAAATAAAAAATCCCAGCTTTCCACAGATTCCGTGAAAGCAAAGGAATAACCATAAATTTTAAAAAAATGCTGACCTGCAGCCGTTGAACTACACTGGATATGTTCGGTTGCGCTTGAGAGGTCGTGCAAAACTAAATGAATTTCAAATCCCAAAAAAATCGAAGGGTCAGATATTTATAATTGTTAACTTGCTTGCCTTGGGTCGTTGCAGGTTACAGGTTACTGGTTACAAGTTTCATGTTATGTTTTGTAAGGGATAAAATAGCGGATTTGATAAGTCATTGTTGCGCCTCACCCCCGACCCCTCTCACTTGGGAGAGGGGTCGGGGGTGAGGCGCAGCAATGACTTATCAAATCCGCTATTTTATCCCTTACAAAACATAACATGAAACTTGTAACCAG
>JASGDY010000003.1:0-44428 GCA_047606825.1 Chitinophagaceae bacterium
ATAGTATAAACAAGCCCTTGAAGTTCTTTTTCGATTTCACATTTTATGTTCTCAAAATTGTCAACCCATTTTGATGTATATTGTTCTATTAGCATTTTTGTCTGTAACACTTTTGGTCTATCACGGTCGTTCCTAAAATGACGCACAACGGAAAAAGTATTGCTGAAGTGCGGGGGATTTCGAAGAACTGAAAGTTCAAGGAAGACCAAACGAAGCAATTGCTTTTTTCGTTGCACCAAATTACAAAAAAAGTGGAACAAAAAAGCAATTGCGACAAAAAATGTATAAAAGTTCAACTTAGACTTTAGCCCCGCATTTTAGCAATACTATGTTGTGCGACGGAACAATTCTGCGTTGTTAAAAAAATCAAATTCGTATTCGATTGGAATTTCGGTTTCGTGTCGTTCTCTAAATTCAATTTGGTAACGAAAATAATCTCCATATTCACTAATTTTGCTCCAAGGTTTTGGGTTTTTCTCTCCAAACATTCCTTTTTGAACGTAGCTGTCAATCGGAATATGAAAATATTTGTAGTTTTTTGAAATGGATTTTATTTTTTCATCTCCAAAAACAAGCCAATATTTTAAAGTCATATTTATCCATTTTTGGCATTGTCCAAAACTTAATTCATTCCATTGAGTTTTTAATTTTTCGCAAAGTTTTTTATGTTCAAAGTCAAATTCAGTCTGATTTTCAAAGTCATTTTTGATTAAGTTTTTCAGTTCATTTTCGAGAAACTCCAAAGTTTTTCCTTGAATTGAATTTCGCTCGATTTGAGTGTTGTTATTTTTTAGCGTTCGGTTAAAATCCAAATAAGCTCTTTTTAGTCCAGCTTTGTAAAAACCTTGCTTTTTGTCAAAATACAATCTGATTAAAAAATCTTCAACTAGTTGTTTTTCAATCATAAATTTCGGATTAAAATTCTTGCTACAAAATAAATTCCGGCACAAATTCCTAAACTGTACCAAAATCCTAAATCGGTTTTTGACCAAAGAATTGGGAAAGTCAGCATCATTGAAAAGAAAACCACATTGTCCAAAGACATTTTGGTTTTACAACTTCTACAAACGACTTTATTTTTGGTATGATAGTAAGTTTTCATACCGCTTTTATTCATTGTTCTGGTTTTTCCCGTAATTAGTTCTGCGTAACTGTCAGCATTTGATTTTCCGCATATTGAACAATTTGCCATCGTTGTTTTGGCGTGCGGTTTTAAGGTTATGTCGCACAACACACAAATATACGAAACTTCCATAAATTCCCACGCATTGTATTCCATTGAAAAACAATGGAATAGTTTTTGTTATTGTTGAGATATTTAAAATGCGAAGCGTTGTGGATATTCTAAATACGAAGTTGGTTTTTAGGCTCAGTCTATTTCTAAATTCATTCGGGACGCATCACGATAAAAAATGATTTGCCAAACCAAAAGTTCAAAATAGGCTGGATAATTTGTAACGATAATCGTTTTTTTGCGGAACATGTTTCGCTGAACTAGGGCCATCCCGGGAATGAAGGTAAGGCGTTATTACTTTTCATGCCTCTCTAACTTGTACAGTTTTCCGTATTTCTGTGTGTTTGCCTCGCTGGACAGCCAGAGGTTTCCTTTGGAATCAAAAGCCATTCCTTCCGGTTGTGGATATTGTTTCTTGTCCAAGGCCGCATATTCCACATATTGCCAGTTGCTGTCCAATACGAGCAACAGATGGTTGATGGAAGACAGTAAAAACCATTGTCTGTCCACGATGTTGTAGGCTATGGCGGACGGACGGAAATGTCCGATGGCTATATTGGCACTGCGTTCCAGCGTTTTGACATCGACGGTTATCTTTTTGCCGAAACCGGGTTCGCCGTTACTTGTCAAAGCCAATTTATAAACGATAATGTATTTTTTGTCATTTGGGATGGTCTTTGCCAAAACATAAAGGCTGTTGTCGGCGGCGTGATAGCACAGTCCTTCATATTCGGCGGCGGGCAGCAAACTTTTGTGCTGTGTTACGGGATGGATGCCTTGCGGAAAAAAAAGTATCATTCCGTCGCTTCGCAGCAGATAAAAGCCGTTGCCACTATATGCGATATCCTCAAAATCGCCTTTTTCGTTAGCTGTTTTAAATTCCGTCGTAGTACCGTCAACAGTGCCCACGCTGTATATGTTGGCAGATTCATCCTGTTCGGCATATAGTATGGAATCGTTGTTTTCCATAAAAGTGATTCCGGATACCTCTTTTAATTTCTTGGGAAGCTCAATCGTGGTAGCTTTTGCCGGGCTGTAATGTTGAAGCTCCGTTTCGGATGGCGCATTGGTCTGTGCGCAGGCATTGAAAGCACATATTCCCCCTATTATCAAGAGTTTTTTCCGCATATTTTTTAAGTGGATTTGCTTTTTGGTCTTACCGTCCCGGATGGCTTGTTCAATCTACTTCGTTTTTTTACTTCTACAAACGTACATGAAATTTTTCAGTCGTGGATTGAACTATTGTGTGTAGTAGAGCACCAGCATCTAAATTTTCCTATTGTGAAAAAACATCATGAATGCGTTGAACCGTTCGGCTACGGCTTCGGGAACGTTTCTTGCTGGCTGTTGAAACTATTTAGGGTCCCAACTGCTCCGCAGAAAACACCGCTCCCCCTGCCTCGCTTTCGTTGTCGGACGGCGAGATCTCGGAGCTCAAACCTGCGTTTATTTTTTCAAGAGAGAACCCTATAGACCTTCTCAATACACCAATGCCCCCGTCTGCAAACAGCGAAAAGGAGCGTTGGCGCGGGAGGTGTTTCCGGCGTGGCTTGAAACTGCTACAAAGTTGCAACAGCCGCCGGAAATGTTCCGAAGCGTCAACCCGACTGGCGCGTAGCGTTCGCCTTTTGCGGACTTGACTTTTTTGCCACTTTTTTTGTCAAGAAAAAAAGAGGGACAGATTATATTAGTGGAGATAATTTAGATGCGTTTGCCCTATTGCGTGTCGGAATCTAACAGCGAATCGGCTTTATATTACAAAAGTCGTCCCTTGGAGAGAAGGACGACTTTTCATTTGTAAAAATATCCTATGGGTTAAAGAATCATAGGATATGTGTTAGATTATTTGTTGTTGAACTTGTACAGCAGACCTGCACCGATGATGGACTGGGTCTGGAGACGTGCGCCGTTGCCGTTGGGGCCAAACAGGCGGGCGTTGTCGTCGTAGATGAGGTTGAAGTTCCAAGTGGCGGACAGCACGCTGGAAATCTTCAAGGCAAACATGTTGGTCATGTAGAAATAAATGTTTTGCGGATTGTCCAGATAATCGGAATACACTTCCGCATGACCGATATAGCTCAATGTTTTTGTGATGTCGTGTTTGTAGTCCACGCTGGCAAATGCGCCGAACTGTGTCTTGATGGACTTGCCGGAGTCGACACCGTACAATCCTTGTTCATTCAGGAGCTTGTCCTTGACGATAATCCATCTGACCGTTGCCGGGGAAATGTAAAACGTAAAGTCCTTGTTGGTCGCCGGGTGATAGGTAAAGCCAGGTCCGATAGAAACGTACGCAGGGCTCAGGAATGCGGACGAAAATGTTCTGGCTCCGTCGCTATCGTAGGTATAGCCTTTTGTTGACTGTGTACGGAAGGTAAACAAAGCGCCAAAATCCCAGTTGGGGTTGAGTGCATAGCCGTAACGTGACATCAGGTTGATACGGTCATCGTTTTTCCTGCCACCAAGGCTGGTTGTGTTGATGTAGCCATAGTTGAGGTTCAGAGCATTGTCCCAGGAATGTTTTCCTTTTTTGTAATAGGCGTGTACGTTGGCGAAAGCGTTGATGGAGAGCGCGTAGTCGTCCCCTCCGGCCGCCCAGTTGTTCAGGGAGGTCTGTGCTCCGTTGAGGTTGAGGATGCCGCCTACTAGCCAGGGCTTGTTGGTCGTGTCCGCCGGATCCTTGGTGATGGCTTGTTTGGATGCATTGGTGATGTCGGTACTTACCTGCGCTTGGACATAAATGGCAGCAGTGAGTAGCGATAATGTTACGACAACTTTTTTCATCTGTGTATTTTTATGGTGATTGAATAGTAAGACAGACGGGTACACGTCTTGGTGTATCCTTTCGTATCCTAGGAACATGATGGATGAGTGTCAACAAAATAAGGTTTCGAGCACTGATAGGCTTTTTAATGTTTTATAGTTGTCGACATGGATTTTCAGGTACTCCTGCAAGGCATTCAGTATATATGCCCTGTCGCTGCCACTGAATGGCACTTGTGCCCAGTCCGCACGGTACAAGATGTCGTTTACAAACTTGGCGTGCGCTCCTTTTACGTAAAAAGGATGCAGGGGGACCTGTCGTGAAAAAGAGCCTTGTTCAAAATCTAATACGTCAAAGTTAACGGCATCGTATATACCAGACAAACTAAATCCCGATTTTCCTAAAATTTTTAAGGTGAGGTAAACGGGGAAATTGGAAACCTCTGCCGTAGGTAATCTGTCCAGCATCAGCAAAAGCTGTACCAGTTCTTCAAAAAAAAATGGATCAGGCTCCGGTTCGGTAATCAGGTTGTCGAGCAGTTCCACGCAATAGGTGATAATCGTGTGCCGCCTGACTTCGACATACATATTGGTAAATATGTTGCAGTATTGGTATTCTTTGATGTATTGGAGTTCGCGCAGCGTGTTGTGGTACACTTCCAGTTCGAGTATCGCGCCCGGCTGGAAATAATGGCTGTCGGCTGATTTCTTGCGGGTTTGTTTGCGTACGCCTTTGACCAGGTAATGCTGCATGCCGAAGCTTTCCGTATAGATATGCGTGATTATACTGGTCTCACCATATCGGATGGTGCTGACGACGATGCCTCTGGTTTTGTGTATAGCCATGAAACTAAAAAGTAAAAAGTCAAAAACAAAAAGTAACCATAAGCAATGACTTTTTGTTTTTGACTTTTCCATTTTGACTTAAGTCATTATCCTTCAAAAGTGCTGTAAAAATAAGGCGTCTTGGCCTCAAATTCCGCACTGCAAGTGTCCACCATTTTGTAGGAACGCGTGATGCCGGCAGCCTTACGTTTTTGGTAAATCTGGTCTTCCGTGCATTTGCCCTGCAATACTTTTGCCAACTGCGCGTCGCCGAAACCTTCTTTTTTGGCTTCTTTCAAGAGCTCAATAGGTAGGGTTTCGATGCTGTATTGCGCGATTTCTTTTTCCAGGATGCAAAGGTCGTTGAGCTGGTTGATGAACCATTTGTCGATGCGCGTTGCCTGACAGATGGTTTTGACGGTCACGCCTTTCATCAATGCTTCCTTGATTTTGAAGATGCGGTCCCATTTCGGGGTTTTTATCTGCTCGATGAGCTCTTCCGCCTTGTGTTTTTCTTCGGAGTAGATGCCCAGTCCCAATGCTTTGTTTTCCAGGCTCTGGCAGGCTTTCTGGATGGCTTCGTTGAAGCTCCTGCCGATGGCCATGACTTCGCCGACGCTTTTCATCTGTAGACCCAACGTGTCGTCTGCACCTTTGAACTTGTCAAAATTCCAACGTGGTATTTTAACGATCACATAGTCGAGTGCCGGTTCGAAGTAGGCGGAAGTCGTTTTCGTGATTTGGTTTTTCAGCTCGTCCAAGTTGTAGCCGATGGCGAGTTTGGCAGCGATTTTTGCAATGGGATAACCAGTCGCTTTGGATGCCAATGCGGAGGAACGGCTCACGCGCGGATTGATTTCGATGATGATGATTTCTTCTGTTTCGGGGTTGAGTGCAAACTGCACGTTGCAGCCGCCCGAGAAATTGCCTAGGTCGCGCATGACCTCGATGGCGGTGTTGCGCATCAACTGAAAAGCGGTGTCGCTCAGCGTCATCGTCGGTGCAACGGTAATGCTGTCGCCCGTGTGCACGCCCATCGGGTCAAAGTTTTCGATGGAGCAGATGATGGCAACGTTGTCCGCAGCGTCGCGCAACAATTCCAGTTCGTATTCCTTCCAGCCCAGCACGGCTTTTTCGACCAATACTTCATGTATCGGCGAAGCTTGCAGCCCGTGGGTCAGTTTTTCGTCAAGTTCGTCTTTGGTATGGACAAATCCGCCGCCAGTGCCGCCAAGCGTAAACGACGGACGTATAACTAATGGAAAACCAATCTTCTGTGCGGCTTCCTTACCTTCGAGGAAACTGTTGGCAATCATCGCGGGAGCGACGGGAACACCGAGTTCGATCATCCAGTTGCGGAAAAGGTCGCGGTCTTCGGCCTTGTCGATGGCCTTGATGTCCACGCCGATGAGGCGCACGTTGTATTTTTCCCAGATGCCTTGTTCTTCGACTTCTTTCGCGAGGTTCAGCGCGGTCTGTCCGCCCATTGTCGGCAGTACGGCGTCGATGTCGTTTTCCTGCAAAATCTTTTCGATGCTTTCAGGTGTCAGGGGCAGGAGGTACACGCGATCCGCCATCAGCGGGTCGGTCATGATCGTCGCAGGGTTGCTGTTGATCAACGTGACCTTGATGCCTTCCTCGCGGAGGCTGCGCGCCGCTTGCGTACCCGAATAGTCAAATTCGCAAGCCTGGCCGATGATGATCGGGCCGGAACCAATGATAAGAACCGATTTGATGGAATTGTCTTTAGGCATGATAGAAAAAAATAAAATTTTGCAAAATTAAGGTGGAAAAATGACTTTTGGGCGGTTAATTTTTGGATAAAGTAAAAGGGTAAGGGCAATAGCAAAAAGCCTGACGCGAAGGGAACATGCTTTATTATACTTCAATTAGTGACTTGACAGAAAAAGAACACCTCCGCAGGAATGACGCGGAGGTCTCTATCATTTATATGCGTGTTCAATTTCATTATATTATCCCTTGCGAAGTATATATCATCGCTAAAAATCGGTGTCATTTTTCTTGAGCTATATCGATAGCGTTAGGCGTTGAACACCAAATACCTTTTGGACAGTTCCCAGATGACGATGCCCGCCGCCACGGAGACGTTGAGCGAATGCTTGGTGCCGAACTGAGGGATTTCGATGCTGCCGTCGCAGCGGTTCAATACTTCTTCGTCCACGCCTTCGACCTCGTTGCCCAGTACGATGGCGATTTTTTCTTTTTTGTCAAAAGAAAAATCCCCCAACGCGATGCTGTCGTCCACTTGCTCGATGCCGTAGATTTTGTAACCACCGTTTTTCAGTTCGGTCACGGCATCCAAAGTGGATTCTTTGTACAGCCAGTCGACCGTTTCCGTGGCGCCGAGCGCGGTCTTGTGGATATCGCGGTGCGGCGGTCGGGGCGTGAAACCGCAAAGGATGATGCTGTGGACTAAAAAAGCATCCGAACTGCGGAAGATGCTGCCGACGTTGTGCATGCTTCGGATGTTGTCCAATATAACGACGAGCGGGATTTTTTCCGCCTGTTTAAACTCCTCGACCGAAATGCGGTTGAGGTCGTCCATGCTCAGTTTTTGCAAGATTGATAAGGTTATTTAGTTTTCACACAATGGAACAAAGTTTACCACGTACACAACGTTGTGTCTTGCGTTTTCTTTGTTGCTTTGTGTGCAATGACGATTCGTTAAAGGGTTGTTTTTAATTTCAACCTTGCCGCCAACCAAGAATCCTTTATCGGCACGACCCAGTTGTTCAGCAAGCCCTGTTTGGTCTGCACCAGGTTGTTGAAATACAGCGTTTCGGGCGTGACAAAACCATGCTCCAGCGCATAGCCCAACTGGTTAAGCGGTATGCACTGCACTTTGCCCTTGACCACGAATGCCAACAATTGGCGGTCAAAAAATGAGACTTTCAGCACGTCCTCCAGATGCTTGATGACACGGACGGAAGCATCGGTACTGCAACCACTCACGTTGTGCGACGTTTCGTCTGCTATCAGCACGATGAACTGTCCGAAAAACACCCGCGCAAAACCTTTGTTCGCTTTGCCATGGGTCACCCACTGTCCGACAAAATCCTGTAATATCCTGTCCGCTTCCAGTACTTCGGGAATGCCCAACAGACGGTTGCTCTGGTATATCCACACCCGCGATTCCGGTGCGAAGTCCGCAGGTACATATTGCTTGAAATCCAAATCCATATTGCGCGTTTTTGTAGGGCAAAGGTATTGGATGATGGGTAGATTTTGGTTTTTTCTTGATGTGTCTACTGTTATAAGAGGCCCGAAAGAATTTCGACTTCTGTAAAAATTATCTTACCAGCTCGTTCAATGCCGAATAGAACGCATCAGTGGCGCCTACAAACCGTTTCACAATCTTTAAGTCTTTATCAATGATTATTTTTGTTGGATAGGCTTTTATGCCATAGAGGACAGAAACGTCATTGTCCACGGAATTGATGAGCTGTGTCCAGTCAAGCTGGTATTTGTTTACGATATTCTTCCAAGCCGCTTCCGTATCATTGCAGGCTATACTGACAAAAGACACTTTTGATTGGTATTTTTCATGGCAGTTTTTTAGCGTGGAAAGTTCTTTTATACACGGCCCGCACCAGGTGCCCCAAAAGTCTAAAACAATGAGTTTCCCTTTTAGGTCTGTAATGGCTAAAGTGTTGCCATTCACATCTTTTAATGAAAAGTTCGGTGCATTTTCGCCCTCGGTCAATGTTGCTTCTGCTTTTTTTACCGCTATATATTTTGTGTATTCATCATATTTATGTAGCAGGAGGGCTTTGAAAAGTCCATTTCTAACATTACTTGATAATTGAGGGTAATATTTTGCGAAGGTCTCTAAATTGAACCGAACAAGGTAATAGGCAGATAAGCTACTGTCTGGATTTTCTTGAATGAATTTCATTTTGGCCGTAGATATTTCATGGTTGTATGATTGTCGCAGCTTGAATAGCCGGGTACTTTCATCATTTGTATTTTCAAATGCGGATAAGGAGTCCATTTTTAATTTAAGTTTCACGGCTTCGATATCAGCATCTTTATATGTTGCCCTCATTTTTGCGTATTCTTCATTGATTAAAGACCCGGTAATGGTATAATCAAGATAGTATGGATACAGTACGCCATTGATATTTATTTTGTCATCCGGCAGTGCTATCAGTTCAATAAATTTCGTTTGCGGCATATAGGCATTACCTCCAACGCGCTTATGCCAAGACATTTTGGGTATAATTGCTATTATTGCGGGTTGGTTTGTCGGTAACGTGTATATGAAATGATTTTTTCTGGCTATCGTTATATCGTTTTGCATGGAATCGACATTAGACAAAGGATAATACATAATCTGGATAGTATCATCGCCAAGCCCGTTTATGGTTGCCTCAACCGTGCAGTTACCTTTTTGGGCGTAACTGTAATTTGCAAGAATGGCAATATAGAGGAAGACATGTAGCGTTTTTGCAGCTTTTTTTATAGTCATAATTTTCTGTTTGATGTTTAGACGTACTTTTCTCCAAAAAGGTTACACAGGAAAACCATGAGAATGGTAATCCTTTTATAGGTCGTCGGATGAGGGATAGCGAAAGTAAAGATCTACATCTTTTAGCCTCATTTTCAAATCATCAAATCATCAAATTCCACTCAAGCCATACTTTCCTCGATAATCTCCGCAATATCCAAAACCTTTACGGTGTCTTCTTTTTCCTCGTTCTTGATGCCGTCGGTCAGCATGGTGTTGCAAAAAGGGCAAGCCGACGCGACGATATTGGCACCTGTCTCCACCGCTTCCTTGGAGCGGTCAAAGTTGACGCGTTCTGCGCCTTTTTCCTCTTCCTTGAACATCTGCGCACCGCCCGCGCCGCAGCAGAAACCCTTGGTACGGCAGCGTTTCATCTCCACGAGTTCCGTGTCGAGTATTTCGAGGACTTTCCGAGGGGCCTCGTAGATATTGTTGGCGCGGCCGAGGTAGCAACTGTCGTGGTAAGTGATTTTTTTGCCTTTGAAAGCGCCTCCTTCTTTCATCACGATTTTGCCTTCGTTGATGAGTTGCTGGAGGAACGCCGTATGGTGGATAACCTCGTAGTTGCCGCCCAGTGCGGGATATTCGTTTTTCAGCGTGTTGAAACAATGGGGGCAGGTCGTGACGATTTTTTTGACTTCGTAGCCGTTCAGGATCTGGATGTTTTGGTACGCCATCATCTGAAACAGGAATTCGTTGCCCGCGCGTCTCGCCGGGTCGCCCGTGCAGGTTTCCTCCTTGCCGAGTATGGCAAACTTGATGCCCGTCTTGTCCAATATGCGCGCAAATGCTTTCGTAATTTTCTGCGCCCGCTGGTCAAAGCTTCCGGCGCAACCCACCCAGAACAATACTTCGGGCGTTTCGCCTTCCGCCATCATTTCCGCCATGCTTTTAACTGTCATAATTCTTTTCGTTTCTGCTTGCAAAGTCCCAAAAATAAACCAAAAAACGGCAAGGCTGTCGAGAAATTGAGACAGGTCAAAGGAAAAAACCAAAAGTCAGAAGGGAAAAATGTCTGATGAGAAAGGTTTTTCCTACTGGTCGGTGGAGACGCCGACCAGTAGTGGTCGACTTCTCATTTTTTACTTTTTACTTTTGCATTTTTACTTTTTACTTTTGTCCCATGTCGGAACCACAACATTTATTGGATTGCGGGAAACAGGTTTTTGTTCAGGAAGCACAGGCGTTGCAGCGTATTGCGGACGGTCTGGACGAGCGATTTGTGCAGGTCGTGCAGTTGTTGCACGGTTGTGGGGGACGTGTCATTGTGAGCGGTATTGGCAAAAGTGCCATCATCGCGCAGAAATTGGTGGCGACGTTCAACAGCACGGGGACACCTGCCGTTTTTGTACATGCGGCGGAAGCCATACATGGCGACCTCGGTGTCATCCAAAAAAACGATATTGTCCTCCTTGTCAGCAAGAGCGGCGAAAGTCCCGAAATC
The DNA here is from genome assembly GCA_047606825.1 of Chitinophagaceae bacterium. GTDB lineage: Bacteria > Bacteroidota > Bacteroidia > Chitinophagales > Chitinophagaceae > Rhizosphaericola. The sequence continues at coordinate 10,795 of JASGDY010000003.1, forward strand.
CGTCACCTCGTTTCCGTACTTCGGTCCTGGGACAACAAGATGGTGGCGTTGACCAGCAATGAAAATGGCTATCTCGGCCGACATGCCGATTATGTGTTGCCGGTGCCGATTGCGCAGGAAGCCTGTCCCAACAACCTCGCACCGACCACCAGCACGACAGTGCAGCTTGTGATGGGCGATGCACTGGCGATCGCGCTGATGCAGGTGAATGCTTTTTCCAAAGATGATTTTGCAAGGCTGCATCCAGGCGGTAACTTGGGGAAACGGCTGCTGCTGTCGCTTTCGGACATCTACCCACAGAACGCAACACCAAAGGTGCTTCTTTCCTCTCCTCTGAAAGCGGTCATCGGCTCGATTTCGCAGGGACGGTTGGGTGCCGTTGTGGTGGTGGACGCCGCCGACGTGGTGCTGGGCATCATTACGGACGGGGACATCCGTCGCCTGTTGGAACGCGTGGACGATATCAACAGTGTCACGGCGGCTGATTTCTATACCGCTGGTGGTTATGATGCGAGGCCGGAAATGCTGGCGGTCGAAGCGCTCGACCTGATGCGGCGGCATGATATTTCGCAGTTGGTCGTGGTGGATGGAGATAAGCACTTTTTGGGATTTGTGCATCTCCATGACTTGGTTAAGGAAGGGTTGGATGGATAGATAAAAGTGAATCGTTGAGCGTCGGGTGCTCATGCAATTTTGATTCTTAGATAGGCGGATTCATGCTTTGCGTCTTTGCATGAAAAATTACTGCCGTGGTTCATGTCCGCGCCAATCATTATTTTGAAGCATATATCTCTTGGGTGATGCAGTCCAGGTCTATTGCACGATAATCTTCCTCTTCGCGCATTTTTACTCTTCCCTTAATTATTATAGAAGTACCTGGAACGATTGATACGCAGGTCACGCAGGATTCCTGATTTGGGATTTAAAACGATGCTAAAGGATTTGTAGGATCCGATGGGTGTGAGGTTGATGGACATCTGCCAGCAGTGCATTTCCCGGGTAAGGAACATGGTCAAAAGTCCTACTTTTTGGTTCTTGATGTCATACATTATGTTGCCGCCCGCTTTCCATTTGGGCGTGATGCTGAAGTCTCCGTTGACATTGAGGCTGGAGTTAATGGTAGTATAGAATTTATAGTTGGACGCATTCAATGTTCGGGTAAAATTGACAGCCAAGGATGTCGATACGTTCCAGGGAATGTCAAAGTCCACAAACTCCGCTGGGTTGCTTGCGATATAAGCCAATTGGGCTTGCTGGTCGGCCAACGACATGGTTGGGTCGTTGCCTAACGACGACTCTGTCTGTTTTTGCTTGTCCTCTGCTTTTTTGCTTTGGAAAGAGGACGATAGGGAGAGGTTGCCAGAAGTGAAACGCCCAATTTTTCCTTCTTTCCACATCAATTTATTGATTCTTCCTCCCGTATAAGGGTTTACGTCGTATTGGTCCAATATCGTGCTTCCATTGATGTTGATTTTGTCAAACAAAGTCGTACGGAAAGAGATACTGACGGTTTGCCATTTTAGGGAATCCGCGAGGAAATTGTAGCCGGAGGTGATGCTCAACCCGTCTATGAGTTTTATTTTTTTGTTGTCGCTGGTGTCGGTTTGAGAATCAGTCTCGTTTTTGTCTTTGTTTCTCTTTTTCATTTCCAGCAGGTTGTCGATGCCGAATGTGATACCGCCGAAAGTCCCTTCGCTGAACGTTCCGACAACATTGCCGGCAAACCGGCACGCACGGATGGAGTCGCCGTATATGTATTGATAAGAGCCATTGTTCTGTAAAACGGAGTCCTTCAGACGGTTGTTTGTCCGTACCCAGTAGTAGTTTCCGGAATTGGTATTTGGGGTATAGTTAAGGCTTATAGTGGGCCTTACTTCGTGGTGGATGGTCTCGACATTGCTGGTCGGTTTGAAATTGTAGTTCCCAAATATCCTCGTGCTGAACGAAAGTGCAAAACTTGTCTGGTATGCCCTGTAAAATCCCCTGCCACTTGCCGTCGTGTCTACTTTCACTGCTGCACTGTCCCATGCCGTATGAAGGGTGCGTCCATACCAGTTTTCATTGTAGGATACGGACGGTGCGATCGTAACGGGTCCCACCGAGGGCAGGGACATGGTGATGGGGATGGTGTGCTTTAATCCCCAGTTGGAAGTGTCCAGTAACCGTTTAACGCTTAATGCCGAATCGTAAAACGAAATTTGGTTAATAAAGGTAGTAGTGTAACCGATACCAGTCTTTTCATACCATTTCGCTTGCCCTACTGCTTCTTTTTTGGCGAACGGGTAGATGGTGTTCATTGAAAAATTGATCGTGGGCGCGTTGATGCTGACTAGGCGTGTATTGTTGTTTTGACTGTGGTTGGCCGCAGCGGAAAAGCTGTATTTGCCGTCGCCCCATGTTTTTGCCCAGGTAATGGACGAGCTCATCTGGTTTTGGTAGGCCTTGATCGGGTTGGTGGTGGAATACTTGTTGTACTGCGTACTACCCGCATTGACACTTGCGGAAAAACTTGTCCCTGGAAGCGCCTTGCTGTCCATACTGTGACTCCATGTGAGCTGGAACGCATTGTTTTTGGTAAACTCGTCATTGGTATATGTTGAGCTGCTGTTGAGCAGGACAGTATGCTGTATCTGGAAAGTCAGGTTGCCCGAATAGTGGTAGCGCTTGTAGTATCTGGGCGCGATGGACAACATGTAGCCACCGTAGGAATAGAGATTAGTCCGGAACGTCACATCCCAGTTGTCATTCATGACTTGGTAATATCCCAACCCTTCCAGTCCAAGGCCGTAGCTGTCGTTGTTGACAAATTGTGGTGCCAGAAGTCCCGAATGGCGACCTCGTTCCAGAGGAAATATCCCAAAAGGCATTATAATCGGGATCGGTACCCCTTCAAACTCCGGATAGGCCGGCCCGGACACCGCGACGTTGTTTTTGATGAGCTTGAGCTTCTTAGCCCGGAAGTCAAAGTGCGGCGTGTCCAGGTTGCAGGTTGTGAACCTGCCTTTCCATGCGTAGGCCGTGTTTTTGTCGATAGCCTTGACGATGTCCGCATGGACAAATATTTCCCCTTCGTTATAGTACGTGTCCCTAAAGCGCAACCGTTGTGTTTTGGTGTTGACATCGATGCTGTCCGCGATGGTTTTGGAACCTTGCTGTACGATGAGGGGCTTGTTGAGCGCACCTTTGGAAGTGTCAGTGCCACCGTAAGCTTTGATATGGTTGATACGTTGGTCGAAGTGTATGTATTGGGCTGTCAGGTCCATGTCATCCTGCTTGCTTTTGATATTGGCTTTGGTGTACAGCAATATTTCCTTTGTCGGAACCAATATCACTACTGAGTCGTCCGCAGAATAGTCGAAGGTCGATGTCAGGGTGTCCTTGGAGTAGAAGCCGAGTAGCTTGGCCCTTTCACTGGTGTCGCCCCAGTTTTTGGAAAAAAGATAGTGGGCATCACGATAGGCGAGTTTTTGTGCCCAGGAAGAAGGTATGGTGTCAAAGGACAACGCTTTATGGGGAAAGACGATAATCGGGGTGTCGGTGAGGGTCTTATATGTTAATTTTTCTCCAATTTCCGCGCTGCCATGTTGCTGGGCGCATAGCTGTACAGTCCATAATAGCAGGGGTATGCAGAACGCAACTGCCAATAGATGTATTTTTGCCTTAACTTTACCCCGATTGAACATATTTTAAAACAAGATTTCTTACAATTGCCAAATAACGGTATTATTCAAAGAAACCCGCTAAAATCAAAGATTAAAAATTATATAAAGAGGACAAAATTAAGGGTTCTAAGCATAGATTGGTCTTATGGCCTGATAATGAGCGTAAAAATATGTGGAAAAAAATTTTAAAGTCTGTCATTGTGGGATTTTTTGCGGTAGGTATCGGTCATGTCGCCGCACAGGACGGCACCGTCACTACCAACAACCCGCACCGTAGCAACCAGTTAAGAACCCTTATCATCGATCCAGGACATGGCATACCTGACATGGGTAACGTCGGTTTTGATGGTAGTTACGAGTCCGACATTGCTTTGGCAATAGCGCAAAAACTGGTGAAGAAAATCAATGATTCGCTACCTGGCATAAACGTCTTGCTCACGCGTACCGACAGAAACCTGCCAGCACACCTTACCGACAAGGATGCCGCCAACCGCTGGCGTGCCAATTTTGCCAACCAAAACCACGGCGACCTTTTCCTTAGCATCCATGTCAACGATGACGGTCGCAACGGTAAGGAATGGCATACCCAGATTGTCGATTACGAGACTAAAGTGTACTACACAGGGAAAGGTAAAAGAAAAAAGAGGCATACCAAAAAAGTGCCTGTCTACCGCAGGTACAGCGTGCCGACAGGTGTCGTAGGCACGGAAAGCTATATCTGGTCTGTCAGCAAAAACGACAGCAAGACCAGCTATGTCAAGGACAACGACTTTGGCGAATTTTCGGAAGTGGACTCCACAAGTGTCGACTCTACGGAAAAAACGAACGCATCCCCCGAAGCGCAGATTGCCGCATCCATCCGTATGCGTAAATACTTTGAGCGCAGCCTGATGCTGGGCACGATGATACAAAACAATTTTGCGGCCCAAGGTCGGGTTGACCGCGGTGTCCGTCAGCGTTCGACAGGCATCTGGGTATTGCAGGCGACGGCGATGCCGAGCGTGTTGGTCGAGACGGGCTTTAACTGCAACGAAGGGGAGGAGGAATACCTGTTGAGCGAGTCAGGACAGAGCGATGTGGCGAGTGCCATCTTCCGCGCCATTGTACAATACCAGAATATGCTTATCCAACGCAGCCAAGGCGGCGGCCAAGTCATGGACAATGCCCATACGATGACCGGTCGCGCAGACACGCCAGGGCAGTGAAATAACGCTTCCGTCAGTTTTAGCTAGCCACAATACGGTTGTAAACAGTGGTTTCCCATTCCATTTTTTCCAAAATTACTAACCCATAGGACAATATTTTTGGCGCATGATAGTTTTTAAATCATATGCGTCTGCGTGTCTATTTGTTGATGTTTTGTTTCTTCGCCATGGCTGGCGTTGGCAGCGCGCAGATACAGTCCAATAAAAAGACGAAAACGATTGCCGCGAAGGGAGTGGTTATACTGGATGCGCAGAGTGTCATTCCCAATACCATTTCTATTCCCCATGTCGATACCTCATACTATCGCCTTGATTTTGTCAACAGCGTGTTGACTTGGAAAAAAGAACTGCCGTCGGACAGCGTGGAGGTCACGTACCGCGTGTTTCCCAACAAACTCAACCTGGTCAGCAGGCGGTTTAGCTATGACAGCATCCAAGATGTTACCTATTCCGAACGGCGCCTGCTACCCGCCCCACAAAGCCGTGAAGACGATTTCCTCCATTTTGGCAATATCGAGTACAACGGCAGTTTTGGCCGCAGCGTGAGTTTTGGCAACAGTCAGGATGCTGTTTTCAATTCGCAGTTCAATTTGCAGATGAGCGGCTATATCGGTGACAGCATACAGGTCGCGGCGGCGATTACGGACAACAATATTCCTATACAGCCGGACGGAACAACGCAGCAGCTCAACGATTTTGACCAGGTCTTGCTGACCTTTCGCAAACGGAACTGGGAAGCCAATATGGGCGATATCGACCTGCGTCAAAACGATAATTATTTCCTTAATTTTTATAAGCGTCTGCAAGGTATTGCGTTTTCCAATAAAGCATTTCTTGCCCCCGATGTCATTAACAAAACGACCGTTGCTGGTGCGATTGCAAAGGGGAAATTTGCCCGAAACATATTGACTGTAACCGAAGGCAACCAAGGCCCGTATCCGTTGCAGGGCAACAACAACGAACTCTATTTTGTGGTATTGGCCGGGACGGAAAAAGTCTATATGGACGGCGTGTTGCTGCACCGCGGCGAAGACCAGGACTATGTCATCAACTACAACACCGCGCAGCTTACGTTTACATCCAAAACGCTTATCAGTGCAGACAAGCGCATACAGGTCGAGTTTGAATATGCCGACAGGAACTATCTCAATTCGATGCTCTATGTCAACAACGAAACGGTATTTGGCAACAAGCTGAAACTCAATGTTGCCGCGTATTCCAACAATGACGCAAAGAACTCGACAATCAACCAATCGCTGGACGACGCACAGAAACAGTTCCTTGCCAATCTCGGTGATAGTATCAGCAATGCCTATTACAAAAACGTTGCCGCGGAAACTTTTGACGCCTCCAAAATCATGTACCAGCGCATCGACACAGTCGTCAACGGTGTGCATGATTCCATATTTGTGTATTCCACGGATTCGACCGTGGCGCATTACGCGCCGACATTTGTGGATGCAGGTGTCGGATATGGCGACTACGTCTATCTCAACAGTGCCGCCAACGGAAAAGTGTATCAATGGGTTGCGCCTGTAAATGGCGTTAAACAAGGGCAATATGTACCAGCGACTTTTCTCGTAACCCCCAAAAAACAACAGGTCGCGACGATTAATGCGGATTATTTAATTAATAAAAATAATGACATCAGAATACAGGTCGGCGCAAGCAAATATGACATCAATACATTCTCGGAAAAAGATAAAGGAAACGACAATGGATTGGCTGGGAAGTTTAATTATATACATCTCGACACGCTGCATTCCAACAGCCACAGCTATTTATTAAAAACCGACTTGGGAATGGAATACGTCAGCGAAAATTTTAAAACGGTCGAAAGGCTGCGTTCTGTTGAGTTTTCACGTGATTGGGGACTACCTGTGCTGACCAACCAGACCAGTGAAAAACTCCCGACTTTTTCCATTGCGGTGACAAACGAGAAAGGCGACCAGTTGCAGTATGATTTTGGAAGTTATATCCGTGGCGACGGCTATAAAGGTTTACGGAATGAAATACAATATTTGCAAAATACCCAATCAGGTTGGCAGTTTAATGAATTAGTGAGTTTAACGAATATGACTTTGCCGGGAGGGTCGGGTTATTATTTTCGTCCGACAGTCAATGTGGGTAAGGTTCTCAAGCGTTTTCATAATATTGGTGTGGGCATAGGTTATTTAATGGAACACAACCAGATTAAATATGGTAGTATTGATAGTTTGGACTATAATAGTTTTGCTTTTGAAACAATTTCGGCCTATATACGTTCCGACCAGTCGAGGGCGGACAACTGGCAACTGTCTTATTATACCAGAAAAGACGCATTGCCGGACAATAATACGTTGAAAAAAACAACACGTAGCAACAACATTAATTTTTCCGGACAAGTTTTTTCCAATGCTTTCCGAAAATTCAAATACAACGTTACGTACCGCCAACTGAGCGTATCGGACACCAGCCGTGTGACCGATCTGCCTGAAAAAACATTGCTGGGACGATTGGAATATATGTTTACCGAATGGAACGGGTTTCTTACTGGAAACGCACTATATGAAATAGGAGCGGGGCAGCAACAGAAATTGGATTTCACTTACCTGCAAGTGACATCCGGACAAGGACAATATACCTGGATAGACAATAACAGTGACGGTGTTGCACAACTCAACGAATTTGAAATAGCGGCATTTAAAGATCAGGCCGACTATATCCGTATCTACACACCTACCAGCGAGTATGTTAAGGCGGACTATACACAGTTTAATTATAGTGTAATGCTTAGTCCTGCAACGCTATGGGGCAATGACAGCAAGGGATTCAAGGGTTTTGTGGGTCGTTTTAACATGCAGTCCTCCTTGCAGACCAATAAAAAAGTGGTGTCCAACAGTTCGATACAGATCAACCCTTTTCAAGGTGCGATTACAGATAGTTCGGTACTGAACCTTAACTATATCTGGAGCAATACGCTTTCGTTTAACAGGAACAGCACCGTGTGGGGGATGGATATTTCCAACCTGCGCAATTATGACAAATCCTTGCTCAGTTATGGTTCAGAAAGTCACCAGTCGGTACAATGGACTTTCAAGGAAAGAATCAATATCAACCGACTATATACGATCGGTCTGCGTCAGGAGTTGAATACCGACAAACTAGACAATCCTGCCTATCTCAACCGTAACTATGCACTGCAAAAAATATTGTTCGAATCCTCGTTGACCTATACCGCCGGAAGCAAGTTCAGGATATTGGGACAATACCAATACTATACGAATAAAAACAAGGAAATCTATGGCGGCGAAACCGCGACCAGCAATGCTTTCAGCATCGAGAGCAAATACAATTCCTTTCAAAGCCTTAGTCTTTCCGGGAAGTTTACCTACGATAAGATTGCGTTTATGGGCGATGCCAGCTCAACGGTCGGTTATCTTATGCTGACCGGGCTTTCCTCCGGGAAAAATATGCTTTGGGAGCTCAACCTGACCAAGCGTTTTTTGCGCAACATGGAATTGACAGTACAATACGACGGGCGGAAGGCCGGAACGGCGCGGATCATCCATGTCGGTACGGTGACGGTAAGAGCCGTTCTTTAGTAGAGCCGCATGATTGTCCGGTTTTTTTGCAGTAAACAACCACCGTTTGTATTTCTTCTCGGCAGCTCCGTTTCTGGCGCACGCGTCCGCCAGAAACGGAGCTGCTATTTATGCTCAATAATTCTTTATTTTTCATTCCTCATCATTCATGAATAATCCTATCTTCGCTCCCTATTTTTAAGAACTATTTCGTAAGTCATAATCTTAATTCATCATTCTATATGGCATCATTTGAACTGAGCGGCAAGCTCATAGAGAAATACAATACCGTACAGCGTACGACAACGTTCCGTACCCGCGAATTTGTCATCGAGGTGTCGGAAGACAGCAATGGTCGTACTTTTTTCAACTATGTGAAATTCCAGTGCGTACAGGACAAGACTGATATATTGGATCGTTTCAACGTCGGCGATGTCTTGAAGGTTTCTTTCAACATCCGCGGTACCAAATGGGAAAAAGACGGTCGTGTCAGCTACATTACCAACCTCGACGCTTGGCGCATGGAAAGCGTGAAACTCAACGGTGGAAATGAATTTGCAGATATACCGCCCGCATTTGTGCCTGACGCCGCACCAAGTGAATCGGACGATTTGCCGTTCTGATTTGGATACCGTTTGTGGCATGTTTTTTCCCTGTGTCGCCAGTCTGGGGCCGAATTAAGCATCGGTGCCGAAGCTGCGTTGCCATTGGGTGGTTTTAGTGGTATTTCCAGTGTCGGTTTTGGTGCGCGTGTTACGTCTGCCCACAATTTTGACGCGAGTATTGCAGTGGCTTTACAGTGTGGATATATGTATTTCCCAGGCAAGACGTTAGTGTCTGGTACCAAACCCAACACGAGGATTATTCCATTGAAAGCTAGTCCGCGTTTAGCATATTCTTTCCCCGTTGGGAAATAGTCATTCCGATACATACAGAAAGCACTTTACCATAAATCCCGCTCGTTGAGTGGGATTTTTTTAGTATAGACTTTGCGCGGCCTAAATTCGTGAACTGGCAGAAAAGAAACACCTCAGCCGTCATTCCCGCGTAGGCGGGAATCTACACCCGGAAACATGTAAATCCGCGACTATAAGGTAGCCGCGAAGTGAACAATGACTATTCTAATCTTTTCATCAGCGTCCCACCACTTATGCGGGAATGACGTGTGAGCGTGTTCTTTTTCTAAAACCGCCGTTGATACTTTAAAGAACAAAAAGTTCACATTGTCATCCGACGTGCAATATATCTACTGGTTGTCTTTCGTTAAGCATTTTTACATTTCGCTTTTGCCTTTTTCCTTCGTAACTTTGTTTCCCAAAATCGCAATCGTTATGGCAACCATAGAGTTGAACCTGGTCAACGGAAAATACGGATTTGAAGCAAAGGACAAGGACGGACATGTCACGCGGATGGATTCCAAACCTGAACTCGGCGGTCAGAATTTCGGCACGCGCCCGATGGAACTCTTGCTGGAAGCCCTCGCAGGATGCAGCAGTGTGGACGTCGTCAGCATATTGAGCAAACAAAAACAGGAACTCAAAGGCTTGAAAGTCGTTGTCAACGGCGAACGTAAGGCGCAGGACGACCTTTCCCTATGGAAAGACATCGAAATGGTTTTCGAGCTACAAGGTGACATCGACCCGGTAAAAGCCGAAAAAGCCGTCAAGCTTTCCATCGACAAATATTGCTCCGTCGCCGCGACCTTGGTTGCTGCCGGTGCGGAAATAAAAACCAAAGTAGTCGTCAGTGGACAGTAGTCGGTAATCAGTGGTCACTGAGCGAAGGCTAAGCTCTGATTATATTTTATAGGTTTTCCCTTTTTACTTTTGCCTTTATAATTAGCAATATATCAACAATGTTAGAACAATTCGGATCTCGACAGACAAAAGCTGTCCGTACCCAGACAGACAGGACAAAGGAATGGGAACATTCCACGCCGCTTTTTTTGACAAGTAGTTTTACCTTTCCCGATGCGGAACAGATGCGTGCCGCGTTTGCGGACGAAAATGACGACAATATCTACAGTCGTTACAGCAATCCGACGGTCGACGAGTTTGCACACAAAATGGCACTTTTGGAAGGTGCGGAAGCCGGATTTGGCGTGGCGAGCGGCATGGCGGCGATAGCTGCGCCCATGTTTGCCTTGCTCAAGGCGGGCGACCATGTGTTGTGTTGTCAGGCAGTGTTTGGCGGGACGATTACGGTCGTCGCCAAGTTTCTGGAAAAATTCAACGTGTCGCACACTTTCGTTCCTGCCAACGACGTCGACGCTTGGGAAAAAGAAGTGCGGCCCAATACCAAAATGGTGTTCCTCGAAACACCGACCAACCCACAGCTCGATATCATCGACCTCGAAAAAGTCGGTCGACTGGCGAAAAAACACAACCTTATCTATTTCGTTGACAACTGTTTTGCGACACCTGTATTGCAAAACCCGATTGATTTTGGTGCGGATTTGGTCACACATTCCGCCACAAAATGGATTGACGGACAGGGACGCGTATTGGGCGGCGTCGTCGTCGGTAAGAAAGAGATGATCCATGAGATTTACCTGTTCTGCCGCAACTTCGGTCCGACGCTGTCACCGTTCAACGCATGGGTGTTGAGCAAGAGCCTGGAAACATTGGAAGTGCGCATGGAACGTCATTGCAGCAATGCCTTGAAACTTGCGCAGGCATTGGAAAAAAATCCCGACGTCGCCAAAGTTATCTATCCGGGACTACCATCCCACCCACAATATGCAATCGCCCAAAAACAGATGCGCGCCGGTGGCGGTATCGTCGCTTTTGAGGCAAAAGGTGGTCTGGAAGCAGGCCGTAGATTCATGGACAGCTTGAAGATGCTTTCCTTGACACCCAATCTCGGCGATTCCAGAAGTATCGCTTCGCATCCGGCAAGCACGACACACTCCAAAGTGCCGGAAGCGGATCGTCTGGCTTCGGGTATCACGCCGGGACTGATTCGTATTTCGGTCGGTCTGGAATTTATCGACGACATTATAGCGGATATTGAACAGGCGTTGGCAAAGTAGGAAACGTTGGAGGCAGGTCGAAGGGCCGAAAAGTCCGATGACGGAACCCCACTGGCGCAAGCCATCCTCGTCGGAGGGGTTCCCTTGGTAAGAATTTTTTATTTTGTACTTTTAATCTATCGGTCGGTGTCCCCATCGACCGAAATAATACAAAGGCATTTTTATCATGATTCAAAACACAACCAAGGATTTTACCGACAATCCGTTCGTGGAAAATGCGGAAGTACACTGGGAAGTTTTGTCTGAAAAGGTAAAACGGAAAATACTCGTGTACGATCGGCAGGTCATGCTTGTCTGCGTTGTGTTTCAAAAAGGCGGCATCGGCGAACTGCACAGCCACCCGCACACGCAGATGAGCTATATCGAACAAGGTGTTTTTGAGGTAGAGATTGACGGCAAAAAGAAAACACTGCAAAAAGGAGATGCTTTTTATGTGCCTTCCAATAGCGTACACGGCGTTCGATGTCTCGAAGACGGCGTGTTGATGGATGTCTTTAACCCGATGCGGGAAGATTTCATATCGTAACGAATACACTTTCCTAAAGCGAATTGGTTTTTCCGTACGACGGTTTTTGTTCTACTTTTGCCCATACATGATTTCCCCGCAGACCATACAACGGATTACCGACAACATCGACATCGTGGACGTGATTGGCGAGTTTGTCAAGCTCAAAAAGCGAGGTGCCAACTATATCGGCAACTGCCCTTTCCACGGAGAGAAAACGCCGTCGTTTACGGTGTCGCCGTCCAAGGAGATTTTCAAATGTTTCGGTTGCGGCAAGAGCGGCAACACGATTACGTTCCTGATGGAGCATGAGCACGTCGGCTATGCCGATGCGCTCAAATGGCTGGCAAATCGTTACAATATCGAGGTCGAGGAGACTCAGGTCAGCGACGAAGTGCGTGAGGCACGGCAGTTGGCGGACAGCCTGTACATCGTCAACCAATATGCGCAAAAGTTTTTTGCCGACCAGTTGAAAGAATCCGAGGACGGCCGCAATATCGGGATGACCTATCTGTACGAACGTGGCTTTACCGACGCCACTATCGAAAAGTTCCAGATTGGCTACAATCCACGCGACCGCGACATTTTTTACCGTTCTGCCGTCAAGGACCAATACAATCCGCAGGTATTGCTCAAGACCGGACTTGTCAGCCAACGCCAGAACGGCGAAATCATTGACAATTACCGGGACCGCATCATTTTTCCCGTGCATAATGTACAGGGAAAAATATTGGGTTTCGGCGCTCGCGTCATCGGCAAACCGCCAGCCAACGCTCCCAAATACATCAACACGCCGGAAAACGAAATCTACGTCAAAAGTAAAATCCTTTACGGCATCTACTTTTCGCGTCAGGCAATCGATCGTCTGGACGAGTGTTACTTGGTCGAGGGTTACACCGATGTCATCAGCCTGTTCCAGGCGGGCGTGGAAAACGTGGTTTCCAGTGGCGGTACTTCGCTCACGACCGACCAGTTGCGCCTGATCAAGAAATATACCAATAACCTGACTATCATCTACGATGGTGACGCGGCAGGTATCAAGGCGGCGATGCGCGGTCTGGACATGGCGATCGAGCAAGGTCTGAACGTTCATCTGGTCTTGATCCCGGACAATGAAGACCCCGACAGTTACGTCAAGAAAGTAGGTGAGGAGGCTTTTCGGCAGTTTGTCGCGGAAAACAGAAAAGACATCATCCTTTTCCAGTTGGATGTCATGCTCAGCGACGCCGGCAACGATGTCAACAAGAAAAACGACGCGGTCAACCATATCGCCGAAACGCTAAGCAAAATCGACCGTACGGAAGATTTTACCAAGTTGCAGGATTATATCCGCCGCTGTTCCGACATATTGAAAATCGACGAGGGCGGGCTTACCAACCTTGTCAACAAATACAAACGCGACCGCCTGGAACGCGAAGACCGCCGTGCACAGTCGCAGTCCAACCGCAGCAACACGGAAACCGAAACGTCTACCGAACAACAGCCGCAGGAATCGCAACCATCGTCAATACTTATCCTCAACAAGGATTTGCCGCAGGAGAAAAACCTGTTGCGCGTATTGCTGGAATATGGTTTGGAAAACTGGGAAGCGGAACAGACCGTCGCCCAATATATATTTAGCCAAATCGACACTTACCACATCAAAGACGAGGCATTGAACAAATTGTACCAAGTCTACCGCCAGGAATACGAGTCGGGCAACCAGCCGACCACCAAAACCCTGCAATACAGCAGCGATGCGGACGTACAGCAGTTGATTGCCGACATCACGATATTTCCTTACCAGCTTAGTAATCGTTGGGACGAGAAGCTCGGCAATTCCAAACCTGCCGAAAACTACCGTTGGCAGGAAGACGTGGAAAAAAGCGTCACCTACTACCTTCTCCATAAAATAATGAACCTTTTGCAGGAAGTGGAAGACAAGCTCAAATCCGAACCTTTTTCCGAGAACACTTTGACCTACCTAAAAGTCAAACAACACCTCAAAAATGAGCAAAATCGACTGGTGCAGAAGTACGGGACGGTGATAGTTAAGTAAGTTGAAAGTGCCCGCCGTTGTTGGTGTTGTCACCAACAACGATACAATAAAACACTGCTGCTCTTCAAGCCTTGATATGCAGCAATTCATACAGCCTGTCCTTGCTGTCGGCCGTCGATTCCTGATGGTCTTTTATGAATCAATTTCCGGATATTCTTTTCAAGTTTTTTTATCCTGACTGTTTTCGTCAGGCACAATTTGCTCATTTCTTTAGATCCCCATTACACCTCTCATTACATCATTGACTGTGCAGTCCAGTATGTGGCAATATGCAACCAATAACTCGGCGGTAATCACGCGTCTGCCATTTTCTATCTTTGACACGGCTGAGCGTTCGATGCCCAGTGCACCGGCTACCGTTTCTTGTTTTATGTTTTTCCCCCTTCGGATAGCCTGTAGTTTAGCGCCAATCTGTTTGTTCTTCGTCATGGATAGCGATTTTAAACTTTAATCTCCCACTAAGATAATGCAAAGATAATGATAATGGTATTTTGTGACTATTTTTTTAATGTGCCGAAATAAGCACAATTTTCTTTAATGGAAATTTGGTGCAACTTGTCATTGTATCCTATCTTTATGTCGCTTTGAGGTTGATAAGCATTGTGGTTTGCCACCACAAGCGTTTCAAAAACTGTACGCCTGTCGGCTAAACGGGAAACAGTCAGTACAGAATGGAGTGGCTGGCCAGGCTGTGCGAAACAGTATCATTATTTTTAAAAACCAAAAATTAAAACAAAATGAAACAGTTAAGTTTTGAACAGATGGAGAGAATATCAGCAGGTACAAAAGATGGACTTGGAAAAGGAGTTGGTTGCCTGTTAGAAGGTGCGGCCACTGGTGTGGCTCTCGCCCCTATTCCTTTCTTGGGAATAGCGACTTTTTTGGCATATACCACAGGGTGTATCTTACTTGCAAGAGGATAATTCTTGTCATAAAAGTCATTAGACAACATCAAATACCGTCTAATGACTTTTATTTGTTTGATATTCAATATTTATGTCAGGAAGTTCATTATAAATAATATATTCATGGGAGCAAGATATATGACCTATTAAGTTTTCTGAAATGCATAACCGGTAAGGGTTTATATTTCACACATAGGGCATAATTATCCAAGCGATTAATAAGTATAAAATAAGTGAATATGTATCCTAATTTACATATAGCATTGAGGTATTTAAAAATTGATCTTTTTATCAAATTGTTTGTGTCAAGTATGTTATATAATTACTTGATGCTTAGTCATGATTCTAAGAATATAAATTTTGTAATATCTATTATTGTTTTTATTTTTTTTAATTTTTATACTTTTAGTTTGATTTTTTTTGTGATTGAAAAATATAAAGAAACAGCTAATAGAGTTCTTAAAGTAATAAGGCTCGATATATTTTATGTGTTTATGGTTTTTTATACATTGGGGCTTTTGTATTGCTTTAAAGGTAAGATGACTATCTTTTTCGCCGCTGAACTTATATTGTCTTGTATGGCGGTTAATATTATATATATGAAAATTTCAAAATTTAGAACTATGTTAATGACTATTTCAATAAATAATGTAGGTTATTATGTGATTGGCATTATTTTGAATATATTGATTATGTTAATTATATTATTGTTGAATTTGCAATAATGCGTTTTGTTAATCTGTATTGATATGTGCTATATGCTGTAAGAAATCGTGATATGTAAAAAATTATTAATCGTTTAGTAAATTAGTACGTATTTGTAATTCTGAAAGCATTGATAATATTGGTATTCGTAAAATAAAATCCGTACTATATCTTGCTCCCATTAATATATTGTTATTTGTGCTTTGTATTTATTGTCTTATTTGTTTCAATAACAATGAAAGAATTATATGTTTTTAATTTTTGGTATTTGTTTTTGTCGATTGTGTTATTGTATCTTGTTGTAACATATTTAACCAATACCTATATTTATACCGATTCTTTTTATTATCAGATGCTTTCGGATAAATTTGACTCGGACAGGGTTATGGAAATTATCCATTCCCAAGTCCGTTTTCAATATATAGGGTATCTTGTTTTGCCTGTTGTTATCTTGCTTAAGTTGGTGATAATCGCAGGGGTGCTATATATTGGATTGTTTTTGTTTGACGGCCATAGTCAATATAAGCATTGCCTTAATGTTGTGTTGGTGGCTGAGCTTGTGTCCGTCGTTGTTGTCATTATTAGGACAGGATGGATGCTTGTATATAGACCTCAAAATGCGAACGATATTCAATATTTCAGTCCCCTGTCATTAACGCAACTGCTCAATTTAGACAAGATTCCCAAATATCTTTTTTATCCCTTGCAACTATGCAATGTATTTGAGGTTGCCTATTGGTTACTATTGGCTTACGGTATCATGGCATTTACCAACTGGAAATTTGGCAAGAGCATGAGGCTCGTTGCGTCAAGTTATGGTATCGCATTGGCGGTATGGGCTGTCGTTGTCGTATTTATCCAAGTGCAATTTAGCTGACGATGAGAAGATTGTTGAAATATATATTGTCCATTACGCTATTGCTGCTATTGGGATGGTTAGGTTATAAGATATATGACAAATTGCAAACGCAAAAACAGGCTGCTGCCAATATTGCTATTCTACCACAGTTTCGTTTCCAGACCATGGCGCATCAAACATTCAGCAAACAAGCTATTAAAGACACCATGGGGCAGGTTGTAATCATGTTGTTCAGCCCCGACTGCGAGCATTGCCAATATATGGCGCAGGCGATGGTCAGGCACAAAGAAGCTATTAAGGACGTACAGTTTGTTATGGTCACTCCGTTTGGTGACAGTGCGTCGGTAGCGACGTTTGCACATGGCTATCATCTCGACAGCTTGTCCAATGTGCAGTTGTTGCTGGACGGTAAGGTGCAGTTTCCAAGTTTGTTTGGGTCGTCGCTTGTACCTTCGTTTTATGTCTATAACCACAACCGACTGGTCAAGAGCATCAAAGGCGAAACCAGAATCGAAAACCTCCTCCATTAAAACGTATGGTACGATGAATATCAGTAAACGTAACCTTGAAAAAACCATGGTCATGCAACAGGGCGAGAGCGACTGCGGGGTGGCTTGCCTACTGACGATTATCCAATACTACGGAGGTTATGTGTCTTTGGAAAAACTGCGGGAGTACAGCGGTACTCAGGTAACAGGTACAACACTTTTGGGAATGTACCAGGCGGCGACGGCAACCGGATTTACTGCCGATGGTTGCGAAGCCGACATGGTCGCCTTGATTAAACATACATCTCCGTTGATTCTTCACGTCGTGGTGGACAATAGCCAGGAGCATTATGTCGTGTACTTTGGCACGACGCTGCAAGACGACGAACTGAGGTTTGTCATCGGCGACCCCGCAAAGGGTATCGTCTATCTGTCCAAACAAGAAGTAGAGCGTATCTGGAAGTCCCAGACTTGTCTCACATTGGAGCCCAATGCGCATTTTGTACAGCGAGAAACAATCAGCAAAGACAAAAGAAACTGGTTTTTGCAGCTTGTCAAGGACGATCAACCGCTGTTGGCGATTGCCGTGGGCTTAGGGATTACGATGGCAGTCCTTGGTGTTACGATGTCCCTGTTTTCCCAAAAGCTGATCGACGAGGTATTGCCCAAGAAGCAATATACCAAACTCTACGTCGGTTGTGCGTTGGTCTTTGTGCTCCTCCTCGTGCGGGAAGGTGTCAGCTACCTGCGCAGCTATTTTTTGCTGCGACAGAGTAAGGATTTCAACAACCGCATCATACAACAGTTTTACATGCATTTACTGCAATTGCCCAAGTCATTTTTCGACACACGCAAGACCGGGGAATTTGTCGCGCGGCTCAACGATACGAGCCG
Source organism: Chitinophagaceae bacterium (assembly GCA_047606825.1). GTDB lineage: Bacteria > Bacteroidota > Bacteroidia > Chitinophagales > Chitinophagaceae > Rhizosphaericola. The sequence continues at coordinate 28,650 of JASGDY010000003.1, forward strand.
CATCCAGAGCGTCATCGGGCAGTTGGTGGGCAATGCCGTCATCAATGGGTTGGTCACGCTTATTACGTTGGGTTTTCTTTTTGCTTATTCTTGGCAGGTAGCTTTGTTTTGCTTTGTCGTGCTGCCGATTTATTTTTGGTTGATATATCGCTACAATGCACCGATTGTAAGCGGACAACGCAAAATCATGGCAAGCTACGCCATGAGCGAATCCAACTATATATCTTCCCTCCAAGGCATAGAACCTGTGAAGAACCACAACAAAATACCGTTGTTTGAAGCAACCAACAAAGCGGTGTATGCAGACTATCAAAACAACATATTCCAGTTTGGACGGTTACAGATACGCCTTTCGTTTATAGCCAATGGCTGTGGCGTGCTGTTCCTTATGGCAATCATTGTGTATTGTGGCAATGCTGTCCTGCAAGGGCATCTGCAGTCCGGCGAGTTGATGGCTATCTTAGGGATGGGTTCCATGTTGCTTCCCTCTGTTGCCAACTTGGCATTGCTGAGCATTCCTATTAACGAGGCAAAGATTGCTTATGACAGGATGTATGAGTTCACTGGGATTCCAACGGAAAAAAGTGACGGTGTTACCTTTGCTCAACTCCAGAAATTAGAAATAAAAAACATTGTGTTCCGTTTCGCGGGGAGATTTCCTTTGTTGAAGAATGTATCGTTTGAAGTGCATAAAGGAGAAATCATCGCACTTATGGGTGAGAACGGATGTGGCAAAAGCACTATTGCCCAAATCCTTCAAAAACACTATCAACCTGAATCGGGAGGCATTGTCGTAAACGGCAATGTTTCTCTTGACGACATTGCTTTGTCTGATTGGCGGACAGTCATAGGCGTAGTCCCTCAGCAAATCCATATTTTCAACGGAACTTTATTGGAAAACATTGCTTTTGACGACGTACAAATCCATCCGGAGAAGGTATTGGCATTCTTGGAAGAATACGGTTTCATACCTTTTATAGAATCGTTGCCGCAGTCTTACGCTACGCTTGTTGGCGAGGAAGGTATCAATCTTTCGGGTGGACAAAAACAATTGGTAGCACTGGCACGTGCGCTGTACCACTGCCCACAGTTGTTGGTTTTGGACGAGGCTAATGCGGCGATGGACAGAAACACCGAGTTGTTTTTTATCCAACTTCTCCTACAATTGAAGAAACAAGTTGCAGTCATTCTCATCACGCATCGACTTCATGTTCTGCGAGCCATTTGCGACAGGATTTATATTTTGGACAAAGGGGACATTGCCGTTTCCGGTAGCCACGACCAATTGTTGCAAACCGAAAATTTATATAGCAGCTATTGGCATGATATTCATTTCCCTGTTGGCCCGGATATGCCGACCAACAGGGAGTAATGGGTTAACAAGCAGAGCATTTTGGGACAAACATGCTTGACGACATTACTTGCTCTCGTATACGACGGAAAATAGCCGACTGTAGGCGGAAATCGGAGGGGTGCCTGTTTTGTGTTCGGCCATTATTTGACATTATACAACGATGTGTTTTTCTTTCTTCCTGGCAATTCTAAACAGGATAAGCCCCAAGCCTACAAATGCCAACGCACCCAAGAGGTCGTAGCCGCCCATGCCTAGATATTTTTCAAGGTTGTCTTCCAGGCTCAGTTTGGCAATCCATGCCGCGACTTTTTCATTGCCTGCCGTCAGCAGCGCAACGATGACACCCGCCAATGCGCCACCGGCGACAAGACCCGTTGCAAAAAGGTTGCCACTGCTCAAGTCGTCCTCTTCCGCATGGGGTTCTTTTTGCTTCTTTTTGCGGTCTACGATGCCACGTACAAGTCCGCCGCAGAATATCGGAAGCGTCGTACTGAGCGGAAGGTAAGCACCCACGGCAAATCCCAGTGAATTGATGCCGCACAGTTCCATGACCGCCGCCAATGCCACGCCCACAAAAACAAATTGCCAGTCAAGGTTAAACGAAAGAATACCTTTGGTCAAGGTTGCCAGCAATGTTGCCTGCGGTGCCGGAAACTTGTCACTGCCGATGGCGTGCGTGAATCCTTGTTTGGCCATCTCGGCAGTGGGTGTGTCCAGCAGTTTTACCGTAAGTCCCACGACAATCGAGGAGACAATGACACCGATAATCAGCGCAATCTGTTGGTATTTGGGTGTTGCGCCGACCAAATAACCTGTTTTCAGATCCTGCGACGTGCCGCCTGCATTGGATGCTGCGATGCATATCATGCCCCCAACGACCAGCACCATCGGTTCATAGGTTTTGCCGCTCCAACCGATACCGATGAACACAAGGCAGGTTGCCATGACCGTGGCGATCGTCATACCGCTGACCGGACTGTTGCTGGAGCCTATGATGCCGACGATACGCGAAGCCACCGTAACGAAAAACGCTCCGAACACGACGATCAACGCGCCCAGCAGCAATTTGCTGCCGATGCTGTCGCCCGGTATCATGGGTATAAAGGCTATCAGTAGGACTAGAGCCAGACTTCCTATGCCGACGACTTTGAGGCTAAGGTCGCGGTCTGTCCTTAAAGTCGTCGTTGCAGTACCGTCCTGACTTTTGACAGAGCCGATGCTTTCCTTGAAAGAGGTGACGATGGTCGGGATGGTCTTCAGCAGGGTGATGAACCCGCCAGCCGCTACGGCACCTGCACCCACGTTACGGATATAGGCACGATAGATGGCATCCGTAACATCCGAAAACTGGTGTGAAGCGGGATTCCAGTTGCCCGGTCCGCCCGCAGTCGCGATGTCGGCGAGATAGCCTTGTTTGGCCAGTTGCAGCGCGATGACCGTATGGTCGGTCAGCAGCGTGCCCAACAACGGAATGAACACCAGCCAGCTCAATACGCCACCCGCGACCAGTACGCCCGCAATCTTGGGACCGATGATGTAACCCACGCCCAGGTATTCCGGCGTGATTTCCCCACTGAATTTTGCTGCGGGAAAATATTTGTTTGTTGCCTTGGTGACAAAAGTCGGCAACTCGGAAATGACGTGGAATATTTTTTGCAAAAAAGCATACACGACTGAAACTGCAACACCCAGAAACGCCATTTTGGCGACGTCGCCGCCTTGTTCGCCGGCTTTTAGTACCGATGCGCACGCGGTGCCTTCCGGATAGGGAAGCGTATCGTGTTCCTTGACGATGAGACTGCGTCTGAGCGGAATCATCATCAGCGTACCCAGCATACCGCCGAATATCGCCAATATAAAGATGGTGATGTAGTTGAAATAATGTGCGCCTACACTGTTGTCGTCACTCCCGATGGAGAGGAACAGAAAGCCCGGAAGCGTAAATGCGACACCGGCGGCGATACTTTCGCTGGCAGAGCCCGCGGTCTGTATGATGTTGTTTTCCAGTATGGTCGTTTTGAAAAATTTCTTCCCGATGGTAATCGCGATGACGGCTATGGGTATGGACGCGCTGACCGTCAGTCCGGCTTTTAAAGCCAGGTACACCGATGCCGCACCAAAAAGTGAGCCCAACAAACAACCGATCAAAATGGCCTTAAACGTAAATTCCCGCATCTCGGTTTCAGCCGGGACATAGGGTTTGAATTCTTTTTCTTGTTCTTTCATAAATGCAATATGTCTATCTCCCAAAGGTAGGATGGAAAAATAAAACCCGCATTGCTATTTCAAGCAACGCGGGTTTTATTTCTCCATGAAAATGAATATGCTACGCTTCCTGTAATGTGGCGGCAGCTACTTCCTGGTCTTTTTCCTTGGCCAAGGCAATGTCTTCTGCACCGTGCGAAAGGGTTTTCAGCTTTTTCAGGAAAATAAATATCAAGCTGGAGAATATGATACAGAATATGGCAATGCCTGTAAATACAGCGAACTCCCCATATTTCTCCGCAGATTCCCCGAGCAGTCCCGCCGCTTTGCCGCCCAGGCCCGTCACCGCCCAGAAGATGCCCATCATCAAGGAGGCGTATTTCGCGGGTGCAAGTTTGGTGATATAGGACAGTGCCACGGGCGAGAGACACAGCTCACCGACCGTATGGAACAGATAGGCCAGCATCAGCCATGACATGGAGGACGCGCCTTGCCTGTCATATTGTTTGGACGCAGCGGACATAAACAAAAATCCCGCGCCCATCACGATGACGGCGACAAGCATCTTGAAGAGTGCCGAGGATTCTTTCCCTTGCAGTTTTCTTTTTGCCCAGATGCCGGCGATAGGCAGTCCAAGGATGAGGATGTACATCGAGTTGACGCTCTGGAACCAGGTCGCTGGTACTTCCCATCCCAGCAGATGGCGGTTGGTCTTTTCGGAAGCGTAGATGTTCATCAGCCCGCCAGCCTGTTCAAATGCAGCCCAGAAAACAAAGACGATGAGGAAGGACAGCAGCAGCACGACCACGCGGTCTTTTTCTATTTTGTTTAAGGGTCTTTTAAAATCTTCCTGGTCTATCTTGTTGGTCGAGGTGCCTAGGAAATTGCCCACATTTGTCAGGTGTTTTTTGCCTGCCAGGAAGGTAATCATGCCAATCAGCATCCCGATGCCCGCCAAGCCAAACCCATAGTGCCAACCTATTTTTTCACCTACATAACCAACGATGAGCGGTGCTACGAAGCCGCCAAGGTTGATACCCATGTAGAAAATTGTAAAACCCTTGTCCCTTCTCTCGTCGCCCGGGGCATACAGTCCGCCGACCATGGTTGAAATGTTGGGTTTAAGGAATCCGACTCCGGCAATGATAAAAGCAATACCTCCGTAAAAAGCCCATAAGTGTTCCAGTGCCAGTATGCAATGTCCGAATACCAGCAATATGCAGCCCAATAGGACGGATTTTTTTTGTCCAAGGAATTTGTCCGCTATATAGCCGCCAGGCATTCCCGCGACATAGACCAGCATGAGGTACCACCCGTACAAAGACAATGCGTCCGGCTTGCTCCAGCCTAGCCCGGGATTGGCACCCGTCGTTTTCTGCACTAGGTACAGGGTCAATAGCGCCCGCATTCCGTAGAAGGAGAAACGCTCCCACATTTCCGTAAAGAAAAGAATAAATAGTCCTTTGGGATGCCCAAAAATCTCGTTAGGTTTGTTTGCCATTTAAGGTCGTTTTGACATTGAAAATATAAGTTCAGCCGACAAGATACGGAAAAAAGGAATTGGACAATGTTGCTTCAAGTCTTTATGTTTAACGATATTCGCGGCGTATTGGCAGAAAAAGAGCATATATGGATAAAAAAAATATATTAGTCATTGGTTCTGGTGGTCGGGAACATGCATTGGCTTGGAAAATAAAACAGAGTCCCAAATGTGGCAACTTGTTCATCGCGCCCGGGAATCCCGGCATGGTGGCTCTTGGCGAAAACGTCAACATCGGTGTCAACGATTTCGAGGCTTTATATAGTTTGGTTATGGACAAAGCTGTCGATATTGTCGTTGTCGGTCCGGAAGACCCATTGGTCAACGGTATTCATGATTTTTTCCAAGAAAAAAAATATGCTGGCAAGGTCATTGGTCCATCCCGCGAAGGTGCACAACTGGAAGGCAGCAAGGCTTTTTCCAAAAAGTTCATGGCACGCCACGGCGTCCCGACCGCCGCTTACGCCGAGTTTGATCAAAGCAATTACGAGGCGGGCATCGATTATCTGAAAAAGCATACACTTCCCATCGTGCTGAAAGCCGACGGCCTGGCGGCTGGCAAAGGTGTCGTGATTTCCGAAACGATTGCCGACGCACTCAAGACTTTTGAAGATATGATACAGCACCGGCAGTTTGGTGAGGCTTCGTCCAAAGTCGTTGTCGAACAGTTCCTGAACGGCATCGAAGTGAGTGTTTTTGTATTGACGGACGGCAAAGATTACAAAATCATCGGCCACGCCAAGGACTACAAACGCATCGGCGAGGGTGATACCGGTCCCAATACGGGCGGCATGGGCTGCGTGACGCCAGTCCCGTTTATGGACGCTGCTTTCATGCAAAAAGTAGAGGATCGCATCATCCGCCCGACTATTGATGGTTTAGCTTCGGAAAACATTGATTATAAAGGTTTTATCTTCTTTGGTTTGATTAATGTGGAGGGTGAGCCTTGGGTGATTGAGTACAATTCGCGTATGGGAGATCCGGAGACGGAAGTTGTCATGCCGCGCCTGAAAACTGATATCGTGGAGGTGTTTGAGGCGGTGTATGACGGTAATCTGGACGCTATCGACGTGCAATACAATGAGGGGTCGTTTGCTACGGTGGTCGCCGTCAGTGGCGGCTACCCTGGCGACTATGCCAAAGGCAAGAAAATAACCGTTGACGAGCCGTTGGAAGGGTCTATTCTTTTCCATGCGGGAACGAAGTCGGACGGCGACAACCATATTTTAACAAACGGTGGTCGCGTGCTTGCCGTAACTTCGTCCGGTGTGAACATCACAGCGGCAGTGCACCAGTCCCTGTACAACCTCGAAAAAATCAGTTTTGACGGGATGAATTATCGACGTGATATCGGATATGAATTCTAATTTGGTGATTTGGTAATTTGATGATTTGAAAAATTACTGCCAACCAATCGGATGAGCAAATATTATTGTAAAAAGACATTTTACGGCTCTTTGAAACTGCAAATTTTGAAGAGTGAGCACAAATACCAAGCGAGGTAATCAATAAATAAAAGGTTTCGCGTCTCCCCTCTCCTGGTTAGAAGAGGGGGTTGGGGGTGAGGTTTAAAAAAAATCATTTCGTGAGCATAAAACCATTGCAATATCTCTTGTTGATCGTCCTAGCCTTGACTAGGATAGGCATTGTGCGTGCGCAGGATTCCGTGTCCTATTCGGCCCAGTTGCATAAAGCAAAGGACGAAATGAACCTCATACTCCAGGGGGAGCGTCCCGATTATATCAAGGCGGGAAAGATATTGGAACCACTGGTCTCCGTCAATCCCGGCAATGCCGAGGCCTGGTATTATTTTGGGTACGCGATTGATGAATACAATATGGGAAACAGCGAGGAGATGCTCAAGGCTTCCTTGCCGTTGGCCATGCGGGCGAGCGATGCTTTCCAGAACTGCATCGAACTGAGCGACGGTAAATATAAAGGAAGCCAGCTACTCTTTGACCCGCATACCAAGATATTGACCATCTGGGGCAACCAGGCGTTCCGTTATTTCAACCAGGGCGACATGGATTCGGCATATTGGTGCCTCAACCAGGCCGCGATACGTGGCGGTATCAACCAGTCCGTGTTGGGCTATTTCAGGCAGGTCATGCAGGAATGTGGACAGAACGCCTATTTGTTTACCAATGGCGACATGTATGCCTATTACTTGGCGTATTTGCAGACTATACAGCATTTTAGGACGGATATCAACTGCATTGACCTGAATTTTTTGCAGACAGGCTGGGCTGTCCCTTTGTACAAAAAAATGAACGTATTGTCGGATTCGATGGCACTTGTCCTGCAAAAGGGTGGACGTAAACTTGTAAATGATAGCGTTGTCGTGCGCAACGATAATCAAGATGCCATAGGTGGGGATGGCGTTATTCGTTGGAAAGTACGTAAAACGACATCCTGGACGAAAGGTGACATTGCCTTTCTGAACCTGCTGCAAACAAACCGGTTCCGCAACGACGTGTTCATTGTGGCGGACGTCCCGTCCCAGATGCGTCTGGGGCTCAATGTGGACAATTATTTGCAGTTGCGTGGACTGACGTTCAAGATGGTTGCCGACACCAGTACCAGCAACCTCAATTTCTTGGAATCCCGTTTGTCCCGGCTCAATCCGATTCCTATTGACGATTCGTCTTTCCGCAACAATCCGGATAACATCCAAGTGTTGAACAATTATCGTTTTGCCTATACCGCAGCGGCCGTGATGTCTTCTGCCAAGGGGGATTTGAAGCTGGCACTTGATTTGATTGATTTGTCCCTCAGGAAATATCCAGAACAGACTTTACCATTCTATGCGGCACAGACCAAGGACTGGTTTTACAGCCTACGGTCGCAGGCGGAACGCGGAGAGCCATTGAAATGGTAGGAAAAGCTCTTTTGAGGAATCGAAAACGCCTCGTTAAAATAAATTTTAATGTAGCTTTTGTATTGTCGTGTAAATTCGCTCTTTTTGCACCTTAATTGGAGCAATAATATTTAATATTGTTAACAAATAATGGGACTTTTTAATTTTTTTACGCAGGAAATAGCGATGGATTTAGGTACCGCTAATACCTTGCTTATACATAACGAAGAAATAGTCGTCAACGAACCATCTATCGTCGCGCTGAACAGAAACAACCCCAAGGAAGTCATCGCAGTGGGTAAACGCGCTCTGCTGATGCATGAGAAAACACATGAAAGTATCCGTACCGTACGTCCGTTGAAAGACGGTGTCATCGCCGACTTCAACGCGGCAGAGCTGATGATCCGGGAAATGATCAAAATGATCTATCCCAAAAAACCACTGTTTCCACCTAGCTGGCGCATGATGATCTGCATCCCGTCCAGCATTACAGAAGTGGAAAAACGTGCGGTGCGTGACAGTGCGGAACAAGCCGGTGCGAAAGAAGTGTACTTGATCCACGAGCCAATGGCTGCCGCAATCGGTATCGGTATCGACGTCGAAGAGCCGGTGGGCAACATGATTATCGATATTGGTGGCGGTACGACGGGCATCACCGTCATTGCGTTGGCAGGTATCGTCTGCGACCAGAGTATCCGTATCGCGGGCGACGAGTTTACTGCCGACATCATGGAAGCTTTGAGACGTTACCATAGTTTGCTGATTGGTGAACGTACTGCCGAACAAATCAAAATCCAGTTGGGCGCTGCTATGAAAGACCTGGACAATCCGCCGGATGACTTACCGGTCAACGGTCGCGACTTGGTAACGGGTATTCCCAAACAAATCATGGTCAGCTATCAGGAAGTAGCGGAGGCATTGGACAAAAGCATCTTCAAAATAGAGGAAGCAATACTCAAGGCATTGGAAACTACGCCGCCGGAACTCGCTGCGGACATCTACCGCAGAGGCTTGTACCTGACGGGCGGTGGTGCTTTGTTGAGAGGCCTGGACAAACGTCTGAGCCAAAAAATCAAGTTGCCCGTACACATCGCCGACGACCCATTGAAAAGTGTCGTCCGCGGAACGGGAATCGCCTTGAAGCACTATCAGCGTTTTCCATTTATTATGCGATGATAAGTCAAAAGGCAAAAGCCCTGGCAGTGCTTGGAACGTCACATTGACTGAGGTCGAAGGGGTTGGACTTAGATAGCACCCAAGGCATTTTTTTTTTGCAGGACATTGGACTCCCGCAGAGTCTCCTTTGTGAGACGGTGTGGAGAAGGTATAAAAAAGCTAACAGCTAAAGGCTATTGGCTAATAGCTAAAAAATAAAAAAGACCGGAATTGCGTAATATCATCATTTTCATAAGACGGTATATTACATTTTTCACGTTCTTGGTATTGCAGATTGTCTGTGTCAGCATGTTGGTGCGCTACAATGCCAGTTACAACGCTGTGTATATCAACGTAGCCTCTTCGTTTACGGGCTTTTTTGACAAAAAGTACAATGACGTTGAATATTATTTTCAACTCAGGAAAACGAACAAGCAACTTGCCGACGAAAATGCAATGCTCAAGAATGTGATCATGTCGTCCATTGAAAAAAATGGAGATACCAGCACTGGCAGATTGCAGGCGCGCATCGATTCGCTCTACCGCGACACCCTTGGGCGCAACGTGAAATATATCTTTACCACAGCCAAGGTCGTCAACAACTCCCTTTACAGCGAAAACAACTATATCACCATCCAAAAAGGCTCGCAGGACGGCGTGGCGACCGACATGGCTGTCGCCGGCCCTAAAGGTATCGTGGGGCATGTCGTCTCGGTCAGCAAAAATTACAGTGTGGCGATGAGCCTGCTCAACCACAACAGCCGTGTCAGCGTGACGCTCAAAGGCAAACCGTTTACGGGCATCGTGGACTGGGACGGACATAGCCCTTCGGAAGTACTTCTGCACAATGTCCCCAAAAACATCAAGATCCACAAGGGTGATTCCGTCGTCACGAGCAACCTTTCCGAAAGTTTTCCGCCGGGATTGATGGTGGGACGTGCGGAACGCATACGGTTGAACGCAGCCTCCAACCTGATGGATGTCGTGCTCAAGACGGCGACAGATTTTTCCAATCTCCAATATGTCTATCTTATCCGTAACGTTTTCTATACCGAACAGAAAAGTTTGGAACAGGCGACACGGGAACAACAACCGGTGAAAGCAAAATGAGTCTATTGTTAAAAAATATCATCCGTTTCTTCCTGTTTATCTTCATACAGGTGTACTTGTTGGACAAGATTCCGATGATAAGCCGTTTTACCAAACCTTATCAGTATTACCTTTTCCTGTTGTGGTTGCCGTACACGATGCCTAGGCTGGCTTTGTTGGGCATCGGATTTGTCTTTGGGCTGACCATGGACTATTTCACGGGAACGCCGGGCTATCATGCTTCTGCCTGTGTGCTGATTGCCTACCTGCGTCCGTTTGTCCTCAACGTGCTTCTGCCCCGAGAAAAATCCGAAATCAGCTACTTGGAGCCCGGCGTGAAAAGTCTGGGTTTTCCGCAATATGCCGCCTATATTTTTATCATGACTTTTCTCCACAACACCTGTCTCGTATTTATTGAGTGGATGAGCTTTGGGGACATTCTTTTCTTCCTGACGAAAGTTATCTGCACGACGGTCATCAGCATGTTGCTTGTTGCCATAGCTGAGCTGCTGTTCCTGCGCAAGAGCCGCTTCCGCACCAATACGGCGTATTAGTCGCACGGTTTTCAGACCTCAAAAAAGACAGCCTGGGCTTCCGATGCGCTATCTGATGAGTACGACTGTTCCTTTTAGTGGAATCCTGTTGCCTTCCGTGCATTCCACGTCCGCCATGTATATATATGTCCCCGGTGCGGCTTGGTGCCCGTTGATGTTGCCGTCCCAACCTTGCGCCATGTCGTTGGCTGAAACATTGTTTCTTTCAAAAACTTTTTTGCCCCATCGGTCTATGACAATGAAATGGACAACGCTTTTGATGCCATATCCTGTTACGTAGAATCTATCGTTCTTGCCATCTCCGTTTGGTGTAAAGGCATTGGCCATATACAGTTTGGACGAGTTGCAGAGTACATGGACGTGTACCGTGTCAGCCGAAGTGCATCCGTTTTCGTTTTTCACAACCAGTCTGTAGGTCGTATCGACATCTGCGATGATGGTAGGATTTTTAAGGTAACGATTGTCGATATGGTAATCGGGTTCCCAATAGTATCGCACACCCAGATTTGGGTTGGTGATGTTGGGTGTGAACGTAAATGCCGTTCCCGCAGGTTCGGTGACCAGGTTTGGCGTAAAGCTGACTTCAGACGCGGCAAGTGTCTCGACGAATATGTCCGCAGACTCGTCCGGACAAGAACTGGGACTTGTAGCCACCACATGGTAAGTCGTGTTTTCCGTAGGTTTTACTTCAATGCTTGGCTCGTCGGTACTGCTCATATAACCAGTCGTGGGTGTTTGGGACCAGGTATATTTCAAGGCACTGTCGGCACTTACGGTCAAGCGTAGCGACGTCTCGTTGAGACAAAACGTCGTGTCTCCCGGATATTGTAGATTGACGCTTTGTAACGCCACAACCGGTGGGTCGAGCTCTTGCTTGTCCGAGCAACCTTCCTTTCCTACGAAAGTGACGGATGGGTAATACGTTCCACCTTTAGTATAGGTAAATTCTTTGGAGTAGGATACCGTGTCGGTATAATAGTGTTCCCCATCACCTTGGTCCCACTGGTAGGAAACGATGTCCGATGTATCAGAAACATATAACAGTACGGTAAGCGGCGTGCAGCCAGTGGTGCTGCCTTGTGCCAGCAGGCTGGCAACGGGGCCTTTCACGGTATAGTCCTGTTGAGCAGAATCGGTGCATCCGTCCAGCATCGCTTTCAGATGGATAGAAACCGTACCTGGATGCAACACGGAATAATAAAAAGAATCCTTTTGGATGGAATTGAAAGTATTGATTGTCCAATAGACGGAATCATAGTTTTCCGAAGTGTTCTTTATTGTCAAGGTGTACGGCGGGCAAGTATAGAGTGCGTCCTCATTGGAAATGGTATATTGGGCGATGGGTTTTCGGAAACGTATGTAACTGTCCACACTAGTGTCCTTGGTACATCCACCCTCGTCTACCAAAGATAAAGAGACGTCCAAGTCGGAGGGGATGGTCACATCGGAAAAGGTATAGCTAAAATTATTGCTGGTACTCGTCTGGTTTCCTACAGTCCATGTATAAGTGGCGTTCCTTGCACTTGAAAGATTGGTAATGGTAATATCCCTCGTACTGCACAATAGTGTGTCCGTGGAGGTGAACCCGATGGTGGGTTGGTATATCTTGATATAGCTGGTCTTGCTGATCGTGATGGTACATCCCATCTCGTCTGTCTCCTTCAACCAAACCGTATAGGCTTTATAATTGCTCGAACCGGTGTAGGTGTATGTATGTGACAGGATGGTCTGTGTGTTCGACTCGTTTATGGTCGTGTCCGAATTGTCACCAAAGTTCCACACTTGTGAGACCAGAGGAGAGAGGCCTGTGGAGACCGTCCCCGTAAAGTTGACATTGGCGGTACTTGTGCAGAATGTCTGTACATCGGAGCTAAAGCTCGCCGACATGCCGCCATAGACTGTTATTTGCTGGGTGGCGGTGCTGGTACAGGCATTCGTCGTAATGTCTGTTATCATTAGCTGTACCGTGTATGTCCCTGTCGCAGTAAAAGTGTAGTTGAATTGTCGGGATGTGCTGGTTTTTACCACATTGTTTTGCGCGTCCAGTATTGTCCAGCTATAGCTCGCTATATTGTTTAGGTCGATGTCTTTTGTTGCAAAAGTGAATGCGTTGTTGGTGCAATAGAGCGTATTGTCTTCGTTGGCATTGTTCACGATGGTAAAGGCGGCAGTTTCGTCGATGATGGTAATCTGTCTGTTGAGGTCCGATGTGCCGTCCGTATAATAAGTGCTGACCAAGTACACTGTTCCCTTTACGGCCGGCGATAGCGATATGGTAGCCGAGCCTCCTTCCGCAGGGTAGGTGTTGTCTCCTATCTGCCAATAGGCCACAGTTTTGTCGGATTCTTTGTTTGTTATGACAATAGTGTATTTGTCGCTACAGCTGACACTTTTAAACGAAAAAATCGGGTTGTAGGCCGATCCGTAACCATTGTCGATACACTCATCGAGCACATTGAGCGAGGTTGTCTCGGTCGACGTACACCCGTTGTCCCCTGTGACCGTTACTGCATAATTGTAAGTTCCGGCATTTGGGTATTGGAAAGTGTAGCTGTTGGTGCTCGTCGTTGTCTGTGTTGAACCATTGATACCTTCAGGAGCCCACAGGTATGAGGTAGCTTCCACGGAGTTTGTCAGATCTACGGTTGCCAATACATTCGTTTCTATGCAGATGCCGGTACTGGGTGAGACGGAGAGGGTAATGGCAGGGCGTTCCAATATGTTTATTTTTGTCGTTGTTGTTACGGGGCATCCGTTTTTGTTGGTTGCGGTCAGCGTAGCCGTTCCCGTTGTCCCAAATGTCGCCGTGGTACTGTCACTGTTGAGTGTCCCTCCCGACAGATTCCACGTTACATCGCTGGCGGAAGAGATGAAGCCACTGATGTCGGCACTGGCGGACAGGTCTAAGGTGCTGCCGGCACAGATCTCGGTCGGCGCGTCCATTGTTATCGTAGGTGTACCGATATAGACCTTCTTGGAGAATGTGGGAATACAGCCGCTCACACCGGCATAGCTTGCCGTGAGGGACACCGTGTAGACGCCCTTTTGGGAATAGGTGTGCGCGCCAGGCGATTTTTCCGTGCTGGTCGTGTTGTCCCCAAAGTCCCATTGGTAGGCGACATTGTCCACCCCTGCTTCGTTTGTGGTATTTTCAAATGTAATGGTATTGGTACAGCTATAGAAATTCGAGTTGTTGGCCAGAAAGTTGCTTGTTATGGGTGTTCCGTTGATTTTAATGGTTTTGTCGGACGCGCTGGTACCCGAGCATCCGTTGTTGTCCCGGACTGTCAGTATAGGTATAAATGTCCCTGCTGTGGTGTAAGCATAAGCCGTGCTGGAAGAGGTATTGTAAGGCTCTACGTTGCCGTCGCCGAAAGTCCAGGAATAGAGCTTGATGTCGCTACTGCCGGGAGTTGAATTGCTTTGGAAGGTGATATTGATACCGGTACAGGCTACGCTGTCCGATATCGTGAACTTGGCTGTCGGATTGCTCCATATTGTAATAGTCTGTGATGCGGATGCCTGAGTCTCGGTATTGGTAAGCGTGACCGTATAGGTACCGCTTGTTGTATAGCTATGTGCGATAGAACTGATATTAGTGGCCGTATAGTTGTCCCCAAAATCCCATTTCAGCTTGTCGGCTGACACCGTAGAAGTGTTGGTAAACGTGATACCGATACCGGGACATGCTCCCGTGACGGTTTCATTGGATACTTGCATTGAAAACGAAGGCTGTTGCCCATACGCGTTTGAACAACACAGTAGGACAAGTAGGCCACATATTTCCGTCAATGATATTTTAATTTTTGCCATTGTGCATGCGCATCTTAAAAATGTGGTGTACAAAAAAATCACATCAAAGCTCTATTAACGTTTGGATATTACTAAATGTTATGTTTCATCTAATTAAAACTACGCTTCCTTGCAAGGGAATCCTGTTTCCTTCGGCACATTCAATTTCGGCTAGGTACAGATAAGTCCCGGTGGCGGCTGGTTTTCCGTTGCTGTTGCCGTCCCAACCTTTGCTGGGGTCGTTTGCTGCAATGTTGTTTTTCTCAAATATTTTTTTGCCCCATCTGTCTATGATTGCCAGGTGCGTCACTTTTTTGATACCATATCCTGTTACATAGAAACGGTCGTTTCTGCCATCTCCATTGGGGGTGAACGCATTGGCCATCAATATTTTGCCTCCATTACATAATACCTTGATTGTGACCGAGTCCGAAGCTGTACATCCATATTCGTCCAATAGATTCAACGTGTAGGTAATGTCCTTGTCAGCAACAACGCTTGGATTTTTGACAAATCTATTGTACATATTATATCCTGGCGACCATGTGTATTGGGTTTTACCGTTCAAGTTGCCGACTAGGGGATTAAGTGTAAATATCGTGCCTGCCGGCTGGGCGATGATTCTGGACGGGAACTTTATGACGGGAACCGTGCCATATTGCAGGAGAATGTTTCCTGTCTCGTCCGGGCATACATTCCTGCTTTTGGCTACAAAATGGTAATTGGTCGTTTGGAAAGGTTTTACAAAAATTGTGGCGGTTGTGTCGTCTCCAATACTGTCGTCCAACGGTGATGCAGTCCATGTAAATGTTGCAGGCTGCATGGTTTTTACTTGTATCTGTACCGCCGAGGTGTCGCTTATGCAGCCTTTGTAAATGTCCTTGAACGAAACTCCTATCGGGAGGTCAACCTGTACCCAGATGCTGTCCTTGCCGGTACATTGGTTGTCGCCCGTGACTGATACATAGTAATAGGTACTAGTGCTGGGAAACAAAATGGATGTAGCGGTTGTTGCGCCCATCATTTTTTCATGGGAAGTCCAGAGGAAACGTCCGTCTGACGTGGCCTGTACCCGGATGGAATCACCGGCGCACAAGAGGGTGGAGTCCTGTAATGTAACGACAGGTGTATTTAGGATTGTAATCGTCTTCGTTGTGTCATTGCGACAGCCTTGTCCGCTTACAACCTCCAGCCTGATTGCTCCCGCTAGGTTGTTATTGGCGGGTACGTCCA
>JASGDY010000004.1:0-14986 GCA_047606825.1 Chitinophagaceae bacterium
AACTCACTCCGCTTCGCTACGTTCAGACAACTTTTATTTCTATCGACTTATTTCTTTGATTTTCTTAACGTTAATTCAATAAGGTCGATTCCAAAATACATACTACCTTATCGAGAACTCACGTTAAATAACTAAACGAAGTTGTCTCAGACAATACCTTGCACTCCTCCAAAGGCTTTAGGAAACAACCATTGAAACCTATGCGCGACGTCTTGACACTGATGCACAACACGGTATGTTCCGATGGTGGTAGGTCAATTTTGTCGGCTACGTTTCCCATTTCTCTGCTCGCACAAGTTACGCAGCGTGACTTGAGACAGCAGAGAAAATCATCCCGTCACCTCATCCACCAAATAGAAAATCGACTTAAACGAAATACCGCTATACTCGCTCATCCCGATTTCGCAGGGACGGTTGGTCGAATAGCCTTCCGCACAGCCAACGGGAATCTGTTCTTGCAGGTGGCGTTGTCCGTGCGCATTGAGTTCAGGGAACGTGAAACCGCGGTCACCCGCAAATCCGCAACAGTTGGTGTCAACGAGCTTGACGTTGTGCGCGCACATTTTGGAGAGCTGCACCAGACCATCGACCATGCCGATTTTCTTGGCGGAACACACGGGGAAAACAGTAATGGATTCGCGTGGTTGGGTGACTTGTAGTTTGGGCATGACAAACTCCAATACGAACTGTATCGGGTCGTAGATTTTCAGGTATTTGTTGTTGGCGAAATATTCATGTGAAGTATAAAAGCAGGAACTCATATCGTACAATACAGGATATTTTCCGTTGTCGGTTGCCTGCATCAGCGCGGCTTCCAGCCTGTCCGCAACCTTTTGCCCTTCTTCCTTGAAACCCTTGCTGCTAAAGGGCATTCCACAACACAATCCGTTGATGCCGTCGGGATAGCAAATGGTAAAACCTGCTTTGGCCAACAGTTTTTCCGTCAGGTCCACGAGTTTTAGGTCATTGCTCTTGTAGCCTTTCGCATTCCCCATGCCGCGGTTGATGCAGGAGGCAAAATAGACGACCTTGTTTTTCTGTCCAGGATTGACGATTTCGTGTATGATTTTGGCACCGCCTTTAGGCATATAGGGATTCCATTTGGGGATTTTTCCGCCGGAGAGTTTACGTAATCCGCCAGCTATGGCACCCATGATTTTGTCTCCAGATACAGACTGGAAACCACCGACAACATTAAGCGCACCGCGCATTCCGGCAGTGATGGTCGCCATTTTTTCGGCTAATTTGTCTGCCGTTTTTTCCGCTTTGTCCGAATGGGATGCATGGCGCAAATCCTTTACATATTTGCCCGTGTCAATGTCAACCGGACAAGCCAGGGCACAAAGTCCGTCGGTCGCACAGGTCTCGTCCACATTGTACAGCGATTCTTTTTGCAAGAGGCGGAGACGTTCGGGATTTTCGCCTGTTTCCTTGAGTCTTTCGATTTCGCGGCCGACGACGATACGCTGTCGCGGCGAAAGCGTCAAGCCTTCGGAAACGCAACTGGATTCGCAAAAACCACATTCCATGCACTTGTCCACAATCGGATTGCTGGCGGGCAGCGGTTTGAGGTTTTCGAGGTGTATCTTCGGATTGCTGTTGATGATGACACCCGGATTGAGCAAATGTTTCGGGTCAAAAATCTGCTTGATGCGCAGCATGGTGTTGTACGCCGCATCGCCCCATTCCTTCAACACAAAAGGCGCCATGTTGCGGCCCGTGCCATGTTCCGCCTTGAGAGAGCCGCCAAACTGAACAGCAATCAACTCGGCGAGTTCGTCCATCAGGTGCGCGTATCGTTCCACCTCTTTCGGATCGGCAAAATCCTGCGAAAACACCAAGTGCAGGTTGCCCGCCAACGCATGGCCAAAAAGCACCGCATCTTTATAGTCGTATTTTTTAAACAACGCTTTCAAGCCGATACAAGCCGCCGCAAGGTTTTCCACGGGCACTGCGACGTCCTCGATAAGGCAGGTCGTCCCGGTCTTGCGCAGACCGCCAACGGAAGGCAAAAGCCCTTTGCGCGCCTGCCAGTTGAAACTGTATCTTTTCGGGTCTTTTTCCGCCGCGACAAATTCAAAGGGAAACGCTGTCGGCACTTCCACAATCGCTTGGCGGACAGCGTCCTGTTTTTCCAACCGTCCGTCCTCGGTACTCGCCTGACACTCGACCAACAGCACGCAAGCCGATTCCGGCAAGGTCTTGAAATAGTCCGGCGCCATCGGATGGTGTTCCACGGAATGGATACTTTCGCGGTCCAACAATTCCACAGCCGCCGCAGGACTTTTACTCAAAAAAGGAACTGCGTTGCATGCCTCCTCAATCGTGTTGAAAATCAACAGTGCACAGGATTTGAAGGGCTCGTCCACCACCGTGTTGTACGTGATATTGGAAATAAATGCCAGCGACCCTTCGCTGCCGACCATCAGGTGCTTGATGATTTCAATTGGGTCTTCGTAGTCCACCAAAGCATTGATGCTGTAACCCGTCGTGTTTTTTATCTTAAATTTTCGCTGGATACGTTCGTACAAAACGGTATCCGAAACGATGCTTTTTCTGAGTTCATTTATTTCTTTCAATATGTCGGAATGCTTGTCTGCAAAGGCTTTGCGGCTTTCCGCGTCGGCCGTGTCCAATACCGTTCCGTCATACAGTACGATACGGATGTCGGCAATCGTCTGGTAGGTGTTTTGCGCATTACCGCAACACATACCGCTTGCGTTGTTGGCGGCAATACCGCCAATCATCGCCGAATTGAGCGACGCCGGGTCGGGACCGATTTTGCGTCCGTAGGGCTTCAACACGATATTGGCACGTGCACCGACCATTCCAGGTTGGTATTTCACACGCAAACCATCCGCATCCAAAATCTCGTACTCCCGCCATTTGTGCGACGCTACGACCAATATGGAATCGCTGATGGCCTGCCCCGAAAGGCTCGTCCCGGCGGCACGGAACGTTACGGGAAGTTCCAACGCTACGGCTTCTTCCAGCACTTTCACCACTTCCGCTTCGTCGTGCACCTGCACCACCACCTGCGGCAGCAAGCGGTAAAAACTCGCGTCCGTCCCATACGCCAATATTTTTAAAGGGTCTGTCACCAATCTTTCCTTGGGAATGAGCGATGAAACACGATGGATAAACTGCTGATATTTTTCTGGAACCATGTTCGCGGATTTTGAGCGTATTAGTGCAAATTTCGGAAAAAAACCGCAGAAAACGGCGGACGGTATTGAGGATTAAGGGACATTAAGCCTTCACTCTCCTTAACTTCTTAATGTTGGGGAAAGATGAACCATTAAGGAATTAAGGGACATTAAGCCTTAACTACCCTTAACTTCTTAATGTTGGAAAGATGAACCATTAAGGGATTAAGGGACATTAAGCCTTGGCTCTCCTTAACTTCTTATTGTTGGGAAAGATGAAACCATTAAGGAATTAAGGGACATTAAGCCTTGACGCACCTTAAACGGCTCGTGGCTCTACTGGCGTGGTGTCTCCACCCGCCAGCGAAAATCTGAAATGTGTACAACAGAGCCGTGATATGTTTTTTTCTTCCTAATTTTACAATGCTTAATTACTACAGGCCGTATGAATAGTTATTTCCAATATTCGGACAAGGAGTTGTTCCAGATGCTTGCAAAAAGTAACGAGAGTGCTTTTGTGGAACTCTACAACCGTTACAAGGACAAACTTTTCGGGTTTGCGTATCGGCTGTCCGGGTCAGAAGACGAGGCCAAAGACCTGGTGCAGGAAGTATTCTACAAAATATGGGAACGGCGCACGCTTCTGTACGACAAAGACGTGTTTGGCAGTTATCTGTACAAAATGATCCACAATTTCAACATAGACCACGCACGGGGTTTTGCCAAGACCTTTCTTTTGCAACAGGAGCTGGGCATTACGCCGGAAAACAAAACACCTGCCGCAGACGCTCCCCTACTGCAAAAGGAAATCGAAACACGACTGAAAGCTTCTGTTGAGCGGCTGCCTCCGCGTCAGCGCGAAGTGTATCTCCTCCATAACGAAAAAGGACTTAAACATACCGAGATTGCCAAAGTCCTGGGACTTTCGGTATCCACGGTCGAAAACCATTTCTGCCGCGCCATGGAAAACCTAAGGAAGTACCTTAACTTCGAGCATTATTTATTGGCATTGCTGTTGGTGCGGCTTGCTATTTAGTTGCATGGCATCCCCACCATCATTATTTCTGAAAACAGACCAATTATACATTCGCTTATGGACACTAAAATAAAATGTATTATTGTAGAGGACGAACCGTTGGCGCGTGAGTTGTTGACTACATACATTGGCAACACGCCCAATCTGGAGATACTGCAACAGTTTGACAACGGTGCAGAAGCGTTCAGTTACCTACAAAGCCATAAAATAGACCTCGCATTCAGCGACATAGAGATGCCGGCACTCAGCGGCATGGACTTGGTCAAATCCTTGAAGAATGCCCCTTACTTCATATTTACCACGGCATATCAAGAGTATGCGATCGATGGATTTGAGGTCGGGGCAATCGATTATATCAGAAAACCCGTCACCCTTGCGCGTTTCCTGAAAGCGGTGCAGCGAGCCGAATCCATTATCAACAACCCACCGAATGAACGGGACTATGTAGCGGAAGAGGACTTGTTCTTTAGGATGGACGGCACGCTACACCGGGTGCGGTTGTCGGAAATACGCTATATCGAAACAAAGGACGATTATGTCAAGATACACCTCCATGACGGCACCAGCGTGGAGCAGCACTCCACCATGAAGGCAATGGAGGAGCTATTGCCCAAAGACCTTTTCTACCGCATACATACCTCCTATATCGTCCCGCTCCAAAATATCCGGAAACTCTTTGGAAACACCATTGTACTCAACACCGGAGAAGAACTGCCTGTCGCCAAACCACGTAAACCAGAACTCTACCAGCGGTTGAACATAAGAGAGGATTAAACATGTCCTATATCCGGTTCAGCAGGGCCTTCCCTGACAAGCCTTTCCACTTCGGACAAAAATGTCCGGTAGGAGAATGGCTTGTGCAGGAATCCAATGCCACGCCAGTCTATGTCTAGCTCACGCCGCACCACAGCGGGGAAATATGCTGTCGTAATTATCAAAAAACGACAATGCCTTTGGACGACAGGGATGCAGTCCAACGCTTTGCCATTGCCGATGTTCAGGTCCATAAAAACCAAGTCGGCTACCCTATTGTTGTCTAATGCGAGTGCCAAGTCGGACGGGCTATTGAATACCATGGACAGTTCAAGCATCTCGGTCTTATCGACATAGCTCTTGAGCATAGCCAACGCCAACGGCTCGTCTTCGACAATCCATGTGGAGAGCTTGATGTTAGCCAAATCAAATACCCATAGTAATGATGAATGAAGTACCAGTCTTCTCCGAAGTAGTAGCAGTGTTCGTATCTGGGTCGATTTCGGTAATCCGATTGTAGCGAACAACCTCATTAACTTTCACTGACAGTTGTTTAATACAACTTTTTTTCAAACCATTCATAATCGTTTCGACGATAAAATTGCGTTTTGAATAAGATTTCATAATTATAATTTTAGCTAAATTAAGGACACGCTCAACTATGCTAAAACAATTTAGGAAAACAACCTGTTTTTTATCCAAAACAACCCAAAATAACGAAAAACTCATCTTATTTGTATCCGAAAATCGACTATAAATATGTTTTCAACATTTGTTATATCTAATCTATATTTGTTTTTATATAATAGTTCCAAACGCTTTTTTACATTTTGAATGCCCACTCCACTGTAACTATTGCCTTCTTTTTTATAATCCGTCAGAATATCATTTTCTATCCTAAATAGAATCTCATCATCCATATAGAAAAAATAAATTCTTATAAACTTACAGTCAGATTTCAAGCCATACTTGAAGGCGTTTTCAACAAAAGGAAAAAACAACAAAGGGGCAACCAACAAATCAGAAGAAATATCTTCATTCAAGATGAGTTGTATGTCGCAATTATCCGAATGACGCAACCTTTCCAAAGATATATAGTTCTCTATAAAATCAATCTCTGACAGTAGCGAAACCTTTTCCGACTTTACCTCATACACGGTATATCGCATAATATCCGACAATCTTTCCAGTATTGGGGGAAGTTCTGGAGATTGTTTTATAGCCAATGCATACAGGTTGTTGAACGTATTGAACAAAAAATGAGGATTAAGTTGCAATAGTAGAAAGTCCTTTTCTAAGTCTATTTTTTCTATTTCAAGCTCTTGATTTCGTTCTCTTTCTTTTATGGAACGAGAATAATGTTTTGTAATATCGAAGACTATTTTTATAAAAGAAGGAACAGACACAAAACTTAATACTACAAACAATTGAGATGAGAACGACCGTAATGATATAATAAAAAATATATCTTTTTGAGCATAAGAATGAAATTCATTATGTAAAGGCTTATTTTCATTAGAAATAAAAATATCAAACATCTTAACAATACAATAATTAGACAAAATCCATAGATATATAGCAATTATTGTTCCCACAAAAAATAAAAGGAAATGATTCTTGTCCAACAATAATACAACAACATAATAGAAGAAAAAATAAAAGAAGATTATATCGCAAGCAATGTTTCGCAATGCAAACAAAGATGCATTGCCGAAACTAAATGACCTTAAATAAGAAAGCACGCTTAAAAGCCCAATAGCTCCCCACAACAAAACATGACACAAGACACGAACCTTGGGAGTATAGCGGCTTTCGACATCAAAGTCCACCACCCTTTGCAGAAAAGGTTTCCTGTCCTTGTTAAATAGACTCATTGTTTTTTGTTCTTGTCGTTAAGCATAAACGCATAATATTTCCCGGCAAGGATAAATGTACGGAATTCCTCCATTCTCTGTCCGTCGGTGTACCAGCGGTTAAGGCTGATATGGATATAGTCTGCGAGGTTTTCCGTTCGCAACTTACAGGCATCTATCTTGCGATAAAGTTTTTCCACGCCTGTCTTTTTCGAGCAATAGCGGGCGAGTAGGTGTATCCAGCCGTTTTGGCGAATCTCCACTTCGCAGCCATATTTTGCCTCTTTCCCAAACTCAGCCAGAAAAGCATCGATACGCTGTCTGCAAAACCGTATTTTCTCCTCTATACCCAGCGAAAATACGTCGAGCCAAGCATCCACCAAAATAACGCCGTTGAATATGGAAGGTATGTCCTCCTTTCTTCTTTTTTTCAACAAGTGCAAGATGGCGAGGCTGTCCGTATGGAAAGCCTGTTCCGTGGCTTCGATAGTGGCAAGACCATATCTTTCGAGTTCGCGCTCATAGCAGTCCAACTGCCATTTCCATAATTTGTCCTGAGCTTTGAGCTTCCCCAGCTTGGTTGTCAGCTTAACGACGACCGCCCCCCATTCCTCTGGCGTAAAATGCTGTTTTAGCTGCAACCTTAACCGGATATGGTGGTGCGGATCGTTGTACCTTAGAAAAAAATATTGCAAGACCTGTCCTGATTTCTCCAGGGACTGCAATATAGGATAGATATGCCGCACAAGTACATCGTCGGCATCATTCGCACTTAAGTAGATTTTGAAATATACCCATTCCGAACCAGGGGGAAAACTTCTTGCCACTTTGATTTCCTTACCGGGCATGGCTGGCAACATCGATGAGCGGTTGACAGGAAGCTGTCCCATGGACATGGGTACTACTACCTGCCTTACATATCGATAGTTGGACAAGCTATCTGCCATCGGCTCTGGCCACTCGCACAGCCTGACTAATTCCGACTTTCGGATTTCGTCCAACAGCAGTTCGAGATAAAGGTCATTGACAAGGTCAAGCAACAGCTCGTTGTCACCCTGTACCAACAAGGCAAAGCGAGGAACCTTGAGCCTATTTAGCTCAGACCGCAACGTGACGGTGGGGTTACTGGATTTCAATACGGAAGTGCGGCTCTCCTTACCAATCCGCCACTCTGCCCTTGAGACAATGACACCTGCGGCCTCCACTCGGGGCAGAATGGTATAGTTTCCGAAACTGCCGTCCCACCGTACCCCGAGACTGGGCAAAGATTCCTGTTGGGCGACTGTACAGAGAAATTTATAGGCAGGAATGTCGCTTTTAAGGTAATTGTGTGCATTGGACAACCTGGGAACAACTTTCTTGTTCAGTCTTTTTGATCGCAATACGACCTTGTTGTTGCGAATGGAAACCATCAGGTCTTCCAACGTGACCTGAAAAGCAAACGGTTTGGAAGACGGGCTCAACAGCGGAATTTCATATTCTGACAGGGGAAGCCGTCTGGCTATATTACCGAGCCGGGCACTTCCCGGAAGATGGACCACTTCTGCGACGATATGGTCGGAAGCGGGGAAAGTCTCCAATGCCGCTACAGATTCACACAACCTTTGGCATTCCTCGTTGACATAGCCAAAACGCCCCAACAACGCAGTAGCGTTAGCCCCTCCAATGCTGTGTATGACGATCGTTCCGCCTGGGTAGATACTGGCAAAAACGGAAAACGGAACATTGCTTTCCGACTGTATAATGTGTTTTCCAGCAGTGTTTTGTTCCAGTTTTATGACGGGAAGCCCCTTCGTTTCCGTAAAACATATCCGTTCCAGTTCCCTTCTTAGGTAATCATGTATTGCGTTGGACTTTGGCTTTCTTTGCAAGGCATTGTAACCTGATCCGATCGATTCGCTGGCGGGAAAACCAATACCCATGTCCGGATCCAAAAGTGTCGTCAACGGTATCTCCTCGGTGCCATAACGCTCCTCAAACACTTTTTGAAAGGATGTCCACAGACTATCAGCATCCTCCGGGCTGGCTATGCTATACATTGTTGCAACGGCGTTGCCAATGGAAGTACGGACCGACTGGGACACAACCATGTCGCTGTAGATGACCTCCAGATCATTGTGGAAAAGGGATTCCGATGGCAAATGGGGCATCTCTCTGGCAATAGTTTGACACAGATTTTGAAGCATATCCAATGAAACAGCCCCTACCGCATTCCCATCCAATATTTGCAACACATTGTCCGTCTTTCGTAGTACGTTGACCTTGGATTCAATTATACTTTCGTTGCCGCTTTGCTCTGCGAGACGTAACAAAATCCGTTTGCCCCTGTCGTAATCATTGGAACTGGTCAACTGGGATTCCGTTTCGGGCATCAATATTTTGTTCTGGACAAGTACATTGAATATCTCGGTGACCTCCGCATCGTCCTTTACACCTTCCCCATGCAGCAGATTTTTTAGAGAGGCATAATTGACCATCCCGCGTTTTCCATTTTGGAGCAATTTAGACAGAAAAGGAAAACATTTCATCGCGCTTATCTCATAACCTATCTTTCCTGCGGGATTGACAATCGGTTCTATATACCTGTACTGGTTGTCGTGTTTGTATACCGTGTTGTTGATATAGTAACCCAACAATTTCCTTATGCTATCGCCACACACCACATTGTCAAGCAACTGGCACCAAAAAGCCATGTCAACCCTTGTATGCCTTACCAGTTTTCGGTTGTCGGTGCACGACTTGCCTCCAAGGGAAAAAGAAGCGGTGTAAACGCCTGCAAGAACACCAAAAGGCGTACAGCGCATACAAGACCGGATGATATACTTTAATAGGGTCTTTTCAAGCCGGGCCTGTTTGTGTTGGGACAATTTGCCTTCCCGATATTTGACCACTTCCTGATATAGTTCGCTGGAGCTCCAATAGAGCCCTTCCATAAAATGCGTATCCGCGAGGAACTCCTGTATAAGTTCGTCTAAGGTCTTTGTCCTAGGATCATTTTCCCTGCCCACCGAAAAGAGTTTTCCTATGGGGAACAGCGGCTCACGCACCATGCACCTATCTTGAATATCTATGTCCAATGCGATAATGTTCTATTTTCCGGGTTGGTTAATCTCTGATAAGTATTTAGCACTTAAGTAATGCGAATCCAAAGGTTGGAATGCAACTTTATATGCACCTTCCTATGGAACTCTCCCTTTCACTCGTCGTTACAACGGAATAAATTCCGTTGCTACAAAATGACGCAAGCCTACGGCTTTATACGATGGAAATTCGGGATGCTGCAAAGTTGGAAATCAAGGTTGAAATACGCATCATCATGCAACGTACCAGACCCGCCGCGGCGCGTCGGTCCATATTGTAGCAACGGAATTTATTCCGGTTTAAATTTGTCAGCATCGGATAGAGAACCGCCGCGGATCGGCACATATTGCTCAACCCTTGTTCGCATTAGTATCACAACGTTCAAAGAATGCTGCCAACGATACGCCTGAATATGCTCTTGTTCGACAGGTGTATTTCGCCGTTGCCCTTCATGATGGGCAGAACAGGCAATTTTTTCTTTAAAGACGTTATCAATTGGTTAGAGTCCACGGCAATGACCGCTTCGTGGCTGTCCTGAATCTGCATGGGCAGTATCTTCTGCACCTTGCCAGTCACAAAACCGTATTCGTTTTCCGGAAAGTCGTCAAGGCTGATTTTCACTTCCTGCCCGACTTTGACATTGCCCGCACCAAGGTCACTGTAGTTTATTTTAACGACAGGTAGGGAGGACGGCGGCACGACCCATATCGTCTGGTTAAGGGCATCGGCCTGACTGTTCCCTGTCGTAAAGTAGATAGTGCCGGACATGGGCGTTATCGTTGGGCTTACCTTCCCGGTAGCCTGATTAGTGACGGTGAGCAGCGTATCCCCGGGCTTTACGACTGACCCGTCGTCCACCAAGAACCTGAACACCATATTGGGGTCGTTTTTTTTCAAGTTTACTTTTCCGGGCTGGTCTTTGGACATGACCGTAACGCTACAGTTGACCGTTTCGGGATACTTGATGATATTGGATATTACCAGCCCAAGGATAGCCACGAGGAACAGTACCGCAATGCCCCACCGTATTATCCAATGTGGTACAATACCAATGATTTCCTCCATCTCCTCGCTTCTGGCTTCCTGTGTGGCATTCCTTATAATGGACGGCATATTGTATAAAATTAAAAGTCAAAAATCGAAACCCAAAAACTGTCAACCAGTTATATGGATTGGTTGTATGATGATTATCCTATTGGAAATCAAGCCGCACCAAGCTCCAGTTGGTTTTTAACAAGTTCATAGTAATAGCCGCGGCTCTTGGTCAACTCCGTGTGGGACCCCTCCTCTATGATTTCACCGTTGCGCATGACGATGATCTGGTCTGCGTTTTTGACCGTGCTTAGTCTGTGCGCAATGACGACAACGGTTTTTCCCACGTAAAACGCACCAAGGTTGTCCATGATGACCCGTTCGTTGTTGGCATCGAGCGCACTAGTAGCTTCGTCAAAAAAAAGATAGTCCGAGTTCTTGTACACGGCACGGGCTATGAACAGCCTTTGCTTCTGTCCGCCGCTCATGCCCGATCCTGTATTCCCTATCCGGGTGGCATAGCCCAGGGGCAGCTTGGCAAGGTATTCCTGTAAGTTGGCAACATGTACCGCATTCGACATCTTGTCCTCGTCCACCTTTTCTCCGTCCATCGCGATGTTTCTGGCGATAGAATCGGAAAAGATATAGCCGTCCTGCATGACCGTCCCCACCTGGTTTCTCCAGTCTTGTGCCGATAGTTCATTGATATTGACACCGTCCACGAGTATTTCTCCATCCTCTATAGGGTAGAACTTCAACAGGAGCTTCAACAAAGTAGTCTTTCCACTTCCGCTCGCTCCTACGATAGCCGTTATCTTACCCTTCGGGATATGGAGATTGATGTTCTTCAACACCAAGGGACTTTTAGGGTGTCCATAGCGGAAATTGAGGTTGTTGATCTGGATTCCAAGATCGTTGCTCCTTAAGGATTCCCGGTAAAACAGGTGGCGGTTCAGCATAAGACCTTCCGAGCTACTGTCTGCACTTTCTGGATTTTCCGTTCCTGGGGATTCGTCCTCTTCCTCTTTCCGCCTGTGTATTTCGTTCAGTCGGTCTAGGCTGATACGGGCATCCTGCACGCTGCGCACAAAACCCAATATCTGGTCCAATGGGCTGTTCAACTGTCCAATGATATAGGAAATGCTCAACATGACGCCAAGGCTTATCTGCTGCTCGATGACCAGCCTGGCTGCCAAGTAGCTGATCAATATGTTCTTGAACTGTGTAAAAAAGGAGGAACCAACGTCCTGATATTGTTCCAGTGCAAGGCTCTTGATGTTGATTTTGAAAAGTTTGGCCTGTATCCGTTCCCATTCCCAACGTCTGGAACGCTGGTTGTTGTACAGCTTGATTTCCTGCATCCCCGTAACGATTTCATACAGGCTGTTCTGGTTTTCCCGGGAACGCTGAAACCTGTTGTAGTCGATGCTTCGGCGTTTCTTCAAAAATATCGTTACCCAAAAAATAGAAACAGCACTTCCAACGATAAACACCAGCAACAGCTTCCAGTTATATATCCCAAGGATAAAAGAAAATACCACCAAGTTGATAATGGAAAACAAGGTGGACAAGGTAGAGCCGGTAAGAAAGGACTCCACCCGGCGGTGGTCGTTGATGCGCTGGGTAATGTCTCCGACATTCTTGGATTCAAAGAAGTTGATGGGCAACTTCATCAGTTTGATGAGAAAGTTGGAAATAATGCTTACGCTAATCCTCGTGCTCACATGCAGCAATATCCAGTTCCTGATGATATCGACGGCGATGCTTCCCGTAAACAGCAAAAGCTGGGACAGCAAGACGAGGTGTACAAAGCCAACCTTTTTGTTGCTGATACCAAAGTCAACAAGGCTCTGGGTCAGAAACGGAAAACACAGGCTGATAAGACTGGCAAGCACCATTCCCAAAACCAACTGTGCAAAATATTTCTTGAATGGTTTTAGGTACCCAAATAAGAAACGAAAACTGTTCGTGCCTTCCGCCGCTCCTTCCTGCTTGTCGTAGAACTGGTGGGTGGGCTCCAGCAACAAAGCCACACCTTTCTTGTCTGACGTACTGATCCAGCATTTCTCAAATACGTCCCTGGAGACGGACACAAGGGTATGCCCCGGGTCAGCCACCACAATTTTAGGCGATTTGTTCCAGACTCCTTTCTTTGTGATATGGTAAAGGACAACATAATGCTCCTGGTTCCAGTGAAGGATACAGGGCAGCGGTGCTTGTGCTTCCAACTGTTCAAAGGTCAGCTTGACGGCCATTGTCTTGAACCCAATACGTTCTGCAGCATCGCCCAACCCCAAAAGGCTTACCCCGTTTTGGGTAATGTAGGATTTAGCCCTCAGAAAGTCCAGCGAATATTCTACCCCAAAATAAGAGGCAACCATCCGAAGGCATGTCGGGCCGCAGTCCATATAGTCCAACTGTTTGTAAAAACGATATTTCCGGTTCTGTTTCATAAAAAGTACATACAATCCGTTAGCAATAGCCATGCACCTGACAACGGCTAATGCGTAATCGGCCATTGGGGGTCGACAGTGGTATCTTCTGTATCCTTCTGAGCACCACCTTGGATGACATCAGCATTTTCAATTTTGTCCTTGGACACATCTGGTTTAATCGCATCAAGTTTGCTGCTGTTTTTCAAATCTTGGACTTTGGTCTTGACAAACCACCGCTTAATCTTTTTTAGCTTTTTCATCATCGGGATTTTTTATGTTGTCAGAAAATAAATTTTGAATAGGATTAAAAGAAACACGCTCTTGCTTTTCTTCGTAAATAGGCGGGATGTATTCGCGAAAGCCTCCGAACAATATTTCGGATTCGTCTTTATCTATCTCAAAAGACGAACAATCGGAGAATGATTTAATTGAAGTTTTCATTATACTTGTTTTTTATTGATGATAGTTGCAAAATTTATAATGTGTCCTCTATCCCTCTTAATTCAATATCAAACCCGAAAAAAGGTATTTTTTTCCATCGAGGATCATCAGTTTCTTTGTAGTAGATACCTTTTTTCAACACGCCAGTATGAAAACTAATTGTATTTACCGAGCCATTTGCATTAGCCGACCACTCTACCCCTACAACAAAATCCCCTCTAACAGTTATATGATAATCTGTAAGGCTAACGTATATATGATTGTCTTTCAGGCTTGCAGTAAAAACCTTATCTGGACCAATATTATTTCCCAACGATTTTCCGTCCATAGGAAAAATCCTAACATAAAAACGCACAGAATCTGGATGCTGCTCAATCAGATTTATATTTAATGATTGAATTGTCACTCCTTTTTTACCTGCTTTTAATTTCATACCAATGCCCTCACCTTTTGCGATAGTTGTATTACTATGTCCTTTATGGGCATGAGAGCCTAATATGATTTCCTTTTGAGCCACTGCCTCATTGACAGATATCACTAATAAAGGAAAAAATATAAGAAATTTCATTTTCGTATTTTTCATTTATATATTATTATTGTGGTGTATATGATATATATTGATTGGAGCAATACATAATACGTATTTTGTTTAATTAAACTAAATAATGACAATAGTTTCGGGATGAACAATACGAACTAAATTACTAAACTATTAATAATAGAATCTATTCTATACCTAATTTTATTTGGGCATTTGTTAATTGATGACTTATACAACTCGACTAATGCACACAAAGAATCTTTTGCATAATAGTATGAATATAATATTTTTACTATTTGAATGGGTAGGCAATCAAGATGCCATTCTTTAACATTTATTAACGAGTATAGTTCATTAATAAGATTCTCAAAAAGTAAATTTTCAGCAACATAATCGTTAGACAGATTATCCACATAATCAAAAATTGTCTCCAATACATGGAGTTGCATATCCTCTATTTCATTTGATGAATTTTTAAAATACAACTCGGATAAACTCATATTATCTATTACACCAAATAATGAGAATTTAAATAACCGAAGGCAATTATTAATCGTTTGGGTAATTATGCCCTATGTGTGAAATATAAACCCTTACTGGTTATGCGTTTTAGAAAACTTAATAGGTCATATATCTTGCTCCCATTAATAAACAATATTTTACTCGTC
>JASGDY010000005.1:0-65805 GCA_047606825.1 Chitinophagaceae bacterium
ATATGCAAAAACAAGGTAAGATTCCAATGCATTGTATTTCAATTCCAAAATGGTGCGATTAAAAGCAAAGGATCTGGACAGACTATTTTGCAGATCAAAACAATTTCAATTCCAAAATGGTGCGATTAAAAGTACAATCCAGCTGGTACCGCATGTTTCGGCAGAGCTCATTTCAATTCCAAAATGGTGCGATTAAAAGACTGACCAGAAATACGACTAGGATTATAGCGATACTCATTTCAATTCCAAAATGGTGCGATTAAAAGCTTGCATTTGCATTACGAATAACTTCCACATCTGATATTTCAATTCCAAAATGGTGCGATTAAAAGGGAAAAAATCGCTCTGCGCTCTTTTTCCTAGTTCTTGATTTCAATTCCAAAATGGTGCGATTAAAAGACTGTATCCTGTTGCACATTTTGTTACACTTACATTATTTCAATTCCAAAATGGTGCGATTAAAAGACAAAAAAAGCATTTTGACATTTAAACATTTATATTAATTTCAATTCCAAAATGGTGCGATTAAAAGTGGTGTTTTAAGCTGCGGCATGGATGGTGTAGACACATTTCAATTCCAAAATGGTGCGATTAAAAGGTTACGAATAACCTCCACATCACTCTGCGTATCGAATTTCAATTCCAAAATGGTGCGATTAAAAGTTTCGCATTCCCATGCGGAAAATGCCCGGATTGTCGCATTTCAATTCCAAAATGGTGCGATTAAAAGGCTTAAAATCTGCACAGATAGATAATGTTCGTGCCAATTTCAATTCCAAAATGGTGCGATTAAAAGCGAAGGAAAAGAGATTAAGCCTTTCCAACTTTTCAATTTCAATTCCAAAATGGTGCGATTAAAAGCCAACCCGGTGCAGATTAGCGAAGTTTTGCAGACAAGATTTCAATTCCAAAATGGTGCGATTAAAAGGGGGTCTGATTCTATAAACTCATCGTTTAAGGTCATTTCAATTCCAAAATGGTGCGATTAAAAGCGATTATTTTACTAGTTGTTTACCATTTGCGCAGAAAATTTCAATTCCAAAATGGTGCGATTAAAAGCGAATCTATACTCGCACACTTTGGCGTAAAACCGCAATTTCAATTCCAAAATGGTGCGATTAAAAGTGGAGTTATTTCTAATGCAAAAGATGTATCGAAAAATTTCAATTCCAAAATGGTGCGATTAAAAGACCCGTGCGGGTATATTTGTCCAATATCTGTTTTACATTTCAATTCCAAAATGGTGCGATTAAAAGGAAGAGCAAACGGTTGGGCGTTTAGGTTAGAACAGCAATTTCAATTCCAAAATGGTGCGATTAAAAGCTAAACACTTCCTGTATCCAATCTTTGTCCGACATGATTTCAATTCCAAAATGGTGCGATTAAAAGTTCGCCTGCTACACTACGTTCGCTAGCTAGCTTACATTTCAATTCCAAAATGGTGCGATTAAAAGCAGCGCATCTGGTGCGATTATTTTGCCGACCAAAATAATTTCAATTCCAAAATGGTGCGATTAAAAGGTTGTATAATTATTTCACAATCTAAATTTTTTGTTAATTTCAATTCCAAAATGGTGCGATTAAAAGTTCCTTCGACATGTTCTTTAGACTAGTGTCTAAATTATTTCAATTCCAAAATGGTGCGATTAAAAGAATAAGCTGTAGTAGGTAATACTACTTGTAAAGTAAATTTCAATTCCAAAATGGTGCGATTAAAAGATTAGCACTAATATATCAAGGCCGTTATAGTGCTAATATTTCAATTCCAAAATGGTGCGATTAAAAGCTGCAGGCGAATTCTTAGACGCTTCATAAACAATATTTCAATTCCAAAATGGTGCGATTAAAAGCCGGAGATACAAGAGGTGCAAACCTAACCAGAGATATTTCAATTCCAAAATGGTGCGATTAAAAGTCGTAACCAATTTCGGGCATATTATATAATAGCATAATTTCAATTCCAAAATGGTGCGATTAAAAGTCGTTAATTACGGGAAACAAAAATACTGAAAATCACTGTTTTACAACAGAAATTTTCAGTTAAAAGAATGCCGCTAGTCGTCGATGTACATTTATATAAAAACACCCGGCCTTCGACGACGGTACTAAAATGCTGATTTTTAGCATTTTACAATATGTCAAAGAGCTTTATGCCGCGTATGGCGACCGATAAATAAGACCTCGACAACTACAGAAACGTGTCCAAATCATTCTTTTCCTTCCCAACTATCTGTTTTTCAAGCCATTTGCCTTCCCGGCTTTTGAAAGTTATTACACTGTCGGTTTCTTCGTTTATGATTGCTTTGGCCTTGAACAAAAGTTCTTTCAGTTTCACATCGGTTATCTCGCCTTCGAATACGGAATTCTGTATCCAGTTCAGGTATTGTCGGCACAATTTAAGCATTTTGCCGACACGTTTTTCGCCCACGTCATAAACTAAAATTACATACATGCTACCACCACGCTTTAAACGGTTTGTACTCTTCCATATTCAGAATATGCTTGACCAATTTATAACATTCCAGCTTGACCAAATGCCTGTAACTCACACTCCGTTTCAGGCTGCGGTGTTTAATGGTTTCGGAAAGCCGCTCTTCCCAGGCTTTTGTCACTTTTTTCTTCGCCGATTCCTTTAACAAACAACTGTTCAGCCGATGGTCAAAATCTGATTTGGAAACAATTTTCTTGTTCAATAATGCGAAAATCATGCGGTCTACCAATATCGGTTTAAACACTTCGGACAAGTCTAGGCACAACGAGAAACGCCGCTCACCGGGCTGGTGTAGGTAACTGATTGTGGGATTGAGCTGCGTGTGGTAAATCTGGTCCAGGCAAAGCGTGTAGCACATCATGTTGCAGAATGAAATCAGCGCATTGACCTCGTTTGACGGTGGTTGCTTGGTGCGGTTGCCCATTTCAAAATCATTGATAATCAGGTCAAACGCTTCGTAATACGTCATGCGTATATTACCCTCAATGCCCATCAGTTCGTCAATCTGAGTTGTTTGTGGAATCTGTGCTGCCAGCAGTTGGATTTTCTCCATTTGCGGCATCGTGTCTTTATCCCGATTATTATAATATTTCAGGTTTTTGAGCATGTTGAATGCGGCACTTTCGATGAATTTCTGCGCCAGCACCTGCCGCTTTTTCGCTTTTACGTAATGGTCGGTCTGCGCTACCAACAAACGTCCGCTCAACAGGTATTCTTTTGGGAGAAAACTGCCGGTATAATGCTCATAATAGTCGAAAAAATGCACGCTAATCTGCGCTTTTCCGAGAAAATTGTACAGGGCAGAATTGGCATCGAGCGCACCGAAACAATACAGGTTGTCCACTCCTTCCACTGGAATGTAACGGGGCTGACCTTCTTCGCCGTCTTCGTTTACCGGAGTGAATTTCAGCGTGTTGTCCTTACGGCTCATGCGCCCGGGATTGAAAAGGTAGTAGGATTTTTTCATAATTCATCAATGTAACACAAATCATAATAGCTACAGCTCTTGCATATTTTTCCGTTGATGCGGGGCGGACAGGTTTCGGACACTACGATTTTCGGTATTTCCGATACCATTTTCTCCAAATATTTCCGGTCTTTGTCAGTCAAAACAACCTCGTCCGTCTGGCGCAATTTGGGATATTCCAATCGGCCTTTGGCATTTTCAATATGATTCAGCTCCAACAACCACAAATAGAATTTTACCTGCCAATGATGTGCGGTATCCACCTTGTTACTGCGCTTGATTTCATGAATCACCTTGTTTTTAGCATCGTAAAAATCTACTTTCCCAGCCAAATCAATTCCCGAAAAATTGGCAGAAAGGTCTATCTCCTCATATTTTTCAGAGCGTTGCGGATAGCTGGTTTCATGCAACAATTTTCCATCGGCTACAATGTCGGAAGTGGATTCCATATTGATGCCGTTGGCATGTAGCCAGCATTCCCGCGGGCAAACATGGTAAAGGTTGATAAGGGTTGCATTGATGTTCATGGTTTATAAAAATTGACTTTCTTCTATTCCGACTAATTTATTGGCATCTAACCCGCGCTCAACCGAATATACATCAGGCCATCGTTGAATATATTGATAACCATATTCAGATTTTTCAACATCAGAAAATGCGACCAGCTTACACTCCATTTTTTTGTTTGCAAAAATGGAGAAGACATATTTTGACAGGAGGCTCTGCAATACTTTCTTTCTGATTTGCTGCTGCGTAAACTCTACTTTATCATGAATGGAATCGAGATATAAATCAAAGACCTGCTCACCGCTTATTTCCTGCTTTTCATTTGGATAAATACCATTTTGGGCAAGAAAATCTAATTCGGAAGCCGTAAATATTTCATCCGGTTTTCCTGCTTGCGCAGATTTTACGGATACAGGCACATTCAAGGGAATGAAACAAGAAATATTTTTCTGTTCTATTAATTTAAACTTTTCATGAACGGATTTAAATTTCAGTTGATGAATTGCGTTTTCATACTCTGAAAAATTTTCGACCATTTCCATACTATTCCATTTGTTACGCTTATCGAAAATTTTGTCGTACAAAGCATCGAAATCCTTTTGCTCCAGTATCCTTTTATATTCATCCGCTTTAATTTGCTCTTCAGTAATTTGATAACGGTTATCTTTTCCGTAAATAACAGTTTTTTTGTCTTTGCTATAATTGAACAAATAAAGCGTACAATGTTCTTTATTGACATTCCGGTTAATACGGCCGGCCAACTGTTCGTCTGAGTCGATGATAGAGCGATCTTTAAATCCCAAATCCATGTCAATGTCCACTCCCGCTTCAACAACTTGCGTGGTTATCAGTATGATTTTCTTTTTCCGGTTTTCCGGGTTCTTTAAATAGTTGATAATTTCTTTTCTGCGGTGTTCCAATATCGTCCCGGACAAAACAAAGATTTTATCAAAGAAATCATATGACGCAATAATATCATAAAAATCAGTTGCCGCCTGCTTGTATATAAATTCAACAATCGTGTAAACACTCTCCAGCGGCTTGGCTTTCCCGAAATCATACGACAGATATTCTCTGGAAGCATCTACAACTTTGGCTGCCAATTCGTCCAACGTTATATCATTCCGGTCAAACAAATCAAAATTAAACTGTACACGCCCCGAAAAATTGGGATTATTGAAGTAGTTCGCCTTCGCATCAGGAAGCAGATAAACAAAATCATTTACCTGCTGTTTGATAACCTTGAGTTTGTCCAGTTTAGGCAGGGTCGCAGACATCAGTATGAACTTGATATTGAATTTTTCCGCATACTGACGAATGAAATAAATCACCTTGTCCCATTGAGCCGGATTGTACGATTGCAATTCATCAATCACCACAACGGAATTGACCAAACGATGCAACAGATAGTTTGTCTCTTTTTCATTGGTTTTCAGAATGTCAAAGAAGCGGATATGCGATAACAGGCAAAAAGGATAATTGACAAAAAGATTATTGATGTAATTCAACTTTTCTTTGCCATATTGGTCATCTTCCGTTGCCGTGTCATTTTTCATTCCGGCTTTGGAATGCAGTTCAATAATCTCTTCTTCCCGCAAGCCCAATGCATCGCGAACAGCCGCATAAGTCTGTGTAATTAAGGTGGTAAACGGAAAAACATAGAACACTTTATTATATTGGCCCTCGTATATTTTCAATAATTCTATTGTAGCCAAAATAGAAAGGTTTGTCTTGCCGCCACCGGTCGGCGCCTCAATAAAGAAAAGATTGTTTTGATAGTTCTTTCGAATATTCCTGATAACTTCCACGGCCATTTCCGTACGGAGCACATTCAGGTCGTCGCCGCTTTTTTCCTGGGGATGGGTAAAATCATAATTGTCTAAAATGGCATAGGTCGTTTTGTTGTAGTTTTTCTTTTCCGCCACCTCGTCTATCCATTCTTTTTCACTGACATTAGCATAAATTTCGTTGATACGTTCTTTTGTCAGAGTGCCAAAATCACTGATAGGCAATTGATTCATGTATTGGTTCGTTGCCAGATAGTCCGCAGCCGTAAGTAGGGAAAAATTTAAACGGCATAAAGCATATAGAGAAAAGGAGTTGAAAAGATTGTTGTCGCTCAATATCTCAAACACATATTTATCTCCAATTAATGAATCTGTAGTTTCACAATAAGGGAATCCATATTTACTAACGTATCTCTTTAAAAACTCTTTATATTCCTCAATTTTATTTTGAATTAAGTCAGATGTGAAGCATATCGTATCAACGTATTCATCATTAATATATCTTGCATGGTGCTTAAAAATAGAATATGAGAATATAAAACAACATCCAAATAATATAGGATATTCTTTGGATGTATAATTTTTCTGAATATCATTAAGATGCTTATACAAATAAATAAACGCTCCTAAAGAAGAATGTTTAGTCGAAATAGGACTATTAGCGACTCCTTTTCCCTTAAATGAGGGATTATTCATCTTATCCTTATTCTCTTGAAAATTTTCATTTACTTTGCCGAAATCATGAAATATAATAACATCAACAAAGAGCTGTTTTATATATCGAGCAAGTTCATTATCAGCATTATTTTCTTTTAAAAAAGAGTCTATCAACGTATCTATAATAAAGTCAATTCTATTTCTATCAACGATTTTTACAAAATAACTGTCAACTAATTTAATATGATCTGATAGGAGTTCAGGTTGAATATTCTCATTTTCATTTCTTGGTCTATGTGCCCAAAAAGAATCCGCATCTTTCAAATAAGATTGAATAGGTCGCCAATTTTCAATTAATTCCTCAACGGTTTTATAATAGCTGCACATAACTAAGATTATTTTCTAAATAGTATAAACTTTCCATATCAGAAGCATTCTTAATTTTAAACGTTGAATATGCGAATTCTCTAACATCATATTGCATTAATGATAAGTCAAAATCACATGGTAATCTCTCAAAATATAAAAATGGTATTTCATTATCATTCGAAAAAACAATATCAAAACCACGTTTCTGCCTATTATCTTTAACAATAAAATCTTTCAAAAAGATGGTTGTAATTTTTATGCTTTGCTCAATACCAATATCTGCTTTCTGGAAAGTGTATTCCCGGTACGACGCGGCATCCCACCAGGCGGTAAATTCGTTCTTGCCCAGATACGGAATGTATTCCGCCTCTCCGTTTTTCAATGCAGTGAGCAATTTTGCCTGATATTCATTATTTTCATCAAGCAATAAAAATATCCGGTAAGCAGGATTAATCAGTGTCAGCTCTTCCGTAAGGAAATTGGTGCCCTTATTGGCATAACCGACCGTATTAGAATATTTTATGTCCGTTTTGGCATAATTCCCGTTGTCGTGATTTAATGGTTCAATCCCAATACGCATTTCTTTCAATACTTCATAATACTGCGGTAATTTGCCCTTTTCCTTATAACCCTCCAGCCCGATAATCGCACCCAAAATTCCCAACACCGCCGGACGATGAATGATATTATAGGACAAGTTTATCGTAGCATTGGTATCCGGCTTCCTGAAAAAGGCAAAATCGGCTTTTAAATCAAACGATATTAATTTCATCTGCCTTGATTTAGAGTTCAGTGAAAACAGCATCTTCCGGTTCGTTCAGCACTTTGGTATTCGATTTGTTGTAATAGATTTCTATCTTCTCAATTTCTGCTTTTATATGTGGCTCAGACAATAAAGCACTTACTTTAGACAAATCAATTTCTTTGTTTTCGTTCACATCAATCAGGCTTACCAAAGACGGCAATACAATTTTAGATTCCGGCTTGAGCTGAATCCAGAGCAATAATTCGTTTTCTGTTCCTGCTTTCGCCGCAGAATCATAATACGTTGCGCCTTTTCTCAAACCTTCTTTCAATTTGGCAATATCATTTTCTGTCAAGCCTTCACTTTGTACACGAGTTACATCCTCTTCAATGTTTCTAGGATTAACGGAAAAATGATGCACATAATGACCTTCCTGCAAACGGGATTGTGAACCTAAAGTAGTCATTGTACTGTCTTTGCTGTCATCGTTTGAGTTGCGGAAAGGCGACATGATTTGCTCCGAATAAATCACATTCTCCGTGAACTTGTTCAAACCATGCGTTATTTGGCAGGTACCGTGAATGGAAATGTTTGTTTTTCCAGCGTATGTTCCGCCGAAAAGTCTTACGTCCAGACACTTTAGGATATTACCCAAAACTTCCAATCGGAGTTTGGTTTTGTCCTTTTCTTTGAAATCTCCAAAATGGAAATTATAGGTTTCGTCCAGCGTCCGTGGCGACATTTCTTCACTTAATGATTTAAAATAAAACACATTTTCGCCCAAAGCATCTTTCCAATAATTTCTGATGGAATATTTCAGTGCTTTATCGGTGGCATACACCGTTCCGTTTGGCAATTTGCGTGGCTGTCCGGAAAAATCGGCATTGTAGTTTGAATTGACGGATTTGATAATGGCTGCGCCATATACTCGATTGTTAAATGCTGTCATTTTTGATTTATTTTGAAGTGTTTGTACTGAATAATTGATTTTTAGAAAATACACCAGAAAGAATCTGCGGCAACAAATGTTTTAAATTTGCATCGGTTTCATGACTTAATACTAAAGCAGCTACCTTTTCAAAATTCTTTGAAAAATTCTCGTGCTTGTACCGGCCAAAGTCGTTGGCAATAGCACGCTTAAATTCATCACACTTTGCCTGTTGCATGTAAGGCTCCAACAGATTATAGCTATTATCTGCTGATTTACTCTTGCTAAGAATGTATTCAATCACTTGTCCCGCTGCAAAAGCGAATTTTTCGTCGGTAACATCCGTCGGTTGTTCATCAGCAATGATGGCAGCGACAAAATCCTGGTATTCTTTTAATTTGTTGACCATATTTATTTTTTGTTGAGGATTAAAATATTCAAATAGACTGTACCAAACATTCAGCTTTTCTTTTATACCATAAGTATTCCCGTTTTTGATATCATCAAGAATGGAACTAAATGCCATGTCGTCAAATACAGAACCGTCAATCGTATTCCTTTGTGACTTATATACATAATCATAAACGGCTTTCCGGTATTTACAATAGGAGCTAAACGTCATATCCAGCTTGGCATAATCTTCTTTATTCAGTTCTCCGAAATAATCCAAGCGCAGGTACTTATTCTGTACCAATGGCTTAAAGACTTGCTGTTCAAAATCAAAGATGTTTTTAATAAGCGGATAATGCTTGTTCTCCTTGCTGTCCTTTTCCTTAATATCAAATAGGTTCTGTATCGCCAATTCAGGTTTTATGGCATATTCAAACTTTGATACAAAATCAAAATCCCTAAAGAGAATACCATCTTTTGTGTTTTGCCAGAAAAGCAGGTAATAATTGGCGACATCATCAGCATTGTCCTCAGCCAATTTTTGTATCATTTCTTTATAGCCAATCTTAAAACCATTTTCCCTGAAAATACCGATTACTTTTCTTTGTAATTCTTCTTTATAAATAAAAATCGGCAAAGGATTGGGCAACGTTTTATTGGGAAGCAGGTTCTTTAAATCATTCAATAGTTTGGCTTCGACATTGGAAATTCTGCCACTAATATCGAAACTCGCCGTCTGATGCAACAGGAACGGCATATTGCTGTTAAAGCCATTCATGAAATTACTGGTGCCATAAATCAATCCGTTTTCATCAGGTTCCGTATTGTAATTAGCCGTATTAAAAAGCTTATCATCCAAATATTTCTTATGCACTTCCTGATATAAATCCAAGTGCACATCCAGATAAAAGATGATATAATCACTATCTTCCAACGGCCTCACTTTAAGCAAATCACCTTCTGTTTCAGAGATAACAGCTTTAATACGTTCTTTCTGCGTTTTATCCGTTGCCAGTTTAAGTGCTTCTTTATCGTCCGTCAATTTAGCCTCTAATACTGACCTTTGTGCGGCATAGGCATCTTCTATTTTATGGAGTACGGAAGAAAATGTATTGTGCGTAAAAAAACGCTCAAAGATGACATATTTCTCAGAATTGTCTTTGTTTTCAAACAGTATAAAGGCTTTGTTGAAATAATCCCCAAAGCGGTCATAAAGCTGCTTTTTCTTTTTACCTTCATTCTCTTCATATTTTGCCCCGCCTTTTAGATGCTCTCTTTTAAACGCAACGACAAAAGGCGAACATGTATGTATCGCTTTCGTAGGTAAATCGAAACATTTATTCGTATCAATGCACCAGGCGTTTTGATGTAAAAGTTTACATTGATTCAGGAAATCCGACACATCGTCTTTCTGCTTTTTTGAATACAGTTCATACCGAAAATTATCTCCATCAATACTTACCTCAGCGGTATCATTGACAACCTTCCTCAGCAGAATATGTAGCCCTTCTTTGGGCATAGAGCCCAGATTCTTAAAATCTTCATCCAGGTTCGCAGTAAAGTTTACAAGTTCTTTAATCATTATTGCAAATATTTTTTATTAGCTCATATACCTCAGCAGAATAAAAATCACTTTCGACAAACCATTCATCAAATACAAATGCTTCATGCTCTCGCCTAAGATTCTCAATATAACAGATAAATGTACCCAATCCATTACACCATTATCACTTCTCACATAATTGAGACGCATCCATAACAAAATATTTCACAGCAAAAGTAAAGTATTTTGTCATAATGAAGTTGATTAGTAATAAATTTTTATCATTTCAACTTTATTATCTATTTTTGACGATCAGTATTTCGCTCAGCTATCATACAATCGCACAATTATTGAATTGAAATTAATAAAGTTGCTTAGTTGGAATACTGATTTTTTTCTTTAGCATCTGTTACCACCTCCACACATCCAAATCCCTGTGAATTCTCAATTCCCGCACCGGCATTCAGCAACAATTCCACGAAATATTTCTCCGCAGTTACCCTCAGACCGAAATTCATCCAGCCACGAATCTTCGTTTCCTTTTTAATGGTTATTAAACGGGATTTAAACGGCTTTTGCATTGGGATAATCTCTGCCATTAACAATGCACTTTCTGCGGTTGCTTTATCATAGCAACTTTCAATCTTGCTTCGCCAGTTATAAATAAGGCTTTCCGCAAAACGGGCGTCATCCGGGTGCAGGAAGTCATAATTCCCTCTTTCATTTTTCATTCCGGCCACCACAGGAGAAAGCGGCTTAAGCCGTAGGCTTACCAACTCATTATCTTTATATTGCTGTAACGGATTCGCCAGGCTTGCCACAGACTTAACAACAAAGCTTGCTTTTGATTTTTTATCCGCAATTTCAATCGTCTGGGATTGAAAAAGGCCCTTAACAAAATTTTGTGCAGCCACCGGGAGGTGAAAACCTACCTGTAAATGGGCTTCACCGCCCAACAGCCGCATTCTGTCTCCTTCAATCTTAAACGGCACATTTAGTTGGGAAAAAGTGAAGAACTTAAAGCCTTTACCATAACCCTTTTCGTGAAGAAACGACGCATATCGAGCATCGCCACGGGATAAGATTTTATAAAGTGCCGCACTTAGCGGATAGGCGTAATTCAATGGCAAGATTCCTGAGCCATTTTGAGTAAAAAAAGTCAAGACAAATCTCATTGTATGATTTTAGGAAGTTAAAGGTTTGGTAAATGTACAATATTATGATTCAAAATAGGGATTGTCCCAATTATTTTTATGGTTGTGTCTTTTTTCCTTTCTTAGAACGTTAGACCACTTTGCGATGGCAGTTTCCAACTGACCGGAAAGCATCTTCATTATTTCCGCGTATCCAGCAGTTTTTTAAGGGCGGCGATGACCGCATTGATTCCATAACGGTTGCTACCGGAGTTGTCCTCGCTACCATGGTATATGCATGTACCAAACAAAAAAGTAGCTATGAATTTAACTTCATAACTACTTGATTACCAGTGGGAGCTGAGGGGCTCGAACCCCCGACCCTCTGCTTGTAAGGCAGATGCTCTAAACCAACTGAGCTAAGCTCCCTTTGCGTTTTGGGAGTGCAAATATAGGCGTGGTTTTTTGTTTGGCAAAATATAAACGCTACTTTTTTCTGCTTTTTTTCTGCTTTGTTGGGATGCTGTCCTCCAGGAATTTTTGGATGCCGGTGACCGTTGCCTGCACCATTTTGTCCTGCCATCTGGGATCGAGTAGTTTGGATTCGTCTTCCGGGTTGGAGATAAACGCCAGTTCGTTCAAAGCATTGACGTAGTTGGTCGGTCCGCTCAACGCAAAATTGAAAGCTCCTACATTGCCGTAGTCTTCCAGTCCTAGCCGCAGCATTTCCTTATAGATGTATTCGGAGAGTGGTGCAAATCCAATATAGCGGTAATACGTCGAAGTGCCTTGCACAAACGGTCCGGCGGAATTGCAGTGCAGGCTTACCAGTAAGTCCGGCGCGGCTGCTTTCAAGAACAAAATCCTTTCCTGCATTCCCAGCGAGGTATCCTTGGTGCGCGTCATGATGACATTGGCGCCGAGGGATTTGAGTCGGTTGTAGAGCTTGCGGGTGATTTGGAGCGTGATGTCTTTTTCATAGACGCCCGTAAGTCCCTGTGCACCCATGTTGTCGCCGCCGTGTCCTGCGTCGAGCGCGATGGTCAAGTCTTTCCAATTAGAGGATTTCGGTCCATTTTTCAAAAAAACAACCAGATTGTTGCCTTCGTAATGGATGTCATAACCCCAAAGTTGCGGCTGTTTCAGGTCGATGAATACGCGGAGGACATTATCGGGCATTTGCTCGTACCAGATGTTGCGGATGACGTGCAGGTTTTGCAGTTTGGTAATCCAGTTGGTATTGGAAACCGTGCCGTAGATGTCCACCAACAGCCGGGATGGATTGAGTTCCGTGGTGCTGTTGTAGGGACGACGGCTTTCGAGGTTGATGCTGACGATGTCGCCGCTGTCCGTCGGCATGACACGCCAGTTGCCCGACAAAATGGTCGGAGGTGGCGTGGGTTTGTTTTCTGTCAACGTGAAGTTGCTCGTTGGGATATAGGCGGACTGTGACGGACTTAACTGTACGCGGTAGTTGTTGTCGATTTTTCCCGTGACGACAAATGGAATCAGGCTGTCAAGATACGTCATCTTCGCGCCACCAAGACGATCCATGCCGTAACCGTACATCATATAGGGAAGTGTACCGGACGTATATCCGGAAATCCTTTGTCCTGAGAGCACATGTATCGGTACGCCTTGTTCTTTGCTGGTTGTTTGGCCGTTTTGGGGATTGGTCAGCGTGAAGAGCAAAGGGAAATTTCTGCCGGTGTCTGTATTTTGGAAAACATAGTAGCCTTTATAAATGCCAGGACCTGCGATGGAGGAATCCTGCTCGACAAGATTGGTCTGGTTCCATGCTATTTTTTGGTTGGGCGTTGCTTTGACAGTGAGTTGTAGCTGGTCCCCGGGGCGCACCCATTGCAGGTTTTCGGGATAGGTCCGTATGGTCGCAATTGCAAAACCATTGACGGGCGTATATTTCGGAGCTGTTTTTTTGAATAGGAGAAATGTTCTTTTCTCCGTTTTTTCATTGTATGTGCAAGACGCTTCAATCGTATTCAAACCTTCGTGCAGCGAATCTATCTTGATGGCAAATGCGCCGGTGTTGTATATCTTGACGGCTCTGTCGTTGATACGCAGTTTTCCAAAAGGTTTCTGGGCCAATCCTGAAAACGTAACCGAATTGCTTGTTGTCGTAAAGCTGTCTTTTGCCGGTGATGCAAATTGTACCGTAGTAATCTGCGCATGTACGGGATGGTGCCGGAAGGCGAGGAGGAGCAGTACTCCAAACAGGAAATTTTTCATTTGC
This sequence comes from Chitinophagaceae bacterium, assembly GCA_047606825.1. Lineage (GTDB taxonomy): Bacteria > Bacteroidota > Bacteroidia > Chitinophagales > Chitinophagaceae > Rhizosphaericola. The sequence continues at coordinate 13,769 of JASGDY010000005.1, forward strand.
CAAAGTTATATTTCGCAAGTGATAAACCCAAAAAGTTCATTAGAACTGTGGGACGGTGTTGTTGCCAACTTTACTATTCTGAATAACGAACAGAATTACAAATACTTACGTTCTGACATCTCTAATGACCGTCATTAGAAACTTAGTCCTAACCAGCTTTTTAGGGATAAAAGCATAAAGGATTGCAGCGTTTAGAATTTCTAGGCACTAAATTCTGTATTTGTATTTTTGCCTTATGATTGACCTCAAAACGTTGTTGGACGAAAAGGTAGCACTTTACAACCGACCGGAATTCATAGCCGACGATCCGATTTCCATTCCGCATTTGTTTGTAAGCAAACAGGATATTGAGATTGCGGGGCTGTTTGCTGCGCTTTTTGCATGGGGCAACCGCACTATCATCATCAACAAGGCCAAGGAACTCATGCAGTTGATGGACATGCAGCCTTACGATTTCATTTTGAACCACAAAGAAAGCGATCTGAAACGACTGACACAGTTCAAGCACCGCACGTTCAACACCACAGACCTGCTCTACTTCCTGGATTTCCTCCAGAGGCATTATAGGCAGTATGGCTCGTTGGAAGACGCTTTTATTGCCGGAAAGGATGCAACAGCCGAAGCAAGCCTCAACCATTTCTACCAATATTTCGTTGCCCACGATTATTTTCCAGCAAGGACGGCTAAGCATGTCGCTTGCCCCGCCAAAAAATCCCATTGCAAAAGACTCAACATGTACCTGCGCTGGATGGTACGCCGTGACGACAAAGGCGTAGACTTCGGAGTCTGGGAACGTCTCAAGATGAAGAATCTGATCATCCCCATCGATGTACATGTCGCCCGTGTCGCCCAGCAACTCGGGCTGCTCTCCGACGAAGCCATCAGCTGGAAAACGGCAGTTGCACTTACGGCAAAGCTGAAGCTATTGGATCCGGACGACCCAGTCCGTTATGATTTTGCCCTTTTTGGCATGGGCATCAATACAAAACCCGGCAGGTAATTCCTACCGGGTTTTGTTGTTCTTGTCAAGTGATTTTTAGCAACGGCGTTCAATTTGATAAGGTGTCTTTTTAAAATTCACTAAGCATTACAATGGTATCCTACAAGAACACGGCTGACCATATATCGGTTAAAGTATTTTTTATGAATCTATTTATAGATACATATCCAACCGCAATTAATACACCGCAAAGGTATAAATAAAAATTTAGGTACACCAAATTTTTTATATCTTTTTTCTTATAAAATAAATTAATTTATAAAAATTAATATTTGTTAGTTTGTCAAAACAAAAATGGCTGTATCCGAAAAACAGACAATAAAAAAGCCGATAGTATACTATCGGCTTATCTACCATGCACCTTCTGCGAGAAGCGAAAGTGCGCTTTCTATATCTTGCTCAAGATGAGAGGGAACAATGTCAATGAGGAGGTCAGTATTACTAAGATGCCCACCAGCACCAGCAACAGTTTCTGGTTGATGCGTGACGCAATATAAGCACCCAGCGGTGCTGCGACAACACCGCCGACAATCAGTCCAAGCACTATCTGCAAGTGCTGTACCCCTAGGATAAAAATGAAAATGGCTGTTGCAAAATATGTCACGAAGAACTCCGCGGTATTGACCGTACCAATGGCATGACGCGGACTTTTCCCCTGGCTGAGCAGGTTGGTCGTCACGATCGGTCCCCAACCGCCACCGCCCACCGCATCGAGCAATCCACCAAAAAATGCGAGCAAAGCCGCGTGTTTCACTTCTTTCTCAGCTCCTGCATCCTTCTTCCTAAACGCCTTCGACAGTATATAAAAACCCAATACCAACAAGTAAAAAGCAACAAAAGGCTTGACCAGCTTCCCGTCAAAGAAATCGGAAATCAGGTACGCGCCGATGGATGAGCCTATGACGCCCGTGATGACAATCTGGAAAAACAGTTTTTTGTCGATATTGTCAAAACGGATATGGGACAGCCCTGAAACGCCCGTTGTGAATATCTCAGACGTATGCACACTTGCGGTCGCCAGCTTGGCTGGTATCCCAAAGTTCATCAGCAGGGACGTACAGCTCACACCGTAAGCCATGCCCAGCGCACCATCGACCACTTCGGCGATAAAGCCAATCAGCACAAATTCTAGAAAAGTCCAGCCAAACCTCAGCGTTCCCGCTTCGTAGCCTCGGATCAACAGAAATACGAAATAGACAACAATCAAGACTTTTAGCAGCACTATCACCCAAGCGATATGTTTTAGCTGTATTTTTTGTGTGGGAACCAATGCTAATGTTTTCATTTTATTTGACAATATTCAAGTTAGGAAACCGATCGACCTTTTTTAGTCTATCAATATTATAGACAAATATAGGGGGGAAAATTTAATTTCCGCATTCTCCTGCCGAAAAAAAGGAAAATGGACGAAATATGGTTCAATGGCGTTGCTCCCATCGTTGTATAGTAACTTATGTCGTTTTTGCCAGATTTGGCAACAAAAATTGTATGGTATGTTGTTTTTTGGCTATTAGGTCATACCTTTGCGTTCCTCTGTTTGGCTATAACGGTCTGGTAGCTCAGCTGGATAGAGCAACAGCCTTCTAAGCTGTGGGCCATTGGTTCGAATCCAATCCAGATCACAGAAACCACGTTGAAAAACGTGGTTTCTTCGTTTACCGAAAAACTCAAACTGGAATTTTTATTATTATATTGATATATGCTATCGAACACGGATATTAAACATTTTGTTAATACATAACTTAATTTAAGCATACTTAAACCCATAAAAAAAGGGGGAAATATTGCTATTTCCCCCTCAAGTGGAGCTGAGGGGAATCGAACCCCTGTCCAAACATGGTCATCATAAGTCTTCTACATGCTTAGTTCCCTATTGGTTGTCGGCGTAGGGCAGGGCAGAAACCAACCAACCATACACTTAGCTGAATCGTCTTTTGATACAGGCACAGCCTACTGTATCAGCATCCTGTTTTGTTTTGATGAGTCGGCGGCGGAGCTTGGTAACGGGACAACCTGCTCAACGCGGCCCTAATGACTGCTTAATCACTGACTAGGCAGCCATGGCATAATTGTTATTGCCATTTATAGTTCGAGTATTCATATTTAAGTGCTAATTACACAACGCACTGCATGCTTGTACCTACCATTCCTCATGCTGTCGAAACCAAGTACAGCCCCATAAATCAAAGACCGAAGCAGGCAAAGATACGGATTTTATCCATGTATTTCGACATCTATAAAGATGCCGTCAACAGGAGGGAGTGTGTTTAGGAAATTGTCGATTTTGGCGTTCCATAGTTTTTGCGCGTCACTGTTGCTGCCATGCTCCGTGTTTTCGTCATAGATGGACTGGACTCGTTTCAGGTCGTCCATGACATTTTTAAAGATAAATGGCATCTCGCTCTGGTAATTTTGGGTAAAAGCAAAGCCGGCTATCGCCTTGCCAAAATTCCGCGCTTCTATTTCCACTAGGTCAAGATGACGCTGCTCGTGGTTGAGCAGAGCTTTCTTTTTGATGGATTTGCGCAGCATCCATGACTGGTTGTAGTCCAGGTATGTCTGAATCCATACACGAAAATGGTCTGGCCCGATTGACCAATACCGATAGGCAATCCATCCACCGGTGACCGCTTCCAGCATTGCGGAATCAGGGTTCGTCGGTTTTTTGTCTACCAGCCGAAAATTGTCTGAGGTAAGCCCGTTCGGTTGCCATTTGACATTACGGACGTCTGTAGAGTCAAAATCCTGTGCAGGCAATACCTTGCTCGTCAGGATACAAATCAAAGCCAGTAGCGTCGTTTTCATAAGATCTCAAATATATTTTCCAAACGTACATGAAATTTTTCATTTATAAATTACACATAGGATGAATGAAACATTTCATGGGAGTTCCTCTTGTCCGATAAAAGAGATTCATATTAAAGAGAAATATAGTCAATTTTTTTCTGCGACGGAATCCGGTCCTGAAGTTGCCAGATGCAGGCTTTTTTCATTTTTGGCAACGGCAATCGTCGCAACGCCGTTGCCGATGATATTGGTCAGCGCGCGCGCCTCGCTCATGAACTTGTCCACGCTCACCAGGAAGGCTAGCCCTTCGAGCGGTATTTTGTGGATGGCGGTCAGGGTTGATGCCAGCACGATAAAACCGCTGCCCGTCACGCCGACGGCACCTTTGGACGTCACCATCAATATCAACAGTACGGAAAACATCTCCTCAAAAGACAACGGTACTTTGAAAAGCTGTGCAATGAAAATGACGGACATCGACAGGTATATCGACGTTCCGTCCAGGTTGAAGGAATAGCCCGTGGGCACGACCAGGCCGACGATGGAACGTTCGCAGCCCATTTTTTCCAGTTTGTGCATCAGGCTCGGCAGTGCGGACTCTGAGGAGGATGTACCCCAGACCAGCAACAATTCCTCCTTGATATGCGAAAGGTACTTGCCCAGACTGACCTTGCAGTAGAAATGCAGTATCGGCCACAATACCACGACGATGAACAAAACCATCGTTCCGTAGACCGATCCGACCAGCTTGCCCAAAGGTATCAAGGTGCTGACGCCGTATTTGCCAACAGCCGAGGCGATGCCGCCAAATGCTGCAATCGGCGCGAGGTACATCACCCATTTCAATGCCAGAAAAATATATTTTTCCGCCCAGCGAAATTTGGAAATAAACATGTCTTTGTTGGGGATTCTATTGGTGACAATGCCTACAACAATACTGACAATCAACACCTGTAGTGTAAAATTGGTCTTTATGAGATGCCACAGGTTGACGTGTGTCCCGGTGGACTGCCGCGTATAAGCGGAGATGTCGCCGGACTGCAACGTGGCAATGTCCACATGGCCCGGCTTGAACAGATATGCCATCAAGATTCCCAAAGCGAGGGATATAAAGGACACCACCTCAAAATAGACAAGTGCCTTGATACCGACACGGCCGACTTTTTTCAGGTCGCCCATGCCACTGATGCCCGTCACCAAGGTAAGGAAGATGATTGGCCCGATGAACACCGTAATGACTTTGATGAAATATTTACTCAATATTTCCATCTTGGTGGCCACAGCCGGCAATTTGATTCCTAACAGGGTACCCGCGACAATCGCAATTACTACCCAAAAAGCAATGCTAGTAAAGATTTTATATATCAATCTCACGTTGTATCAATTAAATGACAGGCAAAATTCCCTTAAAAGTAAAGTTTTTTTATATTTTATAACGTATAAACTTGGTGAATTGGCAGAAAAGAAACACCTCGGCAGTGATTCCTACGTAGGCAGGAACTTTCAGCTCGGCGACCACGAAGTAGCTGCGAAGCAAACAAAACGGAAATTTTTACTATCGGTCGGTGTCCGCACCGACCGAAATAATGCTTTCGAGCCTTCGTGGCAATCTTTTCAAAAAAACTTCCTATCTTTTTCCAACCTTTTCACCATTTCTTGCTCATAACGACAACATGCAGAAATCAAACATCGCCGAAAACGGATTTGTTGGCTGGGTCGAGGACGCTGCCAAGGGCAGACATGATGCCTTTGCCCGTCTGTACCAACAGTTTTCCGGCGCGATGTACAATGTCTGCATACGTATGGTCCGCGAAAAAAGTCTGGCGGAAGACCTCTTGCAAGAGGCTTTCCTGACGGCGTTCGACAATCTTAAAAACCTACGCGAACCAGCAAGATTTGGCGGATGGCTCAAGCAGATTACCGTCCGAAAATGCATCCAGTCCGTGGCGCACCAATATGATTTTTCAACGTTGCAGGAGCATCACGAGCATTCCATGGAGGCGCAGGACGACCACTGGTGGGACGGCATCTCAATGGCGGAAATACAGTCCGCAATCAAGGAATTACCGGACGGCTGTCGACAGATATTCAACCTGTACGCCGTGGAAGACTATTCGCACCGGGAGATTGCGGAGCTGTTGCGGATTTCGGAAAGCACCAGCAAAAGCCAGTACCACCGCGCCAAAGGATTATTAAGGAACAAATTATCTCAATATATTAAAACATTAAGGAATTAAGAAAATTAAGAAACAATCTTAATGTAACTTAATTTCTTAATGGTTTTCCAAAAATTGAAAAGCAATGGACAATTTTAAAAAATACATTCAGGAAAATAGACAAGAACTGGACATTGAAAAACCAGACGCGCGTCTATGGGCACAGATGCAACAGTATCTGCCAGCCGAACCGAGCAAAAAAATCGTCCCGATATATCGTTGGATAGCGGCTGCGGCTTGCATTGTATTGGTATTTGTTTCCGGTTATTTTTTATTGCAAAAAAATAAACCGCAGGATATTCCAACTTTCGTGAAAAAGGACGCACCTATTATTGACATTCCGAAAACGGCAATACTGGACAGCAGCAAAAACATTACGGAACAAATAACCGCCATGCCGCCAAAAGTGCAGACGGAAACTTTGGCAAGCTCAAATAAAACAGAAAAAATACAGAAAAAGAAAGAAAAAAGAATCGCGCCGCAATATGTCATCGAGGACGTGGAAATCGGAAACTTTGCACAGATCATCGCCTACCAACGCCAATATATCAACACGTTGCCGATATATGGTGCTAACACCAATGATTTCAAGGATTTCCAGCAACAGTTGAACCAAATGGACACGGACGAAAAAAGCGTGCGCAACGACATCAAAAAGCATGGCATCAACAGTAGCCAGATAGAATTATTAATCAATATCTACCAACAAAAAATCAATTTATTAAAACAACTCAACCAGGAAATCAACCGTGTCAACAAAAGCTATTACCAAAATCGCCTACAACACGATACGCTCAAAAACGACAACCCACATTTTTTAAATATATAAAATCCATCGTACAATGAAAAAACGATATATCATAGTATTACTCTCCTACGGTTTGTTGTACAGCAACACCAACAAAGCACAGACGCATGTCACCACTACGACCCAAACCGTCAACGGTAAAACGGTTACGATTACCTCAAGTGGTAAGTCCAACGACACTACCGGATGGAAGACAAGGGAAATCACCAAGGATTTCGATATCGGTTCCAACATTCCGATATTTATCGAATCGTCATTCCGCGGCATTACAGTCAAAACATGGGACCAGCCCAATGTGCGCATTGTCGCCAACGCCAGATATAAAGATGACAAGGATGCCACCCTCAGCTTTGACGAAGTATTTGAAAAATCGGATATTAAAATAAGAAACAGCAGCCAAGCGTTTGAGATATTGGGAGCAAGTGGTAATCGTTTTTTGAGCGGCAATTATAGTTATATCTACACGGATGACGCCTTTCCCAAAGGCGAAAGTTTTAGGCGTAGTCCTATAAAAACAACAACTATCATTGGCTCGGATAAAGATACAAGCCCTATATCAATAACGGCAAATACATTTTCGTTTTCTGGTGATTCTGTCATTTTTTCCAATGACAGCAACAGCCAACAACAAATTAAAATCTTTATGAAACAAAAAGAAAATGCGGCAAAACTATTGGAAGAACAAACCCAAATAGCCGAAAAAGCCAATACAAAAGCTTGGCAAGCAAGCAAGGAAAGAAACCAAAAACGCGACGAGGCGCAAAAAGCAAAAACCGCCGCCCTCTCCAAACAGATAGAAGCTCTGTCCAAAAAACTCGCGGCACTCGCGATTCAGGACGCAGACAAAAACAGCAAGGAAATAACCAAGCTCAACCAGGAAATCGGCAAGCTTTCCAACCAGTTGTCCGTCCAGTCCATTGAGCATGTTTTTGCATTCAAACCGGATACAAGTAAATGGGTTATCGGAAAACCGCTGACAATCAATTTTAGCGGCCCTATATCAATGGGCGGCTCGTCATTCGGCTCAGGCAATAGTTTTTCTACTGTTGACGACAATTTTTCCGGAATCTCATTTCCAAAAAATGGCCTTAAATGGACTATCTACATTCCTAAAAACCACAAGCTTTCCATTGATTCCAAATACGGCAACGTCAGTCTTGACAACGATTTGGACAATGCAAAAATTGTTTCCAAATACGGCAATATCGAAACCAAAAACGTGGACAACCTCACCGTCCGCAACGAATACGGCAACGTCTATACGCTCAACGTCAAGGACGCGGACATTGAACTCCGCAGCGGAAAACTGAAAATGCAGAACGCGGAAAACCTTAAAATAGATTCCCGCAACGCCAGCGTGGACCTCGAAGAAGTCGGCAACATCCGAGTGGAAAGTTCCAACGACAACTACGACATCACTTCCGTAAAGGAGCTCAACGCCAACAAAAACTACGGTTCGTTCCGCCTCACGACGCTCAACGGCAAGATGCAGTTCAACGGTGTCAATTCCGACATCAAGATTCGCAATATCGCGCCGTCTGTTTCCAATATCGACATCACCAACAAATTTGCCAAGATAGCATTGCCTTTTACCGACATCAAGAACTACAACATTTCCGTCAATGGCAATTACAACAGTACATTTGACGATTTTACCAAAAAAGTGAATGGAGACAATGGTTTCACGGCTTCCGGTGGCAGTGGGTCAGGACTGACGACCAATATCAATTGCAGTAATTGCCAGTTGGATTTTAAATAAATGAACTTGTATAGACTTTTTGAAAAATGGGATTTCTCGTATTGTTCGCTTTCTTAATACCAGATGGGTTTGAATCAAAATATAAAAAGTCTAAACAACTTCAATATTATTAACGTAGCGACGGGCGATTGCCCGTCTTTTTTTCTTCAAATAACCTGTAACGGCGAACAATCTCACTTTTTTATTGAAACAAACTGCTTCTATTTTCTTCAAATGGTATAGTCCGTCTTTTTCCCTGCAAATAAAAAGTCCCCTGTAGACACAGGGGACGGATCTTTTACTATCTATCTATCTATTTGAGAAACACTCTTTGTTCTTGTTTTGGATTGTCTGGATGAACATGTTGGTTGTTTATCGTCAACCAGAATAATACATGACTGTCATCCCAAAATCATTGCTGGTCAACACCTACACTGTGCTTTCTAAACTTTACCGTGCCGCCCCGTAGTATATACCCGATATAACCGTAGCCAGACGTCCGCAATAGTCTAGCCGTTGAGGTTTCACCGGATGTGGTAATCTTGGTATATATTCCTGTACTGTTGTCGGCATTGGCACCGCTTGGCGATATCTGCTTTGTGCCTTCGGCCATGTATCGAAGGTTGGTGAGGCTAAGAACGATAAGAGATATAAGGTTTGTCCCTGTATAGGGTAAAAGTCTTTCCATAAATTTGCGATTGTTTTGTTCGTTATAATTGCATCATTGACAATTTTGTTGTAACACCTATCTTATGAGTTTTTCTCCGCTGTGCAGAGACGCTTATTATCGGGTTAGAATGTAATCTTTGATGCCTACAGAGCTATAGGTACTTCTATGAAAGCATTTATTTTTTGTTTTTCTACATTTTCTGATTGTGATTAAAAAAAAATCCGCGCACTGGTGTTACCTTTTTACAAAGGAATTTTTCATTGTCTCGAACATCCTGTTCCGAATACCCTATCTACGGCAGGACGGTGTTATAGGTCAGCCAAAAAGCACGTAAGGCGGATCGAGATTAGTGCTAATTGAATTATATTGCTAGGTACTACGTTATACCGGAAAAATTTCTAAATTCTATATTAGTGCTAAGTACGACTTATCCTCGGTGGAATAGACTGTCTACATATTCATTCTTGCAAAGCAAAAATAAACGGACGTTTTTTCTGCCTTTGCGACATTGGATTTAAAGGAATGCAATTAGTGCAAAAACATTGAATCTTTAAAAAAAACAAAAAAATATTTGGAGAAAAAAAAACGTCCCATAAAAGGTGCAGACAGGATATCACTTCTAAAACAAAAGAACAAAAAATGACTTATGCGTATGTCCGTGTCAGCACGGAACAACAGACACAGGAAAACCAACGTTTTGAAATCAACAGCTTTTGCGGATCCCAGGGTATCACCATTGACCAGTGGGTGGCCGAGACTGTGTCGGGCACGAGCGACGCGGACGAGAGGCGGTTGGGTAAGCTCCTCAAACGCTTGAAAAAAGGCGACTTGCTTATCTGTACGGAGATATCCCGACTCGGTCGCAACTTATTGATGATTATGGGCCTGCTACATGAATGTATGAAAAAGGACATACACGTATGGACAATCAAGGACCACTACCGGCTAGGCAATGATATCAACTCCAAGGTATTGGCCTTTGCATTTGCCCTCTCCGCCGAAATCGAGCGCAACCTGATATCCCAACGGACCAAGGAAGCCCTTGCCAGAAAAAAAGCGGAAGGTGTCATGCTCGGAAGGCCGATGGGAAGCAAAAACAAGAAAATGAAACTGTCGGGCAACGAGCAATGCATCCTCTCACTGCTCCAAGAGAAGAAATCGTACACAGAAATCGGCAAACACTTCAAAGTACATCCCCGGACTGTAAAGACATTCGTCAAGGGCTTGGGCTGAATCATAGGTTGGTAGATATGTCGGGGGGCTTGTCCGCTCGGCATGTCTATCGTGGCTGTTCTATGCAATTGACAGAAAGTGAGTTCCGTAGGAACGACCTTATATTGTTGACACGGTCGTTCCTACGGAGCTTTATAAACCATATTGTAACCGATGCTACCATAATAAGTACGCTCTTACGGAGCTGCAATCCACCCTTAGGGAAGTTATTTCGTCCGCATTACTGCGCTATATAAATTTTCATTTTATATAGCGGCTTTTGGCTTGTACCTTTGCGGCAGATACAGCATCAATCACCTTTCAAGAAATGAACATCTTTGGCAACAACAAAATGGCCGCAAAAATATTGTCGACCCACGGAGTCCCGGCCGAACTTCCGTTGACTGAAACGAAGAAGCGCGTCAGGATGGCGATTTCGTTGTTTTATTTTTTTCAAGGGTTCTGCTTTGCGTCATGGGCGAGCCGCATTCCTTATATCAAAACCAACCTTGGTCTGACGGATGCCGACATGGGCAATATGTTGCTGGCATTGCCTTTGGGGCAGTTGGCGACAATGCCGCTGTCTGGCTTTTTAGTGAAAAAATACGGTAGTAAGAAAATATTGATACTCGGGGCGGTACTCTATGGGATTGGATTGAGCAACCTCGGTCTGGCCCCCAACAAATATGTGTTGGCGGCGGCATTGTTCCTGTTCGGGTCTTTTGGCAACCTTGCCAACATCGCCGTCAATACACAGGGCGTCAATGGGGAAAAGATGTACCACCGTTCCATCATGGCATCCTTCCACGGTGCATGGAGTCTGGCGGGGTTTACAGGTGCATTGGTGGGATTGATTATGAGCAACCTGCATATCGGGCCGTATCCACATTTTTGCGTGGTTGCCGTGATGTCGATTGTTTCCGTGGTATTCAACTATAATTTTCTGGTAGAGGATATCGCACCCAAACATACCGAACTGCGCACCCCGAAAAAGTCGCGTTTCAAAATGCCCTCCGGCGTGATACTGCAACTGGGTGTCATCGGCTTTTTTGCGATGGCGTGCGAAGGTGCGATGTTTGACTGGAGCGGGGTTTATTTCAAGGAAATCGTGCACGCACCCGAAGGGACGGAAACAGTGGGCTATGCCTGCTTCATGGTGACGATGGCAACAGGCCGTTTCGTTGGCGACCGGTTCATCACGAAACTCGGTAGGCAAAAGCTGATGCAGATATGCGGCATACTCATCATGTCGGGGTTGCTGCTGGCGGTGGCATTCCCTTATTTTTATGTTGCAGCGTTAGGCTTTACCATGGTGGGATTTGGTGTCTCGACCAACATTCCGAACGTGTACAGCGTTGCCGGCACACAGAAAGACATCTCACCGAGCGAGGCACTGACGGCTGTTTCCAGCATTAGCTTTCTGGGATTTCTGATGGGGCCGCCTTTGATTGGCTATACGTCCTCCTTGGTCAACCTGCGCTTTTCCTATACGCTGATTGCAGTATTTGGATTTGTCATCACGCTTATGGTGACGAAGTTGAAAGTCATTAAATAGTTGGGTTGTCTTGTCGTTTAAAATAGCAACAACGGCTTTGGATAATGGACACGCTAGCACGTCATTCCTGCGTGGGCAGGAATCTTTCTACTTTGCCCACCGCCCTCGCTTGGGAGAGGGGCGAGGTTTAAGCTAAGGAATTTTCACTCCCGTGGTTTGTGTCCACACGAACCATTTCATCCTCTTTTCTTACCGACAGAAAGTATTTTCATCCGCTTGTCTATGTTTTGTTTTTTCCTTTTTTTCGGGGAAGTATATTTGTTCTATGGTAAAGAAGATTGTATGCTGTGTTGCCGTCCTGCTCCCTTGGATGGCCCGGGCGCAGGACTATTGGGATTTGAGGCGGTGTGTGGACTATGCTGTCAGCCACAACATATCGGTCAGGCAGGCCGACGTGCAGGCACGTCTCCAGGTCTTACAGTCCAGGCAGTCCAAAGCCAATAGGATACCGTCGCTCGCCTTTAGCAGCAACGGCGGATACCAGTTTGGACGTTCGGTCAACCCGTCAACGTATGAGTTTACCAACAGTACGATTTTTCAGCAGACCTACAATTTGCAGAGCGGTATTACGTTGTTTAACTTTTTCAATATCAAGAATACCGTAAATGCGGATAAGAAAAATGCAGAAGCAGCCGAGGCTGATGTCGACCGCGCCAAAAGTGACGTGACACTCAATGTGGCTGCGGCTTATCTGCAACTGTTGCTTGCAAAAGAACAGGTCAATATTGCCGCTACACAGATTGACTTGACCCAAAAACAGCTCGACCTTACCCGAAAAAAAGTGGATGCTGGCAGCCTGCCCGAACTGAACGTCGCGCAACTGGCATCGCAGCTCGCAACGGACAGCAGCACGTATATTACCAACGTATCCCAGATGGAGCAAAACAAGTTGCAGCTTTTTGCGTTGCTGAACCTGAATGCCGACGAGCCTTTTGAGGTGGGGTTGCCCGATGTGGACAAGATTCCGCTGCTACCCATTGCCCAACTACAACCCAAGGAACTATACCAAACGGCACTGAACAACCAGTATCAACAAAAAGTCGATTCCCTGAAGATAGAAGGTGCCAGATACAGCATCAAGGCTGCGAAAGGCGCGATGTATCCTACGCTCTCCGCATTTGGGAATATCGGTTCCAACTATGCCAACAATTACAGCAATATTGCGGGTGTCACGTCTTACGTCGATACGATTGGCGTTGTCAACGTACAAGGAACCAATTATGCCGTGACCGCTCCTGGTGCTATCCCTATTTATAACAAGCCGTCTTATTTCAAACAGATATTTAACCTCAACCTCAACCAGTCTGTCGGCCTGTCGCTCAATGTGCCTATTTTTAATTACAGGCAACTGCGCACTAATTACGAAAAGGCAAAGGAAAACCTGCATTCCTTACAGTTGCAGCAGGAACAGGACAACCTGACCTTGCAGCAAAACATCTATACGGCGTACAACAATGCCTTGACCGGCATCCAAAATTTCAATGCCAACGCCAAGGCCGCGGAATATGCCACCTATGCCTATTCCTTGTCCGCAAAACGTTATGATATCGGGATGTTGACGACTTCCGATTTTCTGGTAACGCAAAACAATATGTACCAGGCCAAAATCAAACAGGCGGCATCGCGGTTTGAATATATTTTTAGGTTGAAAGTGTTGGAGTTCTATAGGGACAACGGTATTCGTTTGTAAAAAAGGGAAATGGCAAAATAAAAAAGTAAAAAAGGATGTTGGAAGCATAAAAAGATTTTATATAACGAGTGTGCTGAATAAAAATGTGCATTGAAACAATATGAACGCCTTACCGTCATTCCCGCGTAGGCGGTAATCTGCCACATGAGGTTCACGCCTACGCGGGAATGGCCCGAATGACACGCTGTGGCGTATCGAGCCATTTTGCAGCAACGGAATTTATTCCGTTAAATCGATTGGGAAAGATAGCGTTCCGTAGGAACGGAACCTATAAATCATATAGGCTTTGAAAGGTTTCAGCATTAAAACAAATAAACGAAATGAATAGAAAACTGAAATGGATATTGCTCGCATTGGTACTACTTGTCGTGCTGTTGGTCGTCTTGCAAAAGACGGGTGTCATCGGCAAGGACGAGGGAACGCAGGTGACGGCGACCAAGACGGTCTATGGCAACATCACCGAGGTCGTGACGGCAAGTGGCAAAGTGTTTCCCGAGGTCGAGGTCAAAGTGAGCTCGGACATCTCCGGCGAAATCGTTGAACTGCCCGTTGCGGAAGGTGATACGGTACGCAAAGGTCAAGTCGTCACCCGCATCTATGCCGATATTTACAGTTCTCAGCGGGACCAGGCTGCCGCAATCGTGACGCAGTCGCGTGCGCAACAGACCAATGCGCAGGACGCTTTGGCAGGTCTGAAAGCGACCGTGGACCAGACCGAAGCCAACTATATGCGTTCCAAGAAGCTATTGGACGAAAAAGTGATTTCCATGCAGGAGTTTGAGACGGCACAACAGGCGTATCTGTCCGCCAAATCCAACTACGATGCAGCCAAGTCCACGATTTCTGCCAATGTTGCCAATGTGCACAGCAACCAAGCGAGCCTTGACCGCGCCCAGAAAGACGTGGACCGTACTATCATCACGGCACCGATGGACGGCGTGGTAAGCCTCCTCAACATGAAAAAAGGAGAACGCGTCGCCGGCAACAGTTTCAGTATCGGCACGGAAATCATGCGTATCGCCGACCTCAAAAGTATAGAGGTCAAAGTCGATGTCGGTGAAAACGATATTACCAAAGTACGGTTGGGCGACAGTGCGATTGTGCAGATTGACGCCTACAACCAGCGTAAATTCAAAGGGGTCGTGTACAAAATCGCCAATCCTCAAACCGCCGACGCGACCACGACTGGCAGTTCGGTTATGTCGAGTACGACCGTGACCAACTATCAAGTACATATCCGATTGCTGCCTGAGAGCTATGCCGATTTGATGGGGGCGGGCAAGCCGTTTCCTTTCCGTCCCAATATGACGGCAAGTGCCGATATCCAGACCCAGACCCGCACGCATACATTGATGGTGCCGCTCAATGCAGTGACCACGCGTTCCTTGTCCAATACGGATACGGACAAGAAGACGGATAAGCCCAATGATACGGACAACAACAGCGACGATATCGCAGAAGTCGTGTTTGTCCTCCAAAAAGACAATACCGTAAAACAGGTACAAGTAAAAACAGGTATCCAGGACATCAACAACATAGAAATCCTCTCCGGTCTCAAAGACGGCGACACGGTCATTACTGGTCCTTACGACATCGTGGGCAAAGAACTGAAATCAGGAAAACTCGTGAAAGTTGTCACCAAAGAACAGATGAATAAAAAGACCAATTAAGTTGAAAGTGGAAAACGAAACACCAAACGAAATCTCTTTCGCCGTTGCTAGAGTTAGCTGTAAGCAATCCTACAATAACTCGTTAAATAAAAATATCATACAATGAATAAACTTTTATTCTTATTGTCATTATGTGTATTTAGTGGCAAAAATATAAAGGCACAAAAAACGGATTTAAATGAAGAAGAGATTTTAGAAGTTGTAAAAATTTTCGCAAAAAGTGTTAAGGATAAAGATTCCGTGTCTTATTTGAATCTATTTCACCATCAACCGATTGTTTGGGAAGGAGTCAATAAAGATAAAAGTTTAAATAAATTTCGAGAAAAAAAGCCTGAAATGAATGATTGCTTTTCGGACAACTACATAGAATTTATTCGGAGAATAGTAAAGTCTGGAAAAATATTTGAAGAAAAATACGATAACATTCAAATAATAAACGATGATAAAATCGCAACAGTATTTTTTGACTATACATTTATTATTGATAGTGACGTTAAGAACTGGGGAAGTGAGTCGTGGCAACTAATAAAAACGAACGGGAATTGGAAAATTACAAGTATCATATTCTCGTCAGAAAGTAACAATGTTGTTCCAACTCCTGATTTAAAACAGAGGAAAAAAATAAGAAAAAATCTTTCCGGCAGCTAGTATCAATGTATATATATACTGTACGTAGCATAAAAATGTTCATTCAAGAAAGTGAACATCTCACCGTCATTCCCGCGTAGGCGGAGTATATCCATATATCAGATTCCCGCCTACGCCGGAATGACGGCCAACGTTTACATTGATTAGTTATGTGTTCATTGCCGAATTGCATTGTACATTTTACATTTTACCCTGCATGGAGTATAATAACACCGACTACGGCGCAAACACTGCTTTTTTATTTTTCCCTTTTTCCTCTTAACTTAGCTCTAAATTATAAAAAAGATTCAGATGAAAAAGTTGACTGGACTATTGCTGGTTTTGGGATATGCTTATTGTGGAAAGGCGCAGGTGTCCAACGAACCATATATCCCTTGTCAGGAAATACCCGATTTGATACAACGTTACAACGCAGATTATCGGTCTTTGTTTAGTTTCTATTCTCCGCATAAGGGAAATTTTTGGCGACCGAGGAACGTGAATGATGTCGATGGCAGTTCGGAAGAGAAGTTGCAGCGGCTGAAAAAATGCAATGACGAATATCTCTCGAAGCTTGCCAGCGTAGACTTTGGTCGGTTGCCGCAGGAATGTAAGGTGGACTATATTTTGTTTAAACGTGACGTTGTGGAAAACAACCGAAAAATCACAGCCTGTCTTGACAACTATAAACCGCTGTCCATAATTTTTTCCTATGAAAATATCATCTACGACATCGGAAAACAAAGACGCAGAGGTGGTGGTTTCGATTATGAAAAGGCTGCTTTCCAGTTTGATTCCATTGCCAAACGGATTACAAAGCTGGACACCGTTTTGGCACGCAGTAATTTTTCCTTGATTCAATTGAAACTGGCGACGGACAAAGTCGACGATTTAACCAATACGATTGATTGGGTACACCAGTTTTACAATGGTTACAATCCGCAATATAGTTGGTGGATGAAGAAACCGAACGAAGCCCTGAAAACCGCGTTGTCGTCCCTTAAAACTCAAATCATCGCCAATGAAAAGAAATACCAGTTCAACGACGGTTCCAATATCATCGGTGTTCCCATTGGGCTGGACGGACTCAAGACACAGTTGAAATACGAGATGATTCCTTATACGCCGGACGAACTGGTGGCGCTTGCCAATAAGGAATTTGCCTGGTGCGACAAAGAGATGTTGCGCGCATCCCAGGAAATGGGATTTGGAAACGACTGGAAAGCCGCCGTCGAAAAAGTGAAGAAAACCTATGTGCCGGTTGGCGAACAACCTGCATTAATCAACCGTTTGTACAATGAATCCATCGCATTTGTCAAGCAGCACGACATGATTACGGTACCGCCGCTTGCCGAGGAGACTTGGGCAATGGACATGATGTCGCCGGAGATGCAGCGTGTTAATCCATTTTTCCTGGGTGGCAACGAGATTACGATTTCCTATCCCACGGACGACATGTCAGAAAGCGACAAGCTGATGAGTATGCGCGGCAATAATCCACATTTTTCGCGGTCAACTGTTTTCCATGAGTTGATTCCGGGACACAACCTGGAGTTTTTTATGAACGCGCGCAACAGAACTTACCGTGACTACGACACGCCGTTTTGGATTGAGGGTTGGAGCCTGTATTGGGAACTGTTGATGTGGGACACGGGTTTTCCACAAAGTCCCGAAGACCGTATCGGTATGTTGTTTTGGCGGATGACACGGTGCGCACGCATCATTTTTTCGCTGAACTATCATTTGGGTAAATGGTCACCGCAGCAGTGCATTGATTTTCTGGTGGATCGTGTCGCTTACGAACGCGCCAATGCAGAAGGTGAAGTACGGCGTTCTTTCGAGGGTCGCTATTCGCCATTGTACCAGGTCGGTTACCTTGTCGGTGGACAACAGTTGCTGTCTTTGAAAAACGAACTGGTCGGGTCCAAAAAGATGACCCTGAAACAGTTCAACGACAAGGTCATCCAACTGAACTGTATGCCTATCGAAATGCTCCGTGCCATATTGACCGAACAGAAGCTGGACAAGGATTTCCAGACGCAGTGGCGGTTTTATGATAAGTTGTGAAATCAGTAGTCAGTGGTCGAAATAAAACATTTGGCTTTGGAAAAAATCAATTCGGAAAAATAAAATGTCCCGGTTCCTGCAATTCCACGGAATTTTTGAGGTTGGTGATGTAGGCTGACGGCGACTGTCCCGTCGTGGTTTTGAACACACGGTTGAAGTTGGTGATGCTGTTAAATCCGCAGTTGTACGCGATGGTCGCGATGCTGTCGTATTCGCCGGACGAAAAAAGTTTGCATGCTTCGTTTATTCTCACTTCGTTGAGAAAGGAGACAAACGTGTGGCGCGTATGCTTCTTAAAATAACGACAAAAAGCGTGCGGTGTCATATACGCTTCCTTGGCAACCTCTTCCAACGTGATTTCCTTGCCGAAATTTTGCAGTATATAGTTGTATATCTTGCTGATGCGGATGCCTTCTGCTTCGTTGTTGACGATTGGCGCCTGTGTTGACAGTTTTGCCGTGTTCTCAATTGCACTGAGCAGTTGAAGTAGTTCGATAAAATAAAGCGAACGTTGCACGCCTGTTTCCGCGCCTTTGACAAGGAGCATTTTGTTGGAAACGCTGGCAAGGTATTCATCCGGCACTTTGAAGCCGTTTTGGCTAAGCGAGATAAAGCTTTTCAACGGTTTGAGCTCCGAAATGTTGAGCAAAGTGTTGCACAAAATTTCAGGGTCGATGAAGATGTCGAGGCTGACGATTTTCTTGTTGCTTTTCTGGGAAAAATAGGAAGCCCCGGATTTGAAAATATGTGGCTGGTTTGCTCCGATAAAGAAAATGTCGTTGGGCTGGAAAACGTGCATGTTGTTGTTGACGACCAGCGTGCCGTCGCCTTGCTGCACCCATGTAATCTGGATTTCCTTGTGTCGGTGCAGGTAAGGATAAAAATAGGGGAGGACGTCAATCCTCGCGATGATGTTCCTGTCCTGCTGCACGGGTATCGTAAACTGCAAAATCTTCATAACAGTCTTATTTTTAAGATATTAACCCTATTTTGCCTAAACTTATGTTTTGTGGGTTAAAAAACAATTGATCAGACTAAATTAGAAAAAATGTATGGAATACAAAAAATAATTTTTTTATGGTTAAAATATTTGTACTATTGATTAAAATATGGAAACTCGTTACCGTGTGCGTTAGCTAATTTTGTCGGTAATAATTCGCTTATCTAAAAAATAAATATTTATGTCATTTTCTTGGAATGGGGTTTTTCCGGCGTTGACCACACCGTTTACCGCCGATGATCAGTTGGATCTTGATTTGTTTGAAAAAAATCTATTGGCGCAGCAGGAAGCCGGCGTGAAAGGTGTTATCATCGGCGGTTCGCTAGGAGAGGCGAGCACGCTGGAACTGCATGAAACCGAACAGTTGACCAAACGCGCACTTGCCGTTGTGAACGGTGCGATTCCGGTGCTTGTCAACGTTGCGGAATGTTCCACCAAAAACGCTGTCAATGCTGCCAAAGCCGCCCAGGAATGGGGCGCGGACGGCCTGATGCTGTTGCCTCCGATGCGTTACAAAAGCTCGCCGGACGAGACGGTGACGTATTTCAAGACGGTTGCGGCGGCAGTAGATTTGCCCATTCTTTTGTACAACAATCCTTACGACTATAAGATTGAAATCACGTTGGCAATGTTTGACCAGTTGGTGGACGTTCCCAATATCGAAGCGGTCAAGGAATCCACGCGCGACGTTACCAATGTTACCAGGATGAAAAACCGTTTTGGCGACAGGTTCAAAGTCCTTTGTGGCGTCGATACGCTGACATTGGAAGAACTGGCGGCTGGTGCTGACGGTCTGGTTGCCGGATTGGTGGACGCGCTGCCTGCCGAGACGGTTGCGATTTACAATCTGGCAAAAGCCGGACAGTTTGACGAAGCGCGCAAGATTTACCGCTGGTTCATGCCTTTGTTGGAGTTTGACATCGATCCGCAGTTGGTACAATATATAAAACTGGTTTCTTTGTTTACAGGCATCGGTAACGAATATGTACGTGCGCCAAGGCTTCCCTTGTCCGGCAAGGTGCGCGAAGACGCCGTAAAAATCATCGAAGCGGCGTTGGCTTGCAAGCCAGTATTGCCGGAGTATCTTAGTTTGGTGTAAAAAGTAAAAATGCAAAAGGAAAAAGGAAAAAATGACGAATAGCTATTAATACGAATCAACGATAGAGATGGCATATTAAATGTTCCGTTCCTATGGAACTCTGTTTTTCGCAAACGGTCACAAACGGAATAAATTCCGTTGCTACAAAATGCATCGAGCCTATGGCTCTACATACAACGTATCGACTAACCGTGTGAGGCGTTGTTTTCTACAGCTCTATATAGAGCGTGCAAGACCCGTAGGGTCGGTTCATTTTGTAGGACTGGAATTTTTTATTCCAGTCAGAGCTGTCGCAATAGAATAGAGAGCCGTAGGCTCGGTGCATTTTGTCAAACATTAGAACATGATTATTGAAATATTAAAATAAAAAAGCGAATACCTTTTTTAAATAAACGATATGCCAGGAACAGATATCAACGATGTGATGCAGCGTGCCAAAGCCGCGTTTGGCATTTACAGGAAAAAGAGTGGAAAAGAAAAAGCGGATTTCCTTGTCTGCATGGCGGATGCGATAGAAGGCCAACGCGCGGTGCTCGTGCCCTTGGCGATGGAAGAAAGCCATCTCCCCGAGGCAAGGTTGCAGGGCGAACTGTCCCGCACGACTGGACAATTGAAATTGTTTGCCGCATTGTTGCGCGAAGGCAGTTGGGTCGAGGCTTCCGTCGATTATGGCAATCCGGAACGCAAGCCGTTGCCCAAGGCGGACATCCGCAAAATGTTGCAGCCAGTTGGGCCAGTCGTGGTGTTTGGCGCGAGTAATTTTCCGTTTGCGTTTTCCACGGCGGGTGGCGATTCGGCGAGCGTGTTGGCTTCCGGTTCGACCTTGGTGGTGAAAGGCCATCCGGCACATCCCAAAACTTCGCAGGCCATGTTTGCGGCTATGCAAGATGCTGTCGTTAAAAGTGGGATGCCCGCAGACACCGTGCAGCACGTTGCCGATGCTTCTTTTGTGGTGGGACAGGCACTGGTGCAGCATCCGCTGACCGCCGGCGTTGGTTTTACGGGTTCTTACAGAGGTGGCAGGGCATTGATGGACTATGCCGCCAGCCGCAGAAACCCCATTCCTGTTTTTGCGGAAATGGGTAGCGTCAACCCTGTCGTGTTGTATCCCGAAATCCTTTCGCAAAAAGCGGAAGCCATTGCACGCCAATATGCGGGTTCCATTACCGTGGGCATGGGACAATTCTGTACCAATCCTGGATTGATATTGGGTATCAAAAGCGCAGACCTCGACACATTTGTCAACGAACTGGGCGCTGCAGTTCAGTCCGTTCTTCCTTTGCCGATGTTGCATCAAGGCATACACGATAGTTATGTCCAATCTTTGGACAATATTTTAGATAAAAATCAGGTATCCGTCATCGGAAAATCCGAAACCAAACCGAATGGTATTGAGGCTTATCCGACGGTCGTCAAGACAAGCTCTTCCGCATTTTTGGAAAACAAATATTTGCAGGAAGAAGTGTTCGGGCCCTATTCCATTGTTGTTGAGTGTGTGGACAAAGACGATTTGAAAAAAGTTTTGTCCAACCTCGAAGGACAGCTTACGTCCACCATTATGGGAACGGAAAACGACATGGCAGACCATGCTGATGTCATCGACCTACAAATCGCATTGGCCGGACGTATATTGGTCAACGATGTGCCGACCGGCGTGGAAGTCTGCCATAGCATGGTGCACGGCGGCCCCTATCCGGCAACGTCCGACGGTCGTTTTACCTCCGTCGGAACGACAGCTATCAAACGTTGGGTACGTCCCGTTTGCTACCAAGGTTTTCCACAACAGTTTTTGCCGGAAGAACTTAAGGACGGCAATCCGTTGCAGATAAAAAGAATTGAAAGTTGAAAATTGAAAGCTGCGCATTGTTAGACCTCACCCACGCCCCCTCGCCTTTAGGAGAGGGGTGAAGCGACGCCTAAGACTTCGAGTCTCCCCTCTCACTTGGGAGAGGGGGCGCGGGTGAGGTTTTATAGCAAAAACATAAAAACAAAACGGATGAAAAGAAACTTTTTTTGTGTGGACGCGCATACTTGCGGCAATCCGGTGCGGTTGGTTGCTGGCGGCGGTCCGCACCTCGAAGGTAAAAACATGAGCGAAAAACGCCAATACTTTCTGGACAACTATGATTGGATAAGAAAAGGGTTGATGTTTGAACCGAGAGGACACGACATGATGAGTGGAAGCATCCTGTATGCACCGTCCGACCCGCAGAACGATGTTGGCGTTTTGTTTATAGAGACGAGCGGCTGTCTCCCAATGTGCGGTCACGGTACGATCGGAACGATAACGATTGGTATTGAGGAAGGTTTGATTGTTCCAAAAACGCCAGGTTTTGTGCGCATGGAAGCACCTGCCGGACTTGTCAACATTGAATATCGTCAGGAAGGTAACAAGGTCAAATCCGTCAAATTGACCAACGTACCGGCCTTTCTCGCTGCGACAGATTTGACGGTGGAATGTCCCGATTTGGGTGCGTTGACTTTTGATGTGTCTTACGGCGGTAATTATTATGCGATAGTGGACGTGCAGGAACATTTTCCGGGATTGGAACATTATCGTGCCGACCAACTTATCTCTTGGTCGCGCGTGATTCGCGATCGCATCAACGACCAATATACTTTTGAGCATCCCGAAGATCCGACGATTAACAGCGTGCACCATATTTTGTGGACAGGAGCGGTTTTGGACCCGACGTCAACCGCGCGCAACGCTGTATTTTATGGCGACAAAGCGATTGACCGTAGCCCTTGCGGCACGGGCACTTCCGCACGCATCGCACAATGGTATGCCAAAGGAAAGCTGAAAAAAGGCGATCAATTTATCCATGAAAGCATCATCGGTTCCAAGTTTATCGGAACGATTGAGGAGGAAACTTCCGTCAATGGCATTGCTGCCGTGCGTCCCGGGATTGAAGGCTGGGCAAGGGTTTACGGCTACAATACGATTTCCATAGATCCGGATGACGACCCGTTTGCGTATGGGTTTTCGGTTATTTAACTAATTGAGAATTGAGAATGCATCGGAGCGATGCGTTTATTATGAATCGTCAAATATGGTAAATTAAATTAAATTAAATAGAGAATAAAATGGAACATACATATAAATAATAGAGACTTCCGCGTCATTCCCGCGGAGGTGTTCTTTTTCTGTCAGGTTACTATTTTATACCTTGCAAAATATAGTAATTCTCAATTATTAATTATTCTCAATTAAAAAAACTAAACACTATGCAGGAAAATGGATACAGGCGTACCGTCGGGCTTTTGGACGCGACGATGTTTGTCGCCGGGGCGATGATTGGTTCGGGAATATTTATCGTGAGTGCGGACATGGTGCGCAATGTCGGTTCGGCAGGTTGGCTGTTGGCATTGTGGTGCATCACGGGTGTCGTGACGATTGTCGGTGCGTTGAGCTATGGTGAGCTGAGCAGTATGTTTCCCAAGGCAGGTGGGCAATACACGTATATCCGTGAGGCGTTTGGGCGGCGGCTTGGTTTTTTGTATGGGTGGAGTTTCTTCACGGTGATACAGACGGGCACGATAGCGGCCGTGGGCGTAGCGTTTTCCAAGTTTACGGCGTATCTTTTTCCGGTGGTGGGAGAGGACAAAGTTATCGTGCAAGCAGGATTTTTTTCTATTTCTGCGGCACAGTTGCTGTCTATTGTCTTAATTGTTTTTTTGACATTTGTCAATACGTTAAGCGTACATCACGGGAAGAAAATACAGACGGTCGTCACGCTCGCCAAGATTGGTTCGCTGGTAGGCCTGATTGTGTTCGGTTTTATTTTCGGTGCCAAGGCGGATATTTGGAATGCCAATTGGCAGGATGCTTTTCAGTTCAGGAAGTTGACCGAGACAGGATTTGAGAACTATATTGGTTTTGCGGCGCTGGGTGGTTTTGGCGCGGCGATGGTAGGCAGTCTGTTTAGTTCGGATTCCTGGCACAATATTGCCTTTATTGCGGGTGAGGTCAAAAAGCCGGAACGCAATATAGGATTGAGTTTGGTGTTTGGGACGGTGATTGTGACGCTTTTGTATGTATTGGTCAATGTCGTGTATCTCGCTGCGCTTCCGTTGAAGGATATTGCTTTTGCCAAAAATGACCGTATCGCTATTGACGCAAGTACGCAATTGTTTGGTACGACAGGAACGTTGATAATGGCGGTGCTGATTATGGTGTCCACGTTTGGTTGTGTCAATGGTCTGATTATTACCGGAGCGCGTGTCTATCACACAATGGCCGAAGATGGGCTGTTTTTTAAAAAAGTCGGCAAACTCAACAAAAACGGCGTACCCGAAAACGGTCTTTGGATTCAATGTTTATGGGCATCTATCTTGTGTCTGAGTGGCCATTATGGTGATTTGTTGGACTATGTTATTTTTATCGTATTGTTGTTTTATATTTTAACTATATCTGGTATTTTTCGTTTAAGAATAAAAGCACCAGGGCTGCCGCGACCTTACAAAGCATTTGGTTATCCAGTGTTGCCGATACTATACATTATCGTGGCTTCGGTGATTTCCGTTTCCTTGTTTTTATATAAACCCAAATATACTTGGCCAGGCTTGATTGTTGTGCTGTTGGGACTTCCGGTTTATTCTTGGGTAAAGAATAAAAGAAAATAGTTATATAAATATCGTATTGTAATAATTGTGAAATGCTGTTATAAAATGAATGGAAATGTAAATAATGAACACGTCCGAGCGTCATTCCCGCGTAGGCGGGAATCTCATGTATCATGTATCAGATTCCCGCCTACGCGGGAATGACGCTCGGACGTGTTTATTTGGCTTTAAGTTGCCTTCATTTGGAGGTAGAAAACATTTTGCTTTTTAATTAAATAAAAATGAACAAAATATTTATAGTGACAATAGTGGGTCTGTTGCTTAGTAATCGTATCAATGCACAGTCTTATATTCCACAGAAAAACGATGTGCGTTTTAAAATAGCACCAGCCGTTCCGTTGGGAGCTTACGCATTTGATTTGTCGCAGGTAAGTTTGTTGCCCGGTTCTCCGTTTTATCAGGCGCGGTCGATAGACTCGGGTTATTTGATGTTGCTTGACCCGAACAGACTTTTGGCACGTTTTTATGAAAATGCGCACCTGCCGAAAAAAGGAGATGCCTATGGCGGTTGGGAAAGCGACGGGTTGTCTGGACATTCGCTGGGGCACTATCTTTCGGCTGTCAGTATGTTGTATGCCGACACTAAAAATCCTGCGATAAAAGAACGTATTCATTATATCGTTTCTGAACTCGCAAGATGCCAAGATGCAAGAAAGACGGGCTATGTGGGTGCGATTCCAAAGGAAGACAGCCTATTTTACAAAGTGTCCGTCGGACAGATTAAGTCTGGTGGTTTTGATTTGAATGGTGGTTGGTCGCCTTGGTACACGGTACACAAAGTGATGGCGGGACTGGTTGATGCTTATCTGTACAGCGGCAACCAACAGGCGTTGCAGGTCGTGAAAGGGATGGCGGACTGGACACAGAAAACCATTGGAAATCTTACGGACACACAGATGCAGGAAATGCTGAAATGCGAATATGGTGGTATGAACGATGTGTTGGCAATGGTATATGCGATTACGGGCGAGAAAAAATATCTTGATTTGTCCAATCGTTTTTACGATGATTTTGTCATGCAGCCTCTTTCCGAAAGAAAGGACGCTTTGCAAAACAAGCATAGCAATACCAATATTCCCAAAGGTATTGGCTCCGCTACGCAATATATTTATAGTGGCAACAACAAGGACAGTATCATCGCGCAATATATGTGGCGCACGATTGTCAACCACCACACGTATGCCAATGGTGGTAATGGCAACTATGAATATTTCGGTCCTGAAGACGAGCTGAACGACCGTCTGAGCGACGACAATACCGAAACTTGTGCGACGTATAATATGCTTAAATTGACTTCCGCCTATTATAGTTGGCATCCGAGCGCATCGTTGTTTGACTATTACGAAAAAGCATTGTACAATGGGATTTTGGCGTCGCAAAACCATGGCGATGGTATGTTCTGCTATTTTGTTCCGTTGCGCATGGGCGGCAAGAAAACCTATAGTGACCAATTCAATACTTTTACGTGTTGCGTCGGTACGGGCATGGAAAACCATACGAAATATACACAGGCTATTTATTTCCAGTCACCCGATTCCAAGGCTTTGTTTGTCAACTTGTATATTCCATCCTCACTTGATTGGAAGGAGCAAAATGCAAATATCACGATTGAAAATTCTATTTTAGATTCCGACACAATTCATATAATTGTAAATGTGACAAGCAAAAAAGACTTTACGCTGAAACTCCGGAAACCTATATGGAGCAGTGTATACAGCGTTGTAGTCAACGGAAGGGGGCAGTCGATAAATCCCGACTCGGACGGTTATTTAAATATTAAAAGACAATGGAAAAAAGGCGATAAAGTTGCCTTGATATTGCAAAAATCAATGCATAAGGAAAGCATTGTCGACAACGAAAAACGTATTGCACTTTTTTACGGGCCTGTTTTGTTGGCGGGACAGTTGGGTGATACGATGCCCGACCCGGTATATGGTGTTCCGGTATTGTTGACGCGTGACGATAATATTTCCAACTGGGTGAAACCCTTGTCGGTAAAGGATTTGACGTTTAGGACGACCGATGTCGCGCAACCTGCGGCAGTGACTTTAAAACCATTTTACGCGACGCAGCAAGATTATTATTCCGTGTATTTTGACCGTTTTACCAATGCGGAATGGGAACAGCGGAAAGTCGCCTATATCGCTGAAAAGAAGCGCCAGCAAGAAGTCGAGGCGCGTAGTATCGACGTGTTCCGTATCGGTGAAATGCAACCGGAGCGTGACCATTCGCTGACGACCACGGGCAACAGTTATGTCAGCGAAGCTTTTGCCAAACATGGCCGTGAAGCCAGAAGCGGCGGCTCGATTGCTTTTTCGATGAAAGTCAGTGCAGACGTTGCTAACAGCCTGTTGTTAACCTATATCGGCGGTGACAAAAAACGTGTGTTTGACATATTGGTCGATGGTCAGTTGCTGGTGACGGAAAAGCTCGGCGACGATATCAAAGGCGATAAATTTTACGATAAGGAATATAAAATTCCGCTGGAATGGACCAAAGGAAAAAACAAGATTTCCATATTGGTCAGCGCCAACCACAACACGACGGCTGGGCGGTTGTTTACGGTAAGGACGATGAAGGAGTAATTTGATGATTCGGCGATTTGATAATTTGACAATTTAATTTGATGATTTGATGATTTGCAGATTTGAAAATCATTATATACTATATGCTTGATAAAAACGTGGAATGCAGAATGTGAAGACCTTACCGTCATTCCTGGGTAGGCAGGAATCTTTAAATCTACTTCACATTCCCGCCTACGCGGCAATGACGTTCAAACGTTTTTATTACATACAATCACGTTTATTTCATAAATCATAATTCTAAATTCATAATTCATAAATGGCTAAAGTTGTCATCATCGGCGGAGGTATAGTGGGGCTTGCTTCCGCCAAGTATTTGGTAGATTCCGGATGGGCAGTGACGGTAGTGGACAAAGATGATTTTTTGGACAATTGTTCCTACGGGAACGCAGGATTTGTATGCCCGAGCCACTATATACAGTTGGCGACGCCCGGCGTGGTGAGGCAAGGGATTAAGTGGATGTTTAACTCTACCAGTCCTTTTTATATACAGCCACGTCTCAACAAGGATTTAATCCAATGGGGACTGGCATTTCTGAAAAGTGCGAAAAATGAAAACATCGAAAAACACGGCGTCCCGTTGCGTGATATTGGATTGCTCGCCAAACATGAATATGAAAAAGTTTGGCAACAGGATTTCGATTTTGCCTACGATGATAAAGGCATGATTGAAATCTTTAAAACCGAAGCCGCCAGACACGAATGTGCGGAAGTCGTGGCGTTTGGGCAGCGTCTGGGTTTGGATGTGGTGTTGGAAGACAAGGCTGGTCTCGACAAGTTGGAAACCAACACGACCATCGATGCGATTGGCGCGATACATTACCGTTGCGACGGTCATCTCTATCCGCAGAAACTGATGGCCAACTTACTGGAATACCTTAAAAACAAAGGCGTTCAACTGCTTTCACATCATGAAGTGACGGGCTTCCAGACCGAAGGTTCGGATATTGTCGGCGTGGAAACGGCATCGGCCGTAATCTTAGCCGATGCGTTTGTATTGGCGGCGGGTTCCTGGTCGGGAAAGTTTGCCAACGATTTACAGTTGAAAATGCCGTTGGTCGGTGGTCGCGGCTATTCCATCACCTTACCCGTCGAAAACCAAGAAATGAATATCCAACATCCAGGTATATTGGTAGAAGGGCGTTGTGCTTTTACGCCGATGGATGGCGACAAGATTCGTTTTGGTGGCACGATGGAAATTACATCCACCGATACCCCGCCGCGGCTCAATAGGGTAGAAGGAATTTTAAAAGCGGTCAACGATTTTTTCCCGAAAATAAAAATCAACCTCGACGATGTTAAAGATAAGATTTGGTACGGGTTCCGTCCGACTTCCGGCGACGGGATGCCCTATATCGGAAGGACCAAGAAATGGAGCAACCTCGTCGTTGCCACAGGACATTCACAACTGGGCATCAGCCTTGGTTCGGCGACTGGTTTGCTGGTCAAGGAATTGTTACAAAACGAACCGACGAGCGTTGATATCAGCGCTTTTGGCGTGGAACGTTTTGCGTGATTTGGGTTTTTATGCTTTCCTTTCCACTCAGTCCTCTATGGAGATTATGTGGGAAGGAAAAAAACGGTATGTATAAACGGCAACCGTTATTGGCTCAATACCCTTGTATGCCTTGGACAGTATAATAAAACTATGAAAGTACAAATGTGCCTTTTCCTCCACTCACGATTTTGTTTCCCCATTCTGTAATGGCATCCAAAACAGGAATAAAACTTTTGCCGAAATCGGTGAGGTTGTAAACAACTTTAACAGGCGGTTTCTTGCCATAGACTCTTCTCGACACTAAACCGTCTTTTTCCAATTGCTTTAGCTGCAAACTAAGCGTCATTTCGGTAACGGACGGCATTTCTTTGCGTAGTTCACTATACCTTTTCGCTGCGTCTTTTAAATGATAAAGGATAACTGTTTTCCATTTTCCTCCCACCAAATCCATTGCGAGGCTTACCGTGCAAGGATAAGTTTTGCCATTTATTTGCACGTGGTCGCCAATACATTCCATTTTCATTCTTGTATTTTTTTGACCTATCTATTCGGATAGTTATTGCAAATGTAGTATGCTCTAAATAGTTTTGCAACTCAAATTTTTATAGCATTAAAAAAGACAATGAAAGTACTAATCGTATTGGCTCACCCTGAATCCAAAAGTTTTAATGCCGCAATGTATCAGTCTGCAATAAAAACATTGGAAGCGGGTGGGCATGAAGTAAAAACATCGGACTTGTACCGTATGAATTTTAATCCTGTCTCTGATAGACATAATTTTACAAACGTAAAAAACACAGCTTATTTCAACCAGCAAAACGAAGAACTTTTTGCATACGAGAACAATACATTCTCAAGTGATATATGTGTGGAACAGGACAAAGTATATTGGTGCGATTTGATGATATGGCAGTTTCCGTTGTGGTGGTTTTCGTTTCCCGCTATATTAAAAGGTTGGGTGGACAGGGTTTTCGCAATGGGAAAGTTTTACAACAATGGGCAGATATACGAAGCGGGATTGATGAAAGGTAAGAAAGCATTACTTTCTTTGACAACGGGCGGCCCGGAAAAGAATTATATCCGAGAACGATATGGCAGCATTGGTGAAATACTGCATCCAATTCAAAAAGGTATTCTTGAATTTGTTGGCTTTTCTGTCCTGCATGCTGAGGTTAATTTCTCTATTGAGCGCACAACAGATATGGAACGGCAGGCTATGTTGGAACAATGGAGTAATCGCTTGAAAAATATTTTTGAGGAAGCGAACTAATAGGAATGTGTCGCTACGAAATGTCTTTGATTTATTTTCATCATTTGTTTTTCGAGGAGGTCTTTGCCGTAAGGAATGTATAAAAACCATCTATCGGCCGGTGGAGAGACCGACGGAAATTTATCCTTTCTCAAACACGTTAAACGGCACAGCGACTCCCGTGATTTTTAACACAATCGTTCCATGCGGCGGAAGGCCGTATTGTTGTTCGGATGCTTTTGAGGACGGCTGGTTTTGGTGTTTCCAAAGGTCGCGGACGATATATCCTTTTTGTACATTAATACCCAAACTGTCCACATTCAGACGGAATGTCGCAGAAGTGTTTCCTGTATTCAGCAAGGCGACGGCGACCTCGCCTGAACTTGCGGAGACAAGCGGTCTCGCCCATACCTGCACACTGTCTTTGACGTGCAACCGCCGCGCCTGATAGCAAAACGGGTCTTGGTTCAGCGCGATGACTTCTTTGTTGGAGATGATGGACAGGGTTTCTTTGGACATATTGCGCAGGTCGTTTCCGAGGAGCAAAGGCGAGTTGAGGATGCACCACATACTGAAATGCGATTTGTCCTCTTCGTAACCCATGCCGCGCCCCACCTGCAACATGTCCATGTCGTTGAAGTGCCCCGGCGTACAGTATTTCCACAAGTCCACATTGAGGTCGATAATTTTCAATATGGACGCAAAATTATTGGAAATATCTCCCGAGATACGCCACGAACCGGCGACCAACGGTGCCCATTTTCCCGGAAATTGCCAACGGCAGATATTGAGGATGGCTTCCGGTTTTATTTTTTTCATGTGTTCGGCAATCTGTGTATATCTGAGCTGCTCGTCCAGTTTCATCGCCAAGCCGCCGCACCAGTCCACTTTCAAAAAGTCATACCCCCAGGTTTTTAGAAAAAGGGTAAGGTCTTGCGCTTCATGCCCGTAGATTCCCTCTGCGTGGTTTGCGGTATCTTTTGACCACTGGGCGGCGCAGGTGCTGATGCCCGCATCGGTATAGATGCCGGCTTTGAGACCTTTGCTATGGATATAGTCCGCTACGTCTTTCAGTCCATGCGGAAACTTCGTTTTGTCGGGCAGGATATTACCGTTCTTGTCACGTCCCAAATAGTAGCTGTCGTCGATATTGATGAACTGGTATCCCGCGTCTTTCAGCCCTGAACTGACCAGTGCATCGGCTTCTCCTTTTATGATTGCATCGCTGATGTCCGTCTGGAAATGGTTCCAGCTTGCCCAGCCCATCATCGGCGTGGTGCGTCCCAAACCTATTTGTGCATAGCCTTGCAACGCCGCAAATGCTAAAGCGGCAATCGTAGTTATTTTTTTCATACTGTAAAAGTAAAAAGGAAAAGAAAAACTGTTTGGGAATGTTTACGCAGCACATTTCGAACAGCCCGAATTCATTATTTAACTTTTAGGTTAATGACACTGGGCGACCCGTTTGACAAAGTATTTGTAAATGTGAACCAATTAATAAAATAAAATAAGATTAATAGTCCTCCCCAAAAGAATACCATTAACACCCAATTTTTAATATTAAACTTTCCTATTGTCATATCTAATATTATTTTTAATCATTAAATAATAAGTGTCTTTTCCCATAAATATTCAATCAATTGATAATGGGTGGAAATGTTGAACTGTAAATTGAGTTGTTATAAGTGGGTGCAGAATTACCACTCGCTACAACTAAGCTCCCATAATTGGAACGTATACTTTGGTTATAACAGCAGTGCCAGAAAATGACAAACTACATACTTGATTGGCAGCCGACAATCCGTATGTTGCAGTAACGGGAGTATATTTAAAATGATATTGGTAAGTATATAATGTGCCTCCAGGACCTGCAACGGTCACTTCTACTGGAGGATTAGATAAACTTACAGTGTTTATAGTATTAACTCCTGGTAATGGTGAAGAATAACCAAATGATGCTATATAATCTATTTCATAATACCCTAATTCACTGCTTCCTACCTTTTGAGATGTACTCCATGCATATGTGCCATGCCCAATAGCATCTGCTAAACTTACTAGATTAGAAGTTTTAGTATTAGATAAAATTTTAAGCTTATTGCTTGTAGAGGATGAATCTTCAATTTGCAGAATGCCCTTTCCTAATATAGAAAGTTCGGATAGCGAATCTTTGAATATAGATAATTGGTCTGTAGTAATCAATGGCAGAGAAGAGTCTATATATATTGAATCAATAGACAGATTATCAAATTGAGTAATCATGCTTTTTATTGATTCTACATTTTTATTATAAATATCTGACTTAATATAATCACTATTCTTAGTGCAAGACATCAAAAGAATAATTATGAAGATGGGTGGATAGAAAGTCTTTTTCATAAAAATTATTTTTTATATATTAGATAATTTATCATAAGTAGATTCATAATACCTGTTTATATATAAGTTTATTTTCCGTAGCAAAGCATATAGTTCAACAAACTATTTTGAATGATTTTATTGCATTACTAAATTTATAAGAAAGTTATTACTGGTGGCAACATTTAGTACAGGTTTTATTTTGCAGGACTCAATATAGATAGACATTTCACCATAGAAAATACATACTAAATAATGACCCTATTAATAACTAAGTTGAAATTACACACAAATATAACATTTTTTTGTCTAAAAAAATATTTTTTTTAACTCGAAAGTGTTTTGACTAGTTTTCAAACACAACCTATGACTGAATTGGAATATACCGTTAGACATTCCGATTCCTAGAGAATGCTTAGTAGCAAAAGCAAAACACAAGTCTGAGAAAGACTATAATAAAAATTCTTCTTAACTTTAACCTATGACAGGCAATATATTTTACAAATTTACGCCCAACGAAAATGGGAAAAGCAAGTTTGAACAGATGCTGGACATGTTCCTGCAGATGCTCAACTATACGAACGGCGACGTGGGCGAGGCCTTGCAATGGCTGAACCAATTGGACAAACAATACCATATCACCGACGACCAATATGGCATGGGAGATTTTATCGACGACCTCAAAGCGAACGGCTACATAAAGGAAGGCTCCGAAAATGCCGTGCCGATTCTTACCAGCAAATCCGAACAAACCATACGCAAACGCAGCTTAGAAGAGATTTTCGGAAAACTGAAAAAGTCCAAACAAGGCAACCATCAAACCTTCCGCACAGGCATCGGCGAAGAGGGCAATCCTGATTTGCGGAATTTCCAGTTTGGCGACAAACTCGAACAGATTGACTTTACCGAAAGCATCCGTTCCGCGCAGATTAACCACGGTATTGAACAGTTACGGATGGGAGAGGACGACCTGCGTGTACACGACACCGATTTCAAGGCGCAGACCTCGACGGTGCTCATGATTGACATTTCGCATTCGATGATTCTGTACGGCGAGGACAGGATTACGCCTGCCAAAAAAGTCGCTATGGCGTTGAGTGAACTCATCACGACGCGTTACCCAAAAGACACGCTGGACATCATCGTCTTTGGCAACGATGCCTGGACGGTGGAGATGAAGGATTTGCCTTATCTGCAAGTCGGCCCT
Organism: Chitinophagaceae bacterium; assembly: GCA_047606825.1. Classification (GTDB taxonomy): domain Bacteria; phylum Bacteroidota; class Bacteroidia; order Chitinophagales; family Chitinophagaceae; genus Rhizosphaericola. The sequence continues at coordinate 47,431 of JASGDY010000005.1, forward strand.
TACCACACCAATACGGTTGCGGGATTGCAGCTTGCCATGGAGATTTTGCGTAGAAGAAAAAACAGCAACAAACAGATTTTCATGATTACCGACGGCAAACCGACCTGCCTCAAAATCGGCGCACGTTACTACAAAAACAGTTTTGGATTGGACAGGAAAGTCGTCAACCGATGCCTCAACCTGGCAGCACAATGCAAGAAGCTGCATATTCCCATTACGACTTTTATGATTGCATCCGACCCTTACCTGCAAAAATTCGTGACGGAATTTACGGAGACCAACAATGGCAAGGCTTTTTTTGCGTCCTTGGACAATCTGGGTGAGTATATTTTCCGTGATTTTGAAACAGGAAAAAGGAAAACCGTAAGATGATTTTGCCATGGAAATTAATGTCATGTCAATAATGGAACGATGCTTTTTGAACTAACGTTCCTCAATGTTTGCGAATGGTTGATGGCTTTTTGTTTTTGCCTTTTTACTTAACAATACGCTATCTAATCAATACGACTGTTCCCTTTAAGTTGAATCTATTCCCTTCCGTGCAGGTGACTTCCACAAGATAGACATAAGTGCCAGGAGGCGCTGGCTGTGTTCCTATGTAACCGTTCCAACCTTGCGCCATGTCGTTTCCGTTGATATTGTTTCTTTCGAAAACGGTATTGCCCCACCTGTTGAATACGATGAAATGGTTGATTAGTTTGATGCCGTAGCCTTTCACATAGAAAATGTCGTTTTTGCCATCGTTGTTGGGTGTGAACGCGCTTGGGATAAATATCTTGGAGGAGGCACATAGCGTGCTTACATGCAAGGAATCCACTGCCGTACATCCAAACGTATTGGTGACGTTTAATTTGTACACAATTTCATTGTCGGCGGTTATCTGAGGATTGCTGAGATAAGGATTGTCAATACCATAGGTTGGTGTCCATCTGTATTTTAAATCTGTAAAGGAAGAGGTAATTTCTGGATTGGGGTTGAATACTGTACCCGCAGGCACGGTTATGTTCTTTTTGGGAAATGACACGATGGGCGATTCGTGTGTGGTGACCGTAATCGTGCCGGTTTCATCTGGGCAGGTGTTGTTGCTTTTGGCCACTACCGTGTAGCTGGTGGTCGTAATAGGTTTGACGATAATATAATTGTTGGACTTGTCCGTGATGATGGTATTATCGGTGGGCGAATCGGTCGTCCAGGTAAAGTCGTCGGTTGCGTCGGATGTCGCTTCCAACCTCAATCCACCATTGGCAGAGTCTCCCAGGCAATAACTATACATGTTTTGGTATTGGAGATTTATTTTTTCATCTACTTGTATCGGTGTTGCCAGTTCGAGATTGTTGAAACAATGGCCGGATTCCTCCGTGCCGATAATCGTGACGGAAGGGTAGTATGTGCCACTTTTGTCATATTCATGGGTAACGATATAGTCGCTGGTGCTGCTCCAGGTACTGCTGTCGCCAAACGCCCATAGGTAGCTTTCAATTGGGTCGGTGCTATGTAATGTCAGTGTAGCCGTTACCGGTTCACAGTTTTGGTAGGTATCACTGGTCAATGTCGCTTTGGGTCCCTTGGAGACAAATGTAAACGAAGTCGAGTCGTAACAGTTGTCGTAGCCATTGACTTTTAGTTTGATGGAATAGTTGTCAGGTCTTTCGATATAGTACAGTATCGTGTCCTTTAGACTCGTATTGTAGATGCTGTCGCTTAATGTCCATTGAAGGCTTTGGTATCCAGTTGCGTTGTTTTCTATATGCAAAATATAAGGAGGGCAGATGCTGAGCTGGTTGGAATCCAGTATTGTGAACGCCGCCTTGGGTTGGATAAATTTGATTAGTTGTGGGTAGACGGTATCTTTCTGGCAGGTAATCCCGTCACCGTAAGTGGCACTCACCTTGACGTCATAATAGGTCGGGAAGGTGTCGATGGACATATATGCCGAGAAGGATTGGTTGAGGTTTAAGTTTTGGGTTATGTCTCCCACCTGCCACTGAAACCCGTTTGCGTGGAGGTCGGTAATATTGGATTCGTTTGCTATTGTAATTGTCCTGGTACTGCAATAGACGGGCATGCTCGGAGTAACTGCAATAGTAGGGTTGTACAGTTTATATTCGCTACTGTCGGTATAGCTGGCAACACAGCCATCGGTATCTGTTATTTTAAGCGTGACATTGTAATTGACGACACTGGAATCTCCCAGATAATCATAGTCATGGTGGATGGTGTCAGGAATCGTGCCGTCGGAAAAATCCCGAACAGTACCGTCTCCAAAATCCCATGTCATCGATTGATATTTGTCCGTTTCGATGGACGAAAGGTTTTGCAATACGATGGATGCCTGCGGCGTACAAAAGATGGAATCGGAAAGGGACTTGAAATTTCCCGACGGACCATACACGGTCAACAGTAGTGCGGTATCCGAAACGCAAGGCTGTTCTCTTTTGTCCCATATTGTTAAACTGATTTTGAACGTTGAAGCATAAGGGATGATGTAACCGATAGATTCCAGGTCTGCCCCTGCGGTTTCGAAGACCAGGGAATCGTTGCGTGTGTCCGTTATTGTCCAGGCATATTTGGATATATTGGCATAGTTGACATAGTCCGCGGTGGAAAAGGTATAATTGTTCTGTGCGCAGTTGCGGGACGCATTGTCATTGTTGCGAACCGTAAAATTGGCGGATTCATCCATGATGGTTATCTCCCTTGCAAAATCATACGTTCCGTCTGCAAATTTTACCAATACACTATAGGTAGCGCCTTTTCCTTTGAAAGGCAATCTTACTGTCAGTGTCCCGCTCGAGAAAGGATAGGTCTGCCCGTCAATGGTAATGCTTTCCAATACCTTTTTGGTGTTGCGTTTTTCGAATGTTACTAAGTATTTATCCTCGCAGGAGCTGGTAAATTTGAAAACGGAATTGAGCAGCGTGTCTGTCCCGTTGTCCGTACAATCATTGGTAATCGTTATGCTCTGCGTAGGGGAGGTTGCGCTGCAACCATCACTGTTCGTTGCCTGCACAACGGCGTTGTAGGTTCCGGTATTGGCATAAGTATGGACAACAGTGTCTTGGTTCGTTGTGGTTTTGGTGATGCCGTCTCCAAACTGCCATTTGAGCGTGACGTCACTGTCTGCCGCCGCCTTGAAAGTGATAGGAATAATATGGCAGATGCTGCCGGTGGGACTCATGGAGAAATCAATGCTCGGTGTTGGTTTGACGACAATCTCCTTGGTCGTGGGAGACGGGCATCCTTTTTTGTTGACAACAGTCAACTGGTAAGTGCCTGCTGAAGTATAATACAAAGCCGTACTGTCTGATACAAATGTACCGCCATCGGTTTGCCAACTGTAATCATCTGTGCCAAACGCAAACTGTCCAGAGCTGTCCGTTGCGCTGATGTTGAAGGCAATGGACGTGCAGATATTGTCGACAGCGCTGATTTTTAGTTGCGGACGTCCTACATATATTGTTTGGGCGTATTTGGAAATGCATTTGCTGTTGCTGCTGCTGTCGTTTGATGTAAGGGTAACGGTGTATTCTCCAGCCTTGTCATAGGTGTGGGTAGGCGACGACGAGCTATTATCCAACACATTGCCGTCTCCGAAATCCCAGTCGTAGGAGGTCCCGGCTTGTTCCGAGGTGTTGACGAAACTAATGGTGTTGTTGCAGGAATAGAATAGTCCGTTGTCCGTTGTGAAGGACGTGGTGCCGCTACCGTTGACGGTTACTGTGGACTGTGTCGATGTCGGGCTGTAACACCCGTTGGCATCCTTGACAAACAGTGTTATTTTTTTAGTGCCGGGTTTGTTGAATGTATAGTCGGAGACAGCGTCGTCGCTGACGACAGCCTCGTCTTCAAAGTTCCAATAGTATTGCAGGATACTGGCCTGCCCTGAGGACGTGCTGGTAAAACGAATCGAGCTGCCCGCACATATACTGCTTTCTGACATCGTGAAGGATGCACTGGGAAGTGGGTTGACAATCAGGTTTCGTTCGGAAGACAGCCCTGTCGTGCTGTCCGTCAGCTTGATAGGAAATGTGCCTGCTGTCAGAAAAACGAATATCGTCGAAGTCGCATTGATTCGGTAGCCATTGATGTCCCAATGGAAACTGTGGGTCGTGTCGGCGGATGTGTTTTTCATGGTTATGGTCACGCCTACACAACCAGTGGATATCTTCTCATTGCCGACCAACAGGTCAAAAGAAGGAACCTGACATCTGGGAAGCAAATGGCAAAATACAACGAGTACTACTAGTAGAGTCGCTTTTTTGAGCATTTTATGCGTTTCTTAAATAAAAGTAGAAGTGTGTTGCGCCTTTGTGTTGGTGTCACAAAGTCCTTGTTCCGTAAGACAATACATTTTTTATCAAGGATTGTTCATGTCTATTTATATAAAAGGAATAGGCGTCCAAAATTGGACGCCTATTCCTTTTATATGCTGTTGGAGACAATAAAAATCAATCCGCTATTTTCTTCTTATAACACCAGAACCCGAAAAACGCAATGTACACGTAGCACAACACCGGAACGATATAGGACGCTTTCAGGTCTACTTTGTCGGCAATAACACCTTGCAGCAATGGAATCAGCGCGCCACCCAGTATCGCCATGACCAATAGGGAAGAGCCTTGGCTGGTATATTTGCCCAAACCGGCAATGCCTAGCGTGTAGATATTGGAAAACATGATAGAGTTGAACAGTCCGATACCGAGCAGCATGTGGACAGATATGGCACCCGGAGCCATCAATCCAACCGCCACCAATATGATGTTGACAACCGCAAAGAGTGCCAAAGAGAAGGATGTGCTTGCCTTTCCCAACAGGAAACCAATAATGTTGACGACCATCATCAAGGCAAAAAAGGACATCTGTTCCCATTGCAGGCCAGAGATATAGTACAGCAGTCCAAAAATACCCGCACATATCAATACCATGTACAGGATTTTTTTGCCCATCGCAACATTTTTGTTGAACGCGACGGAAGCCATGAAACGTCCCGCCATCGCACCGCCCCAGTAGAGCGCAAGATAGCCTTTGGCGACTTCTTCGTTCAGTCCCAAAGTATGTTCGATATAGGAAATCATCAGGCTGCCGATGCCGACTTCTGCACCTACATAGAAGAAAATACCCAACACGCCGAGCTTCAGGTTCATGAACTTCAATGCGCCGAGACCTTCCGTCCCTGCGGCATCTTCATCGTCGGTGGCGAGGTTAAATTCGGGTAGTTTGACTTTGGAGATGATGACCGATACGATAAGCAATATAACTGCAAAAGCGATGTACGGTACTTTCGTGGCTTCGTTGGAAAGCGAGCCGTCCGCATTGGTAAAAATAGAAAATACTAAGTGCCCACCGATAATCGGCGCAAGCGTCGTTCCCAACGAGTTGAACGCCTGTGTCATGTTGAGGCGGCTGGATGCGGTTTCGGGTGTGCCCAGCAAGGTAACGTAAGCGTTGGCGGTAATCTGCAATACCGTAAAACCCAATCCCAACACAAACAATGCCGTGAGGAACAAGCCGTAAGAAGCAAATGCCGACGCAGGATAAAACAATACACAGCCAAACGCCGAAAGGATAATCCCGAAAATAATCCCTTTTTTGTAGCCCACTCTGTTGACGGGGTCGCCACTCGTGGAGGAAATGATGAAATAAATCAATGAACCGATGAAATAAGCCCCAAAAAAACACAGTTGCACCAGCATCGATTCCGTATAGTTGAGCGTGAACAGTTTGCGCAGATAAGGAATCAAGATATCGTTCATACAGGTAATGAAGCCCCACATGAAAAACAAAACGGTCAATGTGACCAACGGAACTAAATTACTTTTGACACCTGCCCTCGTGTGGGGTGGTTGGATACTCGTTGAGTTGTTAAAACTTGCCATTTATGGTAACCTTTTAAAATTTAAGACTGCCGAAAGTAGTACAAACTTTTTACAATTATTTACAAATGGTTGTTTGTGTGTAGAAACGCAGTTGTTTCCCGCTTGAAATTTAAGATATATTAACTATTGTAGGAAGGACAATTAAATAGTCGGTCACCGGTTCTCAGTAAACCTTCAACCTATCGCCGTCGGCGCACGCGACATGTGTGTGCCGACAGTCACAACTTATGACTTGTAACCTGAAACCTGTAACTTGCAGCCTGAAACTTGCAACAGGATGAACGGAAACAACAATCCCTTTTTGGAAAAAAGTAGTTTGCCTTACCAGGCACCAGAATTTGATAAAATAAAGGACACGGATTATCTGCCAGCTTTTCAAAAAGGCATCAGCATGCAGACCGAGGAGATAAACGCCATTGCGGAAAACAAGGAAACGCCGAGCTTTGAAAATACCTTGGTCGCGCTTGAAAAAAGCGGCGAAATACTGAACCGGGTAAGTCCTGTGTTCTTTGCGGTCGTCAACGCCAATACCAACGATTATCTGCAGAAAATAGAGGAAGACATTGCGCCAAAACTTGCCAAACAGCGCGACTTGATTTTCCTGAACCACAAGCTGTTCCAGCGTGTGGAAGCATTGTACGAAAGGAGAGAGGCGTTGGGTTTGGACAAAGAATCCAACCGCTTATTAGATTTTTACTACCAAAAATTTGAAATGGCGGGGGCCAACCTTTCCGAACAAAAAAAGGAAAGACTCAAAACACTGAACGAAAAAGAAGCGTTGCTGATGACGCAGTTCAATGCCCGACTCATTGCGGCGGCAAAGAAAGCCTATGTACTGGCGGATTCCGAAAGCGAGTTGGGAGGCCTTTCACCCGAAGAAATACAATCGGCAAAAGCCGCTGCCATCCAGAAAGACCAGGACGGAAAATATCTGTTGGGCATCACCAACACGACGCAACAGCCGATATTGACGCAGTTGTCCAACAGAAAAATTCGCGAGCAACTATTCCAAACAAGCTGGACAAGAACGCAGAAAAACGACGAAAACGACACCCGCAAAATCGTATTGGAGCTTGCGCATATCCGTGCGGAAAAGGCGCAGCTATTGGGTTTCCCCAGTTTTGCGGCGTGGAGCCTACAGGACCAGATGGCCAAAACACCGGAAAATGTCCAGGCGTTTTTAAAGCAACTCGTCGAATCTTCCATAGCCAAGGCAAAAGAAGAAGCTGCGACAATCCAGTCCTTAATCAACAGCCAAAATGGCGGTTTCGCACTCGCAGCCTACGACTGGAACTATCACGCCGAGCAAGTGCGGAAAGCGCAATACGATTTGCAGGAATCGGAGATTACGCCTTATTTTGAACTCAACAACGTATTGGAGAAAGGTGTGTTTTTTGCTGCTGAAAAGCTTTACGGCATTGGCTTTGCGAAACGCACCGGCTTTCCGGTGTACCATCCTGACGTGCAAGTATATGAACTGTTTGAGGCGGATGGCACGGCGTTGGGTTTGTTTTATTTCGACCCATACAAACGCGACAATAAATCCGGTGGCGCGTGGATGGACAATATCGTCACACAGTCACATCTATTGCAGCAAAAGCCTGTCATTTATAATGTCTGCAACTATAAGCGACCGACGGAACGGCAACCGTGCCTGTTGAGTTATGACGACGTAGCGACCTTGTTCCACGAGTTCGGACATGCGCTGCACGGTTTCTTTGCCAATCAGCAATATCCCAGCCTTTCTGGCACTTCCGTCGCGCGCGATTTTGTCGAACTGCCTTCGCAGATGAACGAGCATTGGGCTTTGGACGAAACTGTTTTGCGTAACTATGCGCTGCATTACAAAACCAAAGAGCCAATGCCACAAACGCTTATCGACAAAATAAAAAAAGCGACCACATTTAACCAAGGCTATGCCTTGACGGAAGTATTGGCCGCTTCACAGCTTGATATGCAGTGGCACACACTTACAACCGATGATGTGGTTGAAAGCCTCGACCTGTTTGAATCACAGGCCTTGGAAAGGACGGGATTAAATATCCCACAAGTGCCGCCGCGCTACCGCAGTTCATACTTTCAGCATATCTGGGGCAACGGCTATTGCGCAGGTTATTATGCGTACCAATGGGCGGAGATGCTGGACAATGACATATTTGACTGGTTTGAAAAACACGGCGGCCTTACCCGCGAAAACGGTCAACAATACCGCGACAAAGTCCTCTCCAAAGGCAATACCGAAGACTATAACGCTATGTTTTACAGCTTAACAGGACATATGCCCAACATAGAACCGATGCTGCGGCACAGGGGACTGATGTTGTGAAAAGTGGATGGTTAAGCGCGAATAGGGAGGGCTGTCATCGTTAATGCACGGGGTACTGACTGTCGGGAATATATGCTCCTCAAAAAAATACCGCCAATGCCGTGACTGCATTGGCGGTTTTATGGAACGGTTTTCTGATTAAAGCTTGATTTCTTCTTCCTGTTCGTCGAAGAAGTGAAATTCCATGAAATAGTAGTTGGTATTAGGCGCGATTTTGAGCTTGACCTTGTATTTGCGCTGCCACTGGCGGCGGATGGAGTTCCAATATCCTTTGGTCAGGTGCGAATGCAGTATCGGGTGTACCATGATGGTGATTTCGGAATGCTGGTGCTGCATGATGTATTCCAGTCGTTTTTCTATTTCGTCCACCAGCAATAGGGAAGAAGTTATTTTTCCGGATCCGTTGCAGCTTGGGCAGGTTTCCTCAGTATTGATGGTGATTTCTGGCCGCATACGCTGGCGTGTTATCTGCATCAGCCCAAATTTTGACAAGGGAAGTACCGAATGGCGCGCGCGGTCAGTCTTCATGCAGATGTCCATGTGGTCCAGTACCTTCTTCTTGTTTTCCGGGTTTTTCATGTCGATGAAATCGACGACGATGATGCCGCCCAGGTCACGCAGGCGCAACTGCCGGGCAATTTCGTCGGCTGCTTCGATGTTGGTTGCCAAGGCATTGTCTTCCTGTCCGTTGCCGACATTTTTGTAGCCGCTGTTGACGTCTATGACATGGCAGGCTTCCGTGCGTTCGATGATGAGATAGGCACCGCTCGCCATGTTGACCGTCTTGCCAAAAGCGGTTTTTATCTGTTTGGTGATTTTGAAATGGTCAAAAATGGGTAACGGTCCGGTATAATAGCTGACGATATGCTCCTTGGTCGGCGCGATGGTGTGGATGTATTCCAGTGTTTCGTCATAGATGTTTTGGTCATTGGTGACGATTTTGTTGAAGTCCGCAGTGAGCAGATCCCGGAGGATACTGGTCGTCTTGGTCTGTTCACTTAATATTTTGGCGGGCGGTTTGGCATTCTTCAGTTTTTTCTGGATGCTCTGCCATCTTTCGATAAGTGTGCGCAGATCGTTGTGCAGCTCTTCGGTTTTCTTGCCTTCGGCTGCAGTGCGCACGATGACCCCGATATTTTTGGGTTTGATGGCGGTGATGAGGTGGTTGAGCCGTTTGCGTTCCTCCGAAGAATGTATTTTTTTGGAAACAGCAACGACATCATTAAAGGGTGTGATGACCACAAACCTCCCCGGAAGGGAGAGTTCACAGCTTAGGCGTGGACCTTTGGCCGATATGGGTTCTTTCAATATCTGAACCAGTATGTTGGGTTTGCCGTTGAGTACCTCGGCAATCTTTCCGGTCTTGACGATTTCCGGTTCAATCTGGAATTTGGAAAAGTCCAGTCCGTTGGGCGACTTGTCGTTGATCGACAACTGGGTAAATTTCAGGAGAGACTTGATATAAGGACTGAGGTCGGTATAGTGCAAAAAGGCGTCTTTTTCAAAACCCACGTCCACAAATGCCGCATTGAGCCCCGGCATCAGGCGTTTTACTTTACCTAGGAAAAGGTCGCCAACGGAGAATCCGTTACCTGCTTTTTCGGTATGTAGCTCGACTAGTTTGTTATCTTCGGTTAATGCCAATTCTACTCCCGTGGGTGAGGCATTGATTATTAATTCTTTGTTCACTAATACAACTTTTTTCTAAATGAATCCGTCCACAGGGGACGGATGGAATACGGCAACAAAACTCCGTTGGGAAAAACAAGTCTCCCCGAGGCTGCCGACGATTGATAGGAAAAGTTGAAAAGTTGCAGTGAATCTGGATAAACCATAAAACAATCAATGCCGGATGGATATTGCCGGCATTGATATATAAGAAGATACGATGAAGACACCAATGTGTGCTCCATTCGGAAAAGGAGGTCTTATTTGCCTTTATGACGGTTCTTTCTTAATCTCTTTTTACGTTTGTGTGTTGCGATCTTATGACGCTTTCTTTTTTTACCACAAGGCATAGTCTAGAAAAATTTATGGAGTTATTAAATCAAAAATTATTTTTACTGCAAAGCCTGTATTCTTTCCTGGATTTCTTTTCTGGCTTCCGGGATGTTGATTTTAGGCAATAAGTCTTTGTACCATTTGATAGCTTCGGCCTTTTCACCCATACGGTCATAGGTCTCGGCTAGGTTGATAATAGCTTCCATGTCACCGGGATTGATTTTCAATACGGCTTCGAAGCGCTTGACGGCATTTTCGTACTGTCCGCTCTTGATACCGCCCAGACCTAAAATCTTTTGGGCAAATACGTTGTCTGGATGTTTTTCGGCGATTTCCCTGACGGGTAGTATGCCCTGCATCGGGTTGTCCGATATGTTTCCGAACATGTAACATGCTCCCAGGCCGATTTTGGAGGAATCATTATTGGGGTCCAGCTCAATTGCCTTATCAAAGAACGTCTTTGCATTTGTTGCCAACCAGGTCTGCATTGCAGGGTCGCTGTCCGACACCAACACACCTGTCAATAGCAGATGGGCGGCAAAGGTAAGCTCTTTTTCAGAATTATCCAAAAGTCCTTGCTGTCCAGTATAGTAGGCACTGATGTCCGGTCTGTTTTTTTTGTTTTTCCAGAAATCGGCTAGTTGTTCATAGACTTTGGACTGCTGTTTTTGGACATCGCCGCGCACGACACTGTTTTCCAGTTCGGTAATACGCGTTGTTTCTTCCTGTGTCAGGCTTTTTTTCGCAGAGACGAGAACCTCTTCGGTTGTCAGTTTGGGACGTTGTGCGCCCTGCATGGGCATGTCTGGTATTTTCTTCTTGGGAGGGATGGTGTTCCCAAAGAAAAAAATCACACAAAAAAGGAAGACTCCTCCTGCGAGGATGAGTAACTTTTGCTTATTCATTACAGCGATTGAACGGCGAAGTTACTTATTTTTGCGCTTCTTTGACCTCGTTGACAAACTCTTTGGATGGTTTGAAGGCTGGGATAAGGTGTTCTGGTATTTCGACGGCGATATTTTTCTTGATGTTCCTGCCAATTTTAGCTGCACGTTTTTTGGTAATAAAGCTTCCAAATCCACGGATATAGATGTTTTCACCCTTGGACAGATTGCCTTTTACCTCTTTCAGGAAAGACTCGATAGTCACCAATACATCCACTTTTGGGATGCCCGTTTTTTCAGAAATGCTATTTACGAGATCCGACTTTCTCATAGAAAAGACATTTTTTGCATGAAGATATTTAAGTAATTTCAGCCCAATAATAAATATTTTATTTCATAGCGCAAAGAATATCAATCATTTGTTTCGTTTTTTCTTTAGCAGGCCGGGTTGATATCCGAATATTTTTTGCTTTTGAGCCTTTTTTTGCCGTCTAACTTTCGATTTCTATGGGTTCGATTTCTTTCAATTCATCCTCGGTAAACAGGTGTGATTTGGTGACAAAAGTATAGCCAATGGTACTTTCCAGCGAAAAACCACCTACGCCCACGCCAGGTACGACATCAATCAGCAGCTGCGTGTATTTCCAATATTTAAACTCGATGGCCGACATATAATAGGGGCAATCCTCCACCGTCCCCAACAGTATGTCGCTACTGCCCGGACGAAAATCATCGATGGGGTAGAGTAGTGGCTGGCTACCTTCGCAGCAACCGCCGCTTTGGAAAAAGAGCAGAGGGCCGTGTTCCTTTTTCAGTTCGCGGACGACATCTACGGCTTTTTCGGTAAGTTTGACTCTAGATATCATGGCAATGACATTTTTTAAATTCAAGGTAGGGCATTTATCTCATATAGCATTATCTTTATCTTTAGTGAATAGTTAAAAATGCGAATCAATGGTTGAAATGTGGTTTTATGTGTGCCGTTCCTATGGAACTTTGCCTTTTTGCAATTCGACACAATGGAATTTATCCAGTTTTAACCGTCAATATTGCGTGGAGAGCCATAGGGTCAGCACATATTGTTCAACCCCTTTTAGCATTAAAAGTGAATAATGCGGCGATTGGTCGGAAGTTGGTTGTTGTTTTCAAATCCTTAAATTTTCAAATCTTATGAAACGCCTGCTTGTGTTGTTGCTACTTCCTTTTTGCCTATGGACACAGCGGAAAACCTATGTTCCCGTTACGGTTGCATTTTACAATGTGGAGAACCTTTATGATACTGTGGACAACACGTTGGTGGACGACGACGATTTTCTGGAGACGGGAAAGCGGCGTTACGGTGCGGCAATCTACCGGGAGAAAATCGGGCATATCGTCCAGGTGCTCAACGAACTCGGAATGGACGTGGCGGGGAGCATGACCGCGCTTGTCGGACTGGCGGAAGTGGAAAACGACACGGTGCTAACGGATATCGTGCAGCATCCGGTATTGGCTAAAAAGGAATGGCAGTTCATCCATTTTGACTCCAGGGACAGGCGCGGCGTGGACGTGGCGTTGCTGTACAATCCACGGCTTTTTCAGGTGCGGACGGCGCAACCGCTTTTTGTCTCCATTCCGTCCAACAGCAAATCGGCATATTATACGCGGGATATTTTGCATGTCGAAGGTGTGCTGTTGGGGGAAAAAATCCATGTGTACGTCAACCATTGGCCGAGCCGTGTCGGAGGAGAAGCCAAAAGTTACCCCGCGAGAGCCGCGGTCGCACAGGCTCTACGGCGACATATCAACGCCGTGAAAAAATACGACTCCGCCGCACGCATATTGGTGATGGGCGACCTCAACGACGACCCTATTAGCAGGAGCGTGGTTAAGGACCTGGGTGCGACCAACAACAAAAATCTTATGGACACGCTACTGCACAATCCTTGGGGGGATTTTTACAAAAAAGGATACGGTACGCTTGCCTTTCAGAACGCCTGGGGACTGTTTGACCAGATTATGCTGAGCCAAAACTGGTTGCCCCGAAACGACTCGACCTTGTTTTTCTGGAAAGCCAATATCTTCAAGCCTAGCTATCTTATCGAGACCAGCGGCAACTACAGAGGCTATCCCAAGCGCACGTATTCCGGGGACAACTACCAAGGTGGTTACAGCGACCATTTTCCGGTGTATGTGACGTTGTTGAAGTATTGGGATAAGAAGTGAAAAGTAAAAACGCTGTTTTGCTCCAGTCGTACTTTTCAATTTGCAAATTAAGACAGATATTCCAATATGCCAATATGCACTTCTTTTGGGACTTTACGGCTCGCCGTTCCCAATTCTCCCTTCTCCATTCATGATTCTTAATTCAATCTTTTATCTTCGTCCCAAATATTGGATGTACACACAATGGAAATAACGGCATTAATTCCCCATATCGAGGCATTGGTATTTGCGAGCGACCGGCCTCTGACCACGCTGGAAATCGTAGAACTGCTCAACAATACGTTTGGGTTCATGGACAACCAGATTACACTGGACCAGGTGGAAAACGGACTGGAAGCGGTTTCGGAAAAATACCAGTCCGAATTTTACGCGTTCCAGCCCGTGCAGAGCGGCGGCGGCTGGATATTTCTCACCAAGCCCGAATACCACACGACGATTTCCCAGCTCAACGGCGACAAGTTCATCAAAAAACTTTCCGGCGCAGCACTGGAAACACTTTCCATCATCGCGTACAAACAACCCGTCACGAAAGGCGAAATCGAGAGCATCCGTGGTGTCAACAGCGATTACAGCGTACAGAAACTGTTGGAAAAGGAACTGATTGTCATTTCGGGTAGGGACGAGGAGTCACCGGGCAAACCGTTGCTATATACGACCAGCAAGGGTTTCATGGATTACTTTGGTATCAATACACCACAGGACTTGCCTAAGATCCAGGAAGTGCAACAGGAGGAATCCTTGTATCCTTCCATCGTCGATGCGGACAAGACGACCGAGGCGGGCGACGCACCCAAGTCGGCATTGAACTACGCTGGCGAAAAATCCAAAGATGAAGGAAATGTACTTCCCTTGGACAGCCCACAAGTGGAAGAACCTCTGGAAACGCAAGGGGAACAACAAGCTGGATTCCCGGAGGAACCCCCAGTACCGCAGCAGGAAAATACGGACGACGAGTTGTCCGACGCTGAATAACCCATCAACTTCATTGAAATGATTTGCAGCAAAAAAATAAAACTTCTTTCTACAATTGTCCTGACGTTCGCCACATCTATATTGCAGGCGCAGCACAACTTAAGCGAAAAATATTACGTCGACCTTTCCCATGCTGACACGCTCCGTGGCAACATACATGCACCGGAACGCACCTGGTGGGACATCCTGCGCTATGACGTAACGGTCAAACCAGATTACAACAAAAAGTACATTTCCGGTACGAATAAGATTACATACAAAGTCGTCAAGGACAGTTATCCCGCTTTTATGCAGATTGACCTACAGGAGCCGATGCTGTTAGACAGCGTTGTGTTTGACGGTAACAGAAAACTGACTTTCACCCGCGAAGGCAATGCTTTCCATGTCAACGTTCCCAAGCAAAAAGAGGGTAGCGAGGGTTGTGTCGTCGCTTATTTCCACGGCAATCCGCGCGTAGCGAAAAAAGCGCCTTGGGACGGCGGTTGGATTTTTACCAAGGATTCTTTGGGAAGACCGTGGATGACAGTTGCCTGCCAAGGTTTGGGTGCTTCAGTCTGGTATCCCTGCAAGGACGTGCAGGACGACGAACCGGACAACGGCGCATCGTTGACGATGATTGTTCCTGACAGTCTGGTCGCCGTCGGCAATGGCCGCAAAGTCGAGGAAAAGCGTTACGACAACGGTTGGAAATCCGTCAAATGGCAGGTCGCCAACCCTATCAACAACTATACGCTCATTCCCTATATTGGCAAATATGTCGATATCGCCGATACCTACAAAGGACTGAAAGGTAATCTGGACGTACATCTGTGGGCTTTGGACTATAACCGCGACAAGATGGTACAGCATTGCCAGCCGGAGGTTTTGCGTATGCTGAAAGCATTTGAACACTGGTTTGGTCCTTATCCTTTTTATGAGGACGGTTATAAGCTGGTCGATGCGCCGCATCTGGGCATGGAACACCAAAGTGCCGTGGCGTATGGCAACCATTACCTCAATGGTTATGCAGGCAAGGACCTGTCCGGAACGGGTATAGGCCTGAAATGGGATTTTATCGTGGTGCATGAGAGCGGACATGAATGGTTTGCCAACAGCATCACTTCCAAGGATATCGCCGATATGTGGATACACGAAAGTTTTACCAATTACAGCGAAACCTTGTTTACCGAATATTGGTACGGACGGCAGGATGGGCAGGAGTATTGCTACGGTATCAGGAACAATATCCTGAACGACAAGCCCATCATCGGACCTTACGGCGTCAACCGTGAAGGCAGCGGCGACATGTACTACAAAGGTGCCAATATGATTAACAGCATCCGCAATGCGATTGGCGACGACGAGAAGTTCCGCAACCTCCTCGTCAACATGAATAAAACATTTTACCACAAAACAGTTACTGCCGAGGATATTCAAAATTTCATTTCGCAGGAAAGTGGCATCGACCTGTCCAAGGTATTTGACCAATATCTCCGCACCGTCCAGGTGCCTGAACTGGAATACGCTTTTTCCGAAGACAAAAAGAAACTCTATTTCCGTTACGTCAACTGTGTCCCAGGTTTTAATTTGCCGTTATACATCCGGGCGGACAAAGGCGCGACAACTGTCAAGCTCAACCCGACTGAGCAATGGCAGGATATTTCCATCAATAGCGCGCAAGCACGCTTGATAACGCCCGTCAATATTGAGTTTCAGTACTATTTGACGACCAAGAAAGTCGATGCGCCGGAAGGGAAATGAATAATGTAGTGTGAAGCATATCCAAGAGGTAAATTTCTTCTCCGCACGGCCTACTGCTACTTTGCGGGGAAGAAATGATGAGCGGAAGACGGGACTCGAACCCGCCACCTTCAGTTTGGGAAACTGATGCTCTACCGGATGAGCTACTTCCTCAGGATTAACTAATTTATTATCAATATATTATAAATAACAATTTTAATCATATTGCATCCAAACCTGCCAAATTGATGCAAATATGGATGCAAAAATAAGCTATTCAAGCAACAGGGGAAACACTTTTTTAAGGGTGTCCTTTAAGGGCAAAAGGTACACCGTGTATACAGGGACAAACGACAGGGAAACAGTAGACAAACTGGTTGACCTGATCAGGCAGGATATAGACCTCCATCAGTTTGACATATCTTTGTCAAGATACAGGGGATTCTGCCAAGATTATTCCAGGATAAAGAATTTTGACCTTCCCGCCCTGTTTAGCTATTGGGTAACGGATGTCATAGGACAGAAGATGACAAACCCAAACTACTACGGAGTACATCTGTTCATCAGAAAACACTGCCCGTTTGTGCCAGAGAAGGCTATCCAGTACATGGAGCAAGAAAACTGGACAAATTATACTACAATCGAAAAACTGTCGCCGTCAAACAAACCCTTGTCACTCAACTTCAAATGCGGAATTACGAGCAAAGCCATAAAGCTCAATGTCATGTAAGGCGCACTCAATGTAGACCCGAGTTGTTTCGCGGCATTGTCAATAGCCGTATAGGCGCGGGCGACTTGGTAGCCATCCTCGTAACTCATCAATCCGGCAACAGGTAGAGGCAATAAAATCTGTTGCTCGTTGTTGGCAAGGCTCACGCCTCCCTTGGCATCCATGACTAGATTAATCGCTGCTGCAAGGTCTTGGTCATTGGTCCCGACGGCAACGACATTGTGGCTGTCATGCGCCACGGAAGAGGCGATGGCGCCGGATTTTAAGTTGAAATTTTTGATGAAAGCCTTGGCAATCGGTGCTTTGGAATAGCGGTTGACGACGACAATCTTCAATATATCTTCATCGTTGTTGCTTTGCAAGATGCCGTTTTCGATGGTCGGAGAAAGCCATAGCTTGTTGGTAATCAACTGCCCGTCCAGGGCTTCTATGACCGCAATGTTGCCGTCTTTTTGGGGATAGTCATTTGCCGCGATTTCCAAATCCTTTTCCGAAACAATCGATGCTTCAAAGTTGTTGATGGCTTTTTCGGGAACAGAGTCAATCAAGGTTTTTCGGTTTTCCGCGACGAGATTGCCGTCAATATAAGTCCGTAATACCTCAAAATCTTTTAAATCTTTTACAACGATAAAGTCCGCCGGGTCGCCGGGTTGCAATAGACCGACATCCAGTTTGTAATGCTTCACCGGATTGATGCAGGCAGCACGCAAGACATGGAATACGTCGAAGCCTTTTGCCACGGCTCTTTTGCACAATATATTGATATGGCCTTCTACCAGACTGTCAGGATGTTTGTCGTCGCTACAGAACATCATCTTTTCGGGATAGTCGCGCACGAGATTTATCAACGCCTCAAAATTTTTTGCGGCGCTGCCTTCCCGAATCAGGATATGCATGTTGGCTTGAAGCTTGTCCCGTGCTTCCGCTTCTGTAAAACATTCATGGTCCGTACTTATGCCTGCGGCTGCATATTGGGCTGCATCCGCTCCCCTAAGCCCCGGCGCGTGGCCGTCAACGGGTTTGTTGAGCGCGTGGGCGATAGCAATTTTTGCCATGACTTCGGAATCTTGGTGCAGCACGCCGGGAAAGTTCATCATTTCCGCCAGATATTTGATGTCGTCCATCTCCAACAGGGCGCGGACGGCATCGCTGTCCAGTGCTGCGCCGGCAGTTTCAAACATTGTTGCCGGCACACAGCTTGGTGCGCCAAAGTTGAACTTGAACGGCACTTTCTTGCCGTTGGCAATCATGTATTCCACTCCTTGCATGCCCACGACATTGGCGATTTCGTGTGGGTCGTCCACCGTTGCGACAGTGCCGTGGACGACCGCCAACCGTGCAAATTCGGACGGAATCAGCATGCTGCTTTCAATATGGACGTGTGCGTCCACAAAGCCGGGAAAAATGTATTGCTCATTGGCAACGGATACCTTTTTTTCAATGGAAACGATTTTCCCATTTTCAAAATGGACAACGGCGGGGTATATTTCCCGACCCAATATGTCAACGTAATAACCTTCGAGCATAGTGCATAGTTAATAGTGAAAAGTTGTGTGAAAACTATATTTGACGTCTGATAAAAATGTGAACGAATAAAATGAAGACCTCTGTGGCTGGCGCACGCGTGTCGCGTGTGGTTTGATATGCTGAGACACACGCGAC
>JASGDY010000006.1:0-10402 GCA_047606825.1 Chitinophagaceae bacterium
CATCCGGGCATCACCACCCTCTGGACTGGTTTAAAGCTCTTTGACGCCGCGTTTCAGGGTTGGATGATACACCGAGATGTGTCCACACGATAGCACCTACGCGGGAATGACGGCAAACGTTTTCATTATTTAGCTACGTGTTCATTGCCTGAGTGTACTGTATATTTTTAGGCAGCGTATATACAGTACAGTAATACAATGCGAGCTACGATTGTGAAAGTTTCAAGTTCACTTCGTTTTTTAAAGGAGGTAAATGTATTTTTATAATCGCCCAAACAATAGAAATATCAATAGCATCGTATGTCTGGATTAAACGATTTCTGAAACCCGCTATTTTCTTGGAATTTTCAAGCTTTATTGGATGTAGAGAGTCAAATTTATTGACAGCTTCTCCAACAATAGTTAATTGACGTTCTATGGCACTTTGCGTCTTTAAATCATTAACATATTCACTATATGTCGATATAGAAGACATAAACTCCTCTATCAATGCAATTGCTGGGCGATGTCAGACAAATACTTGAGTGCTTTCTCTGTCATAAACGAGGATTTTTGAAGCATTGATATTATGCCGCAGATAAGGATTTTTGATAGACGATTCGGTCAGCAGATCCACTTTCCGATGAAAAAAACTTTCGAGTGCATCCCAGAGGGAGATTAATTTCTCGCCTTTCTCTAATGGATCTGTAATATTCAGCTCGACCAATATGTCAATATCGCTTTTGGCAAAATCAAAACTACCCGTTACGGAGGAGCCAAAAACATGCATACGCTTGACATCATGCGTTTCGCACAATGCATCAAACACATCCATTCTTTTTATGATTTCCTCTTTTACAAACATGATTCAAAGATACTATTGTTAATCCAAACCAACGTTTATTCAATACCGACTACTTCTTTTAATTTATCTCTGTCCAAGGATTGCATCCATTGAATCGCTTTCGGACGGAGTTTGCCTTGAATGTCGATGACAACATAAGTCGGAAATAAAAGTGACTTTCAGATTTTCAATATTGTAAGTCACTCAAGTTCTACGGAATAAATTCCGTAGAACTTGAGTTAATCTTACATCTCCTCCTCTACCCTATTCTTCTTTATCCTTTCGTCGAAAGTCTGGAAGACAATAAACAATACGGGCGTTACAAATACACCAAACAGCGTACCTATCAACATCCCACCGACCGCACTCGTACCAATCGAACGGTTGCCGTTGGCACCCGCACCATCGGCCAACATCAACGGTACCAAACCCAATATAAACGCAAAGGACGTCATCAATATCGGACGCAGACGCGCTTGCGAACCTTTGATGGCGGCTTCCAAAATACTCATGCCCGACCGCCGTCGTTCGACGGCATATTCCACGATAAGGATGGCGTTTTTGGCGAGCAGGCCAATCAGCATAATCAAGGTAATCTGCATATAGACATTGTTGCTGACCCCAAATAGCGTGGCAAACAAAAACGCGCCAAACAGTCCAATCGGTATAATCAACAATATCGACAGCGGCAAAATGTAGCTCTCGTATTGCGCACTCAACAGCAGATACACAAATACCACGCACAACAGAAAGATATAAATCGTCTGGCTGCCGCCCGATATTTCCTCGCGCGTAATCCCAGAATATTCATAGCTGAAACCTTGTGGCAGGGCTTCTTCCGCAACTTCCTTCACCGCTTCAATCGCCTGTCCCGAACTATATCCCGGATTGGGCGTACCGTTGATGCTGATGGAATTGAACAGGTTGAAGCGCGTGATGGACTGCGGCCCATATACCCGTGTCAACGTGATGAACTCCGTAATCGGCACCATCTCGTCCGTGGCGTTGCGCACAAAAATGGAATTCATGCTTTCGGGTGTCAGGCGGTATTCGGGTGAGGCCTGCACCATTACACGATATTGCTGTCCAAACTGGTTGAAGTTGGATGCGTAGATACCACCGTAATAACCCTGCATCGCACCCGTGATATCCGTCACTTTGAGTCCGGCATCCTTGATTTTCGGGACGTTGATGGTCATCATGTACATCGGGAAATTGGGGTTGAACGAGGTCGTCGCAAACTGGATTTCCGGTCGTTCGGTCAAGGCCGTCAGGAAATCTTTTCCGACTTTGTAAAAATGGGCGATGTCGCCGCCGGTCTTGTCCTGCAACTGGAACGAGAAACCGTTGGTCACGCCAAAACCTTGTATCGTCGAGGGAGCGAAAAACTTGATTTCCGCATCTTTGATGTTATTTGTTTTTTCAAAAAGCTCCTTGATGATGGCGTTGACATCGCGTTTTCGGTCTTTCCAAGGCACGAGTTTCATCACGACCTGCGCGTAGTTGTTGCCCGCACCGGAAAGCTGTCCTCGGCCCGTCACCGCCAATACGTTCCGGATTTCTGGAACGGTGCGCGCGACCGCTTCGATTTTGCGCGTGACAGCATCGGTACGTTGCAGCGACGACGCTGGTGGCAGGTTGATATTGCAGTTGATGGAACCCAAATCCTCATTCGGTACAAATCCCGTAGGGGTGGACTTGGCAATGAATACCAACCCGACCGAAAAGCCCAGCAATGCAACAATCGCCATCCATTTCTTTTTACTTAAAAAATGGACGCTTCGCGTATATTTGTCCGTCATGCTGGCAAATGCCGTATTGAAGCCAACATAAAATTTTTGGACAAAATTTTTCTTTTTCCCTTCCTCTCCGTGGCCAGCTTTCAAAAACAACGCACATAACGCCGGACTCAACGTCAGCGCATTGATGGCGGACAATACAATGGCGATAGCCAACGTCAACCCAAACTGGCGGTAAAAAACGCCCGTCGAACCGCCGATAAAACTCACCGGGACAAACACCGCCGCCATCACCAACGTAATGGACATGATGGCCGCCGCTATTTCCGAAATCGCGTCGGCACTCGCTTTCCGCGCCGATTTGTAACCTTGGTCGAGCTTGGCGTGTACGGCTTCCACGACGACTATCGCGTCGTCCACCACAATGCCAATCGCCAATATCAACGCAAACAACGTCAACAGGTTAATGGTAAATCCAAACATTTTCAGGAAAAAGAAAGTCCCCACAATCGCCACCGGCACCGATATCGCTGGAATCAGCGTGGAACGAAAATCCTGCAAGAATATAAACACAACGATAAACACCAATATAAACGCCTCGACCAGCGTATGGATAACCTTGTCAATCGACGCCAACAGAAAATCGTCGGCATTCTGCAACACCACGTAATGGATGCCGTTGGGAAAGGACTTGGCCGCGTCGTCCAGTGATTGCAGGCATTGCTGTATGACTTCGTGCGCGTTGGAACCCGCAATCTGCGAGATATAGATTGATACGCCGGGATAACCATTGGTACGCGTCGAGTTGAAATAGCTGTATGCACCCAATTGGATTTTGGCAATGTCGCGCAACCGCAGCAAGCGTCCACGCAGGTTGGAGCGCACGACGATATCGCCAAACTGGCTCGTATCCAGCAATGTTCCCGGATATTTGATGACATACTGGAACGGCTGGCTACTGTTTTCGCCAAACTGTCCGGGCGCCGCCTGTATGTTCTGTTCGCTCAACGCAGCCGTGATGTCCGACGGCACCAGGCCGTAAGATGCCATCAACGGCGCATTGAGCCATATACGCATCGAATAGTCCATGTTGCCGGAAGCGGACGCGTCGCCCACGCCCTGGACACGTTTCAATACAGGAGATATATTGATGTCCGAATAGTTTTGCAGAAAAGTCTGGTCAAAAGCCGGATTGTCGCTGTACAAAGAGACAGTCAACAAGGTGCTCGTCTGTTTTTTTTGTACGGTAACGCCTGCCTTGGTGACGTCCTGCGGCAGCAAAGGCGTAGCGCGCGCTACGGCATTCTGTACATTGACCGCCGCCATGTTGGGGTCGCTACCGATTTTGAAGCTAACCGTGATATTGGCCGAGCCGTCATTGCCTGACGTGGACGTGATGTAGTCCATGTTTTCCACGCCGTTGATTTGCTGTTCCAAAGGAACGATGACACTTTTCAAAACCACGTCGGCATTGGCACCGCTGTAACTCGCCTGCACCTGCACGGTCGGCGGCGCAATATCGGGATATTGCGAAATCGGCAACGTAATGATACCGATTACGCCCAATATGACGATGAGCACAGATATGACGGTTGCGAGTACGGGTCTTTTGATAAATAATTTCAGCATTACTTGTTCTTTCTTTTCAAAGTAAAAAGGGAAAAATAAAAAGTAAAAAACATTGAAGCTTCGCTCTTCGGAATGTCCTATGAAATATTCCGAAGGATAAATGGGACGAATCCTAAATCCGATTTAACCAATGGTTCAGGATGCGCTCCGCTGACATCCCAAACAGCAAATAAACAGTACACATCTTAACCGTCATACCCGAAAACCATTGCGACAATGTTTCAACCTTCGCACTATTTTTACTTTTTACTTCACTCCCGTAGAATCCGACACGGCCTGTGCCAGGTTGACGTTGACAGGTTCGATTTCCACTCCCTCACGCAGTCCATCCACGCCGTCCGTGACGATTTTGTCACCTTTTTTCAGACCGCTTGTCACGACATAGTACTGTCCGCTGGAAGACCCCAATACAGACACGCTAACCGACTTGACCTGTTTGGCACTGTCCAGTTTATAGACAAACAACTGTCCCTGTATCTGGTACGTTGATTTTTGCGGAATCAAAAGTGCGCTGTCGATATGCGTGGGTATGCGCACGATGGCACTACTACCACTGCGCACCAGCCCTTCGGGATTGGGGAAAGTCGCACGTAGGTTGACCGCGCCAGTCTGCGAATTAATCAAGCCGCTTGCCGTTTCCACCTTTCCGGTATGTGGGAAAACCGCGCCATTGGCCAGCACCAAGGTTGCAGGTGGCCAAGTCGCCAGTTTTTGCTGTATGGTCGCGCCCTTGATGGCGGAAAACATGTCGAGTTCGAGCTTTTCGTTGATGGAAAAATAACAGTAGATGCTCGAAATGTCCGACACGGTCGTCAGCGGTGTCGTCGTCGAACTATTGACCAAACTGCCAATCTTAAACGGTAGCAACCCAATCACGCCGTCCACCGGACTGTAAAGGTTGGTATAGCTAAGATTGATTTGCGCATTGACGAGCTGGGCTTTGGCTTGCGAAAGAGCTGCCTGTTTGGCTTCGAGCATATACAGTGCCGATTTCAGTTCGTAGTCGCTGATGATGTCTTTTTCGACCATCGGCTTTACCTTTTCCACGTTCATCTTGGCGGCGTCCACATCGGCTTCGGCAATCTTGATATTGGCTTGTGCAGTACGCACGATTTGTTCGTATTGTGGCGCGTCTATGGTAAAAAGCAACTGCCCTTTGCGGACGGTCGCACCTTCATCGATATAGATTTTGGAAATGAAACCGTCGATTTTGGGGCGTATCTCCACGTTGTGGATGCCCATCACCATGGCAGGGTAATCGTTGTTGATAGTGGTGGAGCTCTGCCCCACGGTCAGTACTGGATATTTATTGGATTTACTGCTTACCTTGTTTTCTTTTTTGCTTCCACAGGATAGAGCTACGAAAGCCAATAGGCATAAACTCGGATACCGCATGATTTTTCTAGATATTACAATACATATAATTCCGCTACTACAAAACGAGCTAGTTGTCTGACAATGACAATTCTGAATCAGGTTACCAAAGGTAAAGGATATTTATCTTGAACAGGAATGTTTTTTATCGTACAATAGAGAACCTCATCATCTCGCCTTAGACAGGGCAAGTTTCCTCGGAATCGCGCTACACAACCATCGAACCGTCATCATGAAAATACCGCCACACAATACCTGCACGGGAACCGCCAATCTCGCCAGTCAGTTCCCTTTCTGTCAAACGTTTGATATTGGCGATGGAACGAAAACGCTTGAGCAGCTGGTCGGCAGTCTGTTTGCCTATGCCGGGAATCTGTTCGAGTTCATTGCCGAACGTCCCTTTGGAACGTTGGTTGCGGTGAAACGTAATCCCAAAATGGTGTACCTGGTCGCGGATATAGCGAATCAATTTCAGGCTTTCGGAATCCCAGGGCAGCTTCAACGGTTGCGAATCTCCGGGATAAAAAATCTCCTCTTCCCTTTTGGCAAGCCCCACCAAAGTCATCTTTCCCGTCAATCCCAGGTCGTCAACCGCGCGCACGGCATAGCCCAACTGCCCTTTGCCGCCGTCGATAATCACGAGTTGCGGCAGGGTTTGGTTTTCGTCACGCAGCCGTTTATAGCGGCGATGCACGCACTCGTACATCGATGCAAAATCGTCAATGCCCGTAACAGTTTTGACGTTGAAATGGCGGTAGTCCTTCTTGCTTGGCACGCCGTTTCTGAAACAGACCATCGCGGAGACCGGATAGCTGCCCTGAAAATTGGAATTGTCAAAACACTCTATATGCACGGGCAGTTGGGGCAACTGTAGGTCGCGTTGTACTTGTTCCAATACTTTTTCCTTTTGCTGGTCGGTCTTGCTTTCGAGATGGAGGACTTTTTTCTTGTTGAGTTCCTCGCGGAAATAGTTGACGTTTTTCTGCGAAAGCTCCAGCAGTTTTTTCCTGTCGCCCGCCTTGGGGACTGTTAGCGTGACAGCGTTGTCAGGATATCCTATTTCGAAAGGCACGATGATTTCCCTGGAAAAACTATTGAATTTTTCCCGGAGCTGCGCAATTGCAAACAACAGGACATCCTCGTCGGTTTCCTCGATTTTTGCTTCCAGCTCGACCGTGTGTGTCAATACAATCGTGCCGTTTTCTACCATCAGGAAGTTGACAAAACCCGTCTCGTGGTCTTTCAATATGGAAAACACGTCGAGGTTGCCCAAGTGCCGACTGACGACGACAGACTTGGCTTGATAGGATTCCAGTCCGTCGAGCTTTGCCTTTATCTGTGCGGCTTTCTCAAATTCCATATTGGCGGCGTACCGGGCCATCTGTTCTTTGAGGTGGTTCAATACGGGCGAAAGATTGCCCTTGACGATTTCGCGTATCTGGCGGATGCCTTCCGCATAGTCTTCTCCGGTCTGCAAGCCCTCACAAGGACCTTTGCAGTTGCCGAGATGGTATTCCAGACAGACTTTAAACTTTCGCGCTTCGATGTTTCTGGCCGTCAGCGGGAGTTTGCAGGTACGTAACGGAATGTACAGCTTGACAAAATCGAGTATCTCGCGAACTTTCCCAACAGACGTAAAAGGACCGATATATTCAGAGCCGTCCTTGAGTTTTTTTCTGGTAAGGTACACGCGCGGGAAAGGTTCTTTTTTGATGACGATATAGGGATAGGTCTTGTCATCCTTGAGCATGATGTTGTACTTGGGCTGGAACTGTTTGATAAGTGCGTTTTCCAACAGAAAAGCGTCCTGTTCCGTATCGACAATCGTAAACTCAATATGGTGGATATGCGTGACCAGTTCGTGTGTCTTGTAGCTCTGTCCGGTCTTGTTGAAGTAGGAACTAACTCTTTTGCGTAGATTCTTTGCTTTCCCTACATACAGAATCGTGTCCTCGTGGTTGTAATATTTGTAAATGCCCGGATGGGTAGGTATTGTGTGCGCTATCTTCTGAAACTGTTCCTGTGTCATCTATGCAAAATTATGCCTAGTGTTACGTTAAAAACAAAAATTATTGGAGCCGGTTGCCATACATTTTCTCCACGTCCTGCACAATCGCCTCCAGAGCCTGGTCTTCCCCTTCCGCGTCGTAGTCCTGCCTAAGACTGGAACCAAAAACGACGGCAACACCCTGCCAGAATACCGCATTGAAACTTCCTTTGTATTCCCTGACGATTTCGTAACAGTTGTTGCCAGTTTGCCTCTTGATGAGTTTCATCAGGACTTTTCCCTGATAGACGGATAGGTTGGTCACTTTGGACGTAAAATTTTTCTTTAGTTCCTCCTCGTGCGAATGGATGATTGCCTTGCGTTTTTCCTTGTCCGTTACGCCGACCATCTCTGCATTGATTTGGTTCATCACACGGGAAGCCGCCTGTGCGTAAGGGTAGGTCACGTACACCGCATTGCGCAGCCGTGTCCATTCCTTGATGTGTCTTTTCACGCTGGGCAGCACGGCTCCTTCGACCACCACGCTGTTCAATGTCACGCATGGAATCGTGTCGTGCGTATCGGGATTGATGTAGATGCCGACAACCGTGTCTTTCAATGACGGTTCGTTTTGGGCGCAGAGGGGCATCGCCGCACTATCCAAAACGATAAGCGACAATACCACGGCGGCTTTTTGTCCTATGGTGATTTTTCTGCGCATTGGGCATCCAAAGTTAAAGCCTTTTTCACTTTTACCTTTTTACTTTTTACTTTTGTCCGCATGTCACCGGAAGAAATCATTGCATCTTGGCAAAACAAAAGTTTCAAACCAATCTATTGGCTGGAAGGGGACGAACCTTATTTCATCGACAAGGTCGTGCGCTATGCCGAACACGAAATACTTTCTCCAGCGGAAGCCGATTTTAACCAGACGATTTTTTACGGAAAAGACGCCAATTGGGCAGACGTAGTCAATACCTGCCGACGCTACCCGATGTTTGCCGAGCGACAAGTGGTCCTGCTCAAGGAAGCCCAACAGATGAAGGACATCCTGCAACTGGAAACCTACATGGAAAACCCCATGCCATCGACCGTACTCGTGGTCAGCTACAAGGACAAAAAAGTCGATTCGCGTACCAAGTTTGCCAAAAGCCTCAAGAAAAACGGAGAAATCCTCACGACAAAAAAACTCTATGACAACCAGCTTCCCGACTGGATAAGCTCGCTTGCCAAAGGCAAAGGATTTACGATTACGCCGAAGGCTTTGCGGCTGTTCATCGACTCCATCGGCAACGACCTTTCGCGTATTTCCAACGAGATTGACAAGATTGCCGTCAACATGCAGGGACAGTTGCAGATTTCGGAAGACACCGTCGAGCAATACATCGGCATCAGCAAAGAGTTCAATGTATTTGAACTGCAAACGGCTATTGCGACGCGCGACATTCCCAAAGCGGTGCGCATCGTGCAGTATTTCGGTTCCAATCCCAAGGCTGGCCCGATGCAGATGGTGCTGCCTGCGCTTTATAATTTTTTCAGTAAAGCCGCCATGGTTTTTGCTGCGGGAAGTGCGGACAGTAAAATCGTCGCCAGTCTGTTGGGCGTGCATCCGTTTTTTGTGAAAGACTACCAGACTGCCGCCAGCAACTATCAATACAACGGCATCGAAAATATCCTTCTACAACTACACCAATACAATCTCCGCAGCATCGGCATCCACGATTCCGGTACGGACAATGCCGAACTGATGAAGGAAATGCTGATGAAAATGATGCTGTAACAAACAGGCAAACGCAACCAAGTAAGTTTCTAGGTTATAAAATCCAACCTGCGTTTAATTTGCCAGGAAGAAGCCTTTTCAACGTTGTCGATACGCCATGAGTCCTGTCCGGAAACGCGACGGGCGCGTAGCGTTCACTTTTTGCGGACTTGACTTTTTTGCCACTTTTTTTCTTGACAAAAAAATGGGACAATATTTTCATAGATGCATTTGTCTTGTACTATAAGAGATTCTCCTCAACAGTTATCTTTGCACCATGCAAATAGATATCCTCACAGTCGTACCCGAACTTCTGGAAAGTCCACTCTCACACAGCATCATGCAACGTGCCAAAGACAAAGGGTTGTTGCAGGTCAATGTCATCAACCTGCGCCGGTGGGCACTCAACAAATACGGACAGGTAGACGATTACCAGTTTGGCGGGGGCGCAGGTATGGTCATGCGCTGCGAACCTTTGGCCAATGCCATCGACGAGTTGCAGGCAGACAAAAAATATGACGAAATTATCTACGTAACACCCGACGGCGAACAGCACAACCAGTCCATTGCCAATGCACTTTCGCTAAAAGAAAAAATCCTTATCATCTGTGGCCATTATAAAGGCATCGACCAGCGCATCCGCGATATTTATGTTACAAAGGAAATTTCCATCGGCGACTATGTATTGAGCGGTGGGGAACTTCCCGCTGCGATTATCGTGGACAGTATAGGACGGTTGCTGCCGGGTGTATTGGGTGACGAGACATCCGCGCTTTTGGATTCATTCCAGGACGATTTGCTCGCACCGCCCGTGTACACAAGGCCTGCGGAATTCCGAGGTCTGAAAGTCCCCGAAGAACTGATGAGCGGCAATCCCAAAATCATTGACGCCTGGCGCGAGGAGCAAGCCGTGAAGCGCACGGAGGAAAGACGGCCGGATTTGTTGGGATGATTAAAGATACATGTTGTCTGTGGCTGGCGCACGCGTGTCGCGTGTGTCTCAGCATATCAAACCACACGCGACACGCGTGCGCCAGCCACAGACAACATGTATCTTTAATCATCCCAACAAATCCGGCCGTCTTTCCTCC
>JASGDY010000007.1:0-69130 GCA_047606825.1 Chitinophagaceae bacterium
AACGTAGAAAATTTTATGCTGAAAAGGAAAAATGACAGAAAGCAGGTGCAGAAGTATTTTCATGCAACCCATGTTCAGTATGCAGCTTAGAAGAATGATAGGGCTTAAATAACTAAACGATTAATAATAGTGATACGATTGAATCGTAATAACTTGAAATAACATAAAACGTCCCGGCGATTGCCGGGGCGTTTTATGTTATTTTAATCCACTATATAAGTTATCTTTTGTAACTGTCGGAAGACAATAGGTTGGTTGTTTTGGATGGCTGGTTCCCATTTGCCAGATTTTTGAATCATGCGGACGACTTCTTCCGCTGTGCCATAACCGAGATTGTTGAGTGCTTTCGTTTCTGAATTATATTATTATGAGTTATACATGAATAAAAAGATTCGGATAAAAATGTTTTGTGCGTGATATATATACAAGGAGTAGCCATCCTATGAGGGAGCATAGAGACCTACATCTTAGCTCGTCATTCCTCTTCCGATATTTCCAATAATCGTTTTTTTACATTTAAACGTATCTCATCTACTCTTCGAGAGGCTATTTTTATCGGTAAATCCAAAATTGACCGACCAGTCTTTTCAGCAAGAGTAAGGTTGCCTGTTTCTATATAATAATGGAACAATTGATATCTAAGATAAAAGCGATTGGGTGTAATATTGACAGCCTGTCTATAGCAATATTCGGCTTTCTGGTTTTGATGCAAATGCCAATAACAATCTCCTAATGCCATATAATTAAAACTATTGTTGTCTATTTTAATCAATCGTCCCAAAAGAAAATTTGCTGACTTATAGTCTTCTCTATTCTTTAACAAAGCCGCAAAATCGAATAAATATTGTGGATTGTTTTTCATCGACGGATATAGACTCCTATATCCATTCTCTGCCTCACGCAGATAACCCGCCCCTGTCTGCATTGAAAGTTCATTGAGTTGACGCTTATGTATTATTCTTTTAATTTGGGTTAGGTTCAACTTCAAGCAACCTACAAGAATGAGCGATAAATAAATGACATATAGTCCCATTTCTTTGAAATGCTTTCTTTGCCATACGTTATATGTTATTATTACTAAACAAACAATGAAGATTATTACTATGGTGAGCCTATCGGATATGTGCGTAAAAAATGCCGCGACCAAAATGGCGACACTTACACTTTGGGCAACAGCCAAAAGCAAATTGGCTGGCTTATTTGGCGACCTATGGACGATATACAACCTATACAAACCCCAAAAAAGAAAAGTCAGTATGACAAAACCAAAAACGCCGGCTTCGATGACAAACTGAAAGTAGTCGTTAAAAGCAAATTTATTGTTGTCCGCCAATAGTAATTCTTTGTTCGTATATTTTCCAGCTTCAAAATACGCCGCTTGGTAGTTTTTGTAAACAATCGGGTATTGACCAATACCAATGCCCGTCAACCAATTGTCTTTCAAAACCCGGAAAGATATTTTGTATATCAGCAATCTACCCAAAGAAGAATCGGATTTTATCCCAAACGTAAGCAATAAAAAAACAAGCAACAGCAATATTAAGCAAACAACAATATGCTTTAACGAGAACTTTGCCACATCGGCAGTTAAAACAAAAAATCCAATCAAAAAACCAACAACAAACGACCTGTTACCAAGTAGAATGGACAAGACAATGCCTATGGCAGCAATAATAAGATATGGTTTGAATGTCATATCTATCCGTTTCACTTTTAAGTAGGGCAATCGCGATTTCTCCTTTTTGATTTGGTCAAAAAATATTCTTGTTGTTACAACTGCAATAGTATATCTTTAACACGAAGAAAAAAACCAAAATGAAACAAACCAGGTTGTTTGCGTTAGCCAGCCTGATTGCCGTGAGTTTGCTTGCCGTGTTCATCTATTCATGCAACAAAAAGACGGACATCATGCGCGAGCCTTACTACGTGACCAGCACCAGCCTTGACATAAAGGCGGCGAAGGAGTACTACAAATTGTTGAAAGCCGAGACGGGCACCGAGGCACGGTCGGTCAACCCCGGCAAACATGACCATCCCAACAACAAGTACCTGATGTTCGGAAAGGCGGTCGAGGGCAGGAGCGACGCGTTTTCCGTAGTGGAAGTGCCGCTGTATTATAACCGCAAAGTGACAACCGTGATTGCACGACTGGACACCGGAATGCTGACCAAGGAACAGGAAGTGCGCATCACCAACGCGAGCCTTACGCGGGTCATCTTTTACAGGGACGAGCATACGGGCAAGGTGAGCCAGTACATTGCCAACTACATCCCCGACCTTGCGTACCTCGACAAGGTAGGCAACGACATCAGCCACAACAGCATCTTCCACATCGACACGGCATTCAGTGGCTACATCAAGTACTCAACCTGGGACGGCAAATCGCTGAAGCTGTTCAAGATAAGGCATGGGAAAGGTGTAAAACGCTACAAATACAGCACTGCCATCAGCGCAGAAGAAGTGGCACGCCGGGCGGCAAGGTTCAAACAGCAACAAGCGACGGCATCAACAACCTCGTCAACCGTGGCTCGCAATACATATCAGGTATGCGACAACGAGTTGGTATCCACGGTGGTGATTAATGACTGCGAACTGGTAGATCCGGAATCATACGACGTGGTGTGTACAAGTTACACGGTCGATGTCTATGAACAAGTGTGCTATGAATACGACGATGGGAACGACGATGCAAACGACGATTATGGAGATGACGAAGGAGACGACGGCTTTTATTATCCCTGCGATGACCCAACCAATTTTAACCTGCCGGAATGCGGGGGCGATACGCAGGAGACTCCTCCCCAACCAGACGACGGATGCGCAACAGCGCAGGCACAATATGTTACCAACATAGCCAATACGCCCGGATACAGTAGCGGTTTAGCCTTATTGAACAATGCCATGGTCGGCAACAATGACGAACACTCCGTAGCTTTCAACAAAGATGCGAACGGAAATATAATGGCGCCAACAACAGTTAGTACTGGTGGGGAAACCAGTACATCAACCCCCATTAACAATAATACAGTTGCAACCCTTCATAACCACAATGACGGCAGGCCGCCATCGGTGGGGGACATCTATGGATTGATAGAGGGAAACAAAGACCACCCAAACTTTGTCGCAAAATATGTTAAGGTCGGCAATACGATGTATGCCCTTGTAATGACAGACGCTGCCGCTGCAGCAAGTTTTGTGGCAAATTATCCTGAATATGTACCGTCTGGAGGAGGTTCTCCTGGGTTTCCTGATGACTTGAATAACAAATGGAGTGATATGTTTTTTGGAAATGGTGCGCCAACCAACGAAGAAACAGCTACTGCATATATTTTAGATAAATACAATATAGGAGTCGCATTAGTAAAACAAAATGCTAATGGGAGTTTCTCTAAATTAGGTGCCGTTAAAACAGGAAGTGATGAAAGCCCAATATACACAGAAACAAATTGTAATAATTAGAAAAACAAAATATATGAAAACAACAATTAGGTTAGTGAGCTTATTTCTTATGTTTATTTTTGGCATCTCATGCAAAGCCCAGTTAATGCAAACGCTTAACGATGCAGATAAAATCCAGTCAAATAAAGAATATTATGTAGGTAAACCGTTAAGTGTTTTACTGAAAGATATTAAGCCTAAAATCATAACGTATTCTCCGTTGCCCGATGCAACGGCAACGAAAACGGCGGGTCTTTCATTACTGTTTGAAAGCTATCCCAACCATTTACGTAAAACTTCTGATATAAAAAGAGGCAAGGATGGTCCAGCAGTGATTGGCGTTTACTTTACGGATATAGGTGCCGTACATAACATTATTAAGAACAGGCGTGGACAATGGACTCAAGGTCTTTCAGATTCATTAAGTAACCTAATCATTAAAAGGGTGCATGCTTACGGAAAAAATTAAAATATATGAAAACAACAATTAGGTTAGTAAGCTTATTTCTTATGTTTATTTTTGGCATCTCATGCAAAGCCCAGTTGATGCAAACGCTTAACGATGCAGATAAAATCCAGTCAAATAAAGAAACGTAAACATTTTATTATATTATCGCTGAGCTTCTTGTCATTTTTCTTTGGATTCTCGCAAAAGGCGGATACGTCATTTATAAGAAACGAAAAAGGAACTAATATTATTCTCTTGAAAGATAGCAGGTCTCGTATTTATGATCAATTGGCGAACAACAACAAAGCACTTATTAATGTGAGCAAGATATAGTACGGATTTTATTTTCCGAATCCCAATTTTATCAATGCTTTCAGAATTACAAATGCGTACTAATTTACTAAACGATTAATATGTATTGTAAGAAGTATTTATAGGGTTACCATATTTCCTTTATGCTTATCTCTCTATTTCTCCAAATCACCCTTCAACTTTTCCAACGCCTTTTCCATCGAAGGTCCCAATACTTTTTCCTGTAAGCTCGCGCCGATGCGCTGCCAGGGATACCAGTTCAGTTCCTGCGAAAAAGACCAGCGCACCGTCCAGCCATTGGGAACGGCATTGCTCGGCACCAGCAAAAAATCACTCGTCTGCGGATTGCCGCGCGTCCCCTGCCAAGTCGTCGCCATCGTGCTGTCGTTGAGTTCGGTAATCGTCACGCGGCTGTGCCCAATCTGCGCACTCGCACCTTTTTTGTTGGAATATTTGGTAAAAAACGCGACGGCCTGCGCGGAGTCCACCATCCATTGGTTCCAACTGTGGATGTCCGAAATGTATTGGAAAATCGAATCCTTTGGCGCACGTATGTCCACCTGCCTTACGACAGTCACACGGGAAGAAAACAGCATCCCGATGCCCGTAATCAACAGGAACAAAACCACTAAACTAATAATCGCAAAACGTGCTGATTTCATTTGTTTCTATATTAAAAGGCAAAAGTTAATTTGATGATTTGGTAATTCGACAATTTGATAATTAAAAAACTGTCCACTCAGCTATTTCCGCACAGTCCCCGCCGCGGGAGACTGTGCGGAGAAGCGCAATTGTTTTCATAAACCATTCATCATAAATCACATATCCCAATCATTCCCACCGGAACGTCTTAATCGCCACGGCGTACACAATCACGCCCCAAATCGTCAGGTTGAGCAAGTCGGGCCAACATGAAAGCAAACTTGCTCCTTCAAACGAAACATTGCGCATCGCGTTGTTGAAATGCGTCAACGGCAGCAGGTTACAGATATGTTGCAACCATGTCGGAAACGTATCAACCGGAAAAAAAGTGCCCGCCAACAAAAACTGCGGCATCGTAAAGATATTGGCGAGCGGCGGCACCGTGCTTTCCGTCCGCGCCACGCTGCCGACGATAAAGCCACAGCCCATGAATATCACCAGCGAGAAAAAACTCAACAGCATGATATTGAAAAACGTGAAAACGCCGTGTACCAAGGTAAACTTGAAACACACAACGCCTACCGCCAATATGATGATTGCCGTCAACATCTGGAAAATAACGCGGCTCAGCGCCTCGCCCAATACAATGTATGTCCGTGAAATTGGCGTCGCGAAAAACCGTTTCAACACCAGTTGCTGCCGCAGGTTGAAAAACAAAAACGCCACACCGAAAATCCCCGCCGCCAACAACGAAAAACCCATCATGCCCGGCAATATAAAATCAATCATTTTGTATTCACGGCCGGGGATGACCTGCACGTCGGGGATGAGCCGCGCGATGGAAGTTGCCTGTGGGTACAAGGTTTTGTTGAGGCTGTTGATCTGCGCGTCCAGCATGGTTTTCAGCACGGAAACGTTCTGCGGTGTGACGGCGTTGGAGGTCGTGATGCTGACTTGGTAAGGCGGGTTTGGGAGGTTGGTTTTCTGGATGTTGACGATGCCGACGATACGTCCTTTTTCGAGGTCTTCCTTGATTTGTTCGGCTGGTTTGGACACTACGTCAAAGCCCTGCGCATGCGCTATCTGCAAATAAATCGGGTTGGTGCTGTCCGTCCGTCTGTCAAAAGCAATTTTGAGGGAGATACCATTGCCGCCGTCCATAAAACCAAATACCAATATGAACACCAACGGAAACCCGATGCTGAACATGATGGATGACGGGCTGCGCATCGTCGCCTGTAAACTTCCTTTCGTGATGGCCAGCATGGCGTGCCATTGGGTGTATTTTCCTGCCATAGATTCTTTTTCCTGTTGAG
The DNA here is from genome assembly GCA_047606825.1 of Chitinophagaceae bacterium. Taxonomy (GTDB): domain Bacteria; phylum Bacteroidota; class Bacteroidia; order Chitinophagales; family Chitinophagaceae; genus Rhizosphaericola. The sequence continues at coordinate 6,157 of JASGDY010000007.1, forward strand.
GTCGCAAAAATAGGAACTTAGAACTTAGAAAAGGTAAAAGCATTTAGCTGCCGCAATATTGGTGCAGCGTGTCTTATGGGAATAAATAAGCTCAGTCTATAACTGGGCAACAACAGTCTTTGGGGCAAGTTACAAACTTGCCTTGTCTACCGTCCCAAGTTGCACTATACTTACAACAGCTAGGGAGCGGAACCTATGACAGCGGTTTGGAGTCGATGAATTTGGAGTTTGGCTGGTGATAGACTTTGGTGTAGGGCTCTACACTACTTGTAAGCCATACGTTACCGCCAATGGTCGAGTGGTGTCCAACCCTCGTTTCTCCCCCCAGTATGGTAGCTCCAGCATATATGATGACATAATCCTCGATTGTCGGGTGGCGTTGTACGCCGGCCAGTGTTTTGTCGACGCTTAGGGAGCCGAGCGTAACACCTTGGTACAGTTTGACGTAATCGCCGATGACACAGGTTTCCCCAATCACGATTCCGGTGCCATGGTCGATGTGCAGGTACTTCCCGATGCGGGCCCCAGGATGGATGTCAATCCCTGTCCGTTCATGGGCATACTCTGTCAATATACGCGGAATCAAAGGCAATCCGTCCTCCCACAGTTGGTGCGCGAGCCTGTAGATACAGATCGCCAAAAAACCGGGATAGGTACGTATGACTTCATGGATGCTCTGTGCGGCAGGATCGCCCTCAAATATGGCTTCGGCATCCATCTTCATCCATTCATACAACCTAGGCAACGCGTCGAAAAAATGCGTTATGATATAGACAAGGTCACAGCCTTCGCAGTCCTTGCTTTTTAACAACACGTCGTACAGTTCATTTTCCAAAAGTTTAAAACTTGCCTTCAAGGCCTCAACCGACTGTAATTTTTTGGAACTCCGCTCGGGAAACAGCAAACGGAACACTTCCCTACCCCATTCCCAGATACGTACATTACTGGGTACATCCTGCGCTTCCTTATGTTTTGCAAACAGATATTGATAAAAGTCTTCCATGTCTTACTGTATCTTTCCGCAAAAATATTGGTTTTCTACCACTATGTAAATATAGTAGACAATTATATTTGTACCACCAAAGGGAAGGGCGGACTTTTTCTTGAAGAAAAGTCCGCCCTTCCCTTTGGTGGTCGCATTTATTATCCGGCAACAGGTTCCAGGTATTGCGCGTAGGCATAGCCTTCTTCACCGTCGTTGTCTTTCACGAGCCACCATTGTTCGCTTGCCTTGCTCAGCAGTGTAATCGTGTCACCGTGGGCAGCTTTGCCGACGATGGGTTGGTCAGTGCCGGGGCCTTTTCGGATATTGAGGTTGGATTCCTGCGTTACGACCTTGACCTTGCCGCCATCCACGGCATTGCCGACATTGACGTCCAATATCAAGTCACCTGTGCGGAAGTCGGGGTCGATGGTGTTGTAGGTATCCCACAACTGGTTTTTCACGTCGGCGGACGGCGCCTCGCCGGAGATGTACAGGATATTGTCCTGTTCCTTCACGTTCAGGTTGCTGACGCCGGCAGTCGTCGCCTGGCTGATAAGTTGCTGGTATTTATCTTGTAGAGCCATGGTATTGGTTTTACGGATTATTTGATGGTGAGTTTGTTGTCTATTTTTTTAGGTTTGGAGGAGGTGATGTTTTGCATCAGCTTGGGAAGGTCGGCACGTTTGATTTCGCCTGTCAGGGTGACGACACCGTCTTTCACTTCCGCTTTGACACCGGCAAAATCTTTTGACGCGTCTTTTACCAGGGACGTGAGTGTGCTGTCCGCATTGATGGTCGGGGCGATGCTGGTAATCGGTGCGTTGACAGCGATGTTGTTGAGGACGGAAGCTACGCCTTTGACGGCTTTGGCATCCGTTTCGGCGGTTGTCTTTGCGGCATCGGATGCTGTGGTTCCGGCCAGCGTTACCGCTGCCTTTTGCACATCGACGGTTACGGATTCGAGACCTTGTTCTGTTTTCAGTTTGGCTTCAATCTCGGATTTTATTTTGGCGTCGTCAGGTTTACAGGAGACGACACCCACAGCGATGGCCGCAGCCACGAAGACTGGTACTTTGAGGATGTTCATAGTTTTGAGGTTTTAAAAATTAACTTTTTAGAGTACTAAAATTAAGGCTTTTCACATCAACCGTAAATTAAATTTTAGTGAAAACCTTGCCATGAATTTGGGGAGACCGATTGGGCCACAGGGTTCGCCTTTTGCCGTCTTGTGTTTTTTGCCACTTGTTTTGTCAAGGAAAAACCTGGCACGGAATGAAGGGGAAATAATTTAAGAGATTGTTTGAGTTAAGTTTTTCCGTACGGTTTTATATGCTTCCAAGACATAAAAACGTGTATTCCTTCCCGCAAAGTCCCCGCCGCGGCGGGAGACTGTGCGGAGAAGAAAATAAATAACTTAAACAGCTTCTAAGTGCAATCACCGTTGCGTGAAAAAGCATAACTTTAAGGATGAATCAAAAAATATTTGGACTATTGCATTTCCTGAAAAGGTTCTGGATGCTTATTGTCCTAGAGCTGGCATTGGTCACATATACTTTCTTTAAGGAACGGAATCATATCGTCCCGACGGCCATCTATTCCAACATCGTACTGTGGGGGATTTTGTTTTTGCTGTTGGATGGTCCGTGGCGGGAGAAATACTATTTTTATTACAATTTGGGGTTGGGTAAAATCAGGCTTTGGGTATTTGTGGTCGCGGTTGCGGTTTTTCTTACGGTTTTTTGTTTGGTTGTTTTATCCCAATTCTTTTGACATGCTGGAAGCAGACGGTATCCAATATTCTATCAAGGGACGCAGCATCTTGTCCAATGTCTACATCAAAGCCGAAAAGGGTTTGGTGACAGGTGTCATCGGCTCCAATGGTTGTGGCAAAAGCACTTTGATGAACATTGTTTTCGGGAGTTTGGAAGCCGAATATGCGTCCGTGCGGATTGAAGGTGAAAAGCTCAAGCCGGGTCTCCATGCCAAGCGCATCCAATATTTGCCGCAGTTCACGATACTTCCGGAAAACCTAACCGTCGGTACAATTTTTCGGCTTTATGGTCATCGTTTGGAAGACTTTGTTTCCTGTTTCCCAAACGTCAAGGTCAAAAGCAACGCACGTTTCGGCCATCTGTCTAAAGGGACGCAACGGCTTGTGGAAACTTATACTTTCCTAAAAAACGATTGCGACATAACGTTGTTGGACGAACCTTTTTCCTTTAATGCGCCAGTATATATTGAAAAAATAAAACAACTTATCGAAGAACAGAAAGCTGCAAAAACAATCGTCGTCACAGACCATTTGTACGACCATATCCAGTCCGTTTGTGACACGATATATTTGATTTACAACGGGCGGACGATTGCTGTCGACGGCCCTGAAAGCCTCGTCCGGTATGGTTATCTGCCGGAAAGTTTTCCTTCAGCATAAGTTTTCCCCGAAAACAGTCGCGTTTATTTATATTTCCGTAGGCGCGGGCTGTTTTTCGTCCGGAATATCTTGCCATTGTCGTCAATCATCACCGCACTGTATGCCGGAAACTTCATAAGCAATTGTCTCCCCTTTTCCTTTCCCAATACCATGATAGATGTACTCAGTCCATTGCAAAACTCCGTATCGCGGCCAAAAACGGTTACGCTGCAAAGTCCGGTCGCGGGATAACCCGTAACGGGATTGATGATATGGGAATAGCGCTTACCGTCAATCATAACGTATTTTTCGTAACTGCCGGAAGTCGTAACCGAACCACCGGACAAGCGTACCACCTTAAAAACACTGGCCGGGTCAAAGGGATTGGTCACGCCGACAACCCAGTCCTTGCCATCGGCTTGCTTGCCCCAGGTGCCGATGTCACCCGTCGCGTTGATAAGTCCACCCACAATACCTTTGCGCTGCATCATCACGCGGCATCTGTCCACGGCATAGCCTTCGCCGAGTGCGCCGAAACCGATTTTCATGCCTTTGTTTTTGAGGAAGATGGTGGAAGCACCAGTGTCGATGACGATATCGCGGTAGCCCACCAATCGGACTGCGTGGCGCACCGTTTCCGAATCGGGCATTGCCATATCTGAACCGTCAAAATGCCAGATTTTTTCCATGGCGGCAAAGCTGATGTCAAAAGCGCCCCCTGTCAGTTCTGACAATTGGATGGCGCGTTGGGTGAGTTCCAATACTTCCTTGTCCACCTTGACAGGTTGCACGCCAGCGTTGCGGTTGATGGCGGACACCTGCGTCTGCGGTTTCCAGTCGGAAATAAGATATTCTATACGGGATATTTCCTGGATGATGGTATCAATATTGGCGTTGGCAATGGTACTGTCGACCGCAACGACCGTTATTTCAAACTTGCCTCCCATCAGGACAGCACTCCTCCTGACCTGAACGGTCTGCGCACGGCTTTGTATTGTTGCAATACATAAAAATATGATAGTGCATAGGTAATGTGTAAACGTTTTTTGCATGTTTATTTTTTGGTGGCCACAAAGACACAAAGAAACGGATTATCGTAGTTTCAATCCAACATCTCGTACACTTCGCGCATACACACGGCCTCGTGGAGCGCACTGCGCAAGTCTTCAAATTCCGTTTCATTGAGATGATAATGGATATCCGGCTTAGGACTACTTATCGTCATACGCGACTGCCCGTCAACCGTCAACTGGCAATACAGCCAAAAATCTATATCGCGCAGGTTTTGTTGGAAAATTTCCAGCTCGCTATAAGACAATATCAACAGCACTTCTTTGTAAAACAGATAGACATTGCTACAATGGACACATTCCATCGCACAACTGCTTCCTTGTCGGCCCAAAATCCTTAATTGGCACATGTTCGTTACATTTAAAATATTCCTGCAAAATTCGACAGTTCCGTTTACGAGATACGGAAAAATGAAGGTCAATATTTACCAGATGCGGAAAAATGTGGTGGTTTTGACGTTGAACTGATTTAAAGTTTTTCAGATGTAAAACAATAGAACCTTGTCCTAAATTTCTGTAAAATAACCTAAAAAGGTTGAATCAGTCCCGTCAAAAAACCGCCATGTACGACAATATTCCAGCAGAAAAGAAAACAAGCGTTCACTGGCCTAATTAGTTATTATCGTACATTAGTGCGCAATGAAATCACCACTAGATGTGGTTACTTTTATCGCGTTCCGCTTCCTGCGGGGTCTGGGCGGGGCGTGTCGTCCGTAGTCGCGCCGATGTCTATCTCGGAAATCACCCGCGACAAAAACCTATTTGGGAACCGTAGATTCGGACATATATCTGTTCAACCTTTGATTCGCATTAATAACAATCAGACCGAATCTGGTTAAGCATTCGGTAGGTTTGGAAATTGGGGCAGCCTTGTTGTAGTCTGGCCAATACCTGCGTCTGCATAGAGATGGAACCACAAATCATCATCACGCCGCCATCGTCCAAAACCTGTCGGATGGCTGCCATGTCCTTTTCAATCAATTCGTAGACATAACGGTGTGGACTGCCGAGCTCCCGGGAATAAACGACATGGTTGCCGTTTAGTTTGCGTTCTCTTTCCTGCCGGGTCAACTGGGCAAGGATTGTCGTCTGGTGCGGTACTTTTTTCCTAAATCCGGCATACAGCACTATCGGCGTGCCGTTGCGGTTTTCGTCGAGCATTCCGAGGAACGGCGCGATGCCCGTACCGTTGGAAACCAAAATGGTGGGAGGTTGTTTGCGTTCCAGATGGAAACCGTTGTTGTACATTATGGCGGCTTTTAGCTTGTCGCCTTTTTGCAGTCGGTGCAGAAAAGAAGAACCGATGCCACGAGGATGCAGTTTAACAACCAACTGTATATTTTTTCCGATTCTACCGATGGAATATAGTCGTTCTTTTTCGTCTCCCTCAGGATAGATAGCAAGCAAATCTCCCGAACGGAAATCCATGCTGGCATTGGGTTTCAACGTAAGGACAAAAATATGGTCCACGTCGTTGGCTTCGGTTTTTTCCACGACGGTAAAGCTGCGGAGCTTCTTTTTGTTGGTGTCTGCATAATAGTTGGGGGAAACGACCAACGGAAGATGGATATAGTCCGACCAAGCCTTGACCCATTGGGCAAAATCAGTAAGCGAACGATCGTTGACCGTGTGGAGAGGCAATACCGCCATCGCCCAAAGCTTGTTTTGGAAAGCGTCGGCAACCTTTTTGGCAAAACCGCAAAAGTCCGGATAGCGGGTAGAGCCAAAACCGACAATACTATATTGGAAGTTGTTGGAATGGTCGGTTTGTCCTATTTTTTGTAAGAACTTGGTGGCGTTGGTCGGCGCGTCACCCAGCCCAAAAGTAGCGGCAAAAAACACTATTTGTTTGGTGCTGTCATACAACTGGAAAGTATTCATTTCCGCGAGATGCGCTTTCACGCCGTGCGATAGCAGCTGCTTCAATATGTTGTTGGCAAAATGTATCGTCGTGCCGTTTTCCGAACCGACTAACAATAGGTATTCCGCGTCGGCAGCCTTGTATTTGTTCTTGATTTTGTTACGGCGGCGCTTGAACGTAATCACAAATCCGGAATAGATAAAAAACAAAATATTGACGGACGCAATGGTCAATACAATCGCCCAGACAATGCTGGTCCTTCCTGTGTGCAGGTTAAGGCTGACGGTGTTCAATACATTGACCAGTGGATATTTTTCCTCGGCGACAATTTTCCCGTTGAACTGGTTGACCAATATTTCGCGGTCTTTTAATTGTATTTTATAGTATTCGTCCGGGTCGGCGGCAAACGGAAAAGAGATACTGCGTAGATCCTTTAGTTTGATATTTTTAAAACTGGCGAAATCCGCTACGGGTTGCTGCATTTCCTCCTTGCCGTTTTCTGGTGTTTTCAGTTCAATTTTCTTTTCCGGGAACACGTTGAATTTTACCAGCGAAAGGTACGTACCAGTAAGTGCGATGACCAATATCGGCACCAAGCTCCAACGTCCCAGCAACACATGGTAGTATTGGGAAAAAGATTCCTTGGAAAAAGATGCGAAAAAACGCCGCAAACTTTTCTGCTGCTTCAACACCAACGCGATACTTGAAACCGTAATCAACACCAGTAAAAATGAAGTCAGCCCAACAAAAAAACGTCCTGTCTCGTGCAAAAAAAGCGAACGGTGAAAAGACGTCACAGACTGTATAAATGCGGATTTTCCCTTATGTCCTACGATACGTTTGCCGTTGGCAGGATCGATGTAGTCGTCGGCATCGTTGCCGTCGTTGTCCAGTCCTTTTACGGAGACAAACTGATGGTCTTCTATTTCCAATATATTGATTTCCATATAGTTGGACTGCAAACGCGGCACCAACACATTGAGGGAGATCGTGTCAATATTGGATGAAACATAATGCGGCCGGGGCGCCATCACCGCGTCTATGCCGAGTATGATGCCCGTAACCGATGCTATCGCCAGAAAAACAAAACAAGATACCGCCAACACAAGGTGGCTGTATCTCCAGATGGATATCGTCATAAACTAGTGATAAGGCTAAAGTAAAAGGTAAAAATACGGAACCTAGGATACGTTTGCCCTGTCCTGGACACTATATCCTTAGCGCAGCCTTTTTTAACTTTTGCCTTTTTACTTTTCGATCTACTGTACCTTGCTGAAACGTACAAACTGAATATAACCGGCTCCGTTCGTTTTGCCGGACAAGGCCTCCGTTGTCAACGGGACTTCCACGTCTTTTTCATGGTAGGGCTTGTCCTCTACGGCGGATTCGAACTTTAATTTGTAACCAGCATTGATTTTGCTGTCTTCTATTTCAATGATTTTGACGCTGCGGTCGCCTCCAGCAACGGAAGCGCCGGTGATGGCACTGAGGTCGGGTTTCTTGGCCGTATAGTATTTGTACCATTCCTTGAGGCTTTTGTACCATTTACGGTCGTCACCCAATACATACAGGGTTTTGTCATAGGCTCCTTTGTCGTCCACCAGCGAAACGACAATATAGGCACCCTCGCCCATGTAACTGTTCATCTGCACCATACATCTGTACTTACTGCTCTGTGCATTGACTGCCAAGGTGAGCAGCAACGTACACGCCATCATGCTTAAATACTTCATTGTTGTTCTATTTTAAAAATTCAAGTGTGCCATTGTTCCTGCCCATATATTCATTTTCTTTTGCGATATGTGGTGGTAAGCGGTTTCATCCATTCGGTCTTAGCAACCAGAGCAGCTTTGTGGCGTTCTGCCATACTTTGGTATTTTTTGGCGTTGACATTTAGGCTTCAGCGGTTGAGTTGCTTTTCCCCTCGCAATATACGGCAACGAATTGCCATCTTTCTTAGGGACGGCGAAATCCAAGCTTTTTTCTTCCAACAGTGCCGTTTTTTCGGCGAAATCGTCTTTGGTGGCCCCGCCATCTGGTACAGAAAGGCTGGACGAGGTAAAATAATGGTCTAAAAGACGACTGTAAACAAACTTTACCACTCTGCAAAATTCGAGCGTAAAAACCAAAATGATTTACGAAATGCGGAAAAATTATACTGATGCTATCACAGAAGATTTTGCCCTATGGTCTAACCGTAAGCTCGGCGGCGACCAAGCGAGCAAAACTCAATGACAGGCAAGTCTTTTCATCTTTCCTATCCGTATTCAAAGCATAGATGTCATGGCACATTTTTATCGAGCGAATAGTATAATCCTCTCTTCTACGTTTTCTATTGTTCCTTAATTGAGTTGCGTTTGATCCCTTCTAAAAATGCATCTTCGGAAACAGAACCATTAATTGTATCGTAATGTGTGTTTTGTAGTTTAAGAGAACAACTATCTTGGATATTGATAAGAAAATTGTCTATATCTGTAAAGGTAATATGCATTCCGTTGATGATGACGGAGTGGAAAGGTTTTGTTACCACCGTTACCAGACCTGCGGATTGCTCGTCGAGCGGGGAACAGCAAATATTTTTTTGAAATTGGATAAAATCGGGAAGCTGTTTACTTTTGTCTTTACATCCGCTAGGTGTTTGAACGTTGCATACATTGGGTCATTATCGTTCCAGAGGCGTGAAATTTTGATATGCCGACGGCAGGTTCATCCCGATGGGATACTGTTTCCATTTTTTAGCGTTTATTAAATTGAATAAAAACCATGGCAACCATCAGACGGATAACGATATTATCTTCTTTGTTGCTTCTGTATTTTTATGGAAATGCACAGTTTACGGCCGCCAGTTGGAAAGGTAATCTACAAATCAATGGCATCACGGTTCCGTTGATATTCCATATCCACTCCAAGGGGCAGGGACTGGGAGCTTCCATGGAAAGTCCAAGCCAAAGTACGACTGCGTTTCCGATAGATTCGGTGTGGACAAACGGCGATTCCATTTTCATGTTACATACACAACTGAACATTTTCTACAAAGGGAAATACGTGGAGTTAACGGATTCCATCGTTGGGATATTTACACAAAATGGATTCGACCTGCCGCTCCATTTAGGTACGTACAATAGCGATGAGGCAGGTAGTCTTCCTGTTCGTCCGCAGACGCCGTCCTACGACGTGGACTACAATATGGAAGAAGTAGAGATTCCCAACAACGACGCGCATATCTCGTTGGTCGGGACGTTGACCATGCCGAGAAAGAAAACCAAACCGACCTGCATCGTCCTCGTTTCGGGAAGCGGTCCGCAAAACCGCGACGAGGAACTACTGGGACATAAGCCGTTTTGGGTATTGGCTGATTTTCTGACCAGAAACGGTTATGCCGTTTTGCGTTATGACGACCGGGGAACCGCAAAATCCAAAGGAAACTATGAAAATGCGACGATGGATGATTTGTCGAGCGATGCTTATGCGGCCGTACAATATCTCCAGTCCAGGCAGGATATAGGACGCATCGGCATGGTGGGACACAGCGAAGGCGGGGGCATCGTCCAGCAAGTGGCGGCGACGCATCCCGTTGACATTGCCTTTATCGTCATGCTTGCCGGACCAGGGCTCCGTGGCGACAGCATGATGCTCCTACAGAAAAAAACCATGGAACTACAAATGGGCCTCTCACCCGGCATCGTTGCTCTGAACGCGGCATTTATACGACCGGCTTACGACACGGCATTACAATATCCTCAATGGTCACACGGCCTACCCAAGATAAAAGACTATTTTTTCCAAGCCTACGAACAACTCCATCCCGACTGGACGGACGGGAAAATCGTTGCCGAACTACCGAAAACCACACAGGCTTTCACCCCCGAATTTTATTCTATCCTCCGGTTCGACCCTGCGCAATACCTACCCAAGGTCACTTGTCCTCTATTGGCGCTCAACGGCAGCAAAGACGTGCAGGTACTGCCTACCGAAAACCTCTCCACCATACAGTCGCTTACACGGCAGAACAAAAACGTAACGGCCAAAGAACTTCCAGGTCTCAACCATCTGTTCCAGGAAGCCGATACCGGACTTCCCAACGAATATGGTACAATCACACAGACCTTTTCACCTGTTGCGATGAACTGCATATTGGAATGGTTGCGGAATGGAGGATTTTAATTCTGAACATACCAAAGATTAGGTACGCTGAACCAACGATTCCTGCCTACGCAGGAATGACGGTAAGGTATTCACATTTCTCATCACATAGTTATCCATCGCACCGTATAAAAGAATAACAGCCCCGAAAATTCGGGGCTGTTATTTTTATTCAGAAAATATTCCTTATTCAAATTTCAGGTCGAGACCCAATCCACGCAACTCGTGCACCAATACGTTGAAGGATTCCGGAACGCCTGGTCTTGGGATGTTTTCACCTTTGACGATGGCTTCGTAGGTCTTGGCACGACCGACGATATCGTCAGACTTGATGGTCAACAGTTCCTGCAATACATTGGATGCACCATAAGCTTCCAATGCCCAGACTTCCATTTCCCCGAAACGCTGGCCACCGAACTGTGCCTTACCACCCAGCGGCTGCTGTGTAATCAGGCTGTACGGTCCGATGCTACGTGCGTGCATCTTGTCGTCCACCATGTGGTGCAGTTTAATCATGTAGATGACACCTACGGTCGCTTTCTGGTGGAAACGCTCGCCAGTCTCGCCGTTGTACAGATAGGAGTGGCCCATCGTGGGCAAATCAGCTTTGACGCAGTATTCCGCAATTTCATCCGGAGTCGCACCGTCGAATATAGGCGTAGCGAATTTCATGTTGAGTTTCTTGCCACACCATCCGAGGATGGTTTCGTAAATCTGTCCGATGTTCATACGGGAAGGTACGCCCAGCGGGTTCAATACGATGTCAACCGGTGTGCCGTCTTCCAGGAACGGCATGTCTTCCTGACGTACAATCTTGGCGACGATACCTTTGTTACCGTGGCGACCAGCCATCTTGTCACCGACTTTCAGCTTACGCTTGACGGCGAGATAGACTTTCGCGAGTTTCAATACGCCTGCTGGCAACTCGTCACCGATGGAAATGTTGAATTTTTCACGTTTGTAACGTCCCAATTCTTCATTGTAACGGATGTTGTAGTTATGCAACAGGATATTGACGTAGTTGTCGGTTTCTTCATCGCCCGTCCAACCAAGTGGATTGACGTTTTGATAATCGACCGTACCGAGGTTTTTGTGGTTAAACTTGGAACCTTTGGCAATCAACAGTTCACCGAAGTTGTTGTTGATGCCTTGGGAAGTTTTGTCTTTCAACAAAGTCTGCAATTTGCTCAGGAGCAATTCGCGGATTTCTTTTACTTTTTCGTCGTGTACTTTTTCAATCTTTTCCAATTGTGCTTTTTCGCGCAATTTTCCATTCTTGTCTTTTTTCACACGTTGGAAAAGGCTCTTGTTGATGATGATGCCTTCCGTTCCGTTTGGTGCTTTGAGGGAAGCATCTTTGGCGTCACCTGCCTTGTCGCCGAAGATGGCGCGCAACAGTTTTTCTTCCGGAGTCGGGTCCGATTCGCCTTTTGGCGTAATCTTACCAATCATGATGTCACCTTCCTTGATATGTGCACCGATGCGGACGATTCCGTTTTCGTCCAGGTCCTTGGTCATTTCTTCGGATACGTTAGGAATATCGGAAGTCAGTTCTTCCTCGCCCAGTTTGGTATCGCGGACTTCCAGTTCGTATTCTTCGATGTGTACGGACGTAAACAAGTCTTCGCGTACGACTTTTTCGTTGATAACGATGGCATCCTCGAAGTTGTAACCTTTCCAAGGCATAAACGCAACTTGTAGGTTACGACCCAATGCCAATTCGCCGTCTTTGGTAGCGTAGCCTTCTGTCAGGAACTGGTCTTTGACGACCTTTTGTCCTTTGACAACGGCCGGGCGCAACGTGATGGCGGTAGCGGAGTTGGTCTTGACGTATTTGGTTAATCTATATTTTTTCAAATCGTCCTCGAAGCTGATTAGACGGTCGAGGTCGTTGCGATCATAGCGGACATGGATTTCATTGGCATCCACGTATTCTACGACACCGTTGCCTTCTGCAACGATCTGGATACGGGAATCACGGGCAGCTTTGGCTTCCAGACCTGTACCGACGATAGGCGCCTGCGGCAACAACAAAGGCACGGCCTGACGTTGCATGTTGGAACCCATCAGCGCACGGTTGGCGTCATCATGCTCGATGAAAGGAATCATGGAAGCGGACACACCCACAATCTGGTTGGGCGCAACGTCCATGTATTCCACTTCGCTCTTGTCGAGAACCGGGAAATCACCTGTTTCGCGACTGATGATACGCTCTTCGAGGAAGTGTCCTTTGGCATCAATCGGAGCATTGTTCTGCGCGATTTTTGCCTGGTCTTCTTCTTCTGCACTGAGGTAAGTGATTTCTTTCAGATCCACCTGTCCGTCCTTCACCTTGTGGTATGGGGTTTCGATGAAGCCCATATCATTGATTTTGGCGTGGACGCACAATGTCGAAATCAAACCAATGTTAGGACCTTCCGGTGTTTCAATCGTACAGAGACGACCGTAGTGCGAATAGTGTACGTCACGCACCTCAAAGCCTGCACGTTCACGGCTCAGACCGCCGGGCCCTAGTGCGGAAATACGACGCTTGTGCGTGATTTCGGACAAGGGATTGGTCTGGTCGAGGAACTGCGACAATTGGGATGTGCCAAAGAAAGAGTTGATGACAGAAGACAATGTGCGGGCGTTGATCAAGTCAACAGGCGTAAAGACTTCGTTGTCACGGACGTTCATCCTTTCGCGGATGGTACGTGCCATACGCGCCAAACCGACACCGAACTGCGCATAAAGCTGTTCGCCTACGGTACGCACGCGACGGTTGCTCAAGTGGTCGATATCGTCGATTTCGGCTTTACCGTTGGTCAGGCGTACAAGATATTTGATGATGGAGATGATGTCGGTCTTGGTCAATACTTTGACTTCGGGACTGATTTCAACACCCAGTTTGCGGTTGATTTTGTAACGGCCAACCTCGCCCAGATCATAACGCTTGTCGCTGAAGAATAATTTATCTATAATGCCTCTCGCCGTTTCGTTGTCGGGAGCATCCGCACCGCGCAACTGGCGATAGATGTGCTGTACCGCTTCCAACTCACTGTTGGAGGTATCTTTGTTCAATGTGTTGTAGATGATAGCGTAGTCGCCGCCCACATCTTCGCGTTGGATAAATACGCTCTTCACATCCAGTTCAGAGATGATGTCGATGGCTTCCTCGTCGATGACGGTGTCGCGTTCCAGTACGACTTCGTTACGTTCGATGGAGACGACTTCACCGGTATCTTCGTCCACGAAATCTTCTACCCAGGTACGCAGTACGCGGGCAGCAAGTTTCTGACCGATATAGCCTTCCAAAGATTTCTTGTCGGTGGCAACTTCGGTCGCCATGCCAAACAGTTCAAGAATGTCTTTGTCGGTTTCAAATCCGATGGAACGCAGCAGTGTCGTTACCGGGAATTTTTTCTTACGGTCGATATAGGCATACATGACATTGTTGATGTCCGTAGCGAACTCCATCCACGCACCCTTGAAAGGAATGACGCGGGCAGAATAGATTTTGGTACCGTTGGGGTGTACGGACTGACCGAAGAACACACCGGGTGAACGGTGCAACTGCGATACGACCACACGTTCCGCACCGTTGACGACAAATGTGCCGCGCGGTGTCATATAAGGTATGTTACCCAAGAATACGTCCTGGACAATCGTCTGGAAATCAACGTGTTCCTCATCGTTACAGCTCAAGCGGAGCTTGGCTTTCAGAGGAACGGCGTAGGTCAATCCTCGTTCCATACACTCTTCGATGGTGTAGCGGGGCGGGTCGATAAAATAATCCAGAAACTCCAGCACAAAAATATTACGGGTGTCCGTAATAGGGAAATTCTCCTTGAACACACGGAACAGACCTTCGTTGTTACGTTTGTCGGGAGTGGTTTCTAACTGGAAAAATTCGTGGAAAGATTCTAACTGAATGTCTAATAAATCAGGAGTTTCAGCAAGGTTTTTCGACTTAGCGAAGCTGAACCTCTTTTGAACTTGTGTTGATGACATATCTTGAATTAACCGGTTTTACGTAAAAATACAAACTTAGGGGAAGGCGTTTCCGCGTTCCAGTGCACTGATTTTCAATGGTTCCAGTCATACAAATTGGCCATTTCTGACTGAATATTGCTAATTAGCCCAAAATAAGGGAGAGCAAAATTAAGGGTTATTATTGGAACGGCAAAAGATTTTATTTGGGAGGAAAACCAAAGCTAAACGCTCAATTCCTAATACTGAAGACTGTGTCAGTAGAATGCGTAGCACAACATCGTCATTTACTTTGTTTATGCAGGTCAATTATTAGGGTAGGCAATATTTTTTCATATTCTTTAACGTCCCATGTACCATGCATTTTGTTCATATATTCTTCCATTGAGTATAAACCGACCTTAAATCTTCTTAAATTGATATTGCCAGGGTCTTCCATAGGATATGGATAAAGTGCTTTGCCTTGTGCATTGGCTTTGACTTGTGAGCCGTAAATTTGAAGCTTATGCTGCCGCCACAGGATTCTGTCTTTTAGATAGGCCAAATCTGAAGGCTGGACAAAACCTTTTTGTGTAGCAATTTCCATTGCTGAAAAATACTTTTCTTGGACTGGCAAAGGTGCGTGTTGTATTACCAAGTAGATTGTCTGTTCTGCGTTTTCACCTATTATCTCAATTGGAGGCCAACCCTTGTCTAATATTGAGGTAAGCCTGTTAAGATTTAAACTGTCTTTAAACAATATGTCTTTCACTAATCTTTGCGCCTGTTCTGATTTTGCGCCATATTTTTTTATTGTGTCCATATATTGAAACCTTGGTTTTTGGTCGGCTTCCCTGATGGATAGAAATTCTGTTAACAAAGAAGAATCGAGCTTTTGTGTTTTCAAGGCAATACTTGCATTTATAGCCTTATCGTATTTTTCCCATCTTGAATCTGACCGTAAGTTTTCTAGGTCACTATCAGTATATATGGATTCTAGGTAGTTAAATTTTTTTTCTTTCAATAGTTCAGACAATAAATGAAATGCCTTGTCTAGTTGGTTAGTCAAAGAATATTCACAAAGCATGTCATATGGGATGATATAAAATCTAGGAGCTTTACGTAACTGATTAATTGATAGCAGCCAATTGTATTGTCTTTCTTTAAGTTTTAATGACGCTTCATAATTTTTAACTTTGTATAAACTGTCGGAAATATGTATATCTGCATAAAAGCTATTTACTTCTTCTAACGTCTGACCGTTAGCATATAAACCGATTAATATCAATAATAGGGAAATCGACTTTTTCATATTGTCCTTTGTTATGCTTGTCTAAACAACACTACGATAATGAAGTAAGCAAAAAGTTGGAATTTATTCCAATTTTTTCTTGGAATGGACGAATTGGAAATCGATGCCTTTGTCAATCGCCGCAAAGCAGAGCAAACTAAAACTTGTTCATTAAAAGGGATATTGTAAGTTTGTCCTTGTGAATAATCCGGCGTTGAAAATTACTTTTTTGGGTACGGGCACGAGCAGCGGCGTACCGATTATCGGGTGCCACTGTCCAGTGTGCACGTCCACGAATCCCAAGGACAAACGTCTCCGTTCCAGCATACTGGTAGAGTCCGCAACGACCAAAGTGGTCATCGACACGGGGCCGGATTTCCGCCAACAGATGTTGACTGTCGGCAACGAACACCTTGACGCCGTCGTGTACACACATGCGCACATGGACCATATCATCGGAATGGACGAGGTGCGCCCTTACAATTACAACCAAAAGAAGCCGATGCCCGTATATGCCAGCGAGCCGACGCAGGAAGCGTTGAAACGCATCTTTTATTATGCTTTCCAGGAAAAAAGATATCCGGGGATTCCACAGATAGAGCTCAACACGATTGACAAAACACCTTTTACGATAGGCGATATTACGTTTGAGCCGATACATGTCTGGCATTACAAGCTGCCCGTACTGGGTTTTCGTATGGGGCGTTTTACCTATATCACGGATGCCAACGGTATCGACGCCGACCAGTTGGCGCTGGTGAGGGGTTCGGACGTGTTGGTGCTGGACGCGTTGGGCAAAATTAAGCACATTTCGCACTATTCGCTTGCCGAGGCGATAGAAGTGGTACGCGCGCTGCAAATCCCGGCCGTCTATTTTACACATATCGGCCACAGCATGGGACTGTACGATGTTGTGGAAAGGGAACTGCCCGCAGGGATGCATCTTTCGTATGACGGATTGGTGCTGGAGGTCTGAAGAAGTTTCAGGTTATACTTTAACGCAGGATAAAATCGGACATTGAAAAACTTAACTAAGCAATGAAAAACTTACCGTCATTCCTGTCTCCGCGGGAATGACGGTAAGGTGCGCCCACCTTCTTCTTCAATGCACATTTTACCCTGTGGAAGATATCTGACCGTTTTTTATTTCCTATTTTTCCCTTTTTTCTTCGCAATACCGTATCTTTGAGGACAGTTGATTGGCTATGCGATGGAAAAAAAAGATGTAAAAAATTGGCTCTCCTTTTCCAAAAGAGAAAGAAACGCGCTGATAATGCTTATCCTCCTTATCGGTCTGTTTTTTCTTGTGCCTTATCTTTTCCCAAAAAAAGAAATCCCCAAAAACGTTGACGGCAAGACAAGCAGTATTTCCCCCGAAATAGTGGACACGGACGCCGTCCAGTTATTTCCCTTTGACCCCAATACCATTGGGTTTGACGGTTGGAAAAAGCTAGGGCTGCGCGACAAGACCATCCAGACCATCATCCATTACCGCGAAAAGGGTGGACGTTTCCGTGTGCCGGAGGATATCCGAAAGATTTACGGTTTGCATAATGACGAGGCGGAGCGGCTGATACCCTATATCCATATTGATGCGTCAAAGCAACCCATCGTCACTTATACCAGCAGTAAGAGCAGCAAGAACCAATATAGTTTCCCGTTGGAAATCAACAAAGCCGGAGCCGACCACTGGGCTGCCTTGCCGGGAATCTCACCTGCGCTCGCACAGCGTATCGTCCATTACCGCGATGCGATGCACGGATTCAAAAGTATCGACCAGGTCGGCAAAACGTATGGACTTTCACCCGATGTTTTCAACCAAATAAAACCTTTGCTACGGTTGATAAAAGACGAAGCAGAAGATACCGCACCGCCTGTCGCCTATAGCGTTCTAACGGAAAAACAGGCCGTGGCCGAAATCCCGGAACGGCTGACCAAAGTGGAGAAAATCAACATCAATACCGCGTCCGAACAGGAAATCCTTGCCCAGAAACGTATTCCCAAAAGCGTCGCGAAAGCCATCGTTATCTACCGCGAGCAGCATGGCAATTACCAGCAAGTCGCCGACATCAAAAAAATCGTTTTTGTCAATGAAGAACTATACGAGCGCGTCGCGCCTTTTTTGGTGGTGGAGTGATTGGTATGTAAAGCTTTCTTGCATTAGGCACCCAACGTTGGGCATTGGACATTTTTACTTTTACATTAAAAAATATTGCATGAAGCATTTTATTGGAAGCACTGTTCTTTTTTTCAGTTGTTTGTTGTTTGCGATGGACCCAACCAATGCCCAACAGCCCGATACGTTGTCCGGCAAAAAATATGTGTTGCTGATACACGGTGGCGCGGGGACTATCAACCGAAAAAACTTGACACCTGAAAAAGAGGCCGCCTATAAAGACGGACTGCTCAAAGCCCTACAGGCCGGTTACGCCAAAATCCAAACCGGCGCGACCAGCATCGATGCGGTACAGGCCGCCATCAACGTATTGGAAGACAATCCGTTGTTCAACGCGGGGAAAGGTGCTGTGTTTACCCACGACGGCAAAAACGAGATGGACGCGTCCATCATGAACGGGAAAACGCTGGAAGCGGGTGCGGTTGCCGGTGTCACCGTCATCAAAAATCCCATTAATGCGGCACGTGCCGTCATGGAAAAAACCGAACACGTGATGCTGGTAGGCAAAGGCGCGGAGGTTTTTGCCAGGGAAGTGGGACTGGAAATCGTGGACCCGTCTTATTTCTGGACGCAGGACCGATGGAACGGACTACAAAAAGCATTGAAACAGGATTCCGCCAAAGCTGCCCAAAACGGAAAGCTCGGTCGGTCGGGCATCCAGAACCGCGACGACAAATTTGGGACGGTGGGCTGTGTCGCGCTGGACAATCAGGGCAACCTCGCGGCCGGTACTTCCACCGGAGGCATGACCGACAAAAAATATGGACGCGTTGGCGACAGTCCGATTATCGGTGCCGGCACTTATGCCAACAACCAGACCGCGGCGGTAAGCTGTACGGGTTGGGGCGAATTTTACATCCGCACGGCAGTCGCACACACGATTTCCGACTTGATGGAATTTAAGGGTGACAACGTGCGCGATGCGGCAAGAACCGCGCTGGAACGTATGGCGGCACTCGGTGGCGACGGTGGCATCATCGCCATTGACAAGGACGGACATATTGCGACGCCGTTCAACACGGACGGCATGTATCGCGGTGCCGTTACCGCCGACGGAAAGTTTGAAATAGCGATTTTTAAATAAAATAAGCAACGACATATTTACCGACAAGGTTTAATTTTGCACCAAACGCGTATAGCATGAACAAGAACGTTTCCCTTATATTGGCATTTGTATTGTTGTTGGTGGTTTCAGCGGTGTACCGCGTGGTGCCGGGCCGTCCGCCGGGATTTGCACCCCAATATTCGATGGCGGTATTTGGTGGCGCCGTATTCCTGAAAGACAAAAAATGGGCGTTTGTACTGCCAGTCGTATCCTTGTTTATTTCCGACCTTTTGTATCAATTGCTGTTTAAGTTGGGCGTTTCTACGATACCTGGATTCTATGACGGCCTGTTGGTCAACTATATTATTTTTGCTTCCGTCACTTTTTTTGGCTTTTTACTGAAAAAATGGAACGTGTGGAATATCGCGGTCGTTTCCGTGTTGGCAGCGACCTATTATTTTATCCTTTCCAACTTTGCGATGTGGTTGTTTTCCGGCTTTTATCCGCGGACGATGGACGGACTGAAAGCTTGTTACGTCGCCGCCATTCCTTTTTATAAAAATAGTGTTGCCGCCTCACTGGTGTTTTCCGCGTTGCTGTTTGGCGGTTATTATTTAGTAAAACAAAAAAGTGCGAAGGCAATGGTGGAATAAGTCAAAAAGCCTTCGGCCTTTTGAATGTTTGAACCATATAAAACGCTTCCGAATCGGAAGCGTTTTATTATATAACAGGACAAATTATCGTTGGTTGACAAGTACCTTCTGATGAAGTTTGTCGTATTGATACGCGTTTTTCCCCATTGTGTAACAGATTTGCAATAGGAGATACACGCCTATCGCAATACCGTAACAAAGGGGTTTGGATATTTTTTCAAATCTCTTGTTCTCCATATATAGGAATACAAATATACAATATATATTGAACTGTTTCTATATTTAATATTTGTTGGGAATCAATGTTACAATCCACGCTCAAACCCCTCGTCCACCAACAGGTCTTTCCCGTCCGCGGCGGATGTTGCAAGCTCGTCGCAGCGGTTGTTGTAGGGATTGTCCGCATGGCCTTTGACCCAGTTGAACTGTATCTGGAACGGCGCGGCCGCCTTGGCGTAACGTAACCAGAGGTCTTTGTTCTTCTTGCCGCCCGCAAAATCGGTTTTAATCCATTTGTCCAGCCATTTTTTGGTGATGCTGTCCACGAGGTATTTGCTGTCTGTAAAGACAACAATCTGAATGTCGTTTCGTTTCAGGGATTCCAGCGCGACGATGAGCGCCAACAGCTCCATTCGGTTGTTGGTTGTCTTCCGGAAACCCTGTGAGATTTCTTTCTTCTTGTCACCCCACAATAGGATGATACCGTAGCCTCCGGGACCGGGATTGCCACGTGAACTGCCGTCGGTGTAGATGATGATTTGTGAAGGCATGAGTTGAATTGAGAATGGCTTGTTACGTAATTGCAAGATTGTTTTCATCACGTCGTCCGTCCCATAGGGACAAGACGTTTAGTTACTTCTCCTCAAATTGATAAAACAACAGGTAATTTCGGACGATTTTTAAACGTACATTTTTCTCAAAATCTGTTTTCCTGCCGATTGTAGGACGCTCGGCAATCTTTTTGACAGCTTCATTGAAAAGGTTATTCAACTTGATGCTATATGTTTTGGATTGGTTTCTGTTTATCCAATATTCAATGATTTCTTTTCTTTCGGCGTTGGCTTTTTCTGTCCAATTTATTTTTCGTTTAGCCATTGCTCGATTTCATTGTTTGCAATGTTTTCACTCATAAGTTTGTCATTTTTAGCTTCTGTGAGCCTTTGTCTTTGGGCTTCGCTTAATTGATAGACACGGTCATCCATTTCAAAATCAAGAAGTTTTTGAATTTCCTCAATGATATAAGATTCTTTGAGGTTGGCTATCTTATTGATAAGATCCAATTTTAACTCTGCGGTATTCATTTGATTTCAAATTTACGAGATTTATTCGAACATAATATCTTATATCTTCAAACCCGCAATCGACTTATCAATCGCCGCTTTTGTTTCCGCGTCGGAAAGGTTTTGTGGGACAAATTTTTCGCCGATGACGGTTTCGTAGAGTTCGATATAGCGTTGACTGATTTCATTCACTTTTTCGTTGGTCATTTCTGGGACAGTCTGTCCTTCCTTGCCCATGAAGTTGTTGGCAATCAACCATTCACGTACAAATTCCTTGCTGAGTTGTTTCTGGTGTTCGCCTTTTGCCTGTCTTTCCTCAAAACCCTCTTTATAGAAATAGCGCGAAGAATCTGGCGTGTGTATTTCGTCCATCAATACAACTTCGCCATCCAATATGCCAAACTCATATTTTGTATCGACCAGTATCAGTCCCCGCTTGGCGGCGAGTTCCTGTCCACGTGAAAAAAGTTTTTGGGTGTAGTCCGCCACTTTTTCCCACTGCGCTTCGGTCATCAGCCCTTGTACGATGATTTCGTCGCGGGAAATGTCCTCGTCGTGTCCGGCGGCCGCCTTGGTCGATGGCGTGATGATGGGCGAGGGGAAAAAGTCGTTTTCCTTCAGACCCGCCGGAAGCGCGACGCCGCAAAGGGTGCGCTTCCCTTCCTTGTAGGTGCGCCATGCATGTCCGGTCAGATTGCCACGGATGACCATTTCGACCTTCAGCGGTTCGCATCGTTTGCCGACGGAGACGTTGGGTGCTGGCGTGTCGAGCAGCCAGTTGGGACAGAGGTCCTTGGTGGCGTTGAGCATATATTTGGCTATCTGGTTGAGTACCTGTCCCTTATAAGGTATCGGACGCGGCAGGATGACGTCAAAAGCCGATATGCGGTCGCTGGCAACCATGACCAATAGGTTGTAGTTGATGGTATATACGTCCCGCACTTTGCCTTGGTAAAAGGCGGTCTGTCCTGCAAATTGAAACTGTGGCATGATAAGTAAAAAGTCAAAATTAAAAAACAAAAAACACTGTCCGTGCTATCTTTCAAGCGTTGGGCAAAGTACGGAAATCGCTGCGGGAAAAACAAAATAAGGCGGGCGGTAGAGGTGTGGGGCGTCTTCATAATGGTCGGCACTTGTAGCGACATGGCTGTCCGTCTACTGCTTCCATTTTCAATCCTCCATTTGAAATCCACATTTTTTCGTACTTATGCACATCAATGCACATCGAAATCCAAGACTATTCCTATAAACTATTGATAATCAACTTTCTTATTTTTCTAAGCATGTTCATAGCTGTGGATAAATTCACTTTGAAATAATTTGGTCTAAAAGTGGGAAAAAGTGTTATTTTGTGGTAGGAAATAGCAAGAATGTTGTTTCCGTTACATAGATGATCGGATTTTTGGGCGAATATGAAGTCACGTTGGACGCCAAAGGGCGTTTTCTCCTACCGGCTGGGTTTAAAAAACAGTTGGAAGAGAGCGACGTGCGCTTTGTCGTTAACCGTGGTTTTGAAAAATGCCTCAGCCTCTATCCGGAAAAAAGCTGGCAACCTATCTTCGAAAAAGTCAGCAAACTGAACGATTTTGACCCGAAAGTACGCCAGTTCCGCCGACAGTTCCTTGGCGGTGCGACCGTCACGGAAACCGATTCCGCCGGACGCATCCTGATTCCTCCCACCTTGCGCGAGTTCGCTGGCCTTACCAAGAACATCATATTGGCATCCGCTGTTGACAAAATCGAAATCTGGGATGCCGATACCTATAAGAATCTCTACGACAATTTCTCACCTGAACTTTTCAGTGACCTGGCAAGCGAGGTCATGTCGGGCGATACAAACCCCAAGGAAGGTGCGTAATGCCAGGGAAACAGATACAGCAACATGGAAACGATTACCACGTTCCGGTGCTCTTTGAAGAAACGTTGGATTTGCTGGACATCAAGCCGGACGGCGTGTACGTGGACTGCACGTTTGGTGGCGGCGGTCACAGCCGTGGGATATTGCAGCGGCTGGGGGACAAAGGTGCTTTGGTGGCGTTTGACCAAGACGTAGATGCCCGAAAGAACCTGCCCGACGACAAGCGCGTGCTTTTCGTTCCGGAAAATTTTCGGTATCTGCAACGCTTCCTGCGGCTGCACGGCTATGACAAAGTGGACGGCGTATTGGCGGATCTGGGCGTGAGCAGCCACCAGTTTGACGAGGGCGAGCGCGGTTTTTCCATTCGTTTCGACGGTCCTCTGGACATGCGGATGAACCAGAACCAACCCGTCAAGGCCGACGGAATATTGCGCCGCTACGATGCGGACCAGTTGCAAAACATTTTCAGCCAATACGGGGAAGTCACCAACGCCAGAACCTTGGCGCGGCATATCGTACAGGCGCGCGACAAGGCGCAGCTGCACACGATTGAGGATTTCAGAAATCTGTTGCAACCCGTCGTCATGGGCAATCCCAACAAATATCTGGCGCAGGTGTTCCAGGCACTGCGTATCGAGGTCAACGACGAGATGGGCGCGTTGCGGGAAATGTTGCAACAGATTCCGGAGGTATTGGACATCGGTGGAAGAGCGGCTATCATTACGTTTCATTCGCTGGAGGACAGAATGGCAAAGACATTTTTCAAGGAAGAAACTTTGGAAAAGAAGATAGAAAATCCTTTTGTCCAGGAAACGACAACAAAAAAACTGAGGGTCATTACCAAAAAACCGGTCGTGCCGTCAGCTACGGAACAAAAACAAAATACAAGAAGCCGGAGCGCCAAACTCAGGGTCGCCGAGCGCATATAAAAATGGAAAAAACCGAAGTAAAAGATACGAAAAAAAACAGGCCGTTGGGTACTTTGAAGCGGTATGTCAGCTACCAATGGATAGCGGACAATATTGGCTTTTTCCTGTTTTTGGCCGTATTGGCGGTGGTGTACATCGCGAACGGACATCGGGCAGACAAGATGTTGCGCGATATCAACGCAGCATCTTCGCAAATCAAGGATTTGCAGTTTGAATACAAAACGCTGAAAAGCGAGCTGATGTTCCAAAGCCGCGAATCACAAATCATCAAGGCCGTGGCACCCATGGGAATCAAGATGAGCAGCGAACCTCCGATGAAGATTAGATTATTAAAAAAGTAATTGGATAATGAAAGCATTTAAGCAATTTTTGAAAAATTAAACTGGTGTTTTTTAGTGTAAAAAACAATAAATCCGATTCTTTTTATAACTCTACTTTAGGTGGAATAAAAAATGTGCAACGCTATTCGGTAAGGTCTTCAACTTCTTCATTGTATGTTTTTATGCAGCGTACAGTATATTTAAAAAAAGTGTAAATAACTTAAATAATAAAATATAGTATAAGGATTTGGCAATTCGGCAGTTTGATAATTTAATAATGCTGATTATCAAATTGCCAAATCTTCAAATCATCAAATCAAAAAATGGAAATTAAAAGGGACATATTATGGCGCGTGTATCTATGCTATATTATAGTAATCCTTTTTTGCGTGTTTATTATAGGAAAAGCTTTTTATATACAGCAGGTTCAAGGTAAATACTGGGAAAGCATGAGCGACAGCCTACACCAAAAGATTGTAGACATAGAAGCGAGCCGCGGCACGATATACAGTGCCGACGGTCAGATGCTGAGCACCAGTATTCCTCAGTTTGACATTTATATCGATTTCGGTGCGGACGGGCTGCGACAGAAGAATGGTAAGCGTTTTCGCGAAAATGTAGATTCTTTAAGTATTGCGTTGGCGGGTTTGTTTGGCGATGCATCGGCAGCAGACTATAAGCGTATGCTCACGACAGGCTATCGCGACAAAAACCGTTATTTTTCTTTAAAAAAGAAACTCGGTTATCGTCAATACCAACAATTAAAAACTTTCCCACTCGTGCGCCAAGGCCGCAACAAAAGTGGTTTTATCGCCGAGGTACGCAACATACGCCTCAACCCTTACGAGATATTGGCATACAGGACGATTGGTTTGGATAGGGAAAATTCGCAGAAGGTGGGGCTGGAACAGACTTACGATACGATATTAAAAGGATTGCCGGGACGGCGGCTGGTACGCTATATCGCAGGTGGCGTGGGCGTTCCCGTGGACGACGACGCCAACCAGATTGACCCTGTCAACGGTAAGGACATCGTTACGACACTCGACACGCATATCCAGGAAATAACCGAAGACGCCTTGATGAAAATGATGGTCGGTAACGAAGCACAGACGGGTACCGCCATCGTCATGGAAGTGAAAACCGGACAAATCAAAGCCATTGCCAATCTGGGGCGGCGCGATGATGGCAACTATTGGGAAGATTTCAACTATGCATTGACACCGACAGAACCAGGCTCCACATTTAAACTCGCAACGATGTTGACGCTTTTGGATGACCATAAAATCACATTGGGACAACAAGTCAACCTCGAAGGTGGGAGATGGACAATCAACAAACGTACCGTTTACGACAGTGAGGAACATGGAAAATATCAGGTAACAGCGAAGCAGGCATTGGAAATGAGTTCCAACGTCGGTATGGCAAAGATGGTGTACGAGGCTTACAGCGGCAACCCTACGGCCTATATCAATAAATTAAAAGGGTTGCAACTGGACCAAAAAACCGGAACAGACCTTGCGGGCGAGCGTCCGCCTATCATATTTAATCCTAGAAGTAGATATTGGAGTGCGACGACGCTGCCGTGGATGGCGTTTGGATATAACTTGTTGATTTCGCCGATGCGTACCACGATGTTATATAATGCGGTTGCTAACAACGGCGTGATGATGCGTCCTTATCTCGTCAACCAAGTGACGGAAAACGGTACCGTAATAAAACAGTTTGAGCCGCATATCGTCATGGATTCCTTGGGAAGCCGCTATGCACTGAAAGGTGTGAAGGAATGCCTCGAAGGTGTGTGTAACGAACCTAACGGAACAGGCTATACATTGATGCGTGACGTTCCTTTTAAAGTTGCCGGAAAGACTGGAACTGCCTTGGTCGCCAACGGTACGAGAGGCTATGCGGACAAGGTATACCAATCTTCTTTTGCGGGTTATTTTCCTGCGGACAATCCGCAATATACTTGCGTTGTGGTGATAGTCAACAAGCCGCACGCAGCCAAATTTTATGGTGCTTCCGTCGCAGGTCCCGTATTTAAAGAAATCGCGGAACGCTTATATACTTTATATGTAAAAAATGAAGGTACATCCAAGCCATCTTACTATAATTTAAAAAAAGACACGACGGGCTATGCTTACGAAGCTTATGCCAAAGACGTACAGACGATAATGAACGGATTGGGAATGAACTATCAATACAAAGGTGCAGGAGACGGCAACTGGTGGAACGTGTATAGCGAGAACCAACAGCCGACGGTTTCCAAGATGACCTTTGAAACATTGAAAAAGATGCCCAAAGTGACAGGTATGAGCCTGAAAGATGCCGTTTACGTATGCGAAAACGCAGGTTTGCAGGTGCGTGTTACAGGTCGTGGTCGTGTAAGTGACCAGTCTATCAATAGTGGAGAGCCTATATCGCATGGTCAGCTTATCCACCTTAATCTAAATTAAAAAATGGCAACATTACAGGACATACTATATAAGGTACACATCAAAGCAATATATGGTGCGACCGATATTGCTATTGCGGATGTGCAGTTGGATTCCCGTAAGATTACGAAAGATTCGCTGTTTGTTGCCATCCGTGGTGCACTTGCGGACGGACATGATTTTATAGCAACGGCAGTTGCATTAGGTGCTGCCGCGATTGTGTGCGAATCGTTGCCTACGGAACTAAAGGAAAATGTCACTTATGTATTAGTTAAAAACTCGCATGAGGCACTGGGTTATATCGCACATAATTTTTACGGTGAACCGTCAAGATATGTCAAGCTGGTCGGCGTAACCGGAACCAACGGTAAGACGACCGTTGCGACATTATTATTTAAACTATTTACAGGACTTGGCTATAAATGCGGATTGGTCAGCACGGTTCAAAATATCATAGGAGATGAAGCACAGGAAGCGGAACGTACAACGCCCGATGCCGTAAGTCTGAACGCATTGATTCGTAGAATGGTTGATGCGCAATGTACGCACGTATTCATGGAAAGTAGCAGCATCGCTATTGACCAGAATCGTATTACGGGTTTGCAGTTTGACGGTGCGTTGTTTACCAATTTGACGTTGGACCATTTGGATTACCATAAAACATTTGACAATTATTTAAAGGCAAAAAAACGCTTCTTCGACGAATTGTCTTCCAGTGCTTTTGCAATTTCCAATCTGGACGACAAGAATGGACAGGTGATGTTGCAAAATACATCAGCACACAAGTATTATTATAGTCTGCATACGCTGGCCGACTTCAAGGGCAAGATTTTGGAAAATGGGCTGACAGGGCTGGAAATGTCCATCAATGACCGCGACGTTCATTTTCGGTTGATAGGCGAGTTCAATGCCTATAATCTTTTGGCGGCGTATGGTGCTGCTGCCTGTCTCGGAGAACAGAAAGAAGAAGTACTGCGCGTGTTGAGTATGTTGTCCGGTGCGGAAGGGCGTTTTGATTATCAGGTAAGCAATTCCAATATTGTTGGCATTGTGGATTATGCACATACGCCCGACGCCCTGGAAAATGTATTGTCCACGATTAAAAAATTGCGCAAAGGTTCTGAACAGATTATCACTGTTGTCGGTTGCGGCGGCGACCGTGACCGCAGCAAGAGACCCATCATGGCCAACGACGCCGCCAATATGAGCGACCGCGTGATATTGACAAGCGACAATCCACGTTCGGAAAATCCTTATGAAATCTTGCGTGAGATGGAAGCAGGACTGAATAGTGCAGGAAGAAGGAAAACCATCACGATTGAAAATCGTAAAGAAGCCATCAAAACAGCAGTAACATTGGCAAATGCCGGAGACATTGTTCTAGTCGCTGGAAAAGGACATGAAAAATATCAGGAGGTCAACGGTGTGAAACACCATTTTGACGACAAGGAGGTGCTGGCTGAAATGTTTGCATTATTGGGAAAATAAACGATAAAATAAAATTATGTTATACGCTTTATTTAATTGGTTAAAACACGAGTACAATCTTACGGGATCTGGCGTATTCCAGTACATCACTTTCCGTGCAGTGTTGGCAACGATTTTATCCTTGTTGATAGCGACGATATATGGGCATCGTCTCATCAATGTCTTGCGGAAAAAACAGATTGGCGAAACCGTAAGGGATTTGGGACTAGCTGGCGAACAGAGCAAAAAAGGTACACCGACGATGGGCGGCATCATTATTCTACTGGCAATTATCATTCCGACGTTGTTGCTGGCTGATCTGGATAAAGTATATATCCGGTTGATGCTTCTGTGTACGGTATGGTTGGGCGTGATAGGTTTCCTGGATGATTATTTAAAGATAAAAGCCAGAAAAGTAGCACAGGCCAAAGGCGAAACCTACAAAAAGAAAGACAGTGACGGACTCGCCGGAAAAGTAAAAATCGTCGGGCAGGTCGGATTGGGAATCATCATAGGGGCAACGCTTTATTTCAGTTCCAATGTAGTGATGGAAAGAGAAATAAACCCTTCCTACAAAGGAAAAGTGACATCCCCCCTCGTCGAAAAGAAGTTGGACGAGGTGATACACAAAGTAGACGGTGTGGACAAGCGTTTTGCAATTGTCAAAACACCGATTACCACGATTCCTTTTGTAAAAAACCACGAGTTCAATTATAGTAAACTGATTAGCTGGATTGGTTCCGGAGCGGAAAAATATACGTGGATTGTTTACATCCTGGCAGTTACGTTTATCATCACGGCTGTGTCTAACGGCGCTAATCTCACGGATGGACTGGACGGTCTGGCTGGAGGTACGAGTGCGATTATCGGTATCTGTCTGGGGATATTTATTTATGTAAGTGGCAACGTCAAGTTCGCGGACTATCTCAATATAATGTATATCCCCAACATCGGAGAGTTGTCCATATTCATTGCAGCCTTTGTCGGTGGATGTGTTGGTTTTCTTTGGTACAATGCATATCCCGCGCAGATATTTATGGGCGATACTGGAAGTTTGGCTTTGGGCGGTATCATTGCGTCGCTCGCAATCATCGTTCGCAAAGAATTATTAATCCCCATATTCTGTAGTGTTTTCTTGGTGGAGAGCCTGAGTGTGATTGTACAGGTTTCTTATTTTAAATACACCAAAAAGAAATACGGCGAAGGCAGGCGCCTACTCTTAATGAGTCCCGTGCACCACCATTACCAGAAAAAAGGATTCCACGAAAATAAGATAGCCATGCGTTTCTGGATTATCACACTTATCTGTGTGATGGTTTCCATAGGGACTTTAAAAATTAGATAGCAGCATGAATGACATTAATATAAATACGAGCATTGTTGTACTGGGCGCATCTGAAAGTGGCGTCGGTGCGGCTATCCTAGCACAGAAGCTGGGATACAAAAACGTGTTTGTCAGTGATGGTGGTACTATAAAAGAAAACTATAAAGCTAAGCTGCTAAAAATGCAGATTTCATTTGAAGAAGGCGGCCATAGTCTGGAAAAAATCCTGTCTTACGACGAGGTGATGAAAAGTCCCGGCATTCCGGAAGCGACACCGGTCATACAGGCAATTCGTCAAAAGGGAATTAAAATCATCAGTGAGATTGAACTGGCATATCGACACAAAGGCAATAGCAAGATTATCGGTATCACGGGCAGCAATGGAAAAAGTACGACGACTTCGTTGATGTACCATATATGCGAGATTGCAGGACTGGATGCTGCGTTGGTCGGAAATATCGGCTATTCCATAGCCGGACAGATAGCGGAGGATCCAAAAGAATACTACATAACGGAAATCAGTTCGTTCCAACTCGATGACATCGATACGTTTCGTCCGGAAATAGCGATTTTGCTCAATATCACACCAGACCACTTGGACCGTTACGACCATAAATTTGAAAACTATATTGACGCAAAATTTAAAATAGCGGTTAACCAGACAGCGGACGACTATTTTATTTATTGCCAAGACGACCCGGTCATCATTGATGAATTAAAAACATTTCAATTACACTCTAAGCCATTACCATTTACCATGAACAAAGAAATCAACCACGGAGCTTACATCAAAGGAGACCAAATGATATTAAATGCAAAGGACGAAAGTGTGAGCATGAATATCTACGATTTTGCTTTAAAAGGAAAGCACAACCAGTACAACACGATGGCAGCAGGTATAGCATCCCAAGTAATGGGCATCAGGAAGGAAAAAATCAGGGAGGCCGTACAGACATTCAACAGTCTGGAGCACCGGATGGAACAGGTGGCGACGGTACGCGGTGTCGACTTTATCAATGACAGCAAGGCGACCAATCTCAACAGCGTATGGTTTGCGTTGGAAAGTATGACACAGCCGGTCGTGTTGATACTAGGTGGTGTTGACAAAGGCAACGACTACAGTCTATTGTTGGACGACGTGAAGGAAAAGGTAAAAGGGATTGTATGCCTAGGGTTGGACAATGTTACAATACATGAGGCTTTTGATGACGTAGTCCCCACTCCTATTGTGGATACGGACAATATGAAGGACTGTGTGCGTGCTGCGTTTAGTGTTGCGGAAAAAGGAGATGTTGTATTGCTAAGTCCTGCGTGCGCAAGCTTTGATTTGTTTACGAGTTATATGGACAGAGGTGACCAGTTTAAGGAAGCAGTTAGGGAACTATAAAAAAATAACATTTTGGCGGAGACGATTAAAATAGAGAAATCCTTTCAATTGCTCTTGAAAAATACAAGAGGTGACAAATATATATGGGGCGCTGTGTTCCTGTTGATATTGGCATCTATCCTTGTCGTGTATAGTGCCACGGGGTCATTGGCATACAAGATGAACCATGGCCATACAGAAATATATTTGTTCAAACAAGTATTCTTTACACTTGCAGGTTTGGTTTTGATATATATACTGCACCGGGTCAACTATACATTTTTTTCGCGTGCAGCACAGATATTATATATGCTTTCTATTCCGCTCTTGGTATATACGTTGTTTTTCGGGGCAGAGATCAATGATGGTAGCCGTTGGATTAAGTTACCGATTATCAATATGACCTTTCAGACGAGTGATTTTGCCAAACTGGCTTTGTTCATGTACCTGTCACGGCAGTTGAGCCGCAAACAGATGGTGATTAAGGATTTTAAAAAAGGGTTTCTGCCTCTGATTATACCCATAGGGCTGACTTGTATATTGATAATGCCCGCCAATCTTTCCAATGCCTTGTTGACGGGAGCAACATCATTGGTTTTGTTGTTTATAGGACGTGTACGGGGCAAGCATATTTTAATGGTGATAGGGCTGGCATTGATTCCGATTACCATTTTGGTATCAACGGCGGTGTTGACACATAAGGATTCGGACGACCTGACGGCACATGAAACGACAACTGTCAAATCTGTCGGTGTCTTTAAGCGCATGGGTACATGGGTCACACGTGTACAGGATTTTATCTATGCTAGCGGCGATGAGAAGGAAGCTCCATACCAAGTACAGCAAGCGAAAATCGCCATTGCCAATGGTGGTGTACTGTATGGATTGGGGCCCGGCAATAGTCGCCAGCGGAACTTTTTGCCACAGGCGTACAACGACTTTATCTTTTCGATTATCATTGAGGAATATGGATTGTTGGGTGGTGGTTTTATCATGTTCATCTATCTCGTTTTTATGTATCGGTGCATTCGGATATTTCGGCGATGCCCTTATGCATTTGGTGCTTTTCTTGCACTGGGGTTGAGTTTCACGCTGGTGATACAGGCGATGGCCAATATGGCAGTCAACGTCAACATCGTTCCGGTAACGGGCGTGACGTTGCCATTGGTCAGTATGGGCGGTAGTTCTTTTTTGTTTACCTGTACAGCCATTGGCTTGATATTAAGTGTGGCGAGAAACGTGGAAATAATGGAAGGAAAACGTTCGGCAATCATCGCCGCAGAGGTGAAAAAAGAAGACGCGGAAGAGGCAGCACAATAGATTATTAATTAAACACAAATCATTTAAACATAAAACGATGTCTAAAGTAATCATAGCAGGAGGCGGCACGGGAGGACATATCTTCCCTGCGTTAGCAATTGCCAATGCATTGGCAAAGCGCGACCCGGCTATTGAAATATTGTTTGTAGGCGCCGAGGGAAAAATGGAAATGGAAAAAATCCCACAGGCTGGCTATAAAATCATCGGAATCGACATCGCAGGCTTGCAACGAGGTTCTATTGTCAAGAACCTCTCGTTGCCAATCAAATTGATCAAGAGTTATTTTGAAGTAAAGAAGATATTTAAAGATTTCTGGCCCGATGCAGTGATTGGCGTTGGCGGTTATTCTACGTTTCCGGTATTGCGTTACGCGCAGCGTAGGCGCATCCCGACATTTATACACGAGTCCAATTCTTTTGCGGGAAAGAGTAATATTCTATTGGGTAAGCATGCGACGGAGATATTTGTGGCTTGGGACGGCATGGATCGTTTTTTCCCTGCCAACAAGATTATTAAAACAGGAAATCCTGTAAGAAAAAATATTGTTGACGCGACGGTTAGCCATGCAGAGGCGATTCGTTCCTTTGGTTTGGATCCCAACAAGAAAACGGTTTTGGTAGTCGGTGGCAGTCTTGGTGCACGTAGCATCAACCAGGCAATATTGGGGCATTTGGGAGACTTTGCCACGCTCAACATCCAGTTGATATGGCAGACCGGAAAAGTGGAATCCTTACGGTTTAAACAAAAAGGCGAGGCGTTCCATAATTTTTGGATTGGGGAATTTATCCAAAACATGGACGCTGCCTATGCCGCAGCCGACGTAGTCGTATCAAGGGCTGGGGCGATGTCCATTACGGAATTGTGCATTGCGAAAAAGGCGGCGATACTCGTCCCTTACCCTTATGCCGCGGAAGACCACCAGACGGTCAATGCTTCCTATCTGGTCAACAAACAGGCCGCGATAATGATCAAGGACGACCAAGTGCAGTCCCAACTTTTCGGTACGGTGACCAATCTGTTGTTTGACGATGCGCGTGTTAAAGCATTGGAAGAAAATATCAGTCCTATCGCAACGCCCAACGCCAATGAATTGATTGTAGACGAGATTTTAAAATATATCAAAAAATAAGCACAGATGGCAAAAGATATCCAGCAATCGTTGCTTGACAGAAAATCTTTGGAAGGTGCTATCATCTATTTTATAGGGATAGGTGGTATCGGCATGAGTGCGCTGGCTCGGTTTTTCAAATCCCAAAAGGCCGATGTGTATGGCTATGACCGCCATCGTTCGCCGTTATGCGCCGAGTTGGAAAAGGAAGGAATCGAGATTCATTATAGTGATAGCCCGGAACTGTTGCGAAAGGATGCAGACATCGTCGTCTATACACCTGCGATTCCCAAGGATATGCAGGAACTGAATTTTTATCAACAGCATAATTACAAGTTGATGAAACGCAGTGAAATCCTGCAATGGATTACCGAACCGACATTTAATATCTGTATTGGAGGTACGCACGGAAAATCAACGATAACAACGCTTATAGCGTATATACTGCGCAATTCGGGTTATGGTTGCAATGCTTTTCTGGGTGCGCTTTCCGTCAACTATCATACAAATTTTTGGGCAAGTGAAAGATCCGTAAGTGTCGTGGAAGCAGATGAATACGATCGTTCTTTTTTACGTCTTTCGCCTAATGTAGCGGTGATTACAGCGATGGATGCCGACCATTTGGATATTTATGGCACGGAGGAAAAAGTACAGGAGGCTTTTGTACAGTTTTCACAACGTATCAGAAAAGACGGATGCCTTGTCAGCAAAAGAGGCTTGGCAAAAGACGCTGAACTAGATGCCGATTTTCATTTCACTTATAGTCTCGACAATAAAAATGCAGACTATCATTTGCAAAAGTTAGAAGTGGAAAACGGAGCGTATCAATATGATATAGCAACGCCTAACGGTGTCTTGGAAAATGTCATTATTCATCTGGGTGGCTATCATAATATTGAAAACTCCATCGCCGCGGTTGCCGTCGCGCAATTTTTAAAAATAGACAACAATGCCATCAAAGCAGCAATTACTTCTTTTAAAGGTGTAAAGCGCCGTTTTGAATATATTGTCCGCAACGAAAACAATGTACTGATTGACGATTACGCACATCATCCTGCGGAGATAGAAGCACTGTTGAAAGGCGTAAGGAGTCTTTTTGAACAAAAGATAACCGTCGTGTTCCAGCCACACCTGTATTCCAGGACTAAGGATTTGGCGGATGGTTTTGCGGCGAGTCTGGATCATGGCGATGAAGTGATATTGTTGCCGATATATCCTGCTCGCGAACTCCCGATGGAAGGCGTGTCGAGCGAAATGATCCTAGATAAGATGCAGATTTCTAATAAATATGTGTTGGAAAAAGAGGCGATGCTCGAAAAAATAAAAAAAGAAAAACCCGCACTCGTCGTGATGTGCGGAGCCGGTGATATCGATGCATTGGTCGAACCTGTAAAAGAAATTTTGGAAGGGAATTAATTAAATGAAACGCAAACTGATATTTTTTCTGTGGGTCTTGTTTGGATGCGGACTGGTTTTCCTGCTCGCCGCTGCGCGCAGCGCGAGGACGGCTGCCCGTTGTCCGGACTTCAGGATTTCCATCGAAGGGAAAAACAATCAGATATTCATCGACGAAAAAGAAATCATACATATCGCAAAGGAAAACGGCGGTGCAGAAGGCATTCCGGCTAAAAATATCAACCTCAAAAGATTAGAGGAAGCCTTGGAACTCAATCCTTGGATTAGCCATGCAAAAATGTATTTCGACGACGAAAACAATCTCTGCGCCTCTATTTGGGAAAGCGAGCCCATCGCGCGGGTATTTACGTTGGAAGGCTCTTCTTTTTACATTGATACGGCGTCCAGGATTTTGCCGTTGCATCCTGCGGTGATAGCGCGTCTGCCGGTTTTTACTTCTTTTACTTCGTCCAATAGCAGGCTCTCCAAACCAGACAGTCTGTTGTTGCTCGATGTTAAGAAAATAGCACAGTTCATCATTGCCGATACTTTTTGGAATGCATTTGTTTCTGCGGTAAACATCAATGTGGACAAGACTTTTGACATCGTTCCGACGCTTGGCAATACGCTAATTGCAATTGGGCGGGGTGACAGTCTTCCAGAAAAGTTTGACAGACTGTATAGTTTCTATAAACAAGTTTGGACCAAGACGGGATTTAACAGATATGAAAAAGTGGACGTGCGTTGTTACAACCAAGTCGTAGCGACAAGGCATGGCGGTATGGCTGCGCAACGGAATGATACCGCAACGATCAATGCGTTGTCCAACAGCCGATGGAGCGCGAAGCAATTGCAAGGGCATGGAAATACCGATTCCACGACAAGTGACACAAACATAGTACGTCAACCTGTGGTCAAAAAAGAACAGCATAAAATTAAAAAACATACTAAAAACAAACCATAATATGAATCAGCAAACATCTATCGGAAAGGAAAATCTTCCACAAGAGGAAGCCCCCATCATCGTAGGACTGGACATAGGTACTACAAAGATTGCGGCTATCGCCGGACGCAAGAACGAGTTTGGGAAACTCGAGATTCTGGGCTTTGGCCAAGCACCCAGCAATGGCGTGCAGCACGGTCAGGTTTTGAACATTGACCAGACCATCCGCGCGATCGAAATCGCAATGGACAATTGTTACAAGAGCAATCCCGACTTAGACATCCACGAAGTGTATGTCGGTATCGCCGGACACCACATCAAGAGCCTCCAAACGCGGGGAGACCTTGTCCGCCAAAATGCGGAAGAAGAAATCAGGCTAAAGGAAATCGAACAGTTGATCGACAACCAGCGCAAGACTTTCATCCCCGCAGGAGACGAGATTATCGACGTCATCCCACAGGATTTCCATGTGGACAACTTCCAGAACATCAAAGATCCTATCGGGATGAACGGTGTAAAGGTCGGTGCCAATTTCCATATCATCACAGGCGACCGCAATGCCATCAAGAACATCAACCGCGCGGTTGAAAGAAGTGGTTTGAAAACCAAGGACCTTGTGTTGCAGCCATTGGCATCTGCCGCAGCGGTGATGAGCGATATGGACATGGAAGCCGGTGTGGCAATCCTGGATATCGGTGGCGGCACTTCTGACTTGGCCGTTTTTTATGAAGGCGTGTTGAAAC
The DNA here is from genome assembly GCA_047606825.1 of Chitinophagaceae bacterium. GTDB lineage: Bacteria > Bacteroidota > Bacteroidia > Chitinophagales > Chitinophagaceae > Rhizosphaericola. The sequence goes on from JASGDY010000007.1 coordinate 42,227, forward strand.
ATACGGCTGTCATACCTTTCGGTGGCGAAAACATCACCAATGATATCAAAACCGGATTGGGCGTACTGAAACAACAGGCGGAAGCCATGAAGAAACAGTTTGGCTGCGCCCTCGTCGATGCCGCCAAAAGCAACGCCTACATTACGATTCCGGGCTTCAAAGGTTTCGCCCCGCGACAAATCAGCGTTAAAAACCTGGCCAATATCATTCAGGCGAGGATGGTGGAAATACTTGAATTTGTCACCTACCATCTGAAACAAGTAGGACTCGACCATAAAATTTTAAATGGTGGTATTATCGTAACAGGTGGCGGTGCTCAGCTAGACCATTTGTTGCAATTGACGGAATACATCACCGGGCTTAACGCACGTATCGGCTATGCCAACGAGCATCTGGCACCCAACCATGTCGATGTCTTGCGTAATCCGATGTATGCCACTTGTCTGGGCTTGATCTTAAAAGGATACGATGATTATGAGAGACAACGTAAGGTATTCAAGTCTCCTACTATACACGTCGAGGTGCCAAAAGATTTTGTGGATGTCAATAGACCTGCTGAGGTTACGGCTATTCAAGAAAATCCAATGCATGGCATTTCTAAAGCGAAGAAAGAAAAACGGAGAAATATCTGGGATAATATTAAGGAAAAACTGGTAGACCTTTTTGAAGAAGAGGCAGACCATGAGATAAAATAGTTAAAAAATGTGGAAATGTGTATAATCTTTATCCTGTCTTTTCATACACATTCCTACCTTCATCATCATATTAGTGAATTGTTTAAAAAATAGGAAATATGTTAGAGTTTGATATACCAAAATTACAGTCCTCCATTATCAAGGTCATCGGCGTTGGCGGCGGCGGTAGCAATGCTGTCAACTATATGCATACCGAAGGTATAGATGCAGTAGATTTTATTATATGCAACACCGATGCGAAAGCATTGGAACAAAGTGCAATTCCAAACAAAATACAGCTCGGGCCGCACTTGACGCAAGGTCTTGGCGCAGGCGCCAATCCCGAAGTCGGCAAACAGGCAACGCAGGAGTCCTTGGAAGAAATACAAAGAATACTGGAAGTCAATACCAAGATGGCCTTCATCTGCGCGGGTATGGGCGGCGGAACCGGTACAGGCGGCGCGCCGATCATTGCAAAGATCTGTCAGGACTTGGGCATCCTTACCGTGGGCATCGTCACGACACCGTTTGGTTTTGAAGGGCCGCGTCGTTCCACACAGGCCGAAAAAGGTATCAAGGAACTGGAACCTTATGTCGATACATTGTTGGTCATCAGCAATGACAAACTGAGAATGCAGTATGGCAACCTCAAAATGAAAGAAGCATTTAGCAAAGCCGACAATGTATTGGCGACTGCCGCTAAGTGCATTACCGATATCATCAACAGCAAGGGACATATCATCGTCGATTTCAACGACGTATGTACCGTGATGAAAAACGGCGGTGTGGCGATATTGGGTAGTTCTGCCGTGGAAGGTGAAGACCGTGCACAGCGTGCTATCGAGGAAGCACTGAACTCTCCGTTGCTCAACGACAGCGACATCCGCGGTGCCAAATGGATATTGATCAACGTCAATACTTCCGAGGGCGACCACGAATGCAGCATGGACGAGTTTGAAACCATCAACAACTTTGTACGCCAACAAGCGGGCGAAGCGACAGACGTCATCGTCGGCATCGGCTATGACAACAGCCTCGAAAGAAAATTGGGCATCACATTGATTGCAACAGGATTCGAACACAAAGACCCATTTGCAAAAGTGGACACTTACGCCATTCGACGCCAGAAAGAAGAAGCGGAAAAAGTAGTATTTGAATTGAAAGATCCAGATGCACCAAAGTCCATGCAGCCGACGGAACCGGATTCCAATATGTATGCCCCCAAACTGGTAGTGGAAGACAATACATCCAGTGAATCAAATAATCTCGTACACTTTAACCTGAAAACGGAGGAAACACCAGCCGAACAACCGCGTTTCGGAAAGACAAATGAACAGGATCAACCTGCATTCAAACCCGTCATTACGCAATTTCCTGGCACACAGGGTTACGGTCAACAGACTTTTGCAAGACCTGCCGTGAATGTGCAGATGCCCAAACCGATAGAAAATAGATTCAATCCGTTTGCTGGCATTGGTTCTGCCGAAGAAGAAAGTGAAAACATGCGTTTGAGTCTTTCTACGGACAACAGGGCAGAGGCTACCGATCCTGCGACGAATCTCAGCCTACCGCTTGGTCTTGATGAACCCGACTCGGAAAGACAAAAAAGAACGGCACAGGAACGCATCAAAAAACTGCGTGAGCTCCAGTTCAATGTCAACAACAACGACCCAAACAGTGAATTTGACACCGTTCCCGCCTATGTACGCAGAAACATGGACATGTTTGGCAGCAATGACAATGAAAAAGATTTTTCATCCGTTGAAAGCTTTTACAGTAAATACCATGTAAAAAAAGACGAGAACGAGAAGACAAACATATCGACACTCAACACTTTCTTAGATGGTAAGCGTCCAGACTAGTCTACGTTGATCATTTATTGGTTCTGTTTTTAGTTGGCCTCTTTGATACTATCAAAGGGGCTTTCTTTTGTGACGAGTATCACGTGTTTCGGTTGCTGTGCAAAACTTCCCTGGGCAATACTTTTTGCCCAGAGAAATGGCACGGTCAATTTTTTGTTCCCACTATCCGTATTGATTCATTTTTGTTTATTCCTTATTTACCATCCGGGGTTTTGTGTCAAGTTGGGATTCTTGACGATTGCCGTTGCTGGAATCGGATAGTAATACTGGCGTCCGTCGCTGTACCAGGTTCTTGTCTGTGACTTGAACCATTCCAGGTGATTGTCCGATGTCATTGTCTGGTAATTGGTGGACGGACCGCCGACGGCGACTTTTGCGGCACCCGATGGAACGCTAATCGTCGGACCGCTCTGCGAACCGTCGTAGAATACAACATCCGGAGTACCGTCCTCGTCCAAGTCTATGAGCTGGTCCAATGCCGGGACATATATCCCGGACCATTGAAGGTCGGCGAGGAGATTACCTTTTTTCCATCTTTTCAGGTCGTTGAACCGGAAACCTTCCAATGCCAGCTCGACCTGCCGCTCCCTTCGTACCTCCAATAGGACGGGATCGCTGATTTCCGCGAAAAATGTGGTTTGTAAATACGTATCGACCTTAGTGGGCAAGGTGTTCAATCCACCCGTAATTCCCGCCCTTGACCTCAACGCTCCGATGGTTGCTGTCCAGTCGGCGGCGGTCAGGGATCCCAACTCTGCTTTTGCTTCCGCATAATTCAGCAAGATTTCGGCGTAGCGCATCAACGGAATGGCATTGGTATTCAACCCGGAATTGTCATACGTCGTACCGTCCAAGGTATATTTGATGGGTTGGTAACCCGTATAGGTGTAACTGGCAAAGTTGGGAGGCGTGTTGACACCATCACGCTGGTAACCGGGTGTCCTTATCAACTGTGCCAAACGGTAATCCCTGTTTTGGCATTCGTCGTAAAAACCTTCGGTATTGTAATCTGAACGATCGGTAAAAGGCGTACCGTCTTGGTTCAATATCGTATTGACGAATGGTTTTACCAAGCTGAACCTTGGCCCATAGGTTGCGGAAGTCCACCACCAGTTGGCATCGCCCAATATGGCAAGGCTCTTGCTAAGCACGACTGCCAACATGACTTCCGACGTTATAGGTGCGTCGCTGATGAACAGTTGCCTTTGGGACAGTGTGGGATCCGATGCCACATTGAGGCTATATGGCCCGTTGGTCATGACTTCGTTGGCCGCATCGGCCGCATACTGCAAAAAAGTATTGGCGGAGCCTTGAAGGTTCAGTTCCGTATGGTATTTACGGAAAGTCCCTTCAAACAGTGCAACGCGCGATTTAAGTCCCATCGCGGTCCATTTGGTAATGGTGGAGCCGTCCGAGGATGTCGCGGTAATATTTTGATATGCAAAATCCAGATCTGCCATGATGGAATCCATGATCAGTGTACGCGGGTCACGCTTGGCATAGAGTTCTGCCGTGTCGGTAAGGGTCAGTGCATGACCAATCCAGGGCACGTCTCCGAAAGTCGTGACTTTATCGTAATAAAAGTAAGCCCTGAAAAATTTCGCAATGCCAATATAGTTGTTGCGGACATCCTCGGCCACACTCGTATTGGTGCAGTGGTCAATGAAATAGTTGATGTTACGCAATGCGTCCCAGCTCCATCCTGAACTCGTCTCCGCGGAATAAGCTCCCGCTTTTATAAAACTGTTGAGACTGTTCACCGCCCCGTAATCGGCCATGGCGTCGAGCTTATAGGCACTCGTTCCAGACGGCAAGTTGTTGTAAAAAGAATAGCTGTATGTCTTCAGACCGCTCTCGGAACCAAAAACGCCGTCCACAGTAGCTGTTGCCTCCGGCACTTCCTTTAAATCACAGGCTGTCAACGCGAGTACCGTTACTATTATTTGGAAAAAGAATATTTTTTTCATCTGTATATTTTTTGTTTTTCAACTCCAGTATGCACGTCCGCCCTGGCGGATTATGCTTCCTTTCATCTGCATGTTCAATTAAAAATTAAGTAGAATGTTGAAACTGTAACTTTTCAGTGTCGGGTAATTCATGCCGTCGCCGTAGCCACTGCCGAAGTCGGGATCGGAAACACCTATGTTGACGACATCGATGTCTTTGGTACGTTTATACAAAGGCGACCATGTCCATAGGTTCTCGCCGATGACGCTGACCCGCAAACTTTTTACATGCAGGCGTTGGAGGACCGATTCTGGCAGGCTGTATCCCAACTGCAAATTCTTTAGCCGGATATAGGCCACATTCTGCAGGTATCGGGTCTGTACCGTTTTTAGCGAAGCATTGTATCCTGCATACCGAGGGAAATACGCATTAGGGTTGTCTTCCGTCCAGTAATTGTTGAGATGCCAACTCGGAAGGTTGTTGTAAGGTCGGTTAAACTGTCCCCAGAAAATCGCTTCATTGCTCGGATACCAGTCCTGCTTGCCTACACCCTGGAAGAAAGCCGACAGGCTGAAGCGGTTCCAGTCAAAGTTGGTCGTGAAACTATAGGTATAACGAGGGGTCGTATTACCTATTATTTTTTTGTCGCCATGGTCGCTTACGGTGTTGGAGCCATAGTCAATGGCGTTGTTGCCGTCGAGGTCGGCATACCGGATATCGCCCGGATAAATCAGCCCCGAGCTACTCGACTTGATCAATGTCTGTGTGGGAGCGGCGTCTATCTCTGCCTGTGACTGGAACAGGCCTTGTGTCACGTAACCCCATATCTCTCCGAGTTTCTGTCCGGCATAGTAATCGGTCAATACGCCTGTCTGGTTGTTGTAGCGGTCGATACGTGCCGTATAGTCCGCCAAAGTGGCCTTGAAGCTATAGTTGAACGGCTTGGACGCGAGCATGAACGAATTGTTGTAACCCAAGGAAATCTCAAAACCTCTGGTGGTCAGATCGGCATAGTTGCCTTTGGGGGAGTCTGTTCCGAACACGTCCGGAAGTGTCGGCCCTACGGTGTACATGTTGAGTGTCTTGCGGAAATAAAGGTCACCCGTAAACGTCAGCGCACCATTGAGCACTGTCAGGTCTAACCCAATATTGCCCGTTCGTGCCGTCTCCCATGTCAGATTATCGGGGATGACGCCCGGCGCACTTGTGTACGGATTTTTGCCGCCGTCCAGTACGCGGCTCGATGTCCCGATGGAGAACTGTTCCAGGTAAGTGTACGGGTCGATGTTGCCGTTCCCTAAAGAACCGTAGGAAGCCCTAAGTTTCAAATCCGAAATCACATTTTTGGAGACATTGAAAAATTTCTCCTTGGAAATACGCCATCCAACAGAAACAGAAGGGAAAAAAGCCCATTGCTGGTCTGTCGGGAATTTGGAAGAACCGTCATAGCGTCCATTGACTTCCAGCAGGTATTTTTCGCGGAAGGCATAGTTAAACCGGAAAAATACGCCGCCAAGACGATAGCGGTTAAATCCGCCCGTCGCCGTTGTCGCACTGCCCAGCGCAAGATTGATGTTGTCCACGTCCGGAGTCAGTAACCCTGTCTTGGTAATATATTCGGAGGAGTAGGTCTGTCGTTCGTAATTGTAACCGACCATGGCTTTAAGATAGTGGTCTGTATTTAGGTTCTTTTCATATTCGCCATAGAGGTTGGTAAAGATGTACCGCGTGGTCTGGGAAACGGAATACATGTTGTCATTGAACGAAGTGGCCAATGAAAGTACCTCGCCTTCTTTGACACTATAAGGCACTGGCACCCTTTTCCGCAAAGAAGCATAGTCCAAATTCCTAAAGGTAAAATCTCCATGTATCCGCAATGCATTGTTGAGGAATCTGGATTCGAACCCCAATGTATTGCGGAGATTCCGTTGCCTGGAATCCTCGCCACTTTTGCCATAGATGAAATCGCCCACGGTATAAGCCGCCGGAAAGGTAAACGTACCGTCCGGATTGTATATAGGAGCACTTGTGTGTCCCTCGTCCGCTATGTTTCGCCAGATGTTGCCACCTTCCCCGGCAGTGGTAGGGTTGTGGTATTTGATTTCGGAATAGTCCATATTGTTGGTGATCTTCAGCCAGCTCGTGACCTGCATGCCTCCCTTTGCACGGAGGTAATTGCCTGCATAATGATCTGTATTGTACCGAAACAACCCGCCATAGTCATAATGCCGACCGGAAATATAGTAGTCCAGTTTGCCGTCGTTGCCACTCACGGAAAGGTTGTGGTCCTGCACCAGGAAACTTTTTTTGAGTAGATCTTTCAGATAGTTTTCATTGCCATAATAGACATAGTTGCCATTGGCATCCACGTCCACTTCCTCAGCGTTGCCCTCTTCTTTTCTTTTTTTAAATTCATCCAGCCATGCCAAGGTAAAAGTCTGGGTTTTGTTGAGACGCGCCGGAACGGAAGAATAGTTGTTCCAAGCGTTGTACGCTTCATAGAAGTGGGAGGCATACACATAGCCATCGCTTACAAAATCGGGCAGCGTTGTCGGTTTTTGGGAAGAAAAACTACCCGAATACGTAAATGACACTTTTCCCTTCTTGGCACTTTTGGTGGTAATCAACACGACACCAAAAGTACCCTGCGAACCATATATGGCCGATGCGGCAGCGTCCTTCAATACAGAAACCGATTCTATGTCGTTGGGATTCAGAGTGGAGGGATCTCCCTGCACACCATCGACAATAACCAACGCACTTCCTCCCTGTCCGATGGAGGTCGTACCTCTGATATTAAAACTTGGCGACCGCGTCGGTTTGCCGTCTGCCGGAGCGATGTTGAGGTTGGGGCTTACGCCTTGGAGCATCTGTGCAACGTTGGACAATACGCGGCCTTCAAAAGCTTTGCTGGTAATCTGGTCCACCGCACCTGTCAGGTTTACCTTTTTCTGTGTACCATAACCTACCACGACGACCTCGTCAAGCGTTTTGCTGGCATTGGGACGCATTGGTATTTTGACAGGTTTCAGTAAATCGTCTAATACCACTCCGTCTACCCTGCCTGTGTCGTAACCGACATAGTAGCTTTTAAGGTTGTAGGTTGACCCGGTCTTTAGGCCTGCAATTTCAAAATAACCGGAACTGTCGGTGACGGCATTTCCTAAACGGTGGTTGGCGACATCTTCAACGGCCACTTCCGCACCCCGCAGAGGTTGACCCGTTTCCGACACCACCGAACCCTTGAGCGTACTTGTACCTATCGGATTTTGCCCGTAGATGGGACTTGAATAGTTTGCCAATACGATTGTACATAGCAATAGCAGGTTTGTCGTAAATTTCATATTGTTTAATGGTTATAATGTGTCTCTAATCGTAGAATTGGTGAAACGTAGAGTAATATACGCTTAGCAGATTCCAGCTTCTTTTGGAGGCACAAATATATCTAGCTGCCGATGAGTGGACGGCAATAGGGTATTAACTTTTCTTTAAATCCGAAAAGTTAAAAGTCGAACGGTTGAAAATAGGAGTAGTGACCTGAACGTATTTGTGCGGTTTTGCGTACCAGCGTTTATAGCAGGTAATTTTTCCAAAGACAGTTATTGTGTCGGCGGGTATCCGCCGTTTTAGTTTCAATGATGGCAGTTCAAGTTTAAGAGAGTGTTTGAGTTAAGTTTTTCTGTACGGTTTTATATGCTTCCAAGACATAAAAACGTGTATTCCTTCCCGCACAGTCCCCGCCGCGGCGGGAGACTGTGCGGAGAAGAAAATAAATAACTCAAACAGCTTCTTAGTCTTCATCTTTACCGAATCCATCCAAGTCAAAACCTCCCCGAACCGCAAGGTATCGGAAGCCGCATTGTTGTCCGGCCGATTGCCGGACAGGGTCTGGCAGTCGGAGGTTTTGAGTTTCCACTCAACCGACAGCCTGCTCCGATTTTGAGGAAATCATCAACTAGCCAGCGCTTTCCGGTATGCCTTGGGGCCCATTCCCTTATGTGTTTTGAAGAACTTGTTCAGGTGGCTTTCATCCGCAAACCCAAATTCGTCTGAGATCTGGGAAAGCGTTATAGTAGGGACGACTAAGCGTTTTTCAATGATACTGATCCTGTAATCGTTTACATAGTTACGGTAACTCACCCCAAATTTATTTTTGAAATAATCGCTGAAGTAAGTGGGGGCAATGGCAAAATGAGTCGCTATGCTTTTTATCTGGATCAGTGACGGCTCGTAGATATGCTGATGGACATAAGAGATTAATTCTTCTTTTTCAAGTTGTCCGTTGTCAATGCGGATGTTCAGTTTTGCGGCGGCTTCTTTGATCAATCCCAGAATGGAAAGTATCTGGTAAAACATCAAAGGGGATTGGGCAATGTTCTTTTTGCAGCTGTAAGCCACGATGTTTTCCATTGTATTTCTCAAAATGGAGATACAGGGTTCGTCCATTTTCAATTTTACCTCTTTCAACAATTTATTCCGCATAATATTTTCCGGTATGAGCGAAATAAAAGCATCCGCCTCATAATAAATCTTCTGTCCCGAAAAATAGTCGTCGGTAAATTTTACGAATGTAAAGTGGGTGTTTTTGGCAATTTCAAAATAGTGCTCGTCTTCCGGGCTGATGATGAAAAGATCTCCCTTTTTGTAGGGCAGGCGGCTATTGTTCAGTAGGTGCACGCCGCATCCTTTGTGGATGTATACCAGTTCATAATAGGTATGGCTATGCATAGGGAGATGGAATGTCTTTTCTTCAAAGTCGTGGACAACAAGTTGTTCAAATTGTATTTTTTTCACGTCATGCCCAATTTATATTATGATAAATGTACAAAAAATACCAATAAAGATACAAGTGTTTAAAAAACATTCGGTGCGACATTTGAACCATGAAGCAAGGGAAACAGGAAATATCGGCCTATGAGACTGCCCTACTGTCTATAACGGCAGGGATCTGCGTGGCCAATATCTACTACAACCAGCCGTTGCTGCACAATATGGCCGGCAGCCTGCACGCCTCCGACAAGGCAGTAGGCAATATTGCCGTGCTTGCACAGGCAGGTTATGGGCTGGGGCTGTTTTTCCTGACACCACTGGGTGACAAAACGAACCGGCGCAGGCTGATACTGCTATTGCAATTGATGCTGGTGCTAGCCTTGCTGGGAATGGCTTTTTCAAACAGTCTGGGTGTAATGATGGTGATGAGCCTACTGGTCGGACTGTTTTCGGTCGCGGCACAGGTGATACTGCCAATGGCCGCGTATCTGTCGCCACACAACAAAGGCAAGGTAGTTGGTACCATTTTTACGGGCATACTCGCAGGGATTCTGGCAGCAAGGGTTTTCAGCGGCTTTGTTGCCGACTGGCTTGGCTGGCGTTACGTTTATGGTATTGCAGCCGCGATGGTTCTGTTGTCTTCGCTGTTTTTGTTCCGCGTGTTGCGTGATATTCCGGTACTGTTTGAGGGAAGCTATCTAAGTTTATTGCGGTCCACTTTAAGACAATTGGAACGTTTTTCCCTGTTAAGGAGGACGGCCCTGTTGGGCGCACTGATGTTCGGAGTATTCTGCTCTTTCTGGACGACACTTACTTTTCATCTGAGCGGTGAGCCGTTCCGTTACGATACGGACCACATTGGGTTGTTTGGTATTTTGGCTGTCGTCTCAGCACTCTTGGCACCGGTATTCGGGAAGCTCGCTGACAAGGGCAGTGCAAACCGTTCGCGCTTCTTGGCAGTCATATTGGTATTTATCGCAGTTGCAGTTTCCTATTTTTATCCTGACAGCCTTTGGGCAGCCGTTACGGCTGTATTGCTGCTTGACCTAGGCGTACAGGCCGTTCAGGTGACCAATGTAGCCGTCATTTATACCCTTGATGAGACTGCGCACAGCCGCATCAACACCGTGTACATGACATCCTATTTCTTGGGTGGAGCCCTAGGGACTTACAGTGGGCTGGCTTGCTGGCAAATGAATGGCTGGAAAGCCGTCTGTCTGCAATTGTTCTTACTTACGGTAGTCGCTTTTGTTGCTGTTGCGGAAAGAAAAAGTACGGCGGGCAGTGCGTCGCTGCAAGCAATAGAATAATTTTTTTGATTAAAAAAGGAAAATACTATGGACCTCAAGCTGATGTTCCAGTAAGCAACGCCACCCAAAATAAGCATGACACTCAAAATTGTAAAATATGTTGACCGTAATCGCAAAAATAACCGCTAAAAAATCAACAGTGGCGGAAACAAAACTATTGCTGCAATCGCTGGTTGCCCCTACCCGGAAAGAAGAAGGGTGCATACAGTACGACCTGCACCAGGGAATTTCAGAGGACCACGTTTTTTTCTTCTACGAAAACTGGGAAGACAGGAAAGCATTGGAAAAGCACCTGGCGAACGACCACCTCCTCCATTTCCGCAAAGAGGCTGAAGACTTATTGCAGGTTCCAATGGAGGTTTTTATGCTGGACAGGATATAGGCATAAGGGTTTCTTTTGATTCACATATTTAAAAATAGCATGGAAAGGAAAGTATTCATAAAACCAGGAGGACTGGCATTGGCAGTGATGTCCCGCCGCAACGTTTCTATTTTAAGGATGACGGGTCGACAGCCATGTAGCGAAAATCAAAAATGGAGCGATGGGTTTGAATTTTTATCATTTTGGAAAAGCGTAAAATAGTTTATACATGATTATTTCAAGAAAAATAAAAATGGGAAAGTACAGCATGTGCAGTGGCATAGGATTCGTGATTTTGGCTGTAGGCGCCCTTATGATGGTGGCTTGCGGACATCGTGATAACAGCAAACCATTAAAAGAAACAAACATGGGGACTACCAATAACTTCCGTGGCATCGACCACGTGGGAATGACCGTTCCGGATGTAAACGAAGCGTCGGCGTTTTTTGAAAAAGCACTAAATGCCAAAACATTGTACGATGTGCTGCCCGAAGGAGGAAAACCATTTGACGGAGCGGAAACAGAAAAGGAATTGGGTATCCCGCCCGGCAGTAAAATCATCCACATGAGGCTGGTGCAGATAGGGAACGGCCCTACTATCGAACTCTTCCAGTTTGCAGATGCACCACAGGCCAAAGCTACAGGACTCAACGATTATGGATTGCAGCATATAGCGGTCTATGTCGATGACATCGATGCTGCCTGTCAACAGTTCGAGGCAGCAGGAGGCAACATGCTTTCCGCACCCCATCCATTGGCCAATGTAGAAGACGGCCCCCGGAACAAAGGTGTTTACGGAAAGGCTCCCTGGGGTACATTGATAGAATTTCTGACTTATCCGGATGGATTAAAAGATAAGTCCCTGCACCGCTGGACTCCTGAAAAATAATGGATTGTTCATTAAAAACAGATAAGCAATGATAAAAATGACCATGTTGCTGAAACGCAACCCCAATCTGACCCACGAAGCGTTTGTAAAACACCATATCGAAAAACACGGCCCCCTGTTCAGACAGATACCGGAAGCCCGGGAACATGTGATACGCTATATCCAGACCCATCCGATCAGCGAGCAATCAAAAGTAATTGAGGTGGACGACGTTGACGGTACCGCAGAGCTTTGGTTCGATAATGTGGAAGGATTGGATAAAGTGCTTTCGTCCGAATTTTACAAAACACATGTATGGCCCGATGAGCTTACCTTCCTTGATCATGCCAACACGAAAGTTACGCTGGGATACCAGGACGATATTATCGGGAATGTTTCAGAACTAAAAAATAAGCTATGAAAATTGTAAGGATAATTGCGACAGCGGCAATATTGTTTTGCAGTAAAGCCACGGTTATGGCGCAGTCGAAAATAGACGGGAGTCTGTCGGCCATTACCGAAATCAAGCCTAAGGCGGGCTTTGAAAAAGCCGTCATGGAAGCTGCCACCACCATTCAGGCCGCAGCCATCAAAGAACCGGGATGCCTGCTTTTTAGTCTCAACACACGTGAGGACGACGGCAATGCCATTGTACTGTTTGAAGTATTCAGGAACAGAGCAGCGTTGGATGCGCATAAAAAACAACAGCATACGATCCTCTTCGGCAAGCAACTTGAAGGGAAACTGGAATATAACAAAGTAACATTCTTAAACGCGGAAAATACCCTTTATAAACAATGAAAGTAGCAAGATTCCTTTTCACCATGGTTATATTTGTATCACTTGGCGCGTGCGGGCAAGCGCAAAATAAAAAACATCAGGCAATGAAACTTATAGACCCAGGTTGGATTGTTGGAAGCGTACAATTTGGCTGTCAACTACAGCATTAAACTTAATCGAAGGGTTTGGGGGAAGAAAAGAATAAACGGTAAAGTCAGCAATGGCGTTGGTAACAAAATATACAAAAGAACGGCGACTTGAATGTCCAAACTGACAGATGTTATTCAGTGTATCGTTGACAACAATATGATGCACTGTTTGTCGGAGACGTATCTCTTTCCGTGAGGGGTATCCCGAAGACCACCTTGGGGATGGGTTCGTTTTTCAGGGATTCTCGGTCGTCCATTACGGGCCTGCGCCTGACAGGTTTGCCCAAAACGAATCTTTTAGTGTTTTGTTTAAAATTTGCCCACAAGACTGTAAATATCCGTAAGTTTGCCATAGCCCATCATAATGTCAATATTTATATAACTATTTAATATTCAATACTATAAATACATTAGAGAAAACAAAACAATGGTAGGCATCATCGCATCGGGATATATGGACGGGACACTGGACAAAAATGGACAAAGGTCGGTCATACCGTACCCGTACTGTTCAGCAGTCGGCATACCGAAGAGCTTTCGGGTCTGGTTGAGGAAGCCCGAAGCAATGTCAGTGCCGTAACCGTAGCAGAAACTGCCAAACAGGAAACCGTTATCGTGCTGACCAACCGGAATCCGGATTATTTAAAATAGACACCTTTAAAGATAACATAATATGAGATCTCTTTTGCTTTCGCTATTGACCATTTTTCTGGCCATCACGGTTGTGCAGGGCCAGTATTCATCCATCATGTGGGACAAGCTGAATGCGGTATCGCCCGGCCTCAACGCCATCGGATTGGTCAAGGTCAGCGACACCAAAACACTGGGCAGCTCGCGCTGGTCCATCGGGTGCGAAACACTAGACCGTAACTATGCCGACCTCCAGCAATACAAATCGTATGTCGGTGAGCTTGGCGCTGTCAGCACACGTATACAGAGTGGGTGGGCGAAATGTGAACCCTCCAAGGGAAGCTACCGCTTCGGATGGCTTGATACTGTGGTCAACGACTTACGGGCGCAGGGCGCACAACCCTGGATGGTGCTCTGCTACGGCAATCCTAATTATGGCTCGGACGAGAAACTCGGTGCACGTATTTTCACCGATCAGGCGACGATGGCCGGCTGGCTAAATTACGTCCGGACTACCGTGCGCCGCTACAAAGACCGAATCTATGAATGGGAAATATGGAATGAACCCAATCTTGGCGACAATGTGAAGTATGCGCCCGCCTATGCCAATCTATTGCTCAAAACCGTAGAAGTAATCAAGGCAGAGCAGCCGAAAGCCGTTATCATTGGGTTTGCCCTTTCCGGTATACCGCTCAATTTTACCAAGGAAGTGTTTGACATCCTCAAGAACCACGGCAAGGCAAATATTGTCGATTACCTCACGTTTCACCCGTATGCAAACAACCCCGATGAGACTAAGCACGATATTGATACATTGGAAAAACTGGCCAAATCCTACCATCCGGGCATCAAGTTGTTCCAGGGAGAGTGTGGCAGTCCGTCCATCCTGGAATGGACCCATGCGCTCAGCCAATATCCCTGGACCGAGGTCAGCCAGGCGAAATGGCTCCTGCGGCGCATGGCCAACGACTGGGATCGGGGTATCCGGTCCTCGATTTTCACCATGGTCGATCTCCAATATTTCAACATGCTGCAATCCTTTGGTCTGCTACGGGCAAGCCTGGAAAAGAAAGTGATTTACAAACGTCCTTCTTTCTATGCTGTCCAGCACATGGTCAACCTTTTTCAGAACGATACGCGAAGTGGCGGATCTATGGCTTTCCAGGCATCGACCTACCGATCGCTCACCGTGCTGGATGTGGTCAAAAAGGAAAAACAAGTCGGTGCCCTCCTGTGGTATTCGGACAAAATACCTTCCGATGCGCTCGAATGGGATCGGCTCGATATCACCATCGAGGGTTTGAACCTCAGGAATCCTGTCCTTGTCAACATCATCACCGGTAAAGTGTATCATCTGGGCCGGCAATTGTTCAAGAACATCGGATCAGCGGTTAAGCTCAGGGAACTCCCGGTGTGGGACAGCCCCATGCTTGTAATCGAGAAAGACGCCTTGCTCCTCCATACCCCAGAAGAGGGTAATAAGAAGGATGGCCACCGCGATAACTTAGACATTTTTTCAGCCATAGAAACGAGATATCAGGATAAAGCTGGGAAGTACGACGGCGGTCCATCCGGTAACCATTCCTTATGCGCTGGATGATGATATATTGAAAATCCCCGGTCGAGCAGTTGATAACAGATGCGGATGGCCCCCCCAAGTACATTGGTAAAATAGACGATAGTAAATCTTTGGATTATTAATACAGAAAAAATGAACAGCAATACCTCCGATTTTCTTCCGGCATTGACCGGTTCGTTTGCACAGCCTGCGGCGGAAAACCCCACTGTGGCGATGGTAGAGGCGGCTTACCAGCATCACGGTTTGCATTTTCGATATATCAACTGCGAGGTGGCACCGGAAAATTTGAAGGCGGCTGTCGATGGTGCCAGGGCGATGGGCTGGACCGGCTTCAACTGTTCCATTCCGCACAAGGTTTCGGTCATCCAATATCTCGACGGTTTAGGCGAATCGGCAAAACTTATCGGCGCCGTTAATACAATTGTGAAACGCAATGGCCTATGGATTGGCGAAAATACCGACGGTAAAGGTTTTGTCCAGGCACTAAAAGAGGTCATTGAGCCTGTCGGCAAGAAAATTACAATTTTTGGTGCAGGAGGTGCGGCAAGGGCCGTATCGGTTGAATTGGCGCTGGCAGGAGCAAAAAAAATCATCATCGTAAACCGTGGGAAAGAACGTGGAAAGGAGGTTGCCGCCTTGCTGAACGACCATACCGAAGCAACGGCTACTTATCATTCCTGGATTGAAGGATACAGCATCGAAGCCGATACGGATATTGTCGTCAATGCCACAAGCATCGGACTTTTCCCAAATGTAGATGAACATCTGGCAATCAATTTTGAAAGTATTGCGTCCAATATGGTTGTCGCCGACGGTATCCATAATCCGCCGAAAACACACCTCCTGAAAAGTGCCGCTGCCAAAGGATGCAAAACGGTAAACGGTTTGCAGATGCTCGTTAACCAGGGCGTTATCGGCATTAAATATTGGACAGATGTGGATGTTGATCCGAAGGTGATGCACCGTGCATTAAAAGAAGTTTTAAATATTGAAGCATGATGGATTTTAAGCGGCTTGACGACGTCGGACAACCATCCTGCTCGACGGGAAAAATGTGGCACATGCATTTATTATATAGTTTGAGGGCGAGCACCATCCCCGTGACAAGCCTATGGAAGATGAAAACGGCAATATGTCTTGTAAGCCTGAATAGGTTCTTTTGTTTGAAAGAGACACATTTGCAACAATCAAAATGTTTATTCGCAAGCAACCGGATTCAAGGACATTTTGCAGATTGGATTTACGAACAAAATTCGTCGGCTGTCTGAAAGGCAAAAGACAAACGGTGGACATCCAAAGGAATTTCAGAAAACCCCCTCTTGCCGGGGAGCCAAAACAAGCTAATTTTGTGGCTTCAGCATTAATTGTCTTAAATGAACGGACGGGTTTTAATCATAGACGATGAAGAAAAAATCAGGACGCTGCTTTCCAAGATCATCGCCTTGGAAGGCTTTGAGGTAATGCAGGTTCTCGACATCAGAAGCGGGCTGAAAAAACTGGAAACCTCCAGTGTCGATGTCGTCCTCTGTGACGTAAAGCTGCCCGACGGCAGTGGCGTCGAGGCCGCCAAAACCATCAAGGAAAAACATCCCGCCACGGAGATTGTCCTGCTTACCGCCTACGGCAACATCCCAGACGGCGTTCAGGCGATAAAAAACGGCGCGTTCGACTATATCACCAAGGGCGACGACAACAACAAAATCATTCCGCTGCTGTACAAAGCCACCGAAAAAGCCGTGCTCGCCAGACGCGTACAGCAACTGGAGAAACAACTGTACGGCAGGCATTCTTTTGACAGCATCGTGGGTAGGTCCAAGGCACTGAAAGCCGCCATTGAGGCCGCCGGCAAAGTGGCGGCGACCGATGCAACCGTCCTGCTCACGGGCGAGACGGGAACAGGCAAGGAAGTGTTTGCGCAGGCAGTCCACAACGCAAGCCCGCGGAGCAAGCATCCTTTTGTCGCGGTGAACTGCTCCACTTTCAGCAAGGAACTGTTGGAAAACGAGCTTTTCGGCCACAGGGCAGGAGCTTTCACGGGTGCCACGAAAGACAGCAACGGGATATTTGAGGAAGCGAGCAACGGCACCGTTTTCCTGGATGAAATCGGCGAGATGCCGTTGGACTTGCAGGCCAAGCTACTGCGCGTCCTGGAAACGGGCGAATTTTTAAAGGTAGGCGACAGCAGACCTACAAAAGTCAATGTACGCACCATTGCCGCCACCAACAGGGATCTGCAGAAAGAGGTGGAAGCGGGCAACTTCCGCGAGGACCTGTTTTACCGCATCGCTGTTTTCCAGATTGCACTGCCGCCACTCAGGGAACGCGTTGCGGACATCGAAGAACTGGCGACCTTTTTCCTACGGATGTTTGCCGACAAAACCAACAGGAAAATAACAACTATATCGGCTTCTTATCTGGATGCGCTCAGACAACACGCATGGAAAGGCAACATCCGCGAGCTTAAAAACGTCATCGAGCGGAGCGTCATACTTACAGACGGGACCGAACTGGCCGTTGACAGCCTGCCTAACGAATTGCAGCAATACAGCAAACCTACTGCGACAAAAGAAAAAACCATGTCTGCCTTTGGGCTGGCAAGTGCCGAAAAAATCCACATCCAAAAAGTGCTCAACTACACCGACGGCAACAAGACCGAAACGGCAAGGCTGCTGAACATCGCACTGACCACTCTGTACCGCAAGCTCGACGAATACCAGATAAAATAACTCTTTCAAAACGCTAGCCCCAGCCCTTTCAAAACGAAAGGGTTTTTTCTTTCCTCTTTTTCCTAAAAAAACACAAAACCCAATACAGTAGGGCATTTCAGCCTTTGTGGATTCCGTTGGAACGGATATTGGTCACCTCTCCGTACATCAAATCAGTAGTAGTTATGACCACAGTAATCCTAGTCTTTGCAGGCCTTTTGGGTTTTGCGCTTTTTTATGCATCCATCAAATTCTTTGAAAAAGTATGACAGCACTATTCATTATCGCAATCGGAGTATTTGGCTATATGTGCTATGTACTCGTCAAGCCCGAAAAGTTCTAGCAACGAAACGGGAAGACAGAAACCCCATTTTAAATTTTTAACAAGAAAAAAGCATGAATACGGAAATTATTGGGATAGTACTGATGTGTGCAGCGGTGGTGTTGCTCGCCGTACCGCTCGGTCGGTACATAGGCAAGGTATTTAGTAACGAAAAGACATGGCTGGACAAGGTGTTCAACCCTGTTGACAACGTCTTTTACAGGCTTGGCGGCATCAACCCCGCCAAGGAGATGAACTGGAAGCAGCACCTTGTGGCCTTGCTGACCATCAACCTGTTCTGGTTTTTGCTGTGCATGTTCGTGTTGATGAACATGGGCTGGCTGCCCCTCAACCCTGACGGCAACCCGTCTATGGGTGCAGACCTGGCTTTCAATACGTCCATCAGCTTTATCAGCAACACCAACCTGCAACACTATTCGGGTGAGACGGGGATGTCCTACCTGGGACAACTGACGGTCATGTTGTTCCAGTTCATCAGTGCAGGCTGTGGCATGGCAATAGCGGCAACAGTGTTCTTCGCCATGAAGGAAAGGACGACGGACAAGTTGGGCAATTTTTACTTCCTGTTTGTAAGGAGCTGCACCAGGATTTTGTTTCCGATTGCACTGGTGGTCGCCCTGCTGTTGTTGTTCAACGGTACGCCGATGACCTTTGCCGGGAAAGATACCATCACTAACCTGCAAGGAGATACGGTGCAGGTCAGCCGTGGACCGGTCGCGGCCTTTGTCGCCATCAAACAAATCGGGACGAACGGCGGTGGTTTCTTCGGTCCTAATTCCGCCCATCCGCTCGAAAACCCCAACTACCTTACCAATATCATCGAGACTGTCACCATCCTGTTGATTCCTATGGCGATGGTATCTGCACTGGGCTATATCCTGAAAAGAAGAAGACTCGCATGGACAATTTTTGGTGTGATGGCGGTCGGATTCATACTCCTGCTGTTGCCGACAGTCGTCAACGAAATGAAGGGAAACCCCGCCATTGCCAAGATGGGTATTGCACAGCCGATGGGCAGCATGGAAGGTAAGGAAGTCCGGTTTGGTTCGGCGGCTTCCGCCTATTGGGCGATCAATACGACCTGTAGCAGCAACGGTTCCGTCAACGCGATGCACGACAGCCTCACACCGCTCTCAGGGATGGATACGATGCTGGGCATGATGCTTAACTGCCTCTTTGGCGGCGTAGGCGTCGGTTTCCTCAACTTTTACATATTCATCATATTGGCAGTGTTCATAAGTGGGTTGATGGTGGGAAGGACGCCTGAGTTTCTGGGCAAGAAAATAGAAGCCAGGGAAATGAAGATTGCCATGATTATCGCCTTGCTGCATCCCCTGCTGATACTTGCAGGGACTGCCATTGCAAGCTATCTCTATGCCCACCGTCCCCAAACGTATGCCGGTTGGCTCAACAATCCGGGATACCACGGTTTCAGTGAGATGCTGTACGAGTTTACCTCCTCCAGTGCCAACAATGGCAGCGGTTTTGAAGGGTTGGGGGACAACACGCCTTTTTGGAACATCGGCTGCGGCATCGTCATGCTGCTGGCCAGGTTCTTGCCTATCATAGGCCCTGTCGCCATTGCAGGCAGCCTTGCCGCCAAAAAATATATTCCCGAAAGTGCGGGCACACTGAAAACAGACACTGCCACCTTTGGCATGATGGTGTTTGCCGTCATTGTCATTGTCGCGGCACTGTCCTTCTTCTCGGCATTGGCGTTGGGACCCATATCAGAATATTTTTCCCTCCAGTAAAACCAGACGGATTCAAAAACAGATTTAAAACATGAAACGAGATACAAACAACAAACTTTTCCAGTCGGCTTTGGTAAAAGAAGCGCTGAAACAGTCTTTCCTGAAACTGAGCCCTGCCAAGATGTTCCGCAACCCCGTGATGTTCACGGTATGGATCGGCACGTTGGTGATGGCAGGCGTGTGTATATGGATAGCCACGGGTGAAAAAAGCCAAGGAAGCCTTGCCTACAACATTGTGGTAACTGCCGTGCTGCTCGTTACGTTGCTGTTCGCCAACTTTGCCGAAGCCATTGCCGAGGCAAGGGGAAAGGCTCAGGCCGACAGCCTACGCAAAACAAGGGAGGAGACACCCGCAAAAAAAGTGGAAACCGTCGGTGATATATTCATGGACGAGGTGCATGTCGTCCCGTCCTCAACCTTACGCAAAGGAGACCTCTTCATCTGTGAAACCGGCGACATCATACCGTCCGACGGTGAAATCGTCGAGGGACTCGCCACCATCGACGAGAGCGCCATTACGGGCGAAAGCGCCCCAGTCATCCGTGAAGCGGGCGGAGACAAAAGCAGCGTGACGGGAGGCACCAAAGTATTGTCCGACAAGATAAAAGTCAAAGTCACAACCGAAGCCGGCGAAAGTTTCCTGGACAAGATGATCGCGTTGGTAGAAGGTGCGTCGAGGCAGAAAACGCCCAACGAGATTGCCTTGACGATATTGTTGGCAGGCTTTACACTGGTGTTCATCATCGTGGCCGTTACGCTCAAACCCTTTGGCGACTATGCCAATACTCCCATTGCCATCGCGTCCTTTATCTCCCTTTTCGTCTGTCTAATCCCGACGACAATTGGTGGCCTCCTGTCGGCAATAGGGATTGCGGGGATGGACAGGGCGTTGCGGGCCAACGTGGTTACCAAAAGCGGCAAAGCCGTGGAGACCGCCGGCGACGTAGACGTATTGCTGCTGGACAAAACGGGAACGATTACCATCGGCAACAGGAAGGCTACCCGTTTCCATGTTGCTGCCGGTGTGGAAGAGCGCCACTTTCTCAAGTCCGTCGTTCTAAGTTCCAGGGCAGACGAAACGCCCGAAGGGAAGTCCATCATAGAACTTGCGGGTATCGACCCTTTGAACTATGAAATCAACCATCCTCGGTACATTCAATTCTCTGCGGAAACCAGATGTTCCGGCATCGACTATGAAGACAGGAGAATCAGGAAAGGCGCGGCGGACGCCATACGCACGATAGTGGAAAAAGCAGGAAATGCTTTTCCCGACGAAACCGCCGAACAGGTCAAGACAATTGCGGGCAACGGCGGGACACCATTGGTGGTTTCGGAAAATGAAAATGTGTTGGGCGTCATCGAATTGCAGGACATCATCAAGCCCGGCATACAGGAACGTTTTGGACGCCTGCGCAAGATGGGCATCAAGACCGTGATGGTGACAGGAGACAATCCTTTGACGGCAAAATACATTGCCGAAAAGGCGGGCGTGGACGACTTCATTGCCGAGGCCAGGCCCGAAGACAAAATGGACTATATCCGCAAGGAACAATCCGGCGGCAGACTGGTCGCCATGATGGGCGACGGCACCAACGACGCACCCGCACTCGCCCAGGCTGATGTCGGCGTGGCGATGAACAGCGGTACGCAGGCCGCCAAGGAAGCGGGCAACATGGTAGACTTGGACAACGACCCTACCAAACTGATTGAGGTCGTAGAGATAGGCAAGCAGCTTTTGATGACAAGGGGAACGCTCACGACGTTCAGCATCGCCAACGATGTAGCCAAATACTTTGCCATCGTTCCGGCACTGTTCATCGTCTCCATCCCGGCATTGCAGGGGCTGAACATCATGCGGCTGCATTCTCCCGAAAGTGCCATCCTTTCCGCCGTCATCTTCAACGCGGCCATCATCCCGCTCCTGATTCCCTTGGCGCTGAAAGGCGTGGCATACAAGCCCATCGGCGCAAGTGCACTGTTGCGCAGGAACCTGTTTGTTTATGGGCTGGGAGGTGTAGTTGTACCCTTCATCGGGATAAAACTGATCGACCTTTTGGTTTCCCTGTTTATTTAAAAAATTAAAAAAGATGAAAGAAAATATTTTTCCTGCAATACGGCTTACGATTGTTTGCCTATTGTTCTTCTCCGGTATTTACACGCTGATCGTATTGGGTGTGGCACAGTTGGCGGACAACAAAGGCAACGGCGAGGTGGTTGTCCACAACGGCAAAACCTATTATGCCAATGTCGGGCAAAAATTTACGGATGACAGGTATTTCTATTCGCGGCCGTCGGCGGTGGACTATAATGCAGCAGGTGCGGCAGGCAGCAACAAAGGACCTTCCAATCCCGATTACTTAAAAACCGTAGGACAAAGGATCGACACCTTCCTGGTCCACAACCCGGGCATAAGGCGATCCGAAATCCCTTCCGACCTGGTGACCGCAAGCGGCGCGGGACTCGACCCGCATATTTCTGTGCAGGCAGCCAATGTGCAGGTCAGGCGCATTGCCCGTATCAGGGGCACCGCGGAAGCCAACATCCGGCAGCTCATCCTATCCAACACCGAAAAACCGCTGCTCGGGTTGTTCGGCACGGAAAGGGTAAACGTACTTAGGCTTAACATCGCTTTGGACAATCTAAAATAAAGTAAGAAAAATGAAAAAAGTGATAGCGGCATCATTGCTATTGTTGGCCACAAAAGGATTTGCTCAATCAGACAGTACAAAACCACCTTTAAGTTTTAGTGGCTACACGGAAGTATATTACTCCTATGATTTTGGCAAACCTGCCGACCATAACCGACCTGCCTTTGTCTATTCATACAACAGGCACAACGAGGTAAACCTGAACCTAGGTTTTGTAAAAGCGGCCTACCAGACGGACAACGCAAGGGCCAACCTTGCCCTGGCGGCGGGAACCTACATGAACGCCAACCTTTCCGCGGAAAAAGGTGTGCTTAAAAACGTTTTTGAAGCCAATGCGGGCGTGAAAATAGCAGGGCAAAAAAACCTGTGGGTCGATGCGGGTATTTTTGCTTCGCACATTGGCTTTGAAAGCGCCATCGGCAAGGATTGCTGGAACCTGACGAGAAGCATCTTGGCCGACAATTCGCCCTACTATGAAAGCGGAGCCAAAATATCCTACACTTCGGACAACGGCAAATGGTTCATCAGCGGGCTAATCCTGAACGGCTGGCAACGGATACAAAGGGTTGACGGCAACAATACGCCCGCATTTGGACACCAGCTGACCTACAAGCCAAGCGACAAGGTCACGTTGAACAGCAGTTCATTTATTGGGAGCGACAAGCCCGACAGCACCCGGCAGATGCGCTACTTCCACAACTTCTATGGTATTTTCCAGATATCCGGCAATTTTGCGTTGACCACGGGCTTTGACATGGGCGCGGAACAAAAAGCGAAAGGTAGCAGCAGTTACAACACCTGGTATTCGGCCGTCCTGATTGCCCGATACACGCCCGCTGCAAGGCACTGCCTTGCGGCAAGGACTGAGTATTACAACGATAAGAACGGCGTCATCGTCGGCACAAACGGGTTTAGGACCTGGGGATATTCGCTCAATTACGACTACCTCGTCCGGGACAATGTGGTCTGGCGCGTGGAAGGGCGTGCCTTTTCCTCCAGGGACAGGATTTTTGCGCAAAACGGCAAACCGGGCAACAACGATTTCTTTTTGACGACCGCCCTTGCCGTTTCGTTTTAACCAAAAAAGGGCAGGTAGTACCTAAACAGTTCCTTTATACTTCACAAGGGGTAAATCAGTGTATTGGAAGAAGATGTTCCTCTTGTTCCAATACAGTCCCACTACGGGGGCTGTGCGGGGAAAAATGTGCATTTTTATCCCTTACGAAGTATATATTTTAAATTCGCAGGTAATTGGGAATATGGAAGAAACAAGGAAATCGGCGGAGGACTTTTTGAACCTCATCAAAAAGTCAAGACGCGGCAAGTTCAAGGTGTACATCGGCATGAGCGCCGGCGTGGGCAAGACCTACCGTATGTTGCAGGAGGCGCATTCCCTGCTGCGGAACGGTATCGACGTAAAAATCGGTTACGTCGAGACACACAACCGTACCGAAACCTGCGCCTTGCTGGAGGGCCTGCCCGTCATACCCCGAAGAAAACTTTTCTACAAGGGAAAAGAACTGGAAGAGCTGGACGTACAGGCCGTTGTCAACCTGCGCCCCGAAGTCGTCATCGTAGACGAACTAGCCCATACCAATATCGAAAGCAGTAGGAACGAAAAACGCTGGCAGGATGTCATGGAGATATTGGATGCGGGTATCAACGTCGTCAGCGCCGTCAACATCCAGCACATAGAAAGCCTGAACGAAGAAGTAAGGGAAATAACAGGCGTCGAGGTAAAGGAGCGGATTCCCGACAGCGTACTCGCACAGGCGGACGAAGTGGTAAACATCGACCTTACAGCCGACGAATTGATCGAAAGGCTAAAGGAAGGAAAAATCTACGAGCCCGCCAAAATCCAAACCGCCCTAAACAATTTCTTCAAAAACGAACACATACTCCAGTTGCGGGAGCTGGCATTGAAGGAGGTCGCCTCGCAGGTGGAACGCAAGGTGGAAGCCGAAATCACGCTTTTGAACACCGTCAGGCGCGAAAAATTCCTGGCCTGCATCAGCTCCAACGGAAAGACCGCAAAAAATGTCATCCGTAAAACCGCACGCTTTGCCAACTATTACAACAGCAGGTGGTATGTGTTGTATGTGCAGACACCTAGGGAAACCCCTGACAGGATTGCTCTGGACAGGCAGCGGCACCTTATCAACAACCTGAAGCTCGCAACAGAGCTGGGCGCTGAAATCATCAAAGTGGAAAACGGCAATATCTCCAAGGCCATCATGCAACAGTGTGAGGACAGAAAGATAACCACGGTCTGTATCGGCAAGCCCCATTTAAACCTGGTCCGTGTCATCCTCGCAACCAACGTGTTCAACCAACTGTTGAAGAAACTGTCCGCCAACGACATCGACCTTGTAATATTGAGCTAAAGAATCGACACAATGAAAATAAAGACAAAACTTATATCCGGCGTCGGGCTGTTGTTTACGATGGTCGTACTCGTTACAGTCCTGAGCACCACCTATATCAACAAACTGTCCAGCGACACCAAAAATATCCTGACGGACAACTACAACACCATAGACTACTGCCGACGGATGCTCAACGCTTTGAATACGGACATCACGCTGCCCGAAGCACAGAACCAGTTCCAGGAAAACCTGGACAGACAGCGCGCCGCCATCACGGAAGTAGGGGAAAAAGAACTGACCCAAAAAATCGTGGCTGACTTTATGCTTCTACGCCAAAAACCTGAGGACACCGCCTTCCAAAAAAAACTACGCAAGGACATTACGGACGTCATGCTGCTCAACATGCTCGCCATACAACACAAAAGCCAAGTGGCGACAACGACTGCCGACAGGGCCATATTCTGGATCGTGCTGACAGGAACGCTCTGTTTCATCATAGCTTTCACTCTCTTGGTGAACCTGCCATCCAATATTGCCGACCCTATAAAGAAACTAACGGCAAGCATAAAGCAGATTGCCGCAAAGAACTATTCCGAAAGGGTGCATTTCCAAAGCCACGGCGAGTTGGGCGAATTGGCCAGATCGTTCAACTCCATGGCCGAAAAACTCGAGGAATACAGCAACAGCAGCCTGGCCAAGCTGATGGTGGAAAAGAAACGCATCGAAACCCTGGTCAACAATATGAGCGAACCCGTAATCGGCCTGGACGACCAACAGGTCATCCTCTTTATGAACGACGTCGCATTGAAGGTCGCCGGCTTGAAGGCGGAAAAAGCCATCGGAAGACCCATACGGGACATTGCCCTCCAAAACGACCTGGTAAAGACTCTCATCGGCGACCTGGACGACAACGAAGCGGGAAGAAAAATAAAACCGCTGCCCATAAAAATCTACGCCGACGGAAAGGAAAGCTATTTTGAGAAAGAAATCATTCCCATCAAGATCACACAAGCGGGCGAACAGGAAGAAAAACATATCGGCAACGTCATCCTTTTGCAAAACATCACACCGTACAAGGAGCTGGATTTTGCCAAGACCAATTTCATCGCCACCGTCTCCCATGAACTGAAGACGCCCATATCCTCCATCAAAATGAGCTTGCAGCTACTGGAAAACAGCCAGGTAGGCACTCTGAACACGGAACAGCAAAACCTGGTGGAAAGCATCAGGGAGGACGCGGGGCGGTTGCTGAAAATCACAGGCGAACTGCTCAACATGACACAGGTGGAGAGCGGTGCCATACAGATAGACGTCGCGCCATCCGATGCCGGAGAAATCGTAGAATATGCGGTAAATGCCACCAAGGCGGCGGCCGAGCAAAAACAGGTGCGCCTTCAAGTACAGATGGCGGACAACCTGCCGCAGGTGCTTGCCGACAAGGAAAAAACAGCTTGGGTACTTACCAACCTCCTTTCCAACGCTATCCGTTATTCCTACGACCAATCGACCGTCCATGTCGACGTGGCCGTTGACGGCAGTAGGGTAAAATTTTCCGTTGCCGACACGGGGCAGGGTATCGCACCTGAGTACATCGACAAAATCTTTGACCGTTACTTCCGCATACCCGGCACAAAAAAGGAAGGGACGGGCCTGGGGTTGAGTATCAGCAAAGAGTTTATCAAGGCCCAGAGCGGTGAGATTTCCGTAAAAAGTGATTTCGGGGCAGGAAGTACCTTTTCTTTTTCCTTGAATGCCCTGCCGGGAAACGCAAACCTTACATCCTTCCAACATAACCAGGCGGGATAATCCCACAAAAGAGACCTATCTGTCATTACATGAAAGACACCTTTCAAAGATGCAATCATTGACAAGTGTACCTTCTTTCGGGCTAATATCGTCCATGACCAACAGGAATGATTATACCGAGGTTGAATAAAGGCATATAAAAACGCACGCAAGCCAGGGAAATACACTTGCATTTTGTTTTGCCCAAAAAACGAATTAACCTTAATCAAGATAAACAAATTGACGTATTTAACTCAAGTTGCTAGTTATAGAAGTGTATAGTCAAAGGAAAGCATGTTTATAATAATTTTGGATTACCAAGTCTAAAATCTATAAATCATGCTTTCGGACAGCAAAATTATAGCTCTTTACT
>JASGDY010000008.1:0-10356 GCA_047606825.1 Chitinophagaceae bacterium
CAAAAACAAAATGAGTGTTCTGAACGCCGTCCGAAACAAAATCATCCACCGCATCTGTGCTGCCGTCAACCGCGGTACTTTGTATAAAAATAGTTTGGTAATATCATAGAAATCGGGATTTGTAATCCCGAACGCTTATCCGTGTATTTGCAATGCACTGCTATTTGCGGATTGAAAATCCGCCGATACGGCTTCAGGATTACAAATCCTGAAGAGCGGAGTAATAAAAATTATTGCTCTATATTGAATTTCATTATCCTATAAAATACAAATCAAGAATTGGAATATAGAAATGAAATACCGATAGACGACAGAATGGTTGTATCCATTAGCTCCGGAGGAGCGTACTTATGGTAGCATCGGTTACAATATCGTTGCTAAAGTTCCGTAGGAACGACCTTATCAACAATATAAGGTCGTTCCTACGGAACTTTAGCAACGAATCGGTTATTTCTACCATAAGTTCGTCCGCCACGGCGGACTTTTTCAACGCTAATGCTATTTAGCCCCTGACTACCTTACATCCGAACCATTCGGCACGACTCCGTCCGGATTGACGAAGAACAGTTTACCTTCCGTGTTTTCTGCCATGAGTATCATGCCGTTGCTCTCGATGCCGCGCATCTTGCGGGGTGCGAGGTTGGCGACCACGACAACCTGTTTGCCGATGATGTCAGTCGGCAGGAAGTGCAGCGCGATACCCGAGACAATCGTGCGCGTCTCGTCGCCCATGTCCACGGAAAGTTTCAGGAGCTTGTCGGCTTTTTCCACTTTCTCGGCAGCGCGGATGGTGCCCACACGCAAATCAATCTTGGCGAAGTCGTCAAACTGTATCTCTGTGGAAGTTGATTCGGCTGTTGGAGCAGTTTTTGGCTGCTCGGCGGTTTTTGCCTGTTCCTGTTTTTCCTGTGCGCCTTTTTTCAGTTTTTCTATCTGGTGTTCTATTTCTTCGTTTTCTATTTTGCGGAAGAGCAATTCGGGTGCGCGGAGCGAATAGCCGACGCTCAACAGTTTGATGCGTCCGGCGTTTTTCCATTCGAGGATTTTAGGGACGACTTTCATCATGTGGCACATTTTTTCGGCTGTGTTGGGCAGGAACGGATGTGCCAGTATCGCGAGGTTGGCGGTCAACTGCAAGCAAAGGTGCAGGCAGTTGTCGATGTGTTTTTGTTTGTCGGTATCGGTTGCCAATTCCTTGGCGACAATCCAGGGCTGCTTGTCCTGCATGTATTTGTTGCCTTTGCGCGCAAGGTCGATGACTTCAAAAAGAGCTTCGCGGAAACGGTATTGCTGGATGGATTTTTCGACGTTTTGTTTTGCTTTTTCAATGTCGGAGATAAGCGTCTCGTCCACCGCGTCCAGGGCGAGCGCGTGCAGAGGTGGCACTTTGCCGCCGCAGAGCTTGTGCATCAGCACAAAAGTGCGGTTGACAAAATTGCCGAAAATGCTGACCAGTTCGCTGTTGTTGGCATCCTGGAAACCTTTCCATGTAAATTCGCTGTCCTTGGTTTCAGGCAATATCGTGGTCAGGTAATAGCGCAAAACATCTGCCATCTGCGGGCCGCCGTTTTCGGTGCGTATAAAGTCGTCGATATAGTCCTGCATTTCAAGTTTCCAGTTGCGGCTGGTGCTCATCTTGTCGCCTTCAAGGTTGACAAATTCGTTGGCGGGGACGTTGTCGGGCAGTATGTTGCCGTGGAGCTTGAGCATCACGGGAAATATCAGGCAGTGGAACACGATGTTGTCCTTTCCGATGAAATGGACGAGTTTGGTTCCATTGTCTTTCCAATAGGAATGCCAGTCGGCATTGTTGTCGAGGCTCCATTGCTTGGTCGCGCTGATATAGCCGATGGGTGCGTCAAACCAGACGTAGAGCACTTTGCCTTCCGCGTCTTTTACGGGAACTTTGATGCCCCAGTCGAGGTCGCGCGTCACGGCGCGGGGTTGCAGGCCGCCGTCGAGCCAGCTTTTGCATTGCCCGAGTACACTGGTCTTCCAGTCGTCTTTGTGGTCTTCCAGAATCCATTGGCGCAGCCAGTCTTCGTGGCGGTTGAGTGGGAGATACCAATGTTTGGTCTGTTTTTTAATGGGTGCTTTGCCGCTGATGGTGCTGACCGGATTGATCAACTGTTCCGCGCTGAGGGAGCTGCCGCATTTTTCGCACTGGTCGCCGTAAGCGTCGGGATTGCCACAGTTGGGGCAAGTGCCTTTGATATATCTGTCGGCGAGGAAAGTCTGCGCTTCCTCGTCGTAATATTGTTCGCTTTCCTTTTCCTCCAAGTCACCGTTGTCGTTCAATACCTTGAAAAACTCCTGTGCCGTTTCGTGGTGGATGGGTTCGGAAGTGCGGTGGTAGATGTCGAAGGAAATCCCCAAATCCTCAAAATTTTGCTTGATGATGGGGTGGTATTTGTCAATGATTGCACGTGGCGTGGTGTTTTCCTTTTTTGCCTGGATGGGAATCGCCGTTCCGTGTTCGTCGCTTCCGCAGACGAAAAGCACTTCTTTTTTTGCCGCCCTGAGGTAACGGACGTAAATGTCTGCCGGGAGGTAAGCTCCGGCGAGGTGCCCGATATGTTTCAGTCCGTTGGCGTAAGGCAACGCCGCCGTTATCAAATATCTTTTGGGTGTACTATTGTCCATGTGCGATTGTTGAGAGGAGCAAAGTTAGGCAAACAAAGGTTAAGTCGCAATTGTAAAGAAAACATGAATTTTTACATTTTTTTATGATTGCCACAATAAATGGAAAAGTTTGCTGTTTTATAATCATTGTTATAATATGGATTGTATCATGTGCCGTCGGTCTTGCGAAGTCAAGCTTTTGGGTATTGAATACTGCGACGATATCCTGAAATAACCGCCATCCGACCACCACGTACCGTCCGATACCTAAAAATTGATTATGGAGCTAGATATTTTTACCCTCGATACCCTGGCTAGGTCTGGAGCCAATGTTTTAATCTATTTGGCTGCCTTCCTTATGTCGATGACAATCGTTCTGTTTTCCATACCGGGGATATTGTTGGTTGCATTACGGAAAAGGCTGGTAGACCGCCCCGACCAGCGGAAACGGCACAAAAGCCTGATACCGTCTTTCGGCGGTCTGGCCATCTTTAGCGCGGTTACGTTTATGACAGCACTTTTGGATGTTGAAAAATATTTCCCCCATTGGAATTTTGTCTTTGCCGGGGCGTTTCTGTTGTTTGTCACAGGACTGAGGGACGATGTTGTCGCCATTACGCCGAGGCAGAAATTTCATGCGCAGTTCATAGCCGCCCTGCTAGTGGCGTATTTTGCGGACGTGCGTATCGGCAACCTGCATGGCTTTCTGGGTATCCATATCCTTCCGATGTGGCTGAGTGTGTTGCTGACTGTTTTCGGAATTGTTTTTATTACCAATGCGTACAACCTCATAGATGGTGTTGACGGATTGTGCGGCAGCTTGTCCTTCGTGGAGTTGATGGCAGCAGGATGCTATTTTGCCTATATGGACGACAGTGGTTTTGCGATATGTGCTTTCTGTCTAGCGGGTGCGGTGCTGGGTTTCCTCCGGTACAATTTTTACCAGGCGAGGATATTTATGGGCGACACGGGGTCGTTGGTGGTCGGTTTCATGATTGCATTTTTATGTACCTGCATGGTCGAGGTGGAGGAGGTGCACCGCAACGGTTCGCCGCTGAGCTATCATGCAGGCAAGGGGCATCTGGCACTTGCGCTGTCGGTCGTCATCGTGCCGGTGTTTGATACGTTCAGGGTCTTTGCCACACGGATGCTGCACGGCGGCTCGCCTTTCCATCCTGATCGTCGTCACATCCACCATTTACTTTTGGACGCAGGGCTCAATTCACGGCAAATCTGTTTTTCATTGGTAACCGTCAATGCGGTATTGGTTGGCGTGACGGTTTTTCTTGTAAAAATGGATACCAATCCTACCGTAGTGATAATGCTGCTTTTTTTTATGGCTGTTGGGTTAATGCTGCTGGTCTTGCGACTGCGCAACATGGCGGTCATAAAGAGGCGGCGGATGCTCTTGCAACAAGAGAATGAACTGTGCCCAAGCATACAACTGGAACTCGAACAAAACAGGAAGACCGACAATGCTTAAAGGTAAATGTAAAAGGGCAAAAACAAAAAGCCGTATCTGTTAATCCAACTGCAAGATATGTAGTCCAGTTGCCATATTTCTAGAAGAAACCTCACCCCCGACCCCTCTCCTAAAAGAGAGGGGTGTAGCGAAACTTAACACTTCGTGCCTCCCCTCTCACTTGGGAGAGGGGTCGGGGGTGAAGTCCTAACAGGGCAGTTAAATATGCTTTTATATTAAGAGGCTGTTTGAGTCTTTCCGTCTTTTTTCATTTTCCTTTCATAACCGTTTTCCCAATATCATTTGAAGATTATCTTTGCGCTACTATGAGTACGAAGCAGGACAACAGTTTCCAAACGATAATTTCCCATGCCAAAGAGTATGGTTTTGTCTTTCCCTCCAGCGAAATCTACGACGGACTGAGTGCCGTGTATGATTACGGCCCTTACGGAAGTGAACTGAAAAAAAACATCCGCGACTATTGGTGGAAAAGCATGACCCAGCTCCACAGCGACATCGTCGGAATCGATGCAGCCATATTCATGCATCCGACGACATGGAAAGCGAGCGGCCACGTGGACAATTTCAGCGACCCGATGATTGACAACAAGGACAGCAAAAAACGTTACCGCGTAGACCACCTCATCGAGGGTTTCGCCGAAAAGCTGGAAGCGACAGGCAAAAAAGCCGAGGCTGACGCACTCGTGGGCGAGATGAACCAGCTATTGGCGAAAGAGGATTTTGCGGCACTGAAATCCCTTATCGAAAACCATAAAATCAACTGCGAAGTCAGTGGTACGAGCAACTGGACCGACATACGTCAGTTCAACCTGATGTTCAGCACCGAAATCGGCTCGGTCGCCGACGCGACCAACACGCTCTACCTGCGACCGGAAACGGCGCAAGGCATTTTCGTCAATTTCCTCAACGTGCAGAAATCGGCGCGTATGAAGGTGCCGTTTGGCATCGCGCAGACCGGCAAGGCTTTCCGCAACGAAATCGTGGCGCGGCAGTTCATCTTCCGTATGCGCGAGTTTGAACAGATGGAAATGCAGTTCTTCGTACGTCCCGGCACGGAGCTCGACTGGTTTGAAAAATGGAAGGAAGAACGTCTCGCCTGGCACAGAAGCCTCGGCATCGCACCGGAAAAAGAACGTTTCCTGCCGCACGTCAAGCTGGCCCATTACGCCAATGCTGCCGTGGACATAGAGTTTGAATTTCCGTTTGGGTTCAAGGAACTGGAAGGCATCCATTCCCGCACCGATTACGACCTGCACCGCCACCAGGAATTTAGCGGCAAGAAGATGAACTATTTCGACCCGGAAATCAACCAGAGTTATATCCCTTACGTCATCGAGACTTCCATCGGCCTTGACCGTATGTTCCTCGCCATCTTGAGCAACGCATACGAAGAACAGGAAATCAAAAAAGACGACGGCTCTACGGACTCCCGCGTAGTCTTACATATTTCTCCCAAGATTGCTCCGGTCAAACTCGCGATATTCCCGTTGACCAAAAAAGACGGTCTTCCCGAAATAGCAAAGGAACTCGCCGATGACTGCAAAACGGCATTCCGTTGCTATTACGAGGAAAAAGACGCCATCGGCAAACGCTACCGTCGTCAGGATGCCATCGGTACGCCTTTCTGCGTGACCATCGACCACCAGACCAAGGAGGACAATACCGTCACGGTACGCTACCGCGACTCCATGACGCAGGAAAGAATCCCCGTCTCGGAAGTGAAAAAGCTGGTGCTGGAGGCGGTGTTGTAGGGGACATACTTCGCGTAGGATAAAATGTACAATCTATCGGTCGGTGAAGACACCGACCGATAGATAAATAGATAAATGAATTGAAACAACTTTCAACTTCCGACTCTCCACTTTCAACTAAACCCCAATCTTCTTACGGATATCCGCAGGAATACCTTTTTTGTTGACCAATATAGACATCGTTTTGTATTGGACATACGCCTTGGTCACCCGCAGGAAACCTTTGTATTCATTGGTCTCGCCCCAGGAATTTTTGATGATATAGTATTCGCGGCCGTTCTGGTCCTTGGACAGCCCGACGATGTGCATACCGTGGTCGTCGCTGGTCAGGCCGTTTTCCAGAGCTGCCTGGCGCAGTTCAGGCGTGATGGACAATTCATCTTTGGGACCGTCGAAGAGATTGTTTTTGTCTTGTTGCGTCATCCTTTTGGGATTGAGCGTCAAGGCGTTGGCCGGCACGTAAGCCACACCGTTGGGCCAGCTAAAATAAGGTTCTGATACGTCGGTTCCCCAGGCAACGGTGTAACCGTTTTTCAGGGCATTGTCGATGATGGCCGTAAAATCAGTCATCGGAATGTTCCAGTCCCACTGGAAAGCCCAGTTGTCCGAAGCCAACATCATCGCCTTTTGCCAATAAGGGGTATTGGCCTGCGAGATAAATTCCACGTAATCGTCCGCATTGAGACCGACGACTTCGTTGGCAAAGGATTTGGGCGTGTAGGATTTACCGTTGTAGGTAAATGTTTCCGGAACTTTACCCAAATAAGCATCGAGCGTCGCGGCAAATGCGGCTTTCCAAGCCGGATTTTTTTCCGTTGACTTTACGGTGTTGTCCAACATGGATTTGAGGTTGGACTGCATGTCACCAAAATTATTTCTTGTTGCGCCGTTGGCAAGACCAGAATAAACGGATTCGGGTATCGCGCCGTATTTGGCGTACATATTGACAACGTCGTGTGGCTCGCCGCCGTCGCCATAAGCCATCTCGCCACCCATGCGCACATAGCTGTCCGCCTTGTCCACGTAGGAGCAGCGCGCGGTGAATATCTTGGAAAGCGGAACAGGTTTCTTGCCCGCCTTAATCATTTCCGACTCTAGAAAAGAGTTGGTCGAATAGCTCCAGCACGTACCGGACGAGCCTTGGTCTTCTATCGGTGTCGTAGACAGGTTGATGACGTCCTGAAAATGGTAGCCATTGGAATCCAGCGTACTTTTGGCGGCATTGGCTTTCTTTACCAGATCATCCTGTGCGTGGCCCTGCATGACAAACCAGCAAAGGGCCAGGGACAATAAAACTTTTTTCATATTACCTTGACATTAAAACATTTTGAAGAAAAACCAAACCTACATTAATTTTTTGATTCTTCTTTTGTAGAAATTGTGAACGGATTTTAAACGGCGGCTATACTTCACGTCGGATAAAAATGGGCAATGCCATGAACACGCACATAGATAGTGAGCTTGCACGTCACTTAGCTTCCCTGAGCTTACTTTTTCCATGCACGTTTTTATCCCGCGTACAATATAAGCATTGCTGTTGGAGATGCACTGTGCTGACACCTCCAACGCTTGATAAGGCGGACTTAAAATCCGATTTATCTACCCTTCCGGAAATGCCCTGCGGAACATTCGGCATAGCAGGTTCTTTATATTTATGAACAGTTGGCCGCTCTTTGTCTTTTACTTTTTACTTTTGACTTAATATTTCAACCAATGAAAGGAAAATCCATCACACTCGAAGATATTTTTGTCCATAAAAAATTTGAAACGGCAACGTTCCGACCTTTCCGAAAAGAACTGTCGGAATCCATTCAAAAAAACATCGAACAGGCGATTGGAAAATCCATCGATACCGACGACTATCATTGGAACAACGACAAATCCATGCTCCTCGTCCAAACAGACAAGGAAAACATCTACCGCCACTCCACCAAGGAACACCGATGGCTGTACAACCCACAAACACAGGAAGCGCATGCCATCCACAACGAAAAAATAAGCCACGCCACCTTTTCCCCGAACGGGAAAATGGTCGCTTACGTCCACGCCAACAATCTTTTCCTTTATGACATAGTGGGAAAAAACACGGTTCAAATCACCCGCGACGGACAGAGGAACTACATCGTCAACGGCAACTGCGACTGGGTGTACGAGGAGGAATTTGCCTTTTCCAAAGCTTACGAATGGAGCCCTAACAGTGCAATGATTGCCTATTATCGGTTTGACGAGTCGCGCGTCAGGGAATATGCGTTTCCGATATATGATTCATTGTATGACACGCCATACAGCTACAAATATCCCAAGGCGGGTGAGGAAAATGCGGAAGTGGAAATCCGCTGTTTCCATATTGGACAAGGGTTGACGACGCATTGCCCTACGAGTTCCAACGGTGGTTATATCCCAAAAATCGCATGGACACCGGAAAACAAACTGAACATTTTCCACCTCAACCGCCACCAAGACACGCTCAACATCTGGCAACACGAACCGACTTCCGGCAACGGCACACTTGTCTATACCGAAACCGACAAACGCTATATCGACCTGACGGACGACTGGTATTTCTTGGCGAATGGGCAGTTTGTCTACACCAGCGAAAAAAACGGTTTCCGAAATGTGTATCTGCAAATGCCGGACGGCAATCCGGTCGCACTTACGTACAACGATTACGACCTCGACCATATCGTTGCAGTGGACACGGCACGGGAATGCGTCTATTTTGTCGCGGCATTTCCCACGCCGATGGAGCGGCATCTCTTTGCGGTGGATTTCAGGAGCAACCAACACCGACTTTCCGAAAAAGACGGCTGGAACAACGCACACATCGACCTCGACACCCAAACCGCCATCATCGAAAACTCCAATATACGCACACCGGAGACCATCGACCAATACCAGATCCAGTGGGACGCAACACGCAACCAACCCACGCTCCAATATGAAAAAACACTGTTGGACAACGCCCCGCTCCGTGCAACACTTGCCCAATATGCACCTGCGCAACCTGCATTTTTGCAGATTCCCGTTTCGGAAACCACGCGGCTGAACGCATGGATGCTGTTACCTACCGACTTTGACGAGCAAAAGCAATATCCTGTCTTGTTTTGCAACTATGGCGGTCCCGGATCGCAGACTGTCGTGAACCGATACGGTGCTGTTGCTCCTTGGCACCACTATCTTTCGCAAAACGGATTTATCGTCCTGTCTGTTGACAACACCGGCACTGGATTCCGTGGCGAGGATTTCAAAAAGAAAACCTATCTCCAACTTGGCAAACTCGAAATAGAAGACCAGATAAACGCTGCTCGTTTCATAGCACAACTGCCTTATGTGGATGCCAGCAAAATCGGGCATTGGGGTTGGAGTTTTGGCGGATTTATGAGTAGCCTGGCGATAACCAAAGGTTCGGATGTGTTCAGCTACGCCGTCGCCATCGCGCCCGTCACGTCCTGGAAATATTATGACACGATCTATACCGAACGTTACATGCGCGCACCCTCGGAAAACCCGGATGGCTATGAACACAATTCGCCGATGACCTTTACCGACAACCTAAAAGGCAAGCTACTCCTGATCCACGGTTCGGCGGACGACAATGTGCACATCCAGCATTCCATGCAGTGGATCAAGCTGCTGGTTGCCAAAAACATCCCTTTCGAGATGGCGGTCTATCCCGACAAAAACCACCGCATCAGCGGCGGCAACACCTCACTCCACCTTTTCCAAAAAACGGTCCAATGGCTATATTCCATCGTAGCCAACAACACAACAAATTGATTTTCAAATGTAAATGCGACAATTAAAAACGCTCCCAAAAACGCCCTTAAAAATTATTCATAAAAAATTAATAAAAAACTACCGTTTGTTTGTTTTTTTCAAATCACCGCCCTATTTTTACGCTTTCAAGTACAGTTTTAATTTATAATGAAAATGGAAGAAAACGTTCAACAAATGGAAAAAGGCAAATCGCTGAACGCTTTACAGAACAGGTTATTTCTCACAACAATGGGTTTGCTGATTCTGTCGCTAGTTTGTCTTTTAGCTTGCAAATATCACTTCTGACAAATTACACACCACGCAACAGGAATTGATGATTGCTACAGATTAAAAAAGATGGAAGGGTTGCTCCTTCCATCTTTTTTTGCTTTTACCCCAGCGTTTAGAACTGGTACGAAGTATTTATACGATAATGAAATTCAATATAGACCAATAGTTTTTATTACTCCGCTCTTCAGGATTTGTAATCGTGAGGCCGTATCGGCGGATTTGCAGTCCGCAAATAGCAGTGCATTGCAAATGCACGGATAAGCGTTCGGGATTGCAAATCCCGAACAGCACAAATGGATTTTTAGTCTAAAATATTAATCAAAATCGGGTTAATGGACAAAAATGTGCCTTTCATTCGCTGAAAGCCTCGCTGGTATTACCTTTCGGCGAATGAAAGGTTATGAATAAAAAAACTGCTTTTACTGTGGGAGCAAAATAGTTTCCAAAAAAGGC
>JASGDY010000009.1:0-6191 GCA_047606825.1 Chitinophagaceae bacterium
AAGTAAACAGCTTAACCGCTGGCGCACGCGTGTCGCGTGTGGTCTAATATGCTGAGGCACACGCGACACGCGTGCGCCAGCGACAGAGGTTTCCATTTCGGTCGGTGAAGACACCGACCGAAAGATAAAGCCAAAAATTCTCCATTCTCAATTTTCCATTCAAATATGACTTTCACCCAGCTCGAATACATCGTCGCCGTCAATACTTACCGGCATTTTGCGACCGCCGCAGAGAACTGCTTTGTCACGCAGCCCACGCTCAGTATGCAGATTCAGAAACTGGAAGAAGAATTGGGCATTAAGATATTTGACCGCAGCAAACAGCCCGTCGTGCCGACGGAAGCAGGCGCAGACATCATCCAACAAGCCAAAGTCATTTTGCAGCAACGCAACGACCTATTAGATGTCATCGCGTCCAAAAAAGGAATCGTCAACGGCGAACTGCGACTTGGCATCATTCCCACTTTGGCACCTTACCTGATACCGATGTTTGTCCCGACTTTTACACAGAAATTTCCTATGGTCCGGATACAGATTACGGAACTCACGACCGAAAGTCTATTGATACAACTGAAAGAGGGAAAAATCGACGCGGGCATCGTCGTAACGCCATTGCATGAAAATGGTATCAAGGAAGAAGTGCTTTTCTACGAGCAGATGCTGGCATACGTTTCCGAGAAAAGCGAACTGTACAAAAAAGACTTTATCCTGTCCAGGGATATCAACCCCAACAAACTATGGCTTCTGGAAGAAGGGCATTGCTTCCGTTCGCAAATCATCAACCTGTGTGAACTCCGAAAGAAAAGCAGGGACAGCGGCAACTTGTTTGAATACGAAGCTGGCAGCCTCGAAACCCTGCGCCGCATGGTCGATATCGGCGACGGCATCACCATCCTGCCCGAACTGGCAACATATGACCTCAACAAAAACCAGAAAAGCCGCCTTCGCCGCTTCCTGGAACCCGCACCGGTACGCGAAGTCAGCATCGTGACACACCGCGACTTTGTCAAGAAAAAACTGGTTTCCGCGTTGAAAAAAGTATTATTGGACACCCTCCCAGAAAGCTTGAAAAAGAATGAAAACCATCCTGTGGTGCCGGTTGGTTGAGAGGGTTGGTGTTATCCTCAGTCAATGACATAGGGTGCATTTACCTTTGTTCACCTACGGTGGCTGCTCCGCGGTCGACGACAATAGTTCAAATTTTCGTGTACGTTTGTACCTTTAACTATTAAAGTCAATATGGGCATCGTCAGGAAGCAAAGCTTCATCTCCTCCATCTTCATGTACGGAGGCGTCGTCATCGGCGCACTCAACGTGATGGTACTGTTTCCTAAGTTTTTCACGTTGGAAGCGTTTGGTCTGTACAACGTATTGCTGGAGTGTTCGGTATTCTTTGCGACCATCATTACGTTGGGAAGCCTGACGTCTTTTGTCAAATTCTACCCGGTCTATGCTTCACATCTAAAGCCCAAGGAAAACGACCTGCCCTTTTGGACAGTGTTGGTCATTACGGTGAGTGCCGGACTGTTTGTCCTGTTCTGTTTTCTGTTTCCCGAGCTGATTGAGCAAAAATTTGGGAAAAACTCCAAGCTGTTCGTTGACAATTTTTATTTGCTCCTGCCCCTGACGCTGTCGTTCACGGCGATTCTCGTCATGGAAGCATTCTGCTGGATGATCCGCAAAACGATTGTTTCCAACTTTGTGAAGGAAGTCCCGTTCCGGCTGGCGGTACTTCTGCTCATCGTACTTTATGCCCTGCATTGGATTGATTGGCATCAGTTCTTCCTGTTTTTTTCGTTGATATACATCCCCGGCGGCGTCATTTTGCTTGCGACTATCATAAAAGATGGCTCCGTCAAAATAGTCCCGACAAAAAGCAAAGTCACAAAAAGACTGTACAAAAAAATACTCACGTTCACGTCGTTCCATTTTTCCGGGCTGGTCATCAGCATCCTTCCGAAATCGTTTGACGCAATGATGCTGGCCAGTACCAACGGGCTGGAGTCGACAGGTGTCTATTCCATGAGCCTGTACTTTTTGGCATTGATGGAGATACCGCAGCGTAGCATGATGGGCATCGCGTCGGCGTTGATATCGGAAGCTTGGAAGAACAAGAACAAAGCCAAGATAAAAGAGATGTACCACAAGACATCACTCAATCTGTTCATCGTCGGGATTCTGATATTTGGCGTCCTCTATCCCAATATGGACAACCTTGTGAGGTTTGAAGGGGACGACTACGCGTTGATCAAACAATTGTTCCTTGTAGGTAGCATCGGCAAACTGGTGGACATGGGCATGGGCATGAACCAGCAGATATTGGGTTATTCCAAATATTGGCGTATTGATTTTTTCACGAGTGCCATTTTCGTCGTGTTGACCGTTGCCGTCAACTACTGGAGCATACACCAGTGGGGGACAATCGGTGCTGCGATTGGCAATACCATCTGCCTGACAGGATTCAACCTGTTACGTTTCTTCTATAACTGGAAGCTTTTTAGGCTACAGCCTTTCACCAAAAACACGGTATATGCCGCGTTGATCGGCATAGCTGCCTTGTTGCCCACGTTGTGGCTTCCCTATATCGGCAATATGTATGTCGATGCGGCGGTACGTGTGGTCGTGTTTGGTGGGCTGTTTGGGTTGGGTATTTTGTATTTTAAGATATCGTCGGATTTTTCGGATATGCATCGTATGTTTGTTGAAAGACTGAAAACAAAAAAATAAACGAAACAACAGGACTATTTTCCACCGATAAAACGCAGACATTTCACTATGCACATCAAATACAGACTGATACTCGCCAATTTCTTGGAGTTTTTTGTTTGGGGAACATGGCTTATTTCCATGGGCGGTTATATGGCCGTCACGCTCCATGCCACCGGAGGACAGATAGGTGCGGCTTACGGCACGATGGGGATAGCTTCCTTGTTTATGCCGACCATCATGGGTATCATTGCGGACAGATGGCTCAACGCCGAAAAATTATTGGGCATCTGCCATCTTGTCTGCGCTGCGCTGCTACTAGCGGCGAGCTATGCCAAGACGCCGAACGAACTGTACTGGTTCATACTGTTGAACTGCTTCTTTTATATGCCGACGCTCGCGCTGAACAACTCCGTGGCTTATACTATCCTCCAGCAACGCGGTATGGACGTGGTGAAAGACTTCCCTCCGATAAGGGTATGGGGGACGGTCGGCTTCATTGTCGCGATGTGGGCAATAGACTTGTTTGGATGGACGGTCAGTCCCATGCAGTTCATCGCAGCGTCCATTGTCTCGGCGTTTATGGGACTGTATTGTTTTACGTTGCCGCACTGCCCACCCGTCAGGGTTTCGGAGAAAAAGAACTGGGTGACAACCTTGGGATTAGAAGCTTTTGTCTTGTTCAAGAGAAGGAAAATGGCGGTTTTCTTCTTGTTTTCCTTGCTGCTCGGCGCGGCGTTGCAGATTACAAATGCATTCGGGGAGCCTTTTCTGCATGATTTCGACAAAATACCGGCATACAGCGGCTCGTTTGCCGTGAAGCACCCCAGCATATTGATCTCGCTTTCGCAGATGTCGGAAACCTTGTTTATACTGACGATTCCGTTTTTCCTGCGCAAGTTCGGCATCAAAAACGTGATGTTGATGAGTATGGTCGCCTGGGTGTTTCGCTTTGGGTTGTTTGGCATTGGCAATCCAGGGTCAGGGTTGGTGTTTTTGGTATTGTCTATGGTTGTCTATGGCATGGCATTTGACTTTTTCAACATTTCCGGTTCTCTTTTCGTGGAAGAGCAGACGGACAAAAGTATCAGGGCCAGCGCGCAAGGTCTGTTCATGTTGATGACCAACGGTATCGGCGCCTATATGGGCGGCATCGGAAGCGGGTTGGTGGTGGACTATTTTACGGATGCTTTGGGCATCAAGGACTGGCATTCCATCTGGCTGACGTTTGCGGCCTATGCACTGGTGATAGGGGTGGCATTTGCGTTCATGTTCCAGTACAAACACGGGTCGGAAAAAGAGGGGAAGGTCGTGCATCCGTAAAGAAGCCACATGCTGTATATTGCGTAAAAATGTGCAATGCCCTTAGAGAACGAAGGCATACGTGTCCCCATTCTTCATGGCACATTTTCTCCCGTATGCAGTATAAAACATCAGCAGCCTATCGTTTTTTATCGTTGAGGTTGTTTAGACTACATACCTCTGAGTAAAACGATTTGCATATTTTTGAAGCCCTAAAACATCGGAAATAGAATGAAGACAAGAACCTTGCTCCTATTAAGTATTGGATTAGCCGCACTTGGCTGTTCCAAAAAAATGTACACCGAGGAGAATACCGTTTACAAAGAAAAAGCGGCGACACTGGCAGATACGATTAAAAATCCACCTGTCATGCACGCCAGCGTTTCCGATTCGCTTTTCATGACCGACCATTGGCTGGGCACGAGCAACTTTAACCTACGCAAACCCAACATCGTTGTTATCCATCATACGGCACAGAACAGT
The DNA here is from genome assembly GCA_047606825.1 of Chitinophagaceae bacterium. GTDB lineage: Bacteria > Bacteroidota > Bacteroidia > Chitinophagales > Chitinophagaceae > Rhizosphaericola. The sequence goes on from JASGDY010000009.1 coordinate 4,492, forward strand.
TGCGAACAGACGTTCAACACTTTCCGGACAGAATCCAAACAAGTAAGTGCACACTATGTCATCTGCCGTGACGGTGTCATACAGCACATGCTCAACGATTACCTGCGCGCATGGCACGCCGGCATTGGAAGTTGGGGCAATATCTCGGACATCAACTCCTCTTCCATCGGAATCGAACTGGACAACAATGGCAACGAACCTTTCTCTGACCAGCAAATCAACAGCCTGCTCAAACTATTGTCCTATCTCAAGAAAACCTACAATATCCCCAACGGCAATTTCATCGGACACGCGGATGTCGCACCCGGCAGGAAAGTCGACCCAAGTGCCTATTTCCCTTGGCAGAAACTGGCCTATGAAGGTTTTGGCTATTGGTGGAGCGACACGACAGGCGTAACCGTTCCGGACAATTTCAATGCGCTGGAAGCCTTGCGTATCATCGGCTACAATGTGAAAGATTCGGCAAAAGCCGTTGCCGCCTTCAAACTACATTTTGAACACAAAGGCGTTCCTGAAACTTTCCTTACGCCCAACGACAAAAAGATTATCTACACGCTGTACAGGAAGTATCTGTAATTCAATGAAGAATGAATAATGTGTTGGTGCGTAGCATCTTAATCAAATTCAATATAAATGTCTACCTTTTGTTTTTTTATAAGACCGCACTTACAGGGCGGGCTTCGATTAATTGTTTTAAACATTACTACCGAAAACACATCCCTCCGGGACTTTTTCCAGCTTTTGATTCGCAGCATTGACCAATCAATTATTTCTCCATCTTCGCCTCTTCAATGTCCAGTTCCATCTCGGTTTTGCGGACTGCCTCGTCGGAAAAACTATTTTCTTTCCGCATCTTATACAAAAGCCCGCGTTGGTGTTCAAATATCTCCAGCATAATCTTCCGATAGTTTTCCAGACCAGACTGTACAAAAGTTTTGCATTCTACCGTGTCCGCACGCAGTTCATAAAATTTCGGTATTGTTAAGTAAATATACTTTTTGTATATTTGCATCATGAAATGTGTGAAATGTAATTCAGAAAACAAGGTAAAACGCGGTTTTGTAAAGGGTAAGCAACGTTTTACGTGTAAGGATTGCGGTTATAATTATACGGTAGAACAAAAAACAACAGCGAAGTCCAACAGCACCAAGCGGCAAGCATTACAAATGTATCTGGAAGGGTTAGGCTTCCGCTCGATAGGCCGCATCTTAAACGTAAGCCATGTATCGGTCTATAATTGGATAAAATCATTTGGCAGCAAAGTAGAAGATATAAAGAGTGGTTCTGAGGTAGACATAGTTGAAATAGACGAGATGCACAGTTATGTCGGGGACAAAAAAACTACTGTTGGATATGGATTGCTGTTGATAGGCTTGGGAAAAGGTTCATCAATTTCGTTGTTGGTGACAGGTCATCAACAACAGGAATAGAGCTTTGGAACAGAATAAAGGAAAAGGATATCGGAATGGTTGCAACCGATTATTGGAAAGCCTATAATCAGTTCGTTCCAGATGAAATTCATGTCCAAAGCAAAGCCGAAACCTTTACGGTGGAAGGATATAATAGCTTGTTCAGGCACTTTTTGGCAAGGATGCGAAGAAAAACAAAATGCTACTCAAAGAGTATCGACAGGCTTAGAGAAGCAATGGCTATGCTAATATTGAAAAGAAATAATCAATTAGATATACTTAATTAACAAT
>JASGDY010000010.1:0-6486 GCA_047606825.1 Chitinophagaceae bacterium
CGTAGAAAATTTTATGCTGAAAAGGAAAAATGACAGAAAGCAGGTGCAGAAGTATTTTCATGCAACCCATGTTCAGTATGCAGCTTAGAAGAATGATAGGGCTTAAATAACTAAACGATTAATAAATACATTTGAGGTCAAAGTAACTTGTCCAGATGGAACTACTTACACAAGTGCACTAATAGTAGTTACAGTTATTGATGGTGTAGCGCAGTCTCCCGTTGTAATACCTTTACCACATAATGAATGTCTGTATTATTAGCCTGTATTTATCATACTAAGATTTAAGGTAAGTGAAATAATGACATTCTAATATATAGAGAGTATGTATTAAGACATACCATATTTAATTATTTATTAAAACAAAATTTTTATGAAAAAGTTATTATTTATATTAATGATGGGTCTCTTATTTTGTAATCAAAGCCATGCAAAACAAGGGAAAAGTAAGAATAATATTGTTGCCGGTTATTTACAGAAAACAAAGAGGTATAAGGAGTTGCCCGCATATATAGCGGTGAAAAATATTTATCAACTATGTGAAGATGGGTCTACAATAGTAGTGGGCCTTGTAGTAATCAGTTTAGATGAAGCTGGTAATGTTCTAAGTTCGGGAGTAATCAATTATCCTGGAGACCATAGTTGCCCAACAGCAGCCTAAGCATGGAATTTTTTGAAATTTTGGATTAATGAAATATACGGTTATTTGTATAGCGATTCTTATTGTGACCATGTGTCCAACTATTTTACTGGGGCAAAATACTAATTCCTCTGTAGGAAAGGTGGTATATAAAAAAGGGAAGAATACTTTCCTATTATTCTTTAATGAATCGGGCTGTATAAATGTATATCAACAAGATGTACCTCAAGTAGATATAAAAAACATTGCCACATCTTTAGGAATAACGACTATTGACTCAGATGTCTTGGCTTCTAAAATTAAATCTTCTATAGAACATAATAATAAAGCAGATAATAATTCTCTATACAAAGGAATATTTACACCCTACTACTATACAAGAACAAATTATATAAATGGAGTAAAATATTGTGTATCGGATACGGTGCATAAAGATGCATATAAATGGAGATTATTACCAGATAATCTTACATTCCTACAGCTAAAGTGTCGTAAAGCAGAAATGCAACACAATGGTATAACTTATTTTGTCATTTATACAACTGAAATCTCCTTGCCATATGGACCTGAACGATATGGCGGGTTACCAGGTGTCATTTTATGTATTGAGGATTCTGTTAGTAAAATGAAGACGGAAGCTATTGAGATAGAATATCCATATACAAAAGTTGTTCCTATTCCTATAAGTCCGTGTACAGATGGAATTAGTATATCATTACAAAATTTTAGAAAGCTTATAAACAAGCAAAATACAGATATTAATGAAATACTTAAAGCATACAATAAAGATAAACAAAAATGAAAAAGAGAATGTATGAGTGTATTAAAAGTTAAAAAAATAAATGAAACGTTATTTATCGAATAATGGCTAAATAATTGATAATTGTATTATCAATTATTTAGCCATTATACTTTTTTATTTTAATGTTTAAAAAAAAGATTATATTTTTTGTTTTTCTTTCTTTTTCTCTATCAATCATAGTAAAAGGACAAAACAAGCATCTGTTGATTGAAGGGGTCATTAAGTGGACAAACAAAAAAAATAGCTTTGCTTCAATTGAGGCAAGAAATGACAGTTGCATAAAGTCGGAATCATTCGGCTATAGCTTTGTCGATTCTATAGGACGTTTTAACCTATCTATATTGTTTAAAGATTCTTTGCCTCAAAATGTTTGTTTATACATAACTTCCATAGGTTATGTAACTAGGGTGGAAAAAATTAATATATTAAACAGAGCTCTTATTAAATTACCTGAAATCGTTTTATTCGAAGATGCCAAGCAGCTTCCAGATATTTATGTAAAGTATAAGCAGTTAATAAAGCAGAAAGGAGATACAACGGAATTTGACGCAAGTGCTTTCAAGAAAATAAACCAGGATAATATTGGTGATTTGGTAAAAAACATACCAGGATTCTCGTTTGATACAAATTCTGGAAAAATTATCTATAATGAGAAAATTATTGAAAGGGTACTGATTGAAGGGCAAGACTTGTATGAGAAAAATTATAGTCCACTTATTCAGAACCTTTCTACAAATGGAATTCAAAACATACAAGTTATCAAAAATAGAAAAAATGACGAATCTCTTTCATCTCTATTTTCTGGTGCAAAAGAAGATGTATTAAATATTAATTATAATAACAACAAGAAAATAAGACTCTATGGTTCCTCCGATCTGAAATTAAGTTTTAGTAAGGCTTATTCTATGGATGCAAATATGATAGCATTGCTTCCAAAAATAAAAATGGTAGCGTTTAATAATGAAAATAATATAGGAAAAACAGAAAATGCGTTTAAAGGTAGAGATAACCTGTTATATAGTACAGATATGGACAATAACATTGAACTCAATTATCCAATGAGGCAATCTTTTGCAATTCCTTATAAGATAGCAAATTCTCAATTATCTCCCAATCTTTATAATTTTAATAAGTCCTCTTTTACGTCTTCGTTGACGCAATGGAGCAAGAATAAAATTTCAATAAAAAACAAACTAGATTATGGATATGATAAAAGCCAACAATATATTGAGAATACACAATACTATTTTCTTAATAATACAATTACGAACACTGTTTTTCAGAATGACACCTTATTGTATAAAAATATTTTCATCAATGAATATATAAAGGCTAAATATCACATGACACCTCGCCAAGAAATCTTATATTCAGCATCTATAGGAATAAACCGTTATAGAAATAATAAAAATGAGACAATTAACAATACTGTGAATAAGAGTCTTATTCACTATAATCTCTTAGATTTTAGGCAAAACATAGAATATAATCATTTACTTGGAAAAAAAGATTTGCTTTCATTCTTTATAACGCACGGCTATGAAAAAGAACCGGAAGAGCTAATATTTGGACCTCAATTTGGATTAGATAACTATTCAGAACTTTATAATTTTAATCAGTACATAACTAAAATAAATAGAGCATTTTCTTATCGGATTAGATATTCCAAACGAAAAAATGGAAAGAGCTATAGTTTGGAGATTGGAAAAAATAGATTTGAAATGCCATTTCATGGAAATATTATTACAGAAACATTAGATGAGAATAAAATGTATGAGAATGAGAGTGTTTCAGATAAGTATATAACAGATAATTTTTATTTGAAAGGGAACATTAACCTATCCATTTTTCATAATAAAGGCAATATTTCTTTTGCTCCAAACATTAGCAAAGAAAATAGACAATTTGTAAATAATAATATCGAGAAAATACGGAAAATCGTGTTGTTGGGTGACTTAAAAATAGATTATAAATTAGCTGAAAACAAACTTTTATTTCTCAATCTAAACTCTGGAATGGCTTCACTGCCTATTCAAATGGCATACCCAAACAGTTTTTTTGAAAATAACACAACTTATATTTCTGGAAATGATTCATTGTTTATTAAAAATCAATACAATATAAATGTTTCCTATTCAGATATAGATTTATTTAGAAAAAAGCGAATGTTTTTTATCAGTTATATTTTACAAAGTAGCCCAGTCTATTACTTAGATAATCTTATAAATAATGGTATTTATAATTTTCAGAACGCAATGGTTTCTACTAGAAGAAGCCCATTGAATATATTTTCATTAAGATTAGAAAAATTATTTTCTTCTATTGAATCTCGATTTATATTAAGCAATAATGCATCTTATCTGAACAATTATACAATGCTTAATTATCGAGAACAGAAAAATACAATATACATAAATGATATTTCCGCAGAGTTAAAAAGCTTCCCTATTTCAGGGTTTCACATCGATTTGTATGCAGGATGGAAATATTCTGTTCAAAATGTTAACAACGAAAGAATATTAGTTGCGAATAACTTTCAAGGTAGATTTAATTTCGAAATTAAACCAGTAGAAAATATTATTTTGAATATAATTTACGAATATATGAGAAATAGTAGTAATTATGGTCATTCTATCGATTATTCTTTTTTAGATTTCAGATTTGATTATAAGATAAGTCAAAAAATTGGAATTAAAATATTGGGTAACAATATCTTTAACAACAAAACCTTTTTTTCCAATTCATCTACGAACTATTCTTATTCTTATAATTCCATTAAACTTAGGCGTATTTTGGTTGGTGGGCTTATATATAATTTCTAATTAACTCAAGTTACATTTGGATGAATCTAAAAATATATAATACTATCTTCTGTAAGTGTCCCTAAAAAAGAGACCGTTTAAAAATAGTAAATTTTTCTAATTCCAAACTGTCTGTTTTTAGGGACATTTACACATACTTTTTTCGATAGATAAAAGCCATTTCGAAAAATGATGCGTTTTTTACGGGGTCAAAGTGGCAATGCGTTTTTATTGGTTAAAATCTTACACGAACAATGATTGATGCAACCTTTGCGTGCGGGGCTTTTGCAGGGCGTTTTTTATCTCGGCTGTAGTGCAGGAAGCAATATTCCATGCAGACGACCAATAATATCCCAATCGTCTACACGCCGTCTTTTGATGCGTTGGGGCTTATGCGGTTCAATATCAATCCGCATTACCTCGGCCCACCCCCACGTCAAAAACAAGGAAAGAAGCCAATTCTTGAAAATTTACCCCGTTTACCCCACATTTCCGAGCGTATTTCTTCGCATTTCCAAAAATCTTAATATTTTTGTCGCCGATTTTTAGACTTATAAAATACAATATGGGCAGACCCAGAGCGGCGATTACTTCTGTTGGAGGATACGTTCCTGAATATCGATTGACCAACCAAGAGTTGGAGAAGATGGTAAATACAACAGATGAATGGATACGTACACGCACCGGTATCGAAGAGCGTAGAATACTCAAAACACCTGGGCTGGCGAGCAGCGACATGGCTGTTCCCGCCATCGAGGAAATCCTCCGGAAAAAGAACCTGAAGCCCACAGAAATCGACGCTATCATCTGTGCGACGGTGACACCCGACATGGTGTTCCCTGCCACGGCCAATATCATTTCGGACAAACTGGGTGCGACCAACGCCTTTGGATTTGACCTGGAAGCCGCTTGCAGCGGTTTTCTGTTCGCTCTGACCACGGGAGCTTCCTTTTTGGAATCCGGCCGCTACAAAAAAATCATCGTCGTCGGTGTAGACAAGATGAGTTCCATAGTGGACTACACTGACAGGAGTACCTGCATCATATTTGGCGACGGCGCGGCAGCAGTCCTGTTGGAACTGGTTGACGAGGAGGAAAACATAGGTATCATGGACACCATCCTCAAATCCGACGGCGCGGGACGCAAACACCTGCACATGGTTGCCGGTGGGTCGCTGAAACCTGCATCCATCGAATCCGTTACCAACAAGGAACACTTTATCTATCAAGAAGGACAGCCTGTCTTTAAATATGCCGTAACCGACATGGCGGACATAAGTGCCGAAATCATGGCTAAGCACAACCTTACCGCCGACGATATCGCCTGGCTGGCGCCCCATCAAGCCAACCTGCGCATCATCGAAGCGACCCGGGAAAGAATGGGCATCCCCAAGGAAAAAGTCATGATCAACATCCACCGTTATGGCAATACGACGGCAGCGACAATCCCTTTGTGCCTTTGGGAATGGGAAAAGCAACTGAAAAAAGGCGACAATATCATACTGGCGGCTTTCGGTGGTGGCTTTACTTGGGCTTCCGCATGGCTACGGTGGGCTTACGACAGCGAATAGACTATTTTTGATAATCCATTTGAAAAACCTGCATAGATTCCACGAAGGTCTATGCGGGTTTTGTTTTTTCACGCAAGGACGCAAAGATGCCAGGAAAGGCGTTGAGCAATAAACCCAAACACACTCAATTTTCATCTTTCCTCTTTTTTTCTACGTACCATTCCCTTCGGGAGACCGCGCGGACCGTAAGGATAATGCAATTGTCTTATCAGGGTTTAGAACACTTTACGACTACTTAATTTAAAATATTGATTTTTAATGTATTATAAATATTATTACAAAGAGCAGCATTTACGACCTTTACATGGGTTGGCAATATTTTGATAGACCAAACCATGTGATAACCCATCAAGCTCATTGGCAAGAAGAGCAAAGTCCACAGAGACAAGACAGCCTCCATCTTCATCCTGTATCGCCATACTTCTGAAAAAAGAACGCAGGAATTAAAAGACCTAGGCAAACATACTTTGTTTCAGAAAATGGTATCAGGCGTCGGTGATAGAATTTATGGAAAATGTTAGAATATTTTTCATAATAGTCTTTTTTGGGTTAATGGACAAAAATGTGCCTTTCATTCGCTGAAAGCCTCGCTGGTATTACCTTTCGGCGAATGAAAGGTTATGAATAAAAAAACTGCTTTTACTGTGGGAGCAAAATAGTTTCCAAAAAAGGC
>JASGDY010000011.1:0-29055 GCA_047606825.1 Chitinophagaceae bacterium
GCTTCTTGAAAGGTAAGCGATTCTTTTGCTTTTGTCTTGAATGCCTGTCTGCGGGAATCTATGGAATAACTCATACGCAAAGATGCAAATTATTATGACTTTTTAAAATGATTTGATTATATATTCCTTTTCCACACCGGTATGGACGGCGTTGACACGTCGCGGATTTGCCCAGGTATAGCTCAACATACCGACTTCCTTACCGTCCACTTCGGCTTTGAAATAACCGGACTTACTTGTATTGATATGTGAAATTTTCATTGCTATTTTTTTAAGACAATAACCGCTTTCTTTGTACCAGCACATCTCAAAAAATGTGCTTTTTCACCCTAAGCAAACCATTGCGCACGACAATCGCAACAATATTTTGCCCAATTGTCCGATATTTTCCAATATGCAATTAAAGTTGCATATATCTTTACAGTCTAAATGCTATAATCAAACCATGTCGTTGTCGTTCGAAAATACGGAAATCGCGTTTCAATACAGAAACAACAAACAACTCAAAAAAGCCCATTTCCTGTTCAAATCAATGGGTTCTTCTTTGCTAACCAAAACGGGCATAAAATTAACAACTTTTGCACTCAAACTCCATCTTCCGGTCAAGCGGCTTATCAAATCCACGATATTTGAACAGTTCTGTGGTGGCGAGACCATAGAGGAAGCGGGAAAAACAGCCGAAACACTCGGCAAATACAATGTCACCGTGGCACTGGACTACGGCGTGGAGGGCAAGGAAACTGAACAAGACCACGACAATGCCGTTCCGGAATTTGTCAAGGCAATCGAATACGCCGCCACGCAGAAAAACATCCCCATCATTCCCATCAAGATTACGGGGTTCGCCAGTTTTGCATTGTTGGAAAAACTCCATGAAAACAAATCCGTTACACCTGACGAACAAGAGGCATGGCAACGTGTCGGCAAGCGCATCGACACCATCTGCGCCTTCGCCGCCAAAAACAAAATACGCATCCTCATCGACGCGGAAGAAACGTGGATCCAAAATCCCATAGACGAACTTTCCAACCTCATGATGGAGCGCTACAACAGGGAGGACTGTTATATCTTCAACACGTACCAGCACTATTGTACACACCGGCTGGACGACATGAAAAAAGATTTTGGAACCGCTGTCGCCAAAGGCTATTTCTTCGGTGCCAAAATCGTCCGCGGTGCCTACATGGAAAAAGAAAGGGCTCGCGCCGCCGAAAAAGGTTACGCCTCTCCCATCAACCCGGACAAGGCAACAACCGACAGCAAATACAACGCAGCCATCGATTTCTGTCTGGAACACCTCGGACCTCTGACGCTTTATATAGGGACACACAACGAGGAAAGTTGCCTCAAGGCAGTCAATATATTGTCCGAAAAAGGTATCCCGCCGACCGACCCGCACGTATTTTTTGCACAATTGTACGGGATGAGCGACAACATGACTTTCAACCTCGCCGATGCCGGCTACCACGCCAACAAATACCTGCCCTACGGCCCGGTGGATGACGTCATCCCCTACCTGATGCGCCGCGCACAGGAAAACACTTCCGTAAAAGGACAGACAGGTAGGGAACTTTCCCTCATCCAGAAAGAAATGAAACGAAGAAGACTCTAATTCCTATCGGTAAAGATATTCTCATGTAAAATAACGGTCCAACCTGTTTGGCATAGTTTTAGATTTCGCCTTATCAAACAAAATTTTAATTTACATAAATGTATTTGTTATGGATAATCAGTATAGCACCAATGCTCCCGTTTCTAGCAATCCGTCAAAACCGCCTGTTAGCAACACTCCGAAGCCGAACGACAACAGAAACCTTATTTATGGCATCCTCATAGCCGCTCTTATATTGGTGGTAGGATACGTAATATACGACAAAACAAAGACAAACTCCACCGTCAACACATTGCAGACGCAATACTCCGCAGTGGACTCATCCAAAAATGCCATCCAGGCTGAATACAATGCCACCCTTGCCCGCATGGATTCTTTAACGGGCAGCAACGTGCAGTTGCAAGGCGCATTGGCCGACAGGCAAAAAGAAATCGAATCCTTGAAAACACAGATCAAGGACGAACTGAGCAAAAACAATGCGGACCTTAGCAAAGCACGCAGCCTGATTGCTGAACTTAGAGGGAAAGTGGACAACCTGATGGAAGAAGTTGCTAAACTGAAAGCTGAAAACCAACAATTGACAGCTTCCAACCAGCAGCTCAGCACCGAAAAGGACACACTTACCAACAGGAATACTTCCCTCAACCAAAACCTGACTGAAACCACGGAAGCTAAAAACAAAATGGAAGAAGAAGCTTCCACCCTGCATGCTTCTGGTTTCAACATTACGGCCATCGACGTGAAAGGCAACGGTAAGGAATCCGAAACAAGCAAAGCCAAAAAAGCAGATTTGCTCAGAATCTCTTTTTACCTGGATGAGAACAGAATCACTAAAACAGGTGCCAAGACTCTGTACATGGTTGTAAAAAGTCCCGATGGCAATACAGTCACCATCCCGTCTGCGGGAAGCGGTACCCTGACAACCAAGGAAGAAGGTGAAATCACCTACACTACGGCAATCAACGTCGATTATGAACAAGGAAAGAGAATCCCTGTTTCCTACGACTGGCGCCAAGACAGCAAATACCAACAAGGTGAATACACTATCCTCATCTACAACAATGGCTACAAGATTGGTGAAGGAACCAAGACTTTGAAGAAAAGTGGATTCCTGGGTCTATAAAACAAAGTAAAAGGATATAAAGCCTAACGTATCGTATCAATATAGTATTGACAAAACAAAGGTCGCATCTCAGGTAGATGCGGGCTTTGTTTTTACCAACAAGTAAACAAAAATCCAGCATTCGTCGAGGATTGCAATTGTTGACAATTACGAGATTGGGTGCTATGAATCGGCACACTTTATCCATGACGATTGGATCTGGAAGATGCAAAACCCATTTGTGAAAGTATCCAGACCATCAACCTATCAAGAACTGAAAACTTGTGGGCAATAGATCTATTGAAATATTATTCCCATATTTTGCCGCAAGCAGCGCGTCGTCAAGGTGCATTTTGGGTAGGTCATCCCAAAAAATCTGTATGGAACGGGCCTTTATGGTAGGGAAAGGAGACATAAGAAGTTTACCTTTAATCAAGCTATCCAGATATTGGCAGAAAGCCTCTCGTTGGTGTTCTTCCAGCAAAAAAACATCGAGGTAGCCATCACCACAGTCCGCGTCCGGGGCAAGCGCGAGTCTTGGCCCGATTTGGGGTATGTTCATCATTTCCGCCATCAGGAACTTTCCCCTATGATTTTTTCCGTCGACGGACACTGTCCCCTTATAGGCTTTGCCCGCCAACGTTAGTTGCCGTAGAATTTGCAACGCCGACTTCAATTCCTTGTCAGGTGTATTTCTTAGTTGTCGCGGAATCTCGACCATTGCCTGTATCAACTGCGGAAACAATCCCCAACCACACCCCTCAACAAAAAACCGTTCTTTTTCATCTCCGGAAAAGCACCTGCCGACATTGAGCTGCCTGTATTGCCTTTTGTGCCAAGATTGGATAATCTCCGTTAGGGTTCCTGTGATGTTGAGCGATCGGGCAATATTGTTAGCTGTTCCCAACGGAAGGATGCCCAAAGGCCTGAAACGGCTCAAAGGTTGTTCCAGCAATTCCATGCAGGCCCTCCTAACCGTACCGTCTCCTCCGGCGACCGCAACCAAGTCGAGTTCCGGCGATATGGGCGCCAGACCTTTTTTATGGTGCACAGCCTTTACCATCCGAAAGCCTTCTTTGGATATCTGCGATGCCAACGCTTTAAACCTTCCGTTTTTTTCACCGGAACGGGGGTTATAATACAATTTTACGGATAACATTAGTAGTTGCAGTTTTTGAATACAAGATGAACGATTGTCGTGTTAAAACGTTATAAGAGCATCAATAGTTCAATCCCAAAATATAAAAAAAAATGAATATTCTTATTACCAACGACGATGGCATCTACAGTCCCGGTATCGTATCGCTTGCGGGGATTGCCAGCAGGTTTGGGGCAGTGAAGGTAGTCGCACCAGATATAGAACAGTCGAGTATGGGACAGGCCATAACACATTCGCGACCGCTCAGCTACCGCAAATCTCCCATCTCTTTTGGAAACATAGAAGCCTATCGTGTCAATGGTACACCTTCGGACTGCGTGGCACTCGGGACGCATATCTATACCAAAACGGATGTCGTGCTCTCCGGCATCAACATGGGTGCCAACCTAGGAAACTCAGCATGGCATTCGGGGACATTGGCCGCTGCCCGTGAAGCCGTGCTACTGGGCGTAAAAGGCATTGCCTTAAGTACGGTCATGGACACGTCGGAACCTGATTTCCAACAGTTGGCACCCTACGTCGCGGAGGTACTGAAAATACTACTGGACGACCCCGATTTTGGGTTGTACAACGTCAATTTCCCTCGGCAACCCAAAGGTATCCTCTGGACCAACCAGTCTATAAGGTTTTACGACGGCAAAGTGGTTCCCGGTATGGATCCCCTAAACAGAAAGCATTATTGGATTACCGTTGCACCCCTGAAACCAGCAGAGAAAGGATCCGACAGGTGGGCCATCGAGAACGATTATATTTCCATAACACCGTTGCGGCTCGATCTTACCGACATGTCTATACTGGAAAAAAAACGACAGTCGCATATCGAGTGAATAGCGACGTAAGCAATTTGTTCTCGACCTACTTGTATAATGCGGCATCAATATTGCTTCTTCGGCAGCGTGTCCAGTATATTAAGGTAACTCATATAGCGTTCCAATGTGATTGCTCCATTTTCCACGGCTGCTTTCACGGTGCAGCCCGGTTCGTTGACATGCAGGCAGTTGTTGAAACGGCAATCGTGCAGACGTGCACGCATTTCGGGAAAATAGTGCGAAAGTTCCGTCGGTTGGATATCGTCCGTGATGCCAAACTCGCGGATGCCGGGCGTGTCGATGATGCGGCCACCTCCGACTTTCAAGTCATACATCTGCGCAAAAGTCGTGGTGTGCAACCCTTTGCCGCTCCAAGCACTCACTTCCTGTGTCTTGATATTTTCTTCCGGCAAGATTTCGTTGATAAAAGTGGATTTTCCGATACCGCTCTGTCCACTGATAAGCGTGGTTTTGTGGGAAAGCGTAGCAATCACCGCATCCAAACCTTCTTTCGTCTCCAAACTCAACGTGAAAACACCGTAACCCAATGGAAGATATACGTCCTTTATTTTTTCCAGCAACGCCCACTCCTTTTGACGGAAAGTGTCGGACTTGTTGACGACAAGGTTGGTCGGCACGTGCCAAGCCTCCGCCGCCGCAAGGAAGCGATCCATAAATCCTGTCGAGGTTTTCGGGTCGCGCAGCCCGACAAAAAGCAAAGCCTGGTCAAGGTTGGCCGCCACGATATGGCGCTGGTTGCGGTTGTGCGCCGAAGTGCGGACGATATAGTTTTTGCGATCGTGGATATGCGTAATCGTCGCGACGTTATCCTCGCCGTCCTCCGGTTCCACGTCCACCACATCGCCCACGGCAATGGGATTGGTCGTCGTCAAGCCTTCGATTTTGAATTTGCCTTTGATACGTGCGTTGAACAGCTTGCCGTCGTCGGTCTTTGCGATGTACCAACTGCCTGTGGATTTATATATCGTCGCGATTGCCAAATTGATGTATGATTTACGAGTCAGCAAAGATAGGGCAATAATGCGGAGACGGAAAGATGGAAAGTTAGTACATCGGCGGACAGTAATCAGTGGACAGACACTTGCAACTTACGCAAATCACGGGTTGAATAATAATTATCAAACATTCAACCCTTTCAGCATTACACCATGGTCGTGTCCGCACGCACCACAAAAATTCCAAACATTTTTAGACCTGATGCATCTTGTTTGAAATGGTTTGATATATTTGTGTATTATAAAAATAGCTAAAAAAATATCAAGCTATTAATGGGAGCAAGATATATGACCTATTAAGTTTTCTGAAACGCATAACCGGTAAGGGTTTATATTTCACACATAGGGCATAATTACCCAAACGATTAATAAAAAGAAATTCGAGAAAACATGAAAGACGAACTAAAACCTTTTTGGCGGAATTTTTTTGATTTTAATTGGAAATTTGGATTATTCTTAATTCTTGTCATTTGTATCCCACGATTTATTTTGGTCTTGAAAATAAACGAAAATTCCGCAAGTTATAGTTCTATTGTTTTAATGATGCTTATCTCCGCACTTGCGCCATTTATATTTTTGACGAGATTCGGGAGAGCAAAAATTGGATTTACAAAACCTAAAAAATACTATTGGTTGTTGTTGGCATTTATCATAGGATTAGTCTACAGCGAGCTACTGTATTTTTTAGGGAAACTACTCTACCGAAACACATTTGAAAATTGGTATGTTTACATTGCCAAAACGTATAACATTCCTATAGGTATGAAACCAAATGACAAACAAATATTATTTGTTGTCGCAGCGGTTACAGGAATGACTTTCAGTCCTATTGGCGAAGAACTCTTTTTTCGCGGGATTGTGCATTCAAGCTTTGCAAAGTCTGTTGGGGAAGGCAAAGCATCCATCATTGATAGTTTGGCATTCGCATTGACACATATTTCGCATTTTGGATTTGTCTTTGTCAACAATGGATGGAGGTTCTTAACAATTCCAACTATAATATGGGTATTAAGTATGTTCATAGCAAGTATTTTATTTTTTCAATGCCGGAAAAATTCAGGCTCAATATTAGGAGCCGTAATGTCCCATGCAGCATTTAATTTAGGGATGACATATTCCATTTTTTACTTCTTAGAATGAAAATAATTGTTGAGAACAATATGGAAATAATCATGACCTAAAAAGCATCCTCCAACCTATCTGTTAAATGCTAAAATCTACGCGCTACCACTCCACCACCACCTTAAAATTCAATAACCTTGGCGTCAACCTATTGGGTAAAGGATAAAGGTTATTGTTATAGTCCTTAATCAACGTATAACTGATGATATTGGAACGGTCAATAAGGTTAAAGACCTCGATGCTCCCCCAAATATTTTTAAATGCCGCAAAAGGATTGTGGCTGCGGTGCGGCTGCATACCGTCAAACAACAAAGTGCTAAAACCAATATCCACACGCACATAAGGGTCAATCTGCAAACTGTTGCGGTACTGCGCACTTCCCGGAACGTTGTACGGCAGGTTGCTGCCATAAATCATGTTGAGGTGGACTTTGTTGTTTTTGTTGGTCGTCAGGTAATCTTGGAAAAACATACCGACGGTCACCCGTCGGTCGGTTGGGCGGCGCAGCCAACCCACTGGAATTTCTTCGGTAGCAACAGGTGTTTCGTCCGTGGTATTAGCGGTGATGACCTCACCCGACGCGTTGAGAAACTGCGTGTAGTTGAGACCGTCTATTTTTTCCATGGATTTCATATAACCTATGCTGAACCAGCTTTCCGCGTCTTTGACGAGGTCGGCAAACAGGCGCATTTCCGCACCGTAAGTGTAGGCTTTGGCGTTGTTGTTGCCGTAGTAGCGGATACGCACGTTGTCGATGTCGTAAGGGTCTACGTCCTTCATGTTTTTGTAGTAGGCTTCCGCGACGAGTTTGACAGGTCTTTGTCCAATGGTAAAAAAATAGTCCGCTCCCGCACTTGCCTGTATGCTTTTCTGCGCTTTCAGTTCTTTGTTGATTGTGCCATCGTAAGCCAACATTTCACGGTAAAACGGCGGTTGGTCATAGATGCCGACTGCACCTTTGAACACGATGTCTTTTTCCCATGACTTGGGTTGGAATGAAAAAGAAACGCGCGGCGACAACAGGAATTGTTTGTTCAAAGTATTGTAGTTGTAGCGGATACCGGGCTGTATGGTGAAAATATTCTTTTCGCCCCATTGTATATTATCCTGGACGAAACCGGTCGTCCGAGCCAGCGAAAAGCGGGAATCGTCGAGCATCCAGTCATTTAAAACCAGTTCGTCACCGTTGGTATTGGGCAAGGCATATCCGGCGGAGTCCAGATACGTCCATTGGTTGATTTTGCTGTTGACGGACTGTCTTTCGAGCAACAAACCCCATTGCAAAAAATGTTTTCCCGTGCGCCACGAACCTTTATGCTGCGCGGTCCACAGGTCGATTTTCAGGCTGTTGCGCGAATAGTTGATATTGCTTCCTTGTCCCAAAATGCTGGACTCTCCGTTTTCGCCCGCGTCCAGGCTATACGTCGCAGCAATGTCGCTGTTCTGCGCTTCTCGGTCGCCATAATGCGAAAACAACCACTTAAGCTGTACGTTTTTGCTGACTTGCTTCATCGCGGCCAGCCCGACAAAGTTGGTCGTGTATTTGTCTTTTTCACTTCCCTCAAATGTAAAATTGGCGTTGATGTCGGCGGTGTACAACGGCGAAAGCACGGATGTCGTCAACTGCAAACTTTGCGGGAAAAACGTAAACTTCGTCCGGTTGTAGTTGCCCAACAATTCAAAACGCCAATCATTGCCCGCATCATACGTAAACAATCCCTGCACGTCCGACGACGACGGTATATAATTGCCGTCCGTCGCCTGGCTGCTCGTGATGTTGCGGTTGGTGCGGTTGCGGAGACCAAATAGATACGTAAATTTTTTGTTCCTGGAAACACCTTCCAGATGCAGTCCTTGCTCCAGCATCCCAATATACGCCGAACCCGCCGCCGTGTCCGGATGCTTGTACGTTACGTCCAGAACCGAGCTCATCTTGTCGCCGTATTTCGCCTGAAAACCACCCATCGAGAACCGCACGTTTTCCGCCAAGTCAGCGTTGATGAAACTCAGGCCCTCGGACTGCGCATTCTGTATCAAAAAAGGACGGTAGATTTCATAATCGTTGACATAGACAAGGTTTTCGTCGTAGTTGCCGCCCCGCACGTTGTACTGCGAGGTCAGTTCGTTGTTGCTGCCAACCAAGGTTTTGATAAGACCTTCGATACCACCGATGGGCGATGGATTTATTTTGGATTTTTTCGGGTCTACATGGATTGTGCCGGGCTGTGTGCGTATGCGGCTGTCCTGCACTTTGACATTGCGCAGTTGCTTGATTTCGGATTCCAATACAATCGTGACATGGCGATGCTGGTTTTTATTGAGTTGGTAGCGTCTCTTTTCCGTTTTGTGGTTGAGTCCCGAAAACTCAACCGTAACCATGATGCCCGACGGAATCTGCAACGTAAAATAACCCGAATCGTTGCTGACCACGCCTGTCGTCCTACCCGAGCGTGCAATCGCTGCACCTGCGACTGTTTTTTTTTCCTTGTCCAGAATACGTCCTTCCAGATAACCGATATGCTGTGCACGGGAATGCAACGTACAAAAAACAACCAATAGGGTTGTCAAAAGATTTTGGAATATTCGGCTTGGTAACCACATTACAGAAAAGGACAAACGATATGTTTTGCCTTTCTAAACGCCAAAAAGATGGATTTATTTTGATTCTTCGTCAAAAGTAGTGGACCACAGATGGCATAGAAAATCACGGATGCTTTTTCCGAGCCCATCCGCGTAATCTTGTGAGAAAACAATTTTATGGCTACGAAAACAAATTTTGACCACGCTATTTTTAATAGGTTTCCTTCGGAACAATTTTGGCTATTTTCCCTTTTTATTAAAAAACAAGAAATACAACGCCAGCCCCACTGCCAATACACCAATTCCCGGCAGGCAATATTTACTTCCCGCGGTAAAGAACAAAAACAGCCACGCCAGGATGGAAAACAATGCGGGCAATGGATACAGGGGCATTTGGAATGGGAGTTCCCTTTTTCTGTTTTGCAGCCGCATCCGTATTACGCCAACAGCCTGCGGAATGAATTGAATAAAAATGCGCGTAATCACGATAAAACTGAACACCGACGACGCTTCGCTAAAAAACAGACAAAACAATATTGCAACGCCCCCAAAAATCAACAACACATAATCGGGAAAATGTTTGGTCGGATGCAGGTGCGACAGGACTTTGAAGTGCATGCCCTCTTTCGCAGCGGCATAGATAATCCGGGAATAGCCCAGCATCAGCGAAAACAGCGACGAACAGGCGACGACGACCAGTATTGCCGTGACGAAATAAGCGACCTGTTTGCCATAGACTTTTTCAAATAAGATACTCAGCAATGGCACATTGCCGTCCTGGACCTGGCTTGCGGGAACGGAACCTGCGACGACCCATTGCATCCCGATATACAGCAATGCGATAAAGACAATCGACAACAAGATACTGCGCGGAATATTTTTCTGCGGTTGTTTGATTTCGCCACCAATATGGCAGACATTATAGTAACCCAGATAAGCATACACCGCCTTGGCGGAATACTGCCCGACCAATATCCAAACCGCCGTATTGCACCAATCGGAAAGGACGGGCATGGATGCGGAATTAGCCGCGAGTATATGGCGGTCAAACGCCACTGCTCCCGTCACGATTGTCCACCCCAACAGAAAAACCATAATGACCGACAATACCGTACCAATCTTACCAACCGCGCTGATTTTGCGGTAAAGTAAAGCAACTACAATCAATACGATACCAATCATGACTAATTTGGCCTGCCAATAATTTAGAACGACCACATATTTTAAATAATTGACCAGCCCTAAAGTTGCACTCGTCATTACCAACGGCAGGTGCACCGATGTCTGCATACTATACAAAAACGCAAACATCCGACCCGTTTTCCCTTTGTATATTTTTTGTAAAAAAATAAAACTGCCGCCCGCTTCCGGCCAAGCCGCGCCGAGCTCCGACCATATCAGTCCATCCGCCAAACTGATAACCGCACCAATCAACCACGGCACCAGACTAAACCTGCCAGGAAATCCCAACAATATAATCGGCAGCGCAACAAATGGACCAATGCCGACCATGTCAATCATATTGAGCATTGTCGCCTGTCCCAATCCCAAAGCCCTTACCAACCCTTTCTTTTCCTGTTGCATGGAATGTTTTATAAATTAAATAAATAGTCTAAATAATTAAATATTCCCTACTTCATGCCACGGAATGACACTTGTCCTTTCATCAATGATTTTTGTTTCGTTGCCACCATAGAGAACAATACTTGTCTGGTTGCCCGGCTGGAGTTTTTGCCAGTATTGGATACCTTTCAGCATAGAGGCATTATACTTGGTACCGGCTTTTATTTCAATGGCGGCAGGATTGTTTTCGCGTTCCAATACCAAGTCCACTTCATTACCTGTACTGTCTCTAAAATAATACATACCGTCTGAAATCCCCGCATTGAAATTGTTTTTCTTGATTTCTGCGATAATCCAGTTTTCAAATATGCCGCCATAGATGTTCGCTTTTTTTAAGGTATCTGCACTTTTAATATTTAACAAATGGCAAAGTAAACCTGTGTCGTAGAAATACAGTTTGGGACTTTTGATAATTCTTTTGTTCATGTTGTTGTACCATGGTTGCAACAAAAAAACAATGTAACTGTTTTCCAGCAAACCCAACCACGACAAAATAGTCTTGGTATCTACGCCCACTTGTTTTGACAGTTCATCCCTATTTAAAATCTGTCCTGCATAGTTGGCGCATAAATATAGAAATCGATTAAATGCCGCAAGGCTTGCAATGTTGCGTATGAGGCGTACGTCCCGTTGTACATACGTCTGTACGTAACTGTTCATCCACTTGTCGGGCTTTAAGCCCTCTGCCCATATTTCGGGATAGCCGCCTGTCAATATATGTTGGTGTACATTTGTTTTGTTCAGTTTGGCATCGACGAGCTCCGCATAGCTCAATGGCAACAGCGACAAATAACCGGCTCGTCCCGCCAAGGATTGTGACACCTGTTCCTGCAATAGAAAGTTGTTGGAACCCGTCAATATAAATTGGCCACGTTTGTTGTTTTTGTCCAATATACCTTGCAGGTAACGGAAGATGACAGGTACGCGCTGTACTTCATCCAATATCGCTCCGTTTTTGTATTGTGCTAAAAACTTTTCTGGGTTTTCTTCAGCTTGGCCTTGTATCTCCGGGTTTTCAAAACTGAGATACGGTTTGTTGCGACAGAGCATTTTGCTTAATGTTGTCTTGCCACTTTGGCGCGGCCCTGTTATGCACAACGTCCTAAATTGTTGCAGCATATCTTTTGCTTCCGGCAATATCATCCGCTTTATCATCAGGATTCCATTTTTGCAAAAATATGCAAAAATGGAATCTAATTCCATATTTACAAAAATTTGTAAATATGGAATCTAAACCAATCAATCAGTTTTATCATTTCAATCCTTTCCCAACGACAATAAATTAGCCAATAGACGGTACGCACCGGGAACACCAGCCGGCAATTCACGGAACCAATCATAAACGGAATAGACAAAATAACCTTTGCCATATTGCGTAACCAATATACCTCCATCCAGATTCTTTTCGTTCGGGTCATGGCTAGCAATGATTGTTTGATAATGGTTGTCCCATGCCGAGGGGAAATACAGTCCTCGCTCCTGCACCCAACCGTCGAAATCTTTTTGCGTTATTTTGTTGGGAATGTTGAGTGCAGGATGATTTGGATTGACAAACGTCACAGGAGCATTTTCGTCCGTAACCCTGTCATTGGACAACGTGATGGGATAGGGCCCTATCTTATCCGAAACCAGCCCACGGAACACATTGTACTGCACCATTACATTGCCACCGTTTTTGCAGTACTGCAACAGGATGTCCTGATAGTGTGCGATTTTCGGCAATGTATTGTAGCCTCGGATACCGACCATGATGGCATCGTATTGCCGTAGTTTTTCAACTGCCATATCCTTGTCCTGCAAAAGCGTAACATTGTAGCTAATCTGACGCAAACCGGCAGGTACGTCGTCGCCGGCGCCCATGAGATAGCCGATATTTTTCCCTTTTGTCTTTATCGCAAAGTTTTCCGCTTTAGCGATGGCCTTGGGCATATATAGCTGCGTTGGAATATGGTCATATTGGATACGGTCTGCACTTAGATTAGTCGTGGTGCCATCGACTGTAATATGTGCGGATATAATGCCATTGGGCGTTTCCGTCGATGGTTGTATTCCAAATATCAAATCCGTTTCGTCATTTGCTGCAAGCTGCACGTCCTGTGAAGCGGGTGTTGCCGTCCAGCCATTTGGCAGGTCAAGCTGCACGATTCCTTTTACGGCATCATTGTTGGACAATACTTTTATTGTTATCGTTTTTGCTTGGTTGTTGGGAAACATATATGTCACGTTGTCCATATTGACAAAGGCTTTGGGCGTGATGTATAGGGGATTGACGAGCTCGCCTTTCACGGCATCGACCTGTTTATAACGCACCGGGATTTCATAGGAAAAAGTATCGCCCACAATGTGCATATATAGTTTCGCCGTTATCGCTGGAACGTTTTCGGGTTGGCCAAGGTCCTGTATGTTCTGGACATGGTACATGTCGTCGTTGTACGGAAGACGCAACCAATAATGTACCGAATAAGGTGCATCTACCGGAATCTGAATATCGGAACGTACAATAGTTGAAAAATCTTTTTCATTTAATTGTTTATTGATTGTCTGCTCCTGTCCATTAATGGAAAAAGTAATTTTGTCTAATTGTATCGTTTGATGCGACCGATTGGTAATTTCCGTCGTAACGGAAAGTTTGTCTCCAGGTGAAACTGTTGACTGCGCTGTGTTTGAAGCCATGTATAGTCCCAAGATATTTTGGATAATACGCTTTGTTTCTTCTATTTTTTCTCTTTTCCAATAGCTATCTGCCAAGCGGTTGATAGCTTGACAGGCTTTTGTTAAATAAGGTAAAATCCTGTCCGGCGCACCCATGTCATAATGTGCAATCGCCTGGTCGACATATTGCTGCACCGTTGCGCCTTGCGGTATGCGTGTCCATGTCGTGTTGATGTCCTCAAACAAATCATTTTTTGCCGTAATGCCCAACGTCGGTTCAAAATATTCCTCGTCGGCATCGCGGTTGCCCGCCGTACCGAATGCCTGGCTTTTGTGCATACTGCGGCTTTGCGCGGCAATCTCGCCAACGGACATTCCGATATAAGGATTGAATTGCCCAATATTAAAATGTACAAGCCGCGCCGTGTAGACTTGAAAATCGGAACGATTGGCAAAACTCCACGAACCAGTGTTCCACACCAAACGC
The DNA here is from genome assembly GCA_047606825.1 of Chitinophagaceae bacterium. Taxonomy (GTDB): domain Bacteria; phylum Bacteroidota; class Bacteroidia; order Chitinophagales; family Chitinophagaceae; genus Rhizosphaericola. Next base: position 14,163 of record JASGDY010000011.1, read on the forward strand.
TTGACCTGCCAAGGTTTGACATATTGCAGTTGTTCCGGAAAGGCTTTGGGGTCCGCCGCTGCTTTAAACGCCGCTTCCGCCAATATGGACGATGCGCTGTGTTGTCCGTGTCCGGCACGTGCATCTTTTGGAAAGCGCGTCATCATTACGTCGGGCTGCAATTTCCGGATAATCCATACCGCATTTGCCAACAAGGTATCCTTGTTCCATTTGGAGAAAACCTCTTCCGGATTTTTGGAAAAACCGAAGTCGTTGGCCGTCGCGAAATATTGGTTGCCGCCATCTGTCCGCCTTGCCTGCAAGAGTTCCTGCGTTCGGATGATGCCAAGTTTTTCGCGCAATTCCGAGCCGATGAGGTTCTGCCCACCGTCTCCGCGCGTCAGCGAAAGATAGTTGGTATTGTATAGTTTCTGGTTAGCGTAATAGGCGATGAGAGCGGTGTTTTCGTCGTCGGGATGTGCTGCCATATATAGGACGGAGCCCAATACATTGAGCTTTTTGAGTTGTAGGAAGATATCGGAGGCGCTTGTTTCTTTGGGTTTCTGCGTCTGTCCAGTTACGAATGTGAACAGAAAGAATAGTGCGATAATGGTCTTTTGCATCAGTGAAATTAAGGAAAAAAGCGGAATGGTTAAAGATTGCTGTTCGGGGTTACAAATCCCGAACAGCAATCTTTAAGTACCTCCAATAAACGCTTCGACAAGTTTTAAATAATTGTTCCACGCATCGAAAGGCAAAGAGTTGTAGGTATCGTTGACATCGTGATAGTTGACACCGCCGAGCGTATAAAAGAAAAAAGACGGAACGCCGTGTCGATAAAACCAATAATGGTCACTGTTGGCCGCCTCACCGCGCTGCTTGATTTCCTTAACGAAATGATAGTGGTCGTTAATGTTTTTAAGCCTATCGTATTGCTTGGTAAATATTGTGCTGTTAACGATTTGGATGCCGTCAACGCCGGTTCCCGCCATATCGAAATTACAGAGAAACTTAATCTTTTTCAAGTCCAGCAAAGGATGTGCGACAAAATATTCAGAACCTTTCAGTCCCAGTTCTTCCCCTGAAAAAGCAAGAAACGCGATACTGTATTTTGAAGGATGTTTCTGGAAATAACGCATCAACGCCAATATAAAACCTGAGCCGCTTGCATTGTCGTTCGCACCATAAAATGTCGTCTTCTTTCCCATTTTCCCTAAATGGTCATAGTGTGCGGTAATAACTAAAAACGAATCCGAAATTTCCGTTCCTTTAATATATCCGCCAATGTTTTGTGTTTGATAGTTTGTGTCCAGATGGGCATCTATATTGAGTTGTATCGTTTGTGGATTGTTTATTTTTTTATGCAGCTCGATTAATGGTTTAGGATTTTGGAAAGACAAGACTGTCCATGTCAATTTTTTCGGACTATACAATACAATACCTTTTATAGGCAAGGAACTGTCCGCTTGTAGATAACGCATATTTTGGTTGATGGCACTAGTTTCTTCTTTGGATTCGGTGCTGTCTGTACTGTTGTCAAAATATAAAAAACTATCGGCAGCCTTCCGGACCAAAGCAAACAGGGATAGGGAATCCAACATGTCTCGACGTTGTCCAATCACGATATGGTAACTTCCTTTTATGGACGGATTTGTCGCATCAACGAGAAAGTCTACGCCGGGTTGAAGTTTTTGATTATTTAATTGTATTTCCATTTTTTTAGGAAAACAATTGACTGCAACTTTATAGTCTTGGAGATATCGATTGTTGTTGGACGGGAACGGAATCGCACCATTTTTCTTAAATTGTTTTGCGACATACCGGGCAGCTTTCTTATCGCCATTTTGGACATAGCCGCGACCTTTGAATGATGCACACGACAACTTTTTCACTATCTTTTTTCCATAATCGGCATCCTGTGCCTGCGTATAACCAACTATAAAAAACAATAGGAAAACGAAAAGATATTTTGCGTTAAAGTATTTCATTTTTTCTTGACTTTATATTCCGCAATATAAATATTTCAAAAATTACACGAGCGGTAAACTGTCCAACATACAAAGACCTTATCTTTATTCAGTCATTTTCACTTTTAAAAAATTGAGCTATGGGCCTATTTGATAAACTTAGGAACGAATTTGTCGATATCATCGACTGGACAGACAATACCGGCGACACGCTTGTTTGGAAATTTCCGCGCTACCAGAACGAAATCAAGATGGGCGCGAAACTGACCGTCCGGGAATCACAACAGGCGGTCTTTATGAACGAAGGCAAAATCGCCGACGTGTTCCAACCTGGAATGTACACGCTGGAAACGCAGAACATGCCGATCCTGGCAACGCTGAAAGGCTGGAGATATGGCTTCGACAGCCCTTTCAAGGCCGATATTTTCTTCGTCAGCACCAAACAGTTTGTGGACCAGCGTTGGGGCACCAAAAACGCGATAACCCTTGCGGACGAACGCTTTGGGATGATTGAGCTGCGGGCGTTTGGTACGTTTGCGTTCCGTATGGAGGACGGTGGCAAGTTCATCAAGGAAATCGCCGGAACCAACGGTGATTTTACTACGGACGACATCAACGGACAGTTGCGTAGCCTGATTGTCACAAAATTTACCAACGCCATTGGCAGCGGCAATATCCCGATTGAAAAAGTCGCCGCCAACGTGGAAGACCTTTCCAACCTCTGTCAGGAAAAACTCAACCAGGATTTTGAATCCTACGGACTTAAAATCACGAAGTTCCTGATTGAAAACGTCTCCATGCCCGACGACATTAAAAAAGAAATATTTGCGTACTCACGCTTGGACAAAATCGATATGCAAAAACTCGCGCAGATGAAAGCCGCGCAAAGCATCGAAACCGCCGCCGCCAATCCCGGCGTTGGTGGCATGGGCGTCGGTATGGGCGTCGGCGTTGGCATGGGCAATATCATGGCCAACACGATGGGCGCGGCTGCCAACCCGCAGCCCAATACAGTGCCGCCGCCGATACCGCATACCGTACAGTTTTTCGTTGCGTCCAATGGTCAACAGACGGGACCGTTTGATGCCGCGAACCTTGCGCAGATGGCGCAGTTCGGCACTCTGAAAAAAGACAGTCTGGTGTGGAAAAACGGAATGGTGGGATGGGCGCAGGCCGATTCCGTTGCGGAACTCACTTCTTTGTTTAATAATGTGCCGCCGCCATTGCCACAATAAAGTGAGAGGTAAAAAAACAATATGCTCAATATCAAAGTTTGATATGGCTTATTATATAAAGGTATTTACATAAAAATGGAAGCCCCTATTTTATATTCGTATTTTTTATTTTTACCTTTTTATTCAATATTATCAATTAACCAAATCTTCTAATTATCAAATTCCTTTTTTCTCTAATGATACCCATCGCTGCGCTATCTTGCCACACACAATCCTACCGCATATTGGATTCCGGTCGTGTGCTGCACAATGCGCCTTTCAAAAGTTGCCACGCCGCGACGGTTGTGGCGACTGGCAGGGACACATTGCTCTACGCCTGGTTTGGCGGCGACCACGAAAGTGCGAAAGATGTATGTATCTGGGCGCGTTTTCGTTATTTAAAAAATAATAGATGGGGCGAATTAATTAAACTGGCAGAAGGCAAAAACACCAACGGCGATTCCGTCGCTTGTTGGAATCCCGTTTTGTTTTTGTCCAAAAGCGGACAGCTTTTTCTGGACTATAAAGTCGGCCCCAACCCGCGCGAATGGTGGGCAGAAAGAAAAATCTCCCTCGACCACGGAAAAACCTGGTCGACTGCCCAAAAACTTCCGGACAACTTCCTCGGTCCTGTCCGCAACAAACCATTCCAACGCGCAGACGGCACGATACTCTATCCGTCCAGCACGGAAAGCAAAGACGAAAAAACCTGGCAGGTACATCTGGAACGCTCCGACCAATATGGCAAACACTGGCAATATATCAGCATCGACTGCGATAGTTTTGGCGTGATACAACCCACGATTTTGCAATATCGCAACAGGTTGCAAATGCTTTGCCGCAGCCGACAAAATGTCATCGTGCAGACTTGGTCTTCCGACAACGGCAACACTTGGTCTACGCTGTCGCCCATCCGCTTGCCCAATCCCAATTCGGGTATCGACGCGGTGAGTCTGCATGACGGGACGCAGATGCTGGTGTACAATCCGATGGTTTCGGGTAAGGACTGGTGGCTTGGCCGCGCGATATTGAAAATCGCCGTCTCGGCCAACGGAAACGACTGGAAAGACGTGTTAACATTGGAAAACCACGGTGATACCGGTGAATACAGCTATCCGGCAATCATCGAAAGCACCGACCATATTGTCCACATCGCCTATACGGACGACCGGAAAAACATAAAGTTTGTGGACATTGCAACGAATCAATGAAATACCCATGAAACGAAATCAAGGTTACTCCGATAAAGCAACAGAGGCCGCTTCGCTCCTATTGCTGACATTTACCAGTGCCTGCACGGAAGCTTTCGCACGTGGCGGCGGCGGCGGTGGGCACAGCAGCCACAGTAGTAGTAGCGATGGCTATGGCGGCGGCGGTTTTAGTAGTGGCGGAAGCGGCGGCACTCGAGGATTGGGTTTTATTATTTTTATTATCATTATCGTCGTCGTTATCAATCTATTGAAAAAAGGCAATACCAACCGCAACAACCTTGTCGGAACACTTGGCAGCACGGCTGTTGGCGGTGCGATTGGCGATGTGGTCGGTGCTTTACTGGGCAATGACGCGGATACGGACGAGGAAGCTCCAAGAGGCAGCCAGGATTTCCCGGAAGGCCTTACTCCCCAAAAGGTAAAAACCGCCTTCCTCGAAATACAGCAGGCCTGGCAGGAACAGAACCTTGGCAAGGTACGCAAATGGATTAGCGATGGTGTGTACCAACGTTTCTCCGCGCAGTTTGAGATGATGCAGCAACTCACACAGGCCAACTACCTGAGCAATATCAGAATCCATGACATCTCCGTTGCCAATGTGTACAGTGACGGTGCCTACGACTGTGCCGACATCATTGTGACGTTTTCGATGGACGACCAGTTTATCTGCCAGAAATATCCATCGCTCAACGAAACCTATTACGGGGATACGGATTCGGAATATTGGACTTTTGTCCGCAGGAAAGATGCGAAAGCGAGCAACGCTGACTTGTACAGCAGCGACAACTGTCCCAACTGCGGCGCGTCATTGGAAAACAAACTAGGAGAGGTCAGCCGTTGCAAAAGCTGCGGCACGCTTGTCAACAATGCGGCTTACGACTGGATATTGAGCGAAATCACACAGGACCAGGATTATGAAACCCGAAAAACGAGTCTGCTTGCAGACCAACACCTACGCGCGCTCGTCCAAAATGACCCGCTGTTTGCCGCGCAACGGATGGAAGACATCGCGTCCAATGTCTTTATGCAAATCATGGAAATCCTCAGCGGCGACAGCAACAGAAAGCTGGAACGCTTTGCCAGCAAGGATTTGGGGCAGCAAATACAGGACCTCAAAAACAAGAACGGCATTTTTGTTTTTGACCGGCTGTACCTCAATGACGTTACCTTGTCCAGTTACAGTACGGATGACGGCAACCTTAACCTTCATTTTGACTTGGGCGCAAGTTTCAAGCGCGTATTGGTCGACGGCAACAATATCAATTGGATAGACCGGGATTTTGTGGATGCGCGGTTCAGCATGGTACTTTCCAAAAAGCTGCGTGCGTTGCAGACGCCACCCAGGGAAATCGCTTACAGCTACGAATGCGCAAGCTGTGGCGCGCCGTTTGACGATACGACAGACGATGCCTGCACGTACTGCGGTGCGCCGGTCGTGGATGTGGAGCATAACTGGGTGTTGACGGCTTTTGCGATGGGATAGACAAGAAAGCTGTCTGCCTGTTACCATTCCCAAACACTCACCCAACAACTTCCCCATCTTCCGAAAACGTATTCTCCGGAAGGCTGATGTCCGCTATCTCCTCGTCGCGGCGGTCGTTCCACTCGATGATGAAATTGTTGCGTCCCTCACCGACCAGTACGGTCATGAAACGCATCTGCGCCAGTTCCAGCAACGACAGAAACATAAACAGGGCATGAATCCTGTTTTCGCAGACGGAAAAAACTTTTTCGAAGGAGACCGTGTGCTGTGACTTTATTTCCGTCATCAGAGACTCACGTGTGCCTTCCATCGTGTAGTTGTACTTGACAACGGTGTGGACCGGGCGGTTGTTTTTGTCCTGTAGGCGCTGCATGACTTTTTCAAAAGTCTTCATGAGGCGGAAAATCGTGAGTGTCTGTATTTCAGTGCCTTCCGCCGCCTGTTCACCGATGCTGAGCAGTTCTTTTTGGATATTGCCGCGTTTCTGCATCAAGAGTCGCAGGGCTTCTTTTTCGGCAAGTTCCGCGGCAGCCTGTTTGTATTTTTTGTATTCTAATAGTTTGTCGATGAGTTCCTGACGCGGGTCGATTTCGTTGCCTTCGGCGTCCACTTCTTTTCTGGGCAGCAGCATCTTGGCCTTGATGCGCATTAGCGTCGCGATGAAGAGGATGAACTCGCTGCTCAGTTCGATGTTGAGCTGTTCCTGTCGGTGGACGTAATCAAGGAAGTCCGTCGTGATTTTGTTGATGGGTATATTGTAAATGTCCAGTTCGTCCCGTTCGATGAAGAACAGCAACAGGTCAAAAGGTCCTTCAAACTGGGGAAGCTTAATCTGGTAATTAACGGAGGTACTCAACGGCCGATTTTTATTAAAAGTAAGAAATCAAAAAATCCCGAAATGGATTCGGGATTGTACAAAAATAGTATAAAAGGGAGACTTATTTGCTTTTCAGTGCATCTCGGATTTCTATCAGCAGCTTGTCTGTGGAAGACGGTTCTGCCGGTGCCTCGGGAGCAGGCACTTCTTTCTTTTTCGTCGCGTTTATCAGTTTGATGATGATGAACAACGCCAGCGCGATGATGATGAAAGAAATGACATTGGACAAAAAGCTACCGTACTTGATGGCCGTGCCGGGAATGACAAGGTCGGTAAGGTTCTGGAGATTGGCCTTTTTGAGTACAGGAGTCAATATACCCGGCGTGATGATATCGTCCACCAGCGAAGTGACAATCTTACCGAAAGCACCGCCGATGATTACCGCGACAGCGAGATCCACAACGTTCCCCTTTATGGCGAACTCTTTAAATTCTTTAATAAATCCCATGTTGAATAGTTTTATTTGTTACAATTGATAGGATGACATTACAAATATAATGATTACACCAATAAAAGTTTAACGTTTCCTAAATGTTTTTTATGGCGGGGTATTGCAGGTTCAGTTTTTTGAGTGCGACATGTACGGCGGAAGCGACGACATATTCTTTGTACCAGTTTTTGTCAGCGGGGACGACGGTCCATTCGGGCTGGTTGCAGTTGTTGAACGCGTCTTGGTAAACCTTGAGGTATTCGTCCCAGTGCACCGATTCCTTGAAGTCGTTGCCGTTGTATTTCCATTTCTTTTCGGGGTCCTTGAGACGTTCGTTTAGACGTTTCAACTGCTCTTTGTGCGAAATGTGCAGGTAAAACTTCAGCACAACGGTATGGTTGTCGGTCAACAGCTTTTCAAAATTGTTGATGGCTTCCATGCGCTTTTTGGCGGTCGTGTCATCGATGATTTTGTGGACGCGCGTGACCACTATGTCTTCGTAATGCGAGCGGTTGAATATTTTGATGATACCTTTTTCGGGTGTCTGTAGATGGACGCGCCAGAGAAAGTCATGCGCGAGTTCCTGGTCGGTCGGCACTTTGAAGGAATGCACTTCCACGCCTTGCGGGTTGACCTCGCGAAACACTTTTTTGATGGTACCGTCCTTACCGCTGGCGTCCATTCCCTGCAATATGACGAGCAGCGCGTATTGGGAAGATGCATACAAAAGGTTTTGCAGTGCCGATATTTCCGCAATGATTCCGGGAAGTTCCTTTTTGACTTTCGCCTTGGAAATAGATTTTGGCGGATCTGTGCTGATGTCGTTGAGCTTGATTTTAGGCATACGGTGCGGTTTTGTGAACATAAAAATAAGGAAACTATATTGGTTATCGCGTTCATTGTTTCATTGCGCATTTCTATTGTATGTGAAGTTTATTTTTAGATAAACTGTTTGTAATATTTGAATTTTATAATTTTGTAGTATGAAAGAAAGGGAAAACCTCCAAGCTTTTTATAAGCGTATCTGTTATAACTCGGACGAAGCCATCACGCAGGAACGCCCGCACGTCAACGTGTTTGAACGGTCGTCCTGCAACGGGGCACATCCCTATTCCAGAAGGGATTACTATAAAGTTACCCTGATACGGGGAGAGGGCACATTGGAATATGCGGACAAAAAATTTACCGTCAACCGTCCTGCGGTTTTGTTTACCACGCCCAAAGTACCTTATTACTGGCAATCGGACGAAGGTGTGCAACTAGGATGGTTTTGCATTTTCAACGAGGCGTTTGCCAAACAGCAAGACGCGTTGCTAAGCAAGCTTCCCATGTTTCAGGTAGGAACGGACAAACTGTTTTATCCCGACGAAAAAACGGAAAAGCATATTGCTTCCTTTTTTGAAAAAATGATGGAAGAAAACACGCAAAGCTATCCTTACAAACAGGATTTGCTGCGCAACTACCTACACCTCGTCATCCACGAGGTACTGAAAATGAAACCCGCAGCCACCAACGGAACACAAAACAATGCCTCCGAACGGATTACTTCCCTGTTCCTCGAACTGCTCGAACGCCAGTTCCCCATCGATTCGCTCCATAATCAACTGAAGCTGAAATCCGCCAAGGATTATGCAGACCAGCTATCCATACACACCAACCATCTCAACAGAGCCGTCAAAGAAGCTACCGGCGAAACAACGACGACGCATATCGCCAACAGAATTATCGTCGAGGCTAACGACATGCTGCGGCACAGCAACTGGCCGATATCGGAGATTGCCTATTGCCTGGGATTTGAATACCCGGCCTATTTCAACAACTTTTACAAAAAGCATACAGGCGTCACACCCAAAGATGCACGTCTGCCGAAGGAGATAATATAACCTTTGGGTATCGATTGTTTGAAATTTGTAATTATTGGTTTGAATAGTTGAAATATAAGCGTACTGTTCCGGATAGTTTTGCATATATAAAAGGATTTCCCCAAAAAAACGTTCTTAACGCATTAACTGATAAAGAGTAAGAAAGGAGTACCCTTTGGTAAAATGCAAAAACAAAATACAATGGAAGCTGTCATTTTTAAAGAAGCGGGCGCATGGACAGAAAAGTTGCAACTGGATCGGATAGAAATAGAAAATCCCTTGGAAAACGAGGTGCAAATCAATATTCTGGCTAGACCTATCAATCCTTCGGACGAAATGTTCATACAAGGAAATTACCGGCAAAAACCTGACTTTCCGCAGATAGCAGGACTTGAGGCGGCTGGCATTGTCGCAAAAGTTGGAAAAAACATAGACGGTAAGCTGATAGGGCAGCACGTAGCTTTCAGAGCCAAAGGTACCTGGACCGAGAAAATAAATTTACCGGAGAAGTCCTTTAGGTTCGTTCCGAAGGAAGTTCCTTTCGAGGTGGCATGCCAATTGAGCTTAAACGTCTTTACTGCGTATGCGCTTATAGAACGGTCCGAGCTTACGCATGGACAATGGCTTTTGTTGACGGCAGCCAATTCTTCTCTATCCAAACAGATAATACAGTTAGCGAAAGCAAAAGGAATCAATGTCATTGCTGTCATACGTAATGCCTACTATAAAGATGAACTCTTCCAGTTGGGGGCAGACCAGGTGTTAAATAGCGCAGACCCGGACCTGGAGAGGCAGATACTGGACATCGCCCCCATTGGAGTCAATGCCATACTGGATGCCGTAGGTGGCGTGCTGGGTTCCATAATATCCAGAGTTGCCGCACCGTTTGGTAAAATCATTGTGTATGGAAGATTGGATTCCCACGATACCCCTTTCTCGTATGGGACGATCATATATAAGAACTTGAATATTGCCGGCTTTGGGATAGACAGTTGGATGGTTAGCAAAAATGAACGCGATTTGGATGTAATCTGGGAACAATTGATGTCCTCGGTTGTCAACAATAATTTGCATCTTGGCTATGAAAAAAAATTTAGTCTAATCGATTTTAAAGAAGCCATCCTATTCTATAAGGAAACGGGACTTAAAACCATTTTGTCATAAAAAATCTTCAATATGAAATACAGAACACTTGGAAACACAGGCGAAAAATTGTCCGCCATCGGCTTGGGGTGCATGGGGATGAGTTTCGCAGGATATGGAGAATTCAACGATGCGGAAAGTGTCGCCACGCTGCACAAAGCACTGGACTTGGGTATCAATTTTTGGGATACGGCCGACATTTATGGCTATGGAGAAAATGAAAAACTAATCTCAAAGGTTTTGGTGCCTAACAGGGAGAAAGTGTTTATTGCCACCAAATTTGGATTTCATCCAAACACAGAGAATCCGGATCCAAACAACATTTCTACGAGTTCGTATATTGACGGCTCTCCCAAATGGATTAAACAGGCGGTGGACTTGAGCCTGCAACGGTTAAAAATCGACACCATCGACTTGTACTACGCACACCGTATCGACCCCAATGTGCCAGTAGAGGAAACCGTAGGAGCGATGTCGGAACTGGTCAAAGCGGGCAAGGTGCGTTATCTCGGACTGTCCGAAGCCTCTGCCGCTTCCATCCGAAAAGCCAACGCCGTCCATCCAATCGCAGCACTGCAATCCGAATATTCCTTATTGTCCCGGGACGTGGAAAACGAAATATTGCCGACCATACGGGAGTTGGGGATTGCGTTGGTGCCATATTCGCCATTGGCAAGAGGACTGTTCAGCAACATCAACCAGGTCGCGGACTTGCAGACAGGAGATTTCAGAAAGTCGTTGCCGCGGTTCCAAGAGGCTTATCTGGAAAACAACAAGAATCTGGCCAATGCGCTGAACGAACTCGCCGCATCGAAAAACATTACCGGAAGTCAGTTGGCATTGGCGTGGGTATTGGCGCAAGGCGATGATATTATTCCGATTCCGGGAACGAAACGCATCAAATATTTGGAACAAAATATAGCTGCAACAGAAGTCCTATTGTCCGAATCAGATTTGGCAGCCATCGATGAAATTATGAAGAAATATCCCAATACAGGCGACCGATATCCGGAAGGGGCGATGAAGTTGGTCAATAACTAAACGCAAAAAATACAATGAAAAGATTTGAAGGTAAAACCATCCTTATTACAGGTGGGAATAGCGGTATTGGTTTAGCGGGTGCTACGAGATTGGTAAATGAAGGAGCCAAAGTTGTCATCACCGGAAAAAACAAAGAACGATTGTCGGAGGCAGCAACTATTTTGGGCACTAACGCCATTGTAATTGAGGACGATTTGTCCGACGGCAATTCACCGGAACGGATTGTTCCCATGATTCAAGATTTGGGTGGACTTGACGGATTGTGGCTCAATGCGGGTATTGCGTCAGGTGCTGCAGTGGAGCAATTGGACAAAAAAGCCATTTCCGACATGTTTGAGGTCAACGTGGTAGCACCAATGTTGCAACTATCGGCGGTTTCGCCTTTTTTGAAAGAAGGGAGTTCCGTTTTGGTTACTTCTTCCACGGCAGTCTATGAAGGACTTGCAACTGTTTCCCTATATAGCGCAACCAAGGGAGCATTGTTGTCGGCAGCAAGATGTTGGGCTTCGGAATTGGCTCCCCGAAAAATCCGCGTCAATACGCTTGTTCCCGGTCCCATCAAAAGCAACCTCAGAGCTGGCTTGCCACCCGAAATGAAAAAAGAACTGGAAGACCGCTTAGCGGAAACGCTTTTACTGAAACGCATTGGCGAACCAGAAGAAGCTGCTGCACTGGCATTGTTTCTATTGTCGGACGATGCGCGTTTCATTACTGGGTCTTCATATTTGGTAGATGGAGGATATTTGCTGATGTAAGCATTCTTATTCGAATATGGCTTTCAATAGGGATTGCCTTGTATAGAAAGATACGCTCCATATTGGACAAAAAAGCTATCCATGTATTTGGACAGCTTTTTTTATTTCTCCAAACCGCAAAGTCCGGTGGAGACTGTGCGGAGAAACTTTTTGCCTTTGGCTTTTTATTTTTGAATTGGCGTCATACCGTCATCATTTCCTTTTCTTTTGCGGCAAGGTGCTTGTCGACGGTGGCGATGAACCTGTCGGTGAGTTCCTGCACTTTTTTCTCGATGTCTTTTGCGATGTCTTCGCTGAGACCGTCTTTCTGCATCTTCTTGACCTCGTCCATGGTGTTGCGGCGTGCGTTGCGGATAGTTACTTTTGCCTGTTCACCTTCATTGGAGGCTTTTTTGAACAGATCCCTACGGCGTTCCTCCGTCAATGGCGGCATGAACAGGCGTATCTGCACACCGTCGTTTTGGGGAGTGATGCCGATGTTGGCCATCATGATGGCACGCTCTATAGGAGCGAGCATATTTCTTTCCCATGGTTGGATGCTGATGGTACGCGCGTCCAATATGCTGATATTGGCCACTTGGCTGATGGGCGTAGGCGCACCGTAATATTCCACTCTGACACCGTCCAATATGGTCGGGCTGGCCTTTCCGGCACGGATGCGGGTGAGCTCGACGTCGAGGTGGTCTATTGCCTTCTGCATAGAACTTTCGGCGTCCATCATTACTAGTTCTAACTCTTCTGACATTACTGTGTGGTTGATTGATGCGAATCAAAAATCGAATCCAAAACGGATGCAAACCTACTTTAATTTCTCTTGAAAATAATGTTTTTTTATTGGAGAAAAGGAGCTTCCATGCAATTTTGGATCCGTCTTTTGTGTAATGTATGGATGCCAAATGCCATGTCCGTGTACACATTTTACAAGTAGCAGCAAAATTGATACGGCCGAAAATTGTAAAAAGCGATTCGTTTTCGTATGTTTGCCTACACTTTTTAAGAAAGTCGCTACCTGTAGCAAGGGTGGTTTTTTAATCCAAATCAAAATTAGAGACAAAAATATTCAAGATGGCAAACATTGAAGAATTGCAACAGCTTGCGACACAGGTGCGCAGGGATATCGTAAGAATGGTTCATGGCGTTAACAGCGGCCACCCGGGCGGTTCGCTCGGTTGTACTGATTTTTTTACTGCGCTGTACTTTGACGTGATGGAACGCAAACCAGGATTTGACATGGACGGCAAGGACGAAGATTTGTTTTTCCTTTCCAACGGCCACATTTCCCCTGTTTTTTACAGCACATTGGCAAGGGCAGGTTATTTTCCCATATCGGAACTGGGAACTTTCAGAAAATTAAATTCCCGTCTGCAAGGGCATCCGACTACGCATGAGCACCTGCCAGGCATACGCATCGCGAGCGGGTCGTTGGGACAGGGGCTGAGTGTTGCCATCGGCGCGGCGCTTGCTAAAAGGCACAACGGCGACACGCATATCGTCTACTCCCTGAGCGGTGACGGTGAGCTGAATGAGGGGCAGAACTGGGAAGCCATCATGTCCGCACCTAATTTTGGGTTGAACAACTATATCGCGACAATCGACTGGAACGGACAACAGATTGACGGCCCGACCAAAGAAGTAATGGACCTCGGCGACCTGGAAGCGAAGTTCAAAGCCTTCAAATGGCAGACCATCGTACTGCCAAAAGGCAACGACATCGCAGCCATCAGCGATGCATTGAAAGAAGCCAAAAAATTACTGGTCAACAATGCGCCGGTTGCGATACTGATGCAGTCCCAGATGGGCTACGGCGTTGACTATATGGTCGGCCACCACGAATGGCACGGCAAAGCACCCAACGACGAACAGTTGGCAAGCGCACTTAACCAGTTGCAAAATACAGGTGAGTTTCAGGATTATTAGTCAAGTAAAAAACGGGTAGGTCTTTGTTACAGTCAATATGAGACAAAGGTCCTGCGAAAAAACAGAAACGGCCCCGAATAAGTTTCGGGGCCGTTTCTATTTCTAAATCAACTATTGCATACGCCTGCAACACAGCTATGCATAGATAACATAGTTAAATCATTGAAATATGTCATATTTTTTATATTTTTGGACATGAGTTATCCAATAGCTTTCCGCAAGCAAGCATTTAAGATTAAGGCACAGGAAAAGCTGACGTTTGAAGAGACGGCAGAAAGGTTCGGGGTGCCGATAAGGACATTGTTCCGGTGGCAGAAACGCATAGAGCCCAAAGCCAAACGCAGCAAGGCATCGACGAAAGTGGACATGGAGGCCTTACGAAAAGACGTTGAGGAACACCCGGACCATTACCAATATGAGCGTGCCGAAAGATTCGGGGTAAGGCAGAGCACCATCTTCTACGCCTTGAAGCGTCTGAAGATCAGCAATAAAAAAAACGCTGTCCCATCCTAAGGCCGATGGGTGCTCCGACTTGTTTTCCGGCTGAAACTGTTCCGATATGAACATATGGAAAAACGCCCTGTCATATATCTGGACGAAAGCGGCTTTGCCGTAGATACGCCAAGGGAAAGGGGCTACAGCCCGAAAGGAGAAAAATGTTATGCCGCCAAAGACTGGCACGCAAGGGGGAGGATGAACGCAATCGGGGCAATGAGCAATTCCTGGCTGCCCAATGTGTGCCTGTTCGACTGCAACATAGATTCCGATGTATTCTTTGCCTGGCTTACGCAGGGGTTGTTGCCGACAGTTCCTCCCAATTCAGTCATCGTGCTGGACAACGCAGCCTTCCACAAACGGGACGACGCCCTGTTGGCCGTACAAGAACAGGGGCATGTTTTGGAATTCCTCCCACCTTACAGCCCCGACCTTAATCCAATCGAAAAAAAATGGGCGCAAGCCAAAAGTATCAGAAAAAAATTCGGATATACACCAGAAGAGCTTTTTGTTTATGCA
>JASGDY010000012.1:0-10671 GCA_047606825.1 Chitinophagaceae bacterium
GCTGGTGCACGCGTGTCGCGTGTGCCCCAGGTTCTCAAGGCACACGCGACACGCGTGCACCAGCGACTGACCTGTTCTATTAATATATTGGGCGTATTACCTCAAGCTATACGACCGAAACAAAGGATAGCAAATGAATTTTACGTAATGATATAAGCGTCAGGCATTTTTAATCTATCGGTAGGTGTCCCCGCCGACCGAAACAACAATTGCGCTACATATCGGCATTAGGCATTTTTAATTTTTTACTTTTTACTTCAAAAAAGATGGCAACGAAAGACACTTTCATCCAGACCGTCAAGGACGGCTACTCCTTCAAGGGGGACAACGTAAAAATCGGTATTGGTATATTGGATGGAACGCCTGTACCCGAAGCCGAAGTGTTCCTCCCGTTGAAAACACTGAACCGCCACGGACTGATAGCGGGTGCGACCGGTACCGGAAAAACCAAAACCGTGCAGGTGCTCGCCGAATACCTGAGCGACAACAGCATCCCCGTGTTGTTGATGGACATCAAGGGCGACCTTAGCGGTATGGCTGCCGAAGGTGCGACCAACGACAAAATCAAGGAACGTTACCAGCTGCTCAACATGGAATATAAACCGCAGGGTTTCCCGACCGAATTTCTGACGTTGAGCAACGAGGCAGGCGTAAGGCTGCGTGCCACGGTCAGCGAGTTTGGTCCTATCTTGTTGAGCAAAATCCTGGATCTCAACGATAACCAGGCGGGTCTGGTCGCTATGCTGTTCAAATATTGCGATGATGCGCAGTTGCCGTTGGTTGATTTGAAAGATTTTACCAAAGTTTTGCAATATGCTTCGCAGGAAGGCAAGGACGAACTGACAAAAGCTTATGGCAATATCGCAACGACATCCATAGGCACAATTTTGCGCAAAGTCGTCGAACTGCAACAGCAGGATGCGGATTTGTTTTTTGGCGAAAAAAGTTTTGAAGTGGATGACCTGATGCGCATTGACAACAATGGACTGGGTATCGTCAATGTTTTGCGTGTGACGGACATGCAAAACCGTCCTAAGCTCTTCTCTACGTTCATGTTGCAGATGCTGGACGAACTGTACGCCTCCTCTCCCGAAGCGGGCGACCTCGACAAACCCAAGCTTGTCATCGTCATCGACGAGGCTCATCTCGTGTTTGAGGAAGCGTCCGACGCACTTTTGCAAAAAATAGAAACCATCATCAAGCTCATCCGTTCCAAAGGTATCGGCATCTATTTCTGTACGCAGAACCCGCAGGACGTACCAGCGGGCATATTGAGCCAGTTGGGGTTGAAAGTGCAGCACGCTTTGCGCGCCTTTACCGCCGCCGACCGCAAGACCATCAAGCAGGCTGCGGAAAACTTCCCGGAAACGACGTTCTACAAAACGGAAGACCTGTTGACGCAGATGGGTATCGGGGAGGCTTTTGTGACTTTACTCAACGAGAAAGGCATTCCGACACCGCTCGTCCATACGCTGCTCTGTTCGCCCAGAAGCCGCATGGACATCCTCTCGCCCACCGAACTTGACAATATCGTAGCCCAGAGTAAACTGGTCCCTAAATACAACCAAGCCGTCGACCCCGTGAGCGCCTACGAAATCCTCACCCAAAAACTACAGGAAGCCGCAACCGCTTCGCAGACAACGGCTTCCAATACGGCTAAAAAAGCCGACCCGGGCATCATGGGTAATCCTTTTGTCAAGTCGGCCGTGCGTACCGCAACGACCATCGTTGCCGGGACAATTGTCCGTAGTATATTGGGTGCGTTGGGATTGGGTGGGAAGAAGCGGTAGATGATTTCGGTCGGTTTCCTCACCGACCACCATATTTAGTTTGTATGACCGAAATAGAACTGACTCCAAAAAAAGCCACTTTCATTCCCGATATAGCGGTATTTTTGTCCAACAATAGTGTAGTATGTTGAAAATCGGTGTTTTGGGCGCAGGACATATCGGAAAATTCCATTTGAACAACTGGAAGGAAATAGACAATGTGGAACTTGTCGGTTTTTACGAACCGAACGATGCGATTGCTGCGGAAGTGGAAAAGACTTACCAGATTAAACGTTTTCTGTCCGCCGAGGAACTATTGGACAACGTCGATGCCGCCGATATCAACGCACCGACCAACCACCATTTTGCGCTCTGCGAAATGGCTGTTCGTAAGGGTAGGCATATTTTCGTCGAAAAACCCATTGTCAAAACGTTGGAGGAAGGGCGCAAGCTCATCAACATGGTGCGTGAGGCCAATGTCAAAGTGCAGGTCGGCCATGTCGAACGCTTCAACCCGGCGTTTGTCGCTGCTCAGAAATACATCCACCAACCTTTGTTCATCGAAGTACATCGTCTGGCGCAGTTCAATCCGCGCGGCACGGAAGTGAGCGTGATATTGGACTTGATGATACACGATATCGACATCATCCTGAGCATCGTCAAGAGTAATGTGAAAAACATCTATGCCAGCGGTGTCGGCGTGATTACCGAAACGCCAGACATCGCCAACGTGCGTATCGAGTTCCATAACGGCTGCGTGGTCAACCTGACGAGCAGCCGCATCAGCATGAAAAAGATGCGCAAACTCCGGATTTTCCAAAAAGACGCTTATATCGGCATCGACTTTCTCGACAAGAAGACCGAGGTCATCAAACTGAAACACCCGACGGACAGCGACGTGTTCTCTTTTGACATCGATACGCCCGACGGCAAAAAGAAAACCATCGCTATCTCCAACCCCAAAATACAGGATGCCAACGCCATGAAAGCTGAGCTTGAATCCTTTGTGGACGCGGTTGTCCACAACAAACCCACCGAGGTCAACGAGATTGACGGCTACCTCGCGCTGGAGGTCGCCCATAAAATTTTAGAAAAAATACACCACAACAAAGTATTAGCGGCGCGTTCATAAACGTTATAGGTGCATGCAATACCATCGCACCAAGCTTTATTATCTTCTGTTGGACTACCTGACCGTTGCCGTCGGTTGGGGTGTCGTCGTATTTTTCCGTTGGAAAATGCTGGGCGGATATTATGGTTTTGCCAAGGAATGGGACGGTTTTCGGTATCTGGATGCCCATTTTTATGAAAAATGGTTTTTGTGGGTGCCAATGTTGTCCATTGCGGTATTTTCCTTTTTTGGTGTGTATGCACAGCCGCCTTTCCTCAAATCCCGCGCGAGGGAAATCTACCAAACCGTATCGCAGACATTTGTCGTCGCTATTTTTACCTATTTTCTCACGTTGCTAAAAGAATACACGGGCTATTGGTATGGTGTTACTGTTTTTTTGCTGTTGTGGTTTTGGTTGTTTGTTTGCGTGTGTCTGGGGCGGGTAATAATGCTGCAATATTTCAAGAAGCAGCTACGGAAAGGTAAGACCACGGTCAACGTTTTCCTTGTCGGCTCCGGCACGACTGCGCGGAAAATATGGCGGGGTATGGCAAAGGAAGGTACGCGCCAAGGATACAATTGTCTCGGCTACACACCTTATATAGAGGAATCGGCCGCTGACAATAAGATGATGGAAACCGGACTGGAGCAATTCGGTTTGGACAGCCGACAGATACATGAAAAAAATATCCGCTTGGCCATCTTGGCTCCGGACAGGGCGATTTCGCAGAAAACATTGTTGTGTTACGTGGCTGAGTTGTTGTCCACCAATGTAGACATTCTACGCGTCCCGCAGGAGGCGGATTTTCTTTCTGGAAGTATCCGGACGGAAGATGTGCTGTCCACACCGTTGGTACATGTCAATCCTGTTCGGATGCCGATATGGCAACAGAATGCCAAGAGGATAGGGGACATTGTATTTTCCTCGATGGGACTGGTTCTGGGCAGTCCACTTTTGTTGTTTGTCGCCATACGGACAAGGATGTCATCACCTGGCACCATTATTTTTAGGCAGGAAAGAATCGGGAAAGATGGAAAACCATTTACCATCTTCAAGTTTCGCTCCATGTATGAAAACGCGGAAAATAACGGTCCGCAGCTTTCCTCCGACCATGACCCGCGTATCACACCCTGGGGCAAAACCATGCGTAAATGGCGTCTCGACGAGCTGCCGCAGTTGTGGAACATCCTAAAAGGTGACATGTCGTTTGTCGGTCCAAGACCCGAACGGGCATATTATATCGAACAGCTTTCGGACGATATTGCCTATTACAAATACCTGCTGAAAACCAAGCCTGGGTTGACTTCCTGGGGAATGGTCAAATATGGTTATGCCTCCGATCCCGCACAGATGAAGGAGCGGCTAAGATATGACCTGATCTACCTCGAAAATGCTTCCCTGCTCGTGGATATCAAAATATTGCTCCATACGTTGCGCATCCTCTTTTTGGGAAAAGGCAAATAATCTGGAAGAGATGGCGTTAATAATGTACATGGCTTCATGCTTCATCCATAATCCCCGATAAATGAAACGGCTATATTGTTTCTTTTTAATCTTTCCTATTGCGTTCCTGTCATCAGCGCAAAAAACGTTGCAGACGGTACATTACCACATCGATGCGACCCTTGATGCCAATGCCCGTTCCATTGACGGGCAATGGGAAGCCACATACGTCAACCATGCGGACAGCACCTTGCACACAATATGGATCATGCTGTATCCGAATGCTTTCGCATCAGACAGAACGAATTATAGCGAAGAGTTGCTGAAATGGGGAAATATGCGTTATTATTTCGGAAAGCAAGAGCACAGGGGTCGGATTGACAGTTTGGCTTTTGTTGTCAACAAGAGTGATTATGTGGTCTTGAATGCTAACAAAAAAGATTATCCAGAATGCCTCCCCATAGAACTGGAACAACCATTGTTGGCGGGCGATTCTGTCCGTATTGCAACGACGTTTTTCACACGGTTGCCCTATAATTTTGAAAACAATGGTTACAACGACGATGGTTTTATCATGGATGCTTGGTGTCCATTGGTTGCTGAACTCAATAATAACGGTTGGCAGTTGCAACCTTATTCCTTATGGCGAAACAACTATACGGCTGCTGCGACTTTCTCTGTCAAACTCAGTGGTGTCAATGGTTTCCATATTGTAACGAATGGAAATGAAAGTTCTAAAAACGAATTTCAATATAGTGGTTCGGATGGTTTTAAATGGATGGCTTACAGAGATAAGGATGGTGTTAAAAGATGCACTTTTGAAAAAAATAATCTCGATTCCGTCAGGACAGTTGTTGCCAAAAGAATATTTCCGGAAGTCCTTAAAACAGGCAAAGCTCCCGAAAAACCAGCCCAATGGCTCGGCAATGTCTATAAAAAATATCAACGTCCGATTCCTTTTTTGACGGACAGTTTATATTGGAAAGACGGCGATAGTTTAAAATTAAAACAACTGGCGGGTGGTGACTCCGACCATATTTTAAAACTCGGATTTCTATATGATTTCCGTGATAGGGAACAATACAAATATTTGTTTCTGTCCCCGGCACTGGGTTTTAATAATTATGACAAACTGATGGTTGGTGCATTGGTACACAACTATCAATTGCCACAAGTGCCGTTCAGTTTTGTGTTGGCGCCGATGTATGGTACGGGCAGCAAGCGTTTCTCGGGTTGGGGGAAGATGGACTATCATATCTGGGGACCAACCGCGCATTGGCAGGTCGGCGTTACGGGCAATACATTTTCCATGAACGAATTTAATATTCCCTACTATCCAAAGTTTTACCAAAGGTTGTGGCGTGTTGTGCCTTCCGTCAATGTGACACTATTGGACAAAGAAGCAGCCTCCACTAAGAAATGGGATTTGGGTTTGCGTGCTTTTATATTGAGCCAGCAACGTTATAATTATTATGCGACCACAACAGATACTGGATTTAATAATCTCACAATGTGCTTAACTTTGTTTCAGTTTAATGCGCAGTTGCAGGATACCAGAAAACTATATCCTTATTCCGTATCGGGAGTTGCCGACGCAGGAAAGGATTTTATGCGGATTGGTCTCACCGGAAAATATTTCTTCAACTATGATGCAAGTGGCCAAGGTGTTTCGGCAAGACTGTTTGTAGGGAAGTTTTTTTATTTAAAATACCAAACGAGCTTAGTGGAAGCGAATAATCAAATATATAATTTTTCCTTGGGCGGGCCGTCTGGAGTTTATGATTATACGTACAGCGACTATTTTGTTGGACGTAATGAAACGACAGGCTGGATGTCTCAGCAGATAATGGAACGCGATGGTTTCTTTAAAGTTCCGATGATGGCGTTCCGGGGTGTTGATTTTGGAATGGGCGACAATTGGTTGAGCGCGTTGAATCTTACAGCCGACATCCCCAATGGCTATAATATTTTAAAAACACTGAACGGAACTATAAAATTGTTTTTTGATGTGGGAACGTATGCTGGTTTGTGGAGCGACGTTCCGCCCGCAGGACGTTTCTTGTATGACGCTGGTGTACAAG
Source organism: Chitinophagaceae bacterium (assembly GCA_047606825.1). Lineage (GTDB taxonomy): Bacteria > Bacteroidota > Bacteroidia > Chitinophagales > Chitinophagaceae > Rhizosphaericola. Next base: position 6,406 of record JASGDY010000012.1, read on the forward strand.
TTTCATTGTGCCGTTCCTTGGTCAATGTATATGTGCCGCTATTGTATAGCAATGTTTTTCGGGATAGGTTCAAATCCATGTATAGTGGACAAGGTTATTTATGGAAGACGCTATCTTTTAATATCAACTTGGCTGCGTTGCAGCCGAGAAACAGAAATTCCCTATGGCCGCAATAATAAAAAGAGACATAAGGTTATTAGACCGAAATTCCATTGATTACAATAAATGGAATCGTTGCGTGGAGCGGCACCGAGGCTTGGTGTATAATCTTTATCCGTATCTGACTATGTTGTGTGACGATTGGCATGGTGTTATAGTCGGAGATTATGAATGTATATTGGCAGTTCCCTCGAAAAGGAAATTTGGATTTCGATACGTTCCGGTTGTGCCGTTTATTCAGCAATTGACATTACTGGGCAATCCATCGTCGGACGAGATAAATGCTGTCGTGGGTATTGTTGGGAAGCTGGTCCGCTATGGAGACTATAATATAAGCCATACACTTTCATCCCCACATGGTTCCGTGCGAGAAAAAACGAATTTTTCCCTCCACTTGGATGTGTCTTACAGAACCATTTACGCAAACTATAAAACCAGCCTTAAAAGAGCTCTCCAAAAAGCACATCATGCAAACCTGTCTTTTGAAAGATGCCGTCCAGAATATGTATTAAGAAACTATGCGGATGTTTATGACAACAAAGTCTCTGTTGTAAACACTAAATATTATAGCCGTTTTCGGAAGTTGATTACCGAACTGGAACAACATAGCCAGGCAATTGCTTATCGCGTACAGCAAAACGGAGCGGTCGTCGCAACAGCATTATTTATTCATTATAACGGAAGATTGTACAATATCCTGCCTTGCACATTGCCCCAGGGGAAACCTTGTGCTGCTATGCACTTTCTTTTGGATAACGTCATAAGGTTATATGTAGGTACGGAAACGGTACTGGACTTTGAAGGGTCTGACTTGCCGGGCGTGAAGCAGTTTTATGAACAGTTTGGACCTGTCAGGGAAACGTATTTCCAATACCATATCAATCGTTTGCCTTTTCCGGTTAACAGGATTTTTAGCTGAGGTTGGGGACATCAAAAGGCCGTGGTGAAAAGATTTCCCACGGCCTTTCGTATTTTTTGTATGGTTATTTATTCTCGTTGAAGATTCTTTCTTCCAACTGGTGTTCTTTGTCGTAGGCACGGATGATGGCTTTGACGAGTCGGTGACGCACTACGTCTTCTTCCGTCAGTCCCACATGCCCGATACCGTGCACGCCTTGCAATATGCGGGAAGCCTTGCCCAGGCCACTTTTCTGGTTTTTGGGTAAGTCGGTCTGAGTCGGGTCACCTGTGATGATGGCTTTGGCATTGGCACCGATACGCGTGAGGAACATTTTCAGCTGCAAGTCATTGGCGTTCTGCGCCTCGTCCAAGATGATGAAAGCATTGTCCAGTGTACGTCCGCGCATATAAGCCAACGGTGCAATCTCGATTGCGCGCGTGGTCATGTAATAGCCTAGTTTATCCGCGGGAATCATATCGTCCAATGCGTCGTAGAGCGGGCGCAGGTATGGATCTATTTTTTCTTTGAGGTCACCGGGAAGGAAGCCGAGGCTTTCGCCAGCTTCTACCGCAGGTCTCGTCAATATGATTTTCTTGACTGCCTTGTTTTTCAGGGCGCGTACTGCCAAGGCGACGGCGGTGTAGGTCTTACCTGTTCCCGCGGGACCGATGGCAAACACGATGTCGTTTTTGTTGACGGCGTCCACCATTTGTTTCTGGTTGGCGGTACGTGCCCGCACGGTCTTGCCATTGGGACCGAAGACCAATATGTCATTGGGATTCCGGTCCATGAAGTTGTCAATGGTTTCCGCGTCGTCGCCTCCGAGGATCTGTTCAAAATAGTTGGCGCTCAGGTCGCCGTTGCGTTCCATGTACTGGATGATGAGGTTGATTTTTTCCTTTGCTGCATCAATCTGTTCAGGTGCGCCGCTCAGTTTGATCTGCGTGCCTCTGGACAGGATTTTGAGCAATGGGAAACGTTTTTTGATCAGGTCCAGTTTTCTGTTGTTCGCCCCGAAAAATTCAATCGGGTTGACTGTGTCCAAAGAAATGATAGTGTCTGTCAATGTCATTCAGTTTTAAACGTGAACAAATATGGATTCGATTGCCTTTCCCAAATTTACCTTTAATTTATTTTTATACAGAAATTTGTTTATCAACAGTTGGGGAAAAGTCGTGTTAAAAGTTCCCCTATCCTGAACATGTTGCTCCTGGCTTCTGTTAAACATAGATAGATGGAAGCAACGCCAATGCATTGGAGAGATGGCTTGATGTATGTTTGACACAGTCATTCTTCCGCTTTCCAGAGAGGAAAGGCACGGGGTGCTTGGCATCTGTGATAGAATGGTGTTTTTTCAGCTTTTGTATTGTATAAAAATCGGTAATTTTTCGGCTGTCGTATATGACATCATAAGCTTACACTTGAGGCATACTTAATCCAAATTTTATTACACTCCCCAAAAAATCGCGGAAGCAATCCTTTGTCTCGGCGAAAAGGAGATTTTACCCCTTGGCTATTTTCCCTTTCCACCGATAGGTTTTCCACAGTGCGATGCCGCCCTCGGCTACCAATAACACCAACCAGAAATGTGCAATGGCAATGACGCCTTCTTGAAATATGTCCATGCCTTGTGTCAACGCGTTTTGCAGTCGATAGCGGAACAGTGTTTTATAATGTGGATATCGGTCGTTATTGGCGATGATGAGCGTCTGTACGAGCTGCGATTTGGGAATCCTCACTGAACTCACGCATAAATCGCCACCACTTCTGTTCCGTCACTTTTCCGATAAGCGCGGTACATCCCGGCGGCATTGAGGCTCATGTATGGCGTACCGTTGTAGTCAACGCCAATCATGCCGCCTTGTCCGTTGATTTTGATTAGTTTGTCTTTGACGACGGTGTCCATTGCTTCTTGGATTGTCAATCCCTTGTATTCCATCAGGCAGCTAACGTCATGTGCTGCCACGACCTGGATAAATTTCTCACCGTGCCCGGTACAACTGATGGCGCATGTCTGGTTGTTGGCGTAGGTGCCGCAGCCGATGAGCGGACTGTCGCCGATACGGCCGTATTTTTTGTTGGTCATGCCGCCCGTAGAAGTCGCAGCGGCAAGATTGCCGTCCTGGTCAAATGCCACGGCGCCGACTGTTCCAAATTTTTTGTCGCGCATCAGTTCTTCTATATGCGTATTGGTATGGTCCAGCGAATAGGTATCCGAATCCCGCAACGCTTTCCACTGGTCATATCTAAACTGTGAAAAAAAATATTCGTCCGGCTCAAGTTTGATGCCCTGTTTGATGGCAAAATCCGATGCGCCTTTGCCGCTCAGGAACACATGGTTGCTGGCGGTCATTACTTCCATTGCCAGTTCGATGGGATTGCGCACGTTGCGTACACCAGCTATCGCACCGGCGTCCAGCGTGTTGCCGTCCATGATGGCTGCATCCATTTCCTGGTAGCCTCTTTTGGTAAAGACGGAACCCTTCCCTGCGTTGAAAAGGACATTGTCTTCCATGGTGACGACGGCAGCCTTGACGGCGTTGATTGCCTTGCCTCCTTGTTGCAATACGCCGTAGCCGGCATTGAGTGCTTCCTGCAAAGCCTGCATGTAGGCCGCTTCCAATTCGGGAGTCATGTCTTCTTTGAGGATGGTGCCGGCACCTCCGTGGACCGCGATGGTATATTTCTTATCGGGCATGGTATTAAGTAAAAAGGGTTAACATACAAAGTTGAGCGTCGAACAAATACCCCAAGGTTAAAAATGCTTCTGCATAAGTGCAAAATTAGTCCATATCTAAAATTATGGACAACTAAATCTTGTAAATTCTATTTTATCTAATTAATATCTTGTTTTTTTGAATGAAAGTCATAAAAAGCCAAAGTGGCTTATAAAGTGTGACTTCCAAAATGGGCAGTTGAAATAGGCAGCAATCTGGCAACCGTGATTGTTCCATTTGATTTCACTTATTTCCTCGTAGGTCTTTTCTTCCATACAACATAATGGATGACAATTATAGACTTTATCCTAATTATTCCTCCTTATTCTCCATTTTCCTATTTCCTATTTCAAGATAAGTGCGGAATATATAATCAAATCATTTTAAAAAGTCATAATAATTTGCATCTTTGCGTATGAGTTATTCCATAGATTCCCGCAGACAGGCATTCAAGACAAAAGCAAAAGAATCGCTTACCTTTCAAGAAGC
>JASGDY010000013.1:0-20406 GCA_047606825.1 Chitinophagaceae bacterium
CGGACGGGGACATTGGTGTATTGAGAAGGTCTATAGCGTTCCCTGTTGAATGATATAAACACAGGTTTGAACTCCGGGAGCTCGCCGTCCGACAGCGGAAGTGAGGCAGGGGGAGCGGTGTTTTCTGCGGAGCAGTTGGACGCCTAATATAGTTTCAACAGCCAGCAAGAGACCTTCCCGAAGCCATAGCCGAACGGTCCAGCGCATTCATGATGTTTTTTCACAATAGGAAAATTTAGATGCGTTTGCCCTGCCCAATTTAGCCACATTGCATTGCATGTCGTATTTTTGCCTTACTTTCGGTTTTTACGGTTGTGTTTTGCAAAACACCCAAATTGTAGTTTTAAGATGTACAGGATGAAGAATTATCGGACAATATTTTTAAGTGCTGGTGTATGTATGGCGCTTTTGTTCAATGCGCATACCGTGCAGGCGCAGCAGGCGACCAAGCATGTCGTGCAGACAGGGGAAACGCTCTCCAAAATCGCCAAAGACAACGGTACGACCGTGGGCGACATCATGCGCTTCAACGGCATGAACTCCCAAACCAAACTGGAAGTGGGCAAGACCATCAAAATACCACCTGCCGGCGTACATATCATCGGTCGCGCCGCCGATGACAGTCAGCAAACGATAACAACGAAAAACACCAGCAATACGAATGCTGGCACTACACATACGGTCGTTGCCGGAGAGTCGTTGTACAGAATTGCAAAAGCTTACGGTGTGTCTGTTGCAGACTTGAAACAATGGAACAACCTGACAGACAACAATATCAAAGTTGGACAGGTATTACAGATGAGTGCCACATCGGAAACTGTTGCACAGACCAATACACCGACAACACCTGTCGCCACGGAAGAAACCGTGGCTGAATCCGGTACATCCGGCATCATACGCCCCAACAACGATGCGGACAAACCCAAGAAAGACAAAACAGATTCCGTCAAAGTCGTTTCTGCCGAGACCACGACTTTGGCGGGCAACAACGGCGGCGCATTTGCCAACGCGTTTGGACAGGACATGGAAAACCAGACTCTGGCGGCAGCCTCCGGAAAAGCCAAGATATTCAAATCACAAAGCGGCTGGTCCGACCAGAAATATTACATCATGATGAACGATGTGACGCCTGGTTCCATCGTCAAAGTGACCTTTAACGGTGCTTCCGTTTTTGCGAAAGTATTGTGGAACCTGATTGACACCAAGGAGAATACCGGCTTGAATTTCCGCATCAGTGATGCTACTGCATCGGCCTTGGGCGTTTCGGGCGATACTTTTGACCTTAAAGTGGATTATTATAAATAAAAAAGGGAAGTAAAAACGATGGGACGAAGTGATATCCTCTTCGTTTCCGGGAAAAAGGGAAAAGCCGTTCAGATCTTGAACGGCTTTTCCCTTTTGATTTTTTCCTTTAGAGAATCCAGGTAGAAATAGAATGTGCTTGTGATGTTGCCTTGCTTGCCTGCCCCTTTATCCAGAGTGAGTAGTCCAGTCGTTCGTCGCTCGTGTTCAATACGACGACGACCATGTGTCCGTCCTTGTTGAGGAAGGCGGTCGTTTGCAGTTTGTCCCTGTTGGAGGAGGCAACGATGCGTCTTGCGCCGGGGCGGATGTATTTGGAGAACTGTGCGATGTACCAATATTCCTTGGTATAGTAGAGCTTGCCCGTATTGACATCGGCGTGGATCGGTGCGAAACAGTAGTTGCCGACATGGTTTGTGCCGCCTTGGGTGTCGAGCAATATGTTCCAGTCCGTCCAGCCGACGATGCCTTCGTTGAGGTCATTGAGGATTTGGTTGCCGTATAGCTCCCCCAACGACCAGTCGTCAATTTTGCTGAAATCGTATTGTTCCTTACAGCCTTCGGTGAAGAAGAGGTTGATGTGGGGGAAACTCTGTTTCAGCAGACGTTCGTTGGCAAAGAGCGGTTTACTTTTTGTCCAGGTTTCGTACCAGTGGATGCCAGCGCCCCAGACATATTGGGCGGCTTCCGGGTCGTTGAGTATCGTGGAGGCGTATTGGTACACGAGGTCGCGGTTATGGTCCCAGATCATGATTTTTTTGTCTTTCATGCCGTTTTTCCAGAGCGTGGGACCAAGGTTGTTTTTCAGGAAATCTCTTTCCTGTTCGGCGGAGAAGATGCAGGATTCCCAGGTCTGGTTGGCCATCGGTTCATTCTGGACGGTCAGTCCCCAGACGGGCAGGCCGTTTTTTTCCAATGTCTGGATGTATTTGACAAAATAGTGCGCCCAAGCGTCATAGTATTCTGGTTTGAGATGGCCGCCGTGTACGAGGCTGTTGTTGTCCTTCATCCAATAGGGCGGCGACCATGGACTGATATAGAACGTAAAGTCTTTTCCAATCGCTTTTTTCGCCAGTTGCAAAAGTGGAAGACGGTATTTTTTGTCGTGGTCGATATTGAACGTGGACAAGGTTTTGTCGTTTTCTTGGATGTAGCTGTAACTGTCGGAGCCGAAGTCGGAACTTCCCATCGTGGTGCGCACGATGTTGTAACCCAATCCGTCCACCGAGTCATAGTAGGCGCGGAGAATCTCGTCCTTTTTCTGTTGGGGAAGTTTGGCATAGGTCTCGACGACTGCATCAGTGATTGCGCCTCCAAAGCCAATCAATGTCTGGAACTGGTGTTCCGGGTCGACGAAGATGCAGACATTGGTTTCCAGCGGTTGGGGCATCGCTTCAAATGCTGCCGCATGCTGCGGTTGCAGGTATTCGCTGTTGGCCTGTGCCGTTGTGATGATTTTGCTTTGTGGGGACGGTTTCCAAATATAGTGCTTGTCTGTCTGGGCATGTATGCCAGTGGTGAACATGCCACCCGCAATGAGCATAAAAGGGGTTAAAAGCTTCATTTTGCTGGATTGTGGATTATGAATTGAGAATTGTGATTTTGGATTTATGAATTATGACTTTATGTATATGAAGGCTATATTGACAACAGATTATATTTCGCAAGGGATGAAATGTGCAATGGAAAAATGGGAACAGCTTACCGTCATTCCCACCTTCCCGGGAATGACGGTAAGCGTCTTCATCATTGATAGCCCTGTTCTTTTTCTTGGCGTATTGCATATTCTTACGGAGCGTAATGTATAAATTTTCAGTATTGGACATTGCCATCAAGCTTACAAAAGAATGCTTTCAATGCTGTTGCCATTGATTTTCATGCTGAATGTTTTGTTGTCCAATGCGATATTGAATGTCGATGGCTTGGAATCCTTGTTCATCACGATGAGTGCTATTTTCCCGTCCGGTCTTTGAAAAGCGACGTTGGGAAGGTTATCCACCATATTGGATGCAATCCTAACGGAACCGGGACGGGCGAGTTTTGAGGCGTGGGCGACGATATAGTAACCAGCGTTTCTGGTGATACTGTCGCCGTCGATGGTGACGGCACCAAGGCATTGGTCACATCCTCCGGGTGTGTGCGGTGTCAACGTGGGGTTGGAAGAAATGTTCCATTCCAATGCCGTCTTGCACCAGTTGCGCATGGAACCTATGATGACATTTTCCGTATGCCAAGACAGGTTGTTGGCAAAGGTTTCCTGTGCGCCTGTCCACTGCTCTGTGAAATAAAGATTTTTTTGTGGGAATTTTTCATGAACGGTACCTATCGCGTCAATCTTGCCGCCATAAAGGTGGAATGCCGAACCGTCCACGTATTTTGCTGCATTGGGATCGTTGAGTACCGTGATGGGATAATCCGGCCGGTCAGCATTATGGTCGTACAGGATGATTTTGGTCTTGATATTGTGGGCCTGAAAGGCGGGGCCAAGTGCTGTCTTGACAAAAGCCAGTTGTTCTTCGGGCTGCATGTCAAGGCTCGGGTTGTTTTTAGGGTTCAACGGCTCGTTTTGGACGGTAATGGCGTCGATGTTGATGCCATTGGTTTTCATTGCTTCGATATATTTGACAAAATAGCGGGCATAGACGTCGTAACAATCCGTTTTCAACTTGCCGCCTTTTGTATTGTGGTTGTCTTTCATCCAGGCCGGCGGACTCCATGGTGAACCTAATATTTTGATATGGGGATTAATCAGCAATATTTGTTTCAATATTGGAATGAGCGTGTGCTGGTCTTTTTGGATGGAGAAATATTGTAGTTCGTTGTCAGTACTGACGCCTGACGGCAGGTCGTCATAGGAAAAAGGAAGGGAATCCAAATCCGAAGCGCCAACGCTTATCCGTAGATAGCTCACGCCAATACCTTTCGATGAGTCAAACACTTCCGTTAGGAATGCCTGTCGCGCAGAGGTGCTCATGTTGTTCAAATGTTCAGCACTGCCGCCTGTCAATGTATAGCCAAATCCGTCCACGGTCTGATACGTCGTGGACGGGTCAATGGTAATCGTAGTGGCAGAACGATCCGTAATGTCCTTGACAAGACTACGTTGCTGGAACATAATGCTGTCGCCAAGATCCGTAAGCCAATAGCTACCATTGTCCGTTGCCGAGGTGCTGGCGATTTTTTGAGCGTTTGGTTTGGGTGCGCATCCCAGGATTCCTAGAAAAAGACATGGCATGATGGTTGCTTTTTTCATTCGTATGTGTTTAATTATTCAATTGTCTTCTAAGTATTTATAGAATAAAACCCATAGGTTGCTCCCACATCTGCGGGTAGATACTTTTTCAGCTAAACGATAAGGAATGCTATAATATTATTGTTTCCACACTTCCCGCATTGATGGTCGTACTAAATGTTTTGCTATGTACGGCGATATTGAATGTGATTGTTGCAGAACCTGTGTTGTAAACGATTAGGATGATCGTCCCGTCCGGTGTTTGAAAAGCGACATTGGGAAGGTTGGTCGCTGTATTGGTGGCGACACGTACGGAACCCGGACGCACCAGTTTGGATGCATGTGCGATGATGTAATAACCTGAATTACGGGTTACGTTGTCCCCGCTGATGGTAACGCCTCCCAGGCATGCAGAGCATCCGCCAGTCGTATAGGGCGTCAGTGTGGCATTGGAAGACAGGTTCCATTCCAGTGCCGTCTTGCACCAGTTGCGCATCGATCCTATGATTACGTTTTGTATATGCCATGACAGGTTGGATGCCAAGGCATCCGGCGAGCTTACGTATTGCTCCGTGAAATACAGGTTTTTCGCGGGATAGGAATCATGTAGAGTGCCTAGATTGCTAATGTCCCCAGCGTATAGGTGAAAGGCCGAGCCGTCCACGTATTGTGCCGCATCGGCATCTGCCAAGATGGTCGAAGCGTAGCTCGTCATATCCGCATTGTGGTCGTAGATGATTATTTTCGTGGTAATGCCGTTGCTTGCAAATATGGGACCGAGCGAATTTTTTACAAAAGCAAGCTGCTCGTCGGCCGTCATGTACATACTAGGGTTGTTGGTGGCGTTCAGCGGTTCGTTTTGTACGGTAACCGCGTCGATAGTAATGCCATCGGTCTCCATTGCCTGGATGTATTTTACAAAATAACGTGCATATACGTCATAATAGTCCGTATTGAGGCTGCCGCTAACCGTGCTGCTGTTGCTCTTCATCCAAGATGGAGCACTCCAAGGGGAAGCCATTAGTTTAATGTTGGGGTTTATGGCCAGTATTTCTTTCAGTATCGGAATGAGCGTTGTTTCTGCTTTTTCTATGGAGAAGTATGCCAAGGCCGTATCCGTGCTGATGCCGGATGAGAGATCGTCATACGAGTAGGGAGTGTCACTCAGGTCGGATGCGCCCATAGTTAGGCGTAAATAGCTGATGCCGATACCACTTGTGGAATCAAACAATTCCGTCAATAAAGAAGTGCGGGCAGAAGAACTCATGGCTGCCAAATGTTCCGCACTGCCGTCTGTCAGTGTAAAACCAAATCCGTCCACCGTCTGGTAAGTAGTCGTGGTATCAATTGTGATAGTGCTTGCCGTACTGCTCGCCGTAAGCTGCGCCCGGGTACGCTTGAGGAACATAACGCTGTTCGTCGGGTCGGTAAGCCAATAGGAAACGCTGTCGGTCGAGGTTGTCGTCGAGGTATCGCTGCTGTCCGTTGTGGTGGTGTCGTCATTGTTTGATTTGGAACACCCCGTTAGTGCCAGCAACAGGCAAAATATGATTGAACGTTTCATTTGTATATTTTTTATTTTGTACATATTGGTTCTAAGTTTGGAACCACCTCATGGCAATAATAAGGCATGAGGTGGTTTTTTATTAGTAACCGTCGTTTTGGTCAAGGTTTGAATTGAGGTCACGTTCGCTTTGCGGCACAGGGAATATGAGCTTGTTAGCCGTGACATTATAGCCTAGACTGGTGTTGGACGTGCCATACACCTGGCTGTTCATGAGCGATATGGTATAATCGCTCCCGGCACGCAACAAGTCGTTCCACCGATGTCCTTCAAACGCCAGTTCAAAGCGACGTTCCTTTAATATGGCTGCTTTCACATCGGCATAGCTCGCTGCGCTGATCGATGCCAGATCTACCCTTGTTCTAATCTGGTTGACGAGGGTAACCGCGTCCGACGTGCTGCCGAGTTCGTTCAGTGCTTCTGCCTTTAACAAAATGATATCCGCCAAGCGTAGCAATATCTGGTTGTCGCCACTGTTCCAGCCATTGGCGTTCCTGAATTTGTAGACAAATGGGATGGGGTTTTCCGCCGAGGTGTAAGGCGTGGGTATGTTGGACGTATTTTCAAATATGATGGAAGAGTGCAGCCTGACGCTGTCTCCTTCCGCACGGAAGGCCTTGACCAAGTCGTGTGTCGGCGTGTTGAACTTAATCCAGGATTCGCCGGTAAGAGAGTAGGGGAGCATCATGCTTCCCGCGTAGGAACTGAAATAATCCGCCAGGAACTGGATTTCAAAAATAGACTCAGAGCTGTTTTCATGGCTTCCGTCGAACAGGTAATCGTAATCACTGACAAGGCTGTAATTGCTCCATGCAAGTACTTTGTTGCAGTAGGTCAACGCGTCGGTATAGTCACCCATTTGTGCATATACCTTGGCGAGCAGGGCTTCGGCTGCGCCCTTGGTTGCCTGACCTGCTTTTAGGTTGGCATCGTTGGGGTCGATAAGGTAGGTGTCCCCTTCCTGCAAGTCGGCAACTATCTGGGCGTACACGTCCGCTACGCTGGAACGCGAGGGATAATAGTCATCGGTAAGCGAGGTCACCAAAGGTACTTTGCCAAACATCGTGACAAGATAATAGTAATGGAGTGCACGCAGGAACTTGGCTTCTGCGATGATCTGGTATTTTCTGGACGCATCGCTAAAAAGTGCATCGTCGATATCGGGTACATTGTCTATAACCGCATTGCATTTGCCAATCTCGTCATACAGACCAGTCCAGTCACGTGTCACTACCGCGTTTGTGGCGGTCGTAGTGAACTCGTCAATCTGGAAAATGGAACTGTTGTCACCGCCGGCGTATGAATTGTCGGATCGGGCATCACCGTCAACAACATAGTCCCAGATGTAAAACTGGTCGCTCAGGCCGCTATAAGCACCTACCAGACCAGATTCCGCATCGTCTGCCGTTGAATAGAAATTGTCTGTTGTCAAGGTCGAAACAGGAGATTTATCGAGAAATTTTTTGCAACCACTCGATAATATTAGTGGAATCGCCAAGATAGAGGCGGCGATAATTCTATTGATCGATATATTTTTCATTATTTTCTTTTTTTGCAATGGATAAATTCCATAACCGGTTAAAAACTAAGATTCACACCGAAGATGAAGGAACGTGCCTGTGGATAAGTGCCATAGTCGATACCCATGTTGACGGTACTGGTGCCTCCACTGTTGATTTCCGGCGTATATCCTGAGAAGTCGGTAATGGTGAACAGGTTCTGTGCGGTAACATAGAAGCTGGCATTGTTGAAGCCAATACGCTTCATCCATTTGTCCCTCAAACGATAGCTCAACGTTGCACTGCGCAGCCTTAGGTAAGAACCGTTTTCCAGGAAACGTGTGGATGGGCTTGAGTTGGCAACAGAATTGTCCGGTGCCGGGTCTCCGTACACGGCCTTGGGTACATCCGTCACGTCGCCGGACGCTTTCCAACGGCGCAGTGTATTGGCGTCTGCATTGGCATAGGACGACATGGCTTCCAGCGTCATGCGCGTACTGTTGTATATCTTGTTGCCGTACACACCATCTATCAACAAGTCCAAAGACAAGTCCTTGTAGCGTATGTTGTTCGTGAAGCCAAACGTGAACTTGGGCTGCGGGTTGCCCATGTAGGTTCTGTCGTTGTCGGCATCGATTGTGCCGTCGCCGTTCAGGTCTTTGAAAATCATGTTTCCCGTGGAGGAGTTGACACCCTGGGCGATATAGCCCCAGAATGCTCCCAGCGGATATCCGTTGCGGATGATGTTGACATCCCCGTTAAAAATCATGGTGCCGCTGTCCAGTCCACTGATTCTGTTTCTGTTGAACGACATGTTGAAGGACGGTGTCCAGGAGAAATCGTTGCCGCCGATGACATTGGCAGAAATGGAATATTCAAAACCTCGGTTGGACACGATGCCTGGCAGGTTGAGGTATGTATAGCTAAATCCTGTCGTGCTGGGCAAGGACTGTTGGAAGATAAGGTCGGTCGTCCGTTTGTTGTAATAGTCAAACGTGACTGTTATCAGTTTGAACAGCGTCATGTCAAAACCGACGTTGAGCTGCTTCGCGGATTCCCAATGCAGGTCGGGGTTGCCTACCACGCTTCCATTGGTGACACCTGCGACGACAGAACCGTCAAATATATATTTGACACCGGTACTTAATGTAGACCAGGAGGGGTACACCGTCAGGTTGTCCGGAGCAAGGTTACCCGTGGCACCGTAACCAGCCCTTATTTTAAGGTCTGAGATGGCGGTTACGTTTTTCATGAAATCCTCGTCTGACACGCGCCATCCCGCTGATACGGTTGGGAAGGTTCCCCAACGATGGTCGTAACCCGAGCGGGAAGAGCCGTCACCTCTCAGAGAGGCTGTCAACAGGTAGCGCTCTTTATAGGAATAGTTGAGACGGCCGAAGAAAGATGCCACTGTCCATTCATTGCGGCTTGTGCTCACCGAATAGTTGGACGTTGCCGCGTTTAACGTCGGAATGGTTGCGGTCGCAAACCCTTCGCCATAAAGGTATTTGTAAGAGTACCTTTGGTCAATCTGGGAAGTACCGACTACCACGTTCAGATGGTGGTCCGTTGCGATTGTATGGTCATAGGTCAAGGTATTGTCCCATGTCCAACGGAACGTCTCGCTGTAGGTGCTCGTTCCTAGCCCTTCTTTTGACCTGCCCCAGGAAGTGCTGTAAGGGTCTTGGAACGAGTTGTAGTCTGAATTGTTCAGTGTTATGGAAAACTGGCTTCTATATTTTAAGTTGAAAGGCAGCGTGGCCTCGATATAGGTGTTGCCCAGTAAGTTGTTGCTCGTTGTCCCGTTTTGCACGCCGTAAAGGCTGGCCCATGGATTTTCCCACGCTTGGTAAGGGTTCATCGCAAAAGTACCGGAATCGGTGTACTTGTCGACAAACGAAGGCGTTTGCAGTGCGCCTAGCACGACACCACCGCTTCCGACACTTGCATTGTCGGTTACGTCACGTGAATCGACCCTGTTGTAGGCGAGGTTCATGCCGACCTTTAACCAGGGCTTTACGTTCTGGTCGGCGTTCATCTTGGCGGAATAGCGTTTGTAAAAGTTGTTGTAGATAATACCCTGTTGGTTGAGGTATCCACCACCGATATAGTAGGTTCCCTTGTCGCTGCCACCGGAAAAACCGACTGTTACATTGGTCATCGGTGCTGTTCTGTAAACGGCATCCTGCCAGTTGATATTGATATTTCTCAGACTGTCGGGAAACGTAAATGTATAGCCCGCATTGGCCATTTCATCCGTTATCAGGTCGCCCAACTCGGAGCTGTTGAGCACATCCAGTTTTTTTGTAATGTTCTGTATGCCTGTGTACGCATTGACGTCTACTTTGGAAGAACCTTTGCGGCCTTTCTTTGTGGTAATCAGCACGACCCCGTTGGTGGCTCCGATGGAGCCATAGATACCTGCCGCCGAAGCGTCCTTCAATACCGAGATGGATTCAATCGTCGTTGGGTCGAGGGTTTTGGTATCGCCGGCAATCATTCCGTCGATGACATAGATTGGCTGTGCCCCGTTGGGAGAGGAAAGCCCGCGTACCCGTACCGCGAGGGTTTCTCCCGGTTTGCCCGATGGTTGGAATACCTGGACGCCTGGTGCTTTTCCGGCCATGACTTCCGCGGCCGATACAATCGGCCTTTCCGAGATGTCCCCTGTGTTGATGGTCGCAATGGACGACGTGATGTCTTTTTTTCTTTGGCTGCCGTAACCGATGACGACCACATCGTTGAGGTTGTTGGCGGAATCTGCCAGTTGGACAAAGATGCTGTCCGTGGAATTGACCGTTATGGTCTTGGAAAGTTTGCCCGTATAGCTAAAGGTAAGGCTGGCCCCTATGCCGGGTACGTTGATGGAGAAATATCCGCTGTCGTTTGTGACCGTTCCTTTTGACTGGCCGACAGCATTGATATAGGCACCGACTAATGGTTGTCCGTCTGGCAGGCTTGTCACTTTTCCATGTACCGAAATTGTCTGAGCCCATATCTTCGGAGTGAAGAGGAGCATGCATATCGCCCATATAGCTAGGCGCAATTGTCTTTTCATATTACAAGACTTTGATTAACAAAAAAATTAGATACGTTAACTGATTTTGACCGCACAAAAGTGGAGCAATAAACTGTGTTTATCCATTTTTCTGCCCCTACAAGACTACTACAAACAAAAAAATAAATATTGATTTTCAATTTGTTATAACATTTTTACATCCATACAAACAAACAATTGTTCATTTTGTCTGGAATTTTGTTCTTTTGTGTAGTGAACAGAAAATATTTGCATTTCGTTCGGAAAATGACTTGCGTGGTGGGGATGCTTTTATGTCTTGAACTGTCCCATGGACAGTTCAATATCGGTATTCCGGACATCCGCAACTATCTCCGGTCGGAATACAAAGCCGGAAGCCAAAACTGGGGTATTGCACAGGACGCGCATGGCATTATGTATTTTGGCAACAACGAAGGTCTTTTGTCATTTGACGGCAACCAATGGCGGCTGTATCCCCTTTCCCTCAAGGGGAATGTGCGTTCGTTGGCAACCGTTGGTGACCGTATCTATATCGGAGGGCAGGAAGAGATTGGTTATTTTGAACCGGGTGTGACTGGTGATTTGCAGTACCATTCCCTAAAAGAGCTGATACCTGCGCCGTATCGCCACGATTTTGCCGAAGTGTGGAACGTAGTCGTTCAGGGCAAGCGTGTTTTCTTCCGGTCCAACAGGAAGATTTTTTTATTTGAAAATGGGAAAATCTCCTTTTTCTCAACAAACAACTGGAGTTTTTTGGGAAAAGTGGGCAATGCTGTCTATGCTTTTGATGATACCTATGGGCTGCGCCAATACGAAAACGGTCGATGGAAAGTTGCCATTCCCAAAGAAGCTTTTCCTCCCAATGTGCAGGTAAGTGGCTTGTTGCAGGTAGGAGGGCTCGTCTGGATTGTCACGTACAGCCACGGAATCTTTAAATGGGACGGCAAAGGCATCAAGGCTTTTTCGACACCGTCGATAGATGACCTGAAATCCAGGATGATGTATGGTGCGGTACAGCTTTCCGCATCCGAAGTGGCATTTGTGACCAACTTGAGCGGCTGTGTCGTTTTGGATACCGCTGGCAGGTTTGTCAATAGGTTCACACATAAAGAAGGTCTCCAGAACAACAATGTCATCTGCGCCTATGCCGACAAGGACAAAAACCTGTGGCTGGGGCTGGGTGACGGCATTGACATCGTCGAATACGACAAACCCATCCGGAACATCCTGCCGGGTGAGGACGGTCCCATAGCCGGCTATACTTCCGCCGTCTACCGGGATGATCTTTTTTTGGGGACGGCGACAGGTGTTTACAAGACAAAATATGACGCTAGCCACGGCATCCAGTCGTCTTATGAAAACATACCCGCGGCATCGGGGCAGACGTGGAACCTGACCAATATGGATAACCGTTTGTTTGTCGGGCTCAACAAGGCCGCCGTGACCTATACGGGCGACCAGCTGACGGAAATCAACAAGCGTCAGACGGGTTTCTGGAATTTTGAGGAACTCCCCGGCACGGATTTTATCGTCGCAGGAACGTATAACGGCCTCCATTATTTCAAAAAAGTCAATGGCAGTATCCAGGACGTGGGCATCGAAGCACTGTTTGAGTCGGCAAAGTTCGTTGCCATCGACGGCCGTACGATATGGGCGATGCATCCCTACAAAGGGCTGTACCGTATAGACCTCAGTCCCGATGGCTTGCCTGTCAAGACGACGGCACTGGGGCAGGCCGATTTTTTGTCTGGAAGCAACAACCATCTGTTTAAAGTGGATGGCAGGGTCGTCGTGACTTCCGACAAGGGCATATTTGAATGGAACCGCCAGAAAAAGACCTTTGTTCCGTCCGCTTTTTTTATGCAGATTTTTGGCAACGGGAATCTCGAGTATCTAAAAACAAACAGTAAAGGAGACTACTGGTTTGTACAGAATGGCCGTATGGGCATCGCGGCGCATGTCGGCGACGGTTATGTGATAACGTATATCCCGGAACTCAACGGCCGTTTGCAGTTTGGAGAATATCAGGACATTGACCTACTCAACGATTCCTGCGCCATCGTTGCCGGGGAAAAAGGTTTTTTCTATATCGACTATGCGCAGTACAAGTCCCATGAAAAGGATTTTGAGTTGTTGGTTCGTTCTTTCCACATACAGACACCACAGAAGGACAGCATGTTGTTTGGCGGTTATCAGGATGCCGACAGGAAGTCGCCGGCATTGGCCTACAAGTATAACTCTGTTTTGTTGACCTACACTGTTCCGGCGTTTGGTTATGCGTCCACGATACAATATAGTTATATGCTCGAAGGTTTTGACCAGACTTGGTCCAACTGGTCGGAGAAGAACGAAAAAAACTATACCAACCTGCCGCCCGGTCGGTATCGTTTTTATGTCAAGGCGCACGACGAATATTCCGGAAAGGAAAAAATGACAAGTTTCGACTTTGCCGTGCTGGCACCGTGGTACAGGACCAACCTGGCGTATTTCTTATATTTTGTGGCGTTGGTAGCAGCTATCTATTGGTTCTCCCTGTACCAGCACCGCCGCTATATCGCCATGCAGACGAAAAAACTCGCCGAACAGGCCAAAGAACATGAAAAAAGAAGGCGTGAACTGGAACTCCAGCACAATCTGGAACAGGAAAAAAAGGAAAAGCAACTGGTAGAAATGACCAACGAGAAGCTTGCCATGGAACTGGAAATGAAAAATACCGCCATCGCCAGCAATGCCATGCTCCTTGTCCAAAAAGGAGAACTCCTCTCCAAGGTCAAAAAAGACCTGTCCGACCTGCTCGACAATGCCGACGAACCCAAACAGAACACCCAACTGAAAAAAATCATCAAGACCGTCGACGCGGAACTCAACAACAAGGACGACTGGGAAAAATTTGCCTCGCACTTCGACACCGTCCATGAAAACTACCTCCAAAAACTGAAAGAAACCCATCCTCAGTTGACCTACGGCGACCTGAAACTGTGCGCACTCCTGCGTCTGGGCATGTCGTCCAAGGAAATCGCCGGCATACTCAACATCTCCCTGAAAGGTGTGGAGGTGGGCCGCTACCGTCTCCGCAAGAAGCTCAACATTCCCGAAAGCCAGTCTTTGTTTGATTTTTTGACGGGACAAGGGGAGGCGATTTGGTAATTTGATGGTTTGATGATTGGGTTGTCGCCTCTTTGCCTCCGTCTTTCATGTTATCCTCCCCATCCCAGTGCCGCCAATTTTATAGTGGTCGTGGGCATAGCACCACATTCGGAGTTCAACCAATTTGTTTACAAGCACATGAAAGCTGTGGACCAGATAGATGTACAGGTGATTGATTTTCCTGTGATCAACGACCTTGCGGGACTTTCCGACCATCGCAATTATTCGAAATTTGGCTATAAGGCGTTGATGATTAACGACACGTCTTTTATCCGCTGACTTTCCCAAAATGGCGGCGGTCGTCAATAGTTGCTATAATGCATTGATAAAGTTTTAATACGAAGTGTATATTGAAAATAGGTCAATTTATTTCACGCAAAGACTGCAATGAAGCAAAGACGCAAAGTGCGAATAGGTTTCCAAGAATACCCCCATTTCATACATTTTTTGATAAATTTGTTCGATGAGCAATATCAAACTTTTTGAGAGCAAGCAAATACGTTCAGTCTGGAATGAGACAGAGGAAAAATGGTTTTTTTCGGTTCAAGACGTAGTTGAAGTTTTGACTGATAGCACTGACGTAAAGCAATATATCAAAAGAATGTTGAGCCGTGACGAACAGCTTAAAGGCAACTGGGGTACAATTTGTACCCTGGTTGAAATGACAGCGGCAGATGGTAAAAAACGTAAAATACAAGCATCTGATAGCAAAGGGCTTTTGCGCATCATCCAATCCATCCCTTCGCCCAAAGCCGAACCATTTAAACTTTGGTTGGCACAAGTAGGTTCTGACCGACTGGACGAAATTGAGAATCCAGAACTCGCTACCCAACGCACAAGAGAATTGTACAAACTCAAAGGTTACACTGATGACTGGATTGAAAAACGGATGCGCAGCATTGCCATTCGTGAAGAACTAACAGACGAATGGAAAAACCGGGACGTAAAAGAACAAATTGAATACGCGATTTTGACTGCCGAAATCTCTAAAGCAACCTTTGGGCTGACTCCATCAGAATACAAAAAAGTAAAAGGATTGAAAAGCCAAAACTTGCGCGACCACATGACCGATCTTGAATTGATTTTTTCAATGTTGGGAGAAGCATCTACAACTGCAATCGTGAAAACCCAAAATCCGAAAGGTTTTGAGGAAAACAAAAAAGTAGCTAAACAAGGTGGAGCTGTTGCAGGAAATGCAAGAAAGGAGTTAGAAAGCAAAACAGGTCAAAAAGTAGTATCTAATCAAAACTATCTCTCGGAAAAGAACCAAAGGCAAATAGGTAAAAAAGACAATAACAAATAAGCTAACGCTAAAGCAAGCATATTTTCCGCTATTCGATATGTTATAGATAAACCAAAATTATTTGTCACATATATTAACTTATATAATATTGGTTTTCAATTACTTAATATATAAAATTATGATATTTTATTAGGATTTAACTATATAGCCAAGCACATTCCGAAAAGTAGGGAACATTTTATGCAACGTAGGGTATGCCCATATTCAAGGCATACCCTACGTTGCATAAAATGCACTTATACTTGACAGATCCCTTTTTTAAAACTTATATGTCAGCGTCACTCGGAAATTTCGCGGAGGCTCAGCCTGCCATGAATAAACGCCCAAGTCATAGTTCGGCGCATTCCAATAACCTGTATAATAAGCTCCGGAATAGAGATATTTGTTGAGAATGTTGAACATATTGGCCGTGATGGAATATTTTTTATGCTGCCAGAAAATACCGCCGTCCAACTTGAAATAATCAGGGATGTTCTGTGCCGGTGCCTCTGGGTTATAATTCTGTATGGCACGGCCTACCAAATAGGTAAAGCCTGCATTCAGACCAAAACCTTTCAATGCACCTTCCTGAAAAGAGTAGTTAAGCCATGCGTTGGACGTGTGTTTGGCAAAACCGGGAACGACGTCGCCGACGTTCATGTCGGTTACGCCTTCCGCAACCTTGGTCACTTTGCTGTTGGTAAATGCGTAATTGGCAACGAGGTCAAGACCTTTCACAATTTCTCCTTTAAGGTCAAATTCTATTCCTCTTACACGTTTCTGCCCTACGATGATACTGTAATTTTCTCCGGCGGCATTCGTTGGGTCAGATGTCAATTCATTGTTTTTAGTTATTTGGTATATCGCCAATGTTGTATTCCATTTTCCATCGAACCAGTCTCTTTTTGCACCCAGTTCCATGTTGTTGCCGGTAATAGGTGCGGGCGTTTTGCCGCTTCTGAGTATACCCGACTGAGGAACAAATGCCTGGTCATAAACCGCATACACGGAAGTCGCCTGGTCAATGGAATAGCTAAGGCCTATCCTGGGCGAAAAGCGGCGCGCCTGATAAGGGTCGCCACCCCATTCATATTGTTTTACATAACTGTACCGTCCCGCAACAGTTAATCTCAATACGTTTTTGAAAAAGCCCAGCTCGTCCTGTACATAGCCACTGGCATATTCTTGTCCGATCAGTCCTCCCGATGCTTTGGCACGCTCTTTAAGGCTGGTTGTCCTGTCAAAGTCAGGGAATCCGTTGGGGGGTGTTCCATAGTCCGGGTTATATACGTTGAACGGGTCGTCCTCCGTATCGAGGTTATGGGATTGTCCCCAGTCGGCTATATAGTCTTTCTTTCCGGCATCTATTCCGGCAAGTATCTTGTGCCTGACTTTGCCGGTCTGCACCGTTCCGTTCACAAAGGCCTGGCCCAGTTTCATCGTACTGTTGGCGTCCCAGATGCCGATGCTCCGGATGACATCTCCGTTGGTGCCAATATAGCTCGGCCACGCACTGGAGCCAATTTGGTTGTATTTGAAATAGGCTACCTGTGCGGTCAGCTTCCAGTTGTCGCTAAGTTCGTGTTGGAAGTTGAGGAAAAAGCTATGGTCGTTTATCTTTGTCTTTGGAAGGCCTGGCTGCATCAACGTAAAGTCCCTCGGCAACGTTGCATAACCTTCTGTCGAAAAGACATAGTATGAACCGACATCGGTCATTACGGCTTTCTGCCAGGTATATTCCAATGTCAGCTTCGTTCTGTTGTTGAACCGATAGCTTAATACAGGGGCAATGCTGTATCGGTCATTATGTTCAAAAGGTCTGAACGAACCTTTTTTCTGTGCCGCTGCATTGACACGGAAAAGGAGCTTTCCGTCTTTTGTCAGTTTGCGGTCAATGTCCAATGTACCTCTGTAAAAATCAAAACTGCCGCCTGTGAAAGAAACCTCGCCTTTGTTTACGCCGGTTGGTTTTTTGGTAACGACATTATATAGCCCGCTCGGGTCTCCGTTGGCCAGCATGAAACCGGCAGGCCCTTTCACAAACTCGATCCTGTCCACAAAACTCATGTCCTCCGTCAATGGCCCCCAATAGGAAGCAACGACATTGAATCCGTTCCTGAAAGCCTGCACCTGCGAGCCCCGCATCTGTATATTGGTGTATAAGTCGCCCCAGTGTTCCAGACGTACTGCGCCGCTGACATTTCTAATCACCCCGTCGCTCATGCTTGTTATTTGTTGTTGCGCCAGTGCTGTGCCTGTCACCACCTCGATGTTTTGGGGGACTTCCAAAATATTGGACCCCAGACGCAGACTTGAAGACAAGGTGTTGGTATTGATTTTGTTGCTTTGGCTTTTGACGATGACTTCTTCCAGCTCCTGCGCGTCAAACGGCAGTCGAATCGTTACTTTCACTGGTTGGTCGGACGTTACGCTGACCCGCTCCAGCACTTCGCTTTTTCCTTCTATCTGTATCGACAAAGAATAATCGCCGAAGGCTATTTTAGAAAATTCAAATTTTCCATATTCATCCGTTGCTGCTTTTGATTTGGTATTGACAAGATTGACGACAATCCCGGACTGGGCTTCTCTGCCATCTTTAGTCACGACCTTCCCTGTTATCTTGCCGTCGCGGGACTGTGCGACGGCTGTATTAACAATTAATACATGAAACATCAATACAAAACCTAAAAATATCTTCTTCATTTTGCAAATTTTTTGCAAAAGTATTTACGGCTACCGATTAGGGTTTACGAAATCGGGAATTTCTAAAAAGAATAATTTTTCCTATTGCGCAAACGGGTTAGCTGAAATTATATACGTAATGAAAAGTTTATCGTCAGCGCACATATTTATTGTGCGATAAGTATCCATTACAATTTATACAACGGATGGTTTTTAAAGTCGTTGCCTTGGGCGGCGCGGCGCAGCATGGACTGGATATGTGTCAGGGTCGGAATCGTTTTCACGAGATGTCGCCGCAGGTATTCCAGGCGCTGGCTTTCCTGCATGAGTTCCAGGAGTTCGTATTCCTCGCGCAGGGAAAGCCCGGCGG
This sequence comes from Chitinophagaceae bacterium, assembly GCA_047606825.1. Lineage (GTDB taxonomy): Bacteria > Bacteroidota > Bacteroidia > Chitinophagales > Chitinophagaceae > Rhizosphaericola. The sequence goes on from JASGDY010000013.1 coordinate 18,116, forward strand.
TATGTGCAAAATCATAACTGCCTCGCTCCGTTTCCGGTTTGTCGAAATATGGTGTGAAGCTCACCAAATGGTGGAAGTCCTTGAGTAGTTGCGTCACTTTCCATGTTAGGGTTGGATTGGGTTGTCTGGAATTGTCTGGATAGGTAGCGATAGTACCGCCGTATAGTTTGTCTGGAATGTTTTTGAGGATTTCCAATGTTTTAAAAACCTCGTACCCTTTGACGACGATGTTCATGCGTCCGTCTGTCCATACTTCTGCCACTTCGGTGATGGAGACGCTGGTGCCCATTTCGGATGGTTGGCCGTTGATGACGGGGATGATGCCAAAAGGTTTGTTGTCGCCGTAACAGTCTGTGACGAGTTGCATGTGTTGCTCTTCCGCAACATGCAGACGATAGGTCTCGCCGGGATAAATTACCGTGTCGATGGGTAGTATCGGGATGAAGTTGGTCATAAAGGTTAATTTGAAGATTTGGCGATTTGAAAATTTGATAATCGCTTTTCTTGAGATGCTCCGGTTGTATTCGTACAATTACCAAATTGCCGAATTATCAAATTATCAAATCAAAGTTGATGTCCACGCAGATAATCCTCTACGTTCATGCGTCGTTTCCCTTCGGGTTGTATTTCTGTTAGGAAAATATAGCCGTCATGTGCGGCGAACTTGATGTATTTTTTGCTGTCTGTCTTATATTGTCCGGGAGCGATGTCCGGTTGTGCTGTTTCTTTTTGCGCTTGGTATATTTTGAGAATCTTGCCGTTGAGCGTAGTGAATGCGCCTGGATAGGGCGACAGTCCGCGTATGCGGTTGTAAATGTTAGCTGCCGTGTCGTCCCAGTTGATTTTGCAGTCCTCCGTGAATATTTTCGGGGCGCGTTTCAAATCGTCGGATTCCGTTTGCGGCAGACCATTTATCGTGCCGTTGGCTAAGCGTTCCACGGTTTCGACCAATGTTTTGGCGCCGAGTGCCATCATCGTGTCGTGCACGGTGCCAGCATTGTCATTTTCGCCAATGGGCATGGTTGCCTGCAAGAGCATTTCGCCCGTGTCGATTTCATGTTGTAGCCGAAAAGTCGTCACGCCCGTCTGCGTGTCGCCGTTGATGACCGCCCAGTTGATGGGTGCCGCGCCGCGGTATTGGGGCAGGAGCGAGCCGTGTAGGTTGACGGTGCCGAGCGGCGGCATGTTCCATACGATTTCCGGCAGCATCCGAAACGCCACGACGATTTGCAGGTCGGCTTTTAAGTCTTTGAGTTGTTGTATAAATTCGGGATTCCGTAGTTTTTCGGGTTGCAATACCGGAATCTGGTGTGCGACGGCGTATTGCTTGACGGCACTTTGGGAAAGTTTCATGCCGCGCCCTGCGGGTTTGTCCGGTGCGGTGACGACGGCGACAATATGTGCGCCCGCCTGCAACAACGCCTCGAGCGAGGCCACCGCAAACTCGGGTGTCCCCATGAAAATAATCCTCAAATCCTGTATACGTTTCATCCGGCAAATATACGAGAAAGGAGGTGTGGCGTGTGGGGTTAGGCGTTACAAGTTGTTGGCGATGACACCAACAACCGCGAAGGATTATTGCCTCCCTTTAAGATAATAATCGGAAAGGGTATGTCCTTTCCGACTCAATATAATACTGTCAACGACCTTGTTGTATGCCGAGAATTCTGGACGGATGACATCGATTGCCGGGACAATCGTTACCTGCAAAGAATCTTTGCAATATTGGACGACGTTCCTGGATGGAAAGCCTAAGGACTGGAAATAGTATTTGAGTTGTTTTGTGTTATAGTCGTCCAACGCTTTTTGACGGAATGCGTCTATGGCTTTTTGTTGTTGTGTGTCTTTTGGTGGAAGTAGGGGCGATATTTTGGTCGTGTCCGCGGTATTGGTCGTTGAGTCTTTTGTCGCATTGTTGCAGGCAGTCGATAGCGAAAGGATGGCGGTTGCAACGACTATTTTGTGTAAGTACATGGTGGGTGGTGCTTGTTTTTGATATAGATGCCGTCAGGAGTGTGTTTCCATATTGCTATGGTGCGAATATATAATACGATTTTGATTTATATTTTAGACCAAAAATCCATTTGTGCTGTTCGGGATTTGCAATCCCGAACGCTCATCCTTGCATTTGCAATGCACTGCTATTTGCGGATTGCAAATCCGCCGATACGGCTTCAGGATTACAAATCCTGAAGAGCGGAGTAATAAAAATTGATATTAGTAACTATAGAATGACAATAAGATCAAGCTGTCCGTTTCTTTTCAGCATCAACAGAAGGATGGAATATTCC
>JASGDY010000014.1:0-13478 GCA_047606825.1 Chitinophagaceae bacterium
GTCGCTGGCGCCGGGTGGTCGCGTGTGATTTAACATGCTGCGCAACCCCCGACACGCGTGCGCAAGCGACAACATCCTCGCCAAGCATTTCACAAATTTATCCTGCGGGGAGGTATCCCCTAATGTGAAAATATTTACAACGCCTGAAAATGCTCCTTCAACGAATCATTTTCACTGAAAAACGCAAGGGAATAATGACGCGGCAGGAACCATTGCATCTGTTGAGCCGTCGACTGGAACTCCTGTTCGGACACGAAATCCTGCGGAGTGAAGTTGAACACCAAATCCTGTGCCTCCCTCCCGTCCGGTGTCCTCGTCGTCATCAGCAACACTTTAGGGTCGTGGACATTTTTGTATTTCTGGAGAAAACTACGTAGTACAGACCTTGTCGGCGCGGGCAGGACAAACTCGGCTGGTTGACCGACCATGACATCGTTTTCCAAGTCGGTCGGATTGATTTGTTTGTCGCCACCTTGGTTAAAATGTGTGTTGTCCGTATTGAAAAAATCTTTTTTGATGGCATAGTTGACGACATCGCCATAGGTCAATACCCAGTCCGGCTCACCTTTACTGGCGTTGATGACCACGCCTAGACCATTGGCAAACAGGAAATCCGGCACCATGTGGTCAATCACGTAGCACTGAAACGCCACACCAGGCTCTGGCAGTTCCAACTGGAAATACGGAAATCCATCCGGGCCTTCAATTACTTGGGGTTCAGCGGCCTTAAAACTCGCCAACGGGATATTGGCATGGAACTCCCGAAACCATTTTTCGTCACGTTTTTCGAGTGGAACGGCGCAGAGTTCGACCAGTAGGCCCGTTTTTTCAAGGTCGCCGTAATAGGGTTCTTTTGTAGTTCCTGCGCTCGCTTCCGGAGCCTTGTTTTCCGTCGGCATTTCGGGAATTTCGGTTATTGATTGAATGTCTTTTTTCGCTTTGTTGGTCGTTATCGGTTCGGTCGGTGTCTCCTGTCCTGGCACCGGCCTTTTATCCTCCGCCAATGCACCTGGTTTAATTTCCGTACTGTTGCTCTTTTTCTTCAAAAAATCAAATAAACCCATAAAAATCGTTTTTGGAAAAGTAAATGTAGGGAAAGATTTAGGATTTTGGATTTGTGATGCAGGATTTGTGAAGATTTGAACCACAATAGATTAGTCGCGGCATCGTTACGATATTTTTCTCACAGATGACACAGATTGGCACGGATGAAGCATATCTGTGGTTATCTGTGAGCCAGAATATGCCATTCTCAAATCTTCAAATTTCCAAATCCTCAAATCGGGCTACCTTTGCCCTACCAATTTTAGGAAAATGTCTTTATTATATTGTCATTCGTTGACGCAATACCAACGTCTGAAAACAAGGGAAGTGAAAATCGGGGATTTGTTGATGGGCAATTTCCATCCGGTGCGTGTACAGACCATGACGACCTGCGACACGATGGACACCAAGGGTACCGTCGAGGAAGCTGTCCGCTGCATCGAAGCGGGCGCAGAACTGATACGCATCACTGCGCCGTCTATCAAGGAAGCGGAAAACCTGCAAAACATCAAAAACGAACTCCGCGACAGGGGCTATGACACGCCCTTGGTCGCGGACATCCACTTTACACCCAATGCGGCCGAAGTCGCAGCGCGCATCGTCGAAAAAGTGCGCATCAACCCAGGCAACTACGTGGACAAAAAGAAATTCCAGCAACTGGAATATACCGATGCGGAATACGCGGAAGAAATCGACCGCATCCGCGAAAAATTTGTCCCGCTGACCAAGATATGCAAGGAATACGGCACGGCGATGCGCATCGGCACCAACCACGGAAGCCTTAGCGACCGTATCCTAAGCCGCTACGGCGACACGCCGATGGGCATGGTCGAGAGCGCGATGGAATTTTTGCGTATTGCGCGGGACGAGGATTACCACCAGATTGTATTGAGCATGAAAGCCAGCAATACACAGGTGATGGTCCAGGCATATCGACTGTTGGTGAGCACGATGCTGGACGAATTTGGTGAATGTTATCCTTTGCACCTCGGCGTTACCGAAGCTGGAGACGGCGAGGATGGACGCATCAAAAGTGCCGTCGGCATTGGCACTTTGCTGGAAGACGGCATCGGCGACACGGTAAGGGTTTCGTTGACGGAAAACTCGGAATTTGAAATTCCGGTATGCCGCGATTTGGTGAAACGCTATCCGCATTCGGGAGAGGGCATTATTGACAGCAACTTACCAAATGTAGCGCATCTTCCTTATAGTCCGTTTAACTACCAACGCCGCAACACCAATGCTGTCGGGCATATCGGCGGTAAGAACGTGCCGATTGTCGTGGCGGATTTAAGTAAGCTACCAGCCATCAATGCAGAAGATTTAAAACGCGTCGGTTATCATTACGACGTGGAAACCGACAAATGGAATATCGGTGACCAAGCAGCGGATTATATCTATACAGGTAAAAAAACGATAGATTTCGCATTGCCGGGAACTGTCCAAGTCCTTTTGGACGCAGATGTTTGGAAGGATTTATCCGATAAAAACAATTATGTCCCTATCGGCAATATATCCCAATACGAAACGATACAGTCAGCACCACTGCATTTTCTAAATATCGATTGTTATAGTAACGAACAGGAATTGTTTGAAAAAATTGTTTCGGAAAATAGGCTGCAACCCAATACGGTCTTGTGTTTGGGCAATACCGGAAAACTGGAAATGCAGTCCGTCCGCCGGTTCTTTATTTTATTGGAAGAACACAATATTAAAAATCCCTGCATCATCGCCGTGGACAGTGATTGGCAGACCGCCGATGACCATTTAATCCACTATTCAACGGAGTGCGGCGCGTTGCTGTTGGACGGTTTTGGCGACGGTATTGCGTTGGGCATGACGGATGACAGCTATGCGGCAATGGACAATACCATCCAAAATGCCAGTGGCCGGAACTACAACAAAAATACCAGCGTCGAACAGTTTATCAATACAACGGCATTTGGCATCCTCCAAGCGACACGCACGCGCATTTCCAAAACGGAATACATCTCCTGCCCGAGCTGCGGACGCACCTTGTTCGACTTACAGGAAACCACGGAAAAAATCCGTTCCGTGACACACCACCTCAAAGGTGTGAAAATCGCCGTCATGGGCTGTATCGTCAACGGCCCCGGCGAAATGGCGGACGCAGATTTTGGCTATGTCGGCAGCGGCGTCGGCAAAATCACGCTATACAAGGGAAAAGACGTTGTGAAACGCAATGTCCCAAGCGAAATTGCGGTCAATGAACTGATTAATTTGTTGAAGGAAAACGAGGTGTGGGTGGACAATGAATGATGGAAAATGAATTATTTATTGAATGATGACAATGGACAACCCAAACTCGAAACAATACAAGAAAATACGCCCCAATGCAGTACAAGAAGATGCACAAGGTGAATATGCCCCAATCCTACTCATTGTTGAAACAAATAGCAGAAATAGATTTACACAATGATAAATCCTCAACGAGCGATGCATCAAATAATCAAAAAAGAAAAAATGAAATCAATTTTTCAGTTAGCATTATTTTTGACAGCAATCATTTATTCATCGAAAGTAAAGTCCCAAAGTGTAAATAATATCCCTAAAGACTCAATTGACACTTACATCAAAAAAACAATGAATGAAACAGGGATTGTTGGAATCGGAGCAGCTATAATTATCAACAAAAAAGTTGTTTGGGAAAATGGCTATGGTTACGCCAACAAGGAATATAAAATTCCATTTACGACGAAAACGATAATGAACATTGCCTCAATCAGTAAGACCTTCACAGGTGCTTGTATAATGAAAGCTGTAGAAGAAGGAAAAATATCACTTGATGAGGACATCAACACATATCTTCCATTTAAAGTAATAAATCCAAATTTTCCTAATGAAAAAATTACATTAAGAAATTTAGCCACACATACGTCAAGTCTCATAGACAGATCCCCATTTTATACTGACAGTACTTATTATCCCAATAAAGACTCACCAGAACCATTGGGTGATTTTTTAAAAAATTATTTTGTACCTGGTGGCAAACATTATTCCCAAGAGAATTTCTTAAAATACAAACCTGGCAGCTATCGGGATTATTCCAATATCGGTGCAGGCTTAGCTGGTTATATTGTTGAAATAGCTACAGGCAAAAAACTAAATCTATATAGTAAGCAATGTATTTTTGAACCATTGCAAATGAACAATACAGGATGGTTTTTTTCCGAAATTAATTTGGCCAATCATTCCAAACTCTATGACAAGAAAGGCGATAGCATAGTACCTATTCCTTTATATGGAACAACTACTTTTCCTGATGGCGGCATCCGTACATGCGTCTCAGAATTATCCAAGTTTTTTATTAGTTTATTGAATGATGGAAAGTTTAACGGAAAAAGAATTCTGAAACAGAAATCTGTTGAAGAAATGACTAAATTTCAATATACAATAGCATATAAGCCAGAAAATGTAAAATTAGACAAGCTAAATTCTGGGATTTTTTGGGCAACAAAGTTGGGAGGAACAAGAATTGGTCACAATGGTTCAGACCCCGGAGTAAGAACATTTATGTTATCTGATTTGACTAAGGATATAGGAATCATATTATTTGCCAATACATCACTAAATGAGAATCAAGAGAATATTTACTTTGATATTTATGAAGAACTTTATAAATATGCAAAAACAGAAAAAACAGAAAAAACAACGAGCCGCTAACGTCGGATTGGAAAAATGCCGAGTTAAACGTAAGATTGAAAATCAAACCGTGACAAATCTTCGCGTTTTGAAAATACTAACCCAACTTCCGCAACTTTCGGATTTTATAACCACCTTACAATGCGGATATTTGCACTATAAAATCCAGAAACGATGGGCGCACAACAAGCAATCAACTACAACCGCATTGCCGAAGCAATCGAATACATAAAAGACAACTTCAAAAGCCAACCCAACCTGGACGAGGTTGCTGAACGCGTGCATTTAAGCCCATTCCACTTCCAACGGCTGTTCACGGAATGGGCGGGAACAAGCCCCAAGAAATTCCTGCAATACATCAGCGTCGAACACGCCAAAAAGCTATTGGAGCAAAACCACGCAACGCTTTTTGACACGGCGTTTGAGACGGGCTTTTCGAGTACAAGCCGTCTGCATGATTTGTTTGTCAATATTGAAGGCATGACACCTGCCGACTATAAAAACGGCGGCAAAGACATTTCCATCCATTATAGTTTTGCGGAAAGCCCGTTTGGCAATATCATCGTCGCATCGACCTCCAAAGGCGTTTGCTACATGGCATTTGACGACAATGAAGCCAATGCATTCAACCATTTAAAGCAAAAATTCCCCAATGCAACGTTCCAACGAGAATTGGACTTGATGCAGCAAAATGCCTTGTCCATCTTCCAAAACGACTGGAGCAAACTACCGGAAATAAAACTGCACTTAAAAGGTACGGATTTCCAACTGAAAGTCTGGGAAACGCTGTTGAAAATCCCGATGGGAAAACTTTCTACCTATGGTAGCATTGCCGAAAAAATCGGCAACGCCAACGCTTCCCGAGCCGTTGGCACGGCTATCGGAAGCAATCCCGTTGCGTTTCTCATACCTTGTCATCGTGTCATCCAATCTTCGGGGAACGTCGGCGGATATATGTGGGGCAACACCCGAAAAACGGCTATTATTGGTTGGGAAAGTGCGAAGACGCATGAACAAAACAAGCTAAAACAGCCATAAATTTGTAAATTTGCTATAATGGAAGCCAAAAAACTTTACATAATCGCAGGTTGTAACGGTGCTGGAAAGACGACTGCATCATTTACAATTTTGCCTGAGATTTTGGACTGTAAAGAATTTGTCAATGCAGATGAAATAGCAAAGGGGCTATCTCCATTTCAACCTGAAAAAGTTGCGTTTGAAGCTGGAAGAATAATGCTTGGCAGAATCAATGAATTAATGTCGGCACATGAAAGCTTTGCTTTTGAAACAACATTGTCGACAAAAAGTTATAAAAACAAAGTTATAGAAGCCAAAGAAAAAGGATATCTTGTAACGTTATTGTTTTTTTGGCTGCAAAGCATCGATTTGGCTAAAGAACGTGTAAAAACAAGAGTCTTGGAAGGTGGGCACAATATAGAACCGGAAATCATTGAAAGAAGATATATTAATGGGATTAAAAACCTATTTGACATTTATCTTCCGATAGTTGATGGCAGTTTGATTTTTGACAATTCTGAAGGGAAACACGAACTTATCGCAGACAGACAAGCAGGTGGAGGCCTTAATATTCTCATCCAAGAAAAATTTAACCTTTTAAAAAATTACTATGACAATAATTGAAATCCAAACAGAAGAAAAGAAGAAAATCCTGAAAGGACTTGAAAAAGTTTACGAAAAACTCATTGAATTCAAGAAGTCGAAAAACAGCGAACTCGTTGTAATCCGTGACAACAAAATCGTAAAAATAAAGCCATAATATCCAGATGCCATTTTTATTTTTTTATTTTTAACTTTTTCATGTACCAACTGTGAAAAATAGACCGTGGAAATAGAATGATAATGGGCATAAAGTTCCCCGACTTGGCATCGCTCGAAGCGACGGCAAAGGCTATCGGCTCCAATATGTATGAAGGTTTTGAGGCAACGCAGGATATGTTTATACCGACCCGAAAACAAGAATACTGCGCAATCTGGCGGAAGTGGACAATTGGAGCTTTTTGACAATCATTGAAACCGGTGCTACCACAAAACGATTAAATGAATTATAAGCAAAACCATTCAAAATTATAGTTAAATCAATTTTAAAAAGACAGATAAAAGATGAAAAATAAATTTCAAGTAAATGAAAGTCTTATAGGTCTATTTCTCCCCCAAAGGATGATATTAGAATTAGACGGGCGGCAACGCTAATCGACAGACAAAATCCAGCAAGTTTCGGGTTTTCTGCCACAGCATACATTCCAATCTCTGCCACAGCATTTTTTCAAAAACGAAAAACAATGCAAAGAACTTTACGGAGTTACCTGGTACGGCAAATGGGCATTTTTGTTCCTGTTGTTGTATCTGAATTCGCATTCTTTGAGTGTAATGGATGAAACCAATACCCTTACGGCACTCAAACGACTGACACTAAAATTCCTAAAACTTCACAAAAACAATAAGTTTTAGGAATTTTAGTATCTTTACCCAATGCAAACAATAGCCCGGAAACGATATTTAGACACGCTTCGTGTTCTCAAAGACAAGAATTTGATTAAGGTTGCCACAGGTGTCAGGCGTTGTGGAAAATCAACTTTAATGGCACAGTTTCAAGACCTGCTACGCAAAGAAAACGCTAAAGTTTCCATTTTGGCAATCAATATGGATATGCCCGAATTTCGGTTTTTGGCAGAAAAAAACTGGAAAGAAATTTACGGCTACATCATTAAACACCTCAAAAAAAACGCAACCAATTATGTCTTTATAGACGAAGTGCAAAACGTTCCCGGGTTTGAAAAACTCCTGGAGGGTTTGTACATTCACCCAAATATAGATTTGTATGTTACAGGCTCAAACGCATTTTTGCTGAGTAGCGAATTGGCCACTTTGCTTACAGGCAGAGCGTACGAAATAAATGCATTGCCGTTTTCGTTTGCCGAATTTTTGGAGTTTACAGGCAAAACAGCCAATCCCGACAGAGCTTTTGCCGAGTATGTGCATACAGGCGGTTTCCCCGAAGCAGTAAGGCTTTCGGCAGACGGCAATCATTTTGCAAATGAGTATCTGCAAACCGTTTTTAAAAACATCTACGAAAACGATATTTCAAAACGCCACACTATCTATGGCGAAGAATCATATCAGGAAGTAGTGAATTTTTTGATAGATGCTGTTGGTTCAAGCGTTTCGGCAGGAAACATCGCCAAAGTTTTAACCGCCAACAAAAAGAAAATTGACAACAAAACCGTTTCCAAATACGTTGGGACATTGGTAGAAGCCTATTTGTTTTATAAAATAAGCCGCTACGATATCAAAGGCAAACAACATTTGGCAACGCAGGAAAAATACTATTTGGTAGACCTGGGTTTTCGCAACGCCTTGCTCGGAAAAGAACTCGCAAGCGATGCAGGACACTTGCTTGAAAATATCATTTACCTTGAACTAAAACGTAGAAACAACCAAGTTTGGATAGGCAAAACGAACAACCTGGAAGTAGATTTCGTTGTTCGCAACAACGAAGGTTTTACGCAGTACATACAGGTTTCGCAAACTGTACAAAACGCTACGACATTGGAGCGTGAGTTAGCACCATTCGACACTATTGCCGACCACCACGACAAACTTTTAATTACAATGGACTACGACACAGGAACATACAACGGCGTGAAAAAAATAAACGCATTGGACTGGCTGACTACGCCTGAAAAATAACAACGAACCGCCAACAAGGGTGTCATCAGGCAGGCAATAACATCAACCGACAGACAAAATCCAGCAAGTTTCGGATTTTCTGCCACAGCACACATTCCAATCTTTGCAACAGATTTTAAAACAAAAACAATGCAAAGATTTAAAGACAAATTCGCACTTATCACAGGCGGAGCAAACGGAATGGGATTTGCCACAGCCCAACAATTCATCAACGAAAACGGCAAAGTAATCATCACAGGACGAAGTGCCGAAACGGTAAACAAAGCCGTTGAAAAATTAGGAATAAATGCCTTTGGCATTGTGTCCAACGCAGGAAATATGAAAGACATATTTCGCTTGCAGGAACAAGTAAAACAACATACGGAAAACATTGATTTCCTCTTTGTAAATGCAGGTTACGGAAGATTTGCTTCCGTTGAAAATGCAGACGAAAACCATTTTGACGAGTTATTAAATATGTTGGTAAAAGGAACTTTTTTTACCGTTCAGCAAATCTTGCCTTTAATGAAAAACGGAAGTGCCATTGTCTTAAACACATCATTTGTAACCGAAATTGGAACAGCCAATTTTTCCGTTTATTCATCAGCAAAATCAGCCGTGCAGTCGTTCATCAAAACATTTGCATCGGAACTTACTGAAAAAGGTATTCGTGTGAACGGCATTAGTCCGGGACACATCAAAACCAACATTTTCAACAACACCGGTTTGAACGCTGAACAAATTGACGGAGCGATACAAAGTATTATTCCTACAATTCCTTTCAAAAGATTAGGCAAACCTTCGGAAATCGCTAATGCAGTTTTGTTTCTTGCTTCGCAAGAAGCATCATACATTCACGGAACAGAATTAACCGTTGACGCAGGAATTTCAGTAATAAGATGACGAAAACATTGCAGCACAATGACATGTCCGACAGCAATTTACGAAGCAAAATAAAGCAAGGGCAAATCCGTTTTGGCGGAAACCGCAAACTCAAAATTTACGGAACTTTGTCGTGTGCTTCGGGCAAGAAAATGAAAAGAGAAAACAGGGTTTTCTTTTCATCCGAAAACGAAGCTATTGAAAACGGCTTCCGTCCTTGCGGATACTGCATGAAAGAAAAGTATAAAAAATGGAAACATGACATTATTTGAATCAACAATCGACAAAACAAAAAACTGGCTGCCAAAAGACGGCACGGTCAATTATCACGGCAAACTTTTCAGTCAAAAAAAAGCCGACAATTATTTAAAAACATTACTGGACAATATTCAATGGCGCAACGACGAAGCTATCATCTTTGGTAAGAAAATAATCACGAAACGAAAAGTGGCGTGGTATGGCGACCAACCTTTTGCATATACATATTCCAAGGTTACACGACACGCACTGCCTTGGACAAAAGAACTGTTGGAATTAAAAAACACGGTTGAAAAAGAAACAGGTGAATCCTTTAATTCTTGTTTGTTAAATCTATACCACAACGGCGAAGAAGGCATGGCCTGGCACAGCGACGAAGAAATTGATTTAAAGAAAAACGGAGCCATCGGTTCACTTTCTTTTGGGGCGGAAAGACGTTTTTCGTTGAAACATAAAACATCCAAAGAAAAGGTAGAACTTTTATTGGAACACGGAAGCCTGTTGGTGATGAAAGACACCACGCAAACCTATTGGCTGCACCGACTTCCACGAACAAAGAAAATCACTGTACCGAGAGTCAATCTGACTTTCAGAACAATCGAAAATTGTGTTTTTCCCAAATAATAAAACAGTACTGGACTAAAATGTTCTATGCACAATATAGACGCCTTGCCGTCATTCCTGCGTAGGCAGGAATGACGGCAAGGCGTTCATTATTTATATACATATCTGTTTCATAACAGTTATAGTGATACGCCATTAACTATATGCTTCTGTCCAAGTCCCAAGCTTCCATTTCCTTGACCACTTCATGCAAAAAGATAGAGCCCAACGCACCGTCGATAATTCGGTGGTCGTAGCTCAACGAAAGCATCATGATATGACGGATGCCAATGGTGTCGCCGTTCGGCGTTTCAATGACGACGGGTTTTTTCTTGATGCTGCCGAGCGCCAATATAGCGACTTCCGGCATGTTGATGATGGGCGTTCCGGTAAGACTTCCAAAACTTCCGACATTGGTAATGGTAAATGTGCTGCCCTGGGTGTCACTGGGTTTGAGCTTGTTTTCCCGGGCTTTCTGCGCAAGACTGTTGACCTCACGTGCCAGCCCGGCAAGGTTGAGGAAAGCGGCATTTTGGATGACGGGGACGATGAGGTTGCCCGACGGCAGCGCAGTCGCCATACCGATGTTGATGTGTTTTTTCAACAGGATTTTGTCGCCGTCGATGGAACTGTTCAGCATCGGGTAGCGTTTCAATACGCGGACAACACAATCAAAAAATATCGGCGTGAACGTCAGTTTGGTATTGACACTTGCCTCAAACGCATTTTTGTTTTTGTTGCGCCACAGCACGATGGGCGTTACGTCCGCCTCTTCAAACGAGGTGACGGTCGCCGCCGTGTCCTGGCTGGCTTTCATGTTTTGGGCGATAAGGCGGCGCATCCGGTCCATCTCGACGATTTCTGTTCCGCCAATGGATTTCGACGCCGGGACGGGATTGGCAACAGGCGTTGGAGCCGTAGGTTTTATTGCTTCCGTTGCGGGGTTTTGCGTATTGCGCTGCGCGATATAACCCAAAATATCTTCTTTGGAAACACGGCCGTCCTTGCCCGTTCCCTTTATTTTTTCAAGTTCGGAAAGTGGTATTTTTTCAGTTTTGGCTATATTGATGACCAATGGCGAGAAAAAGCCGTTGTTGGCACTTTGGCTATCATCGGACAGAGATTCATATTGGTGATAATGGTTGCTTGTTGCGGCTTCCGGCAGATAAGGAACCTGAACGGGTTCGGCGGTTTCTTCAACGTTATTTTCAACCGGTGCAGTCGGCGTTTCCACCTCGCTCCTGTTCGCATCCTGTCCATCGTTGGTTTCAATGCGGGCAATGGGCGCACCTACGACGACAACCTGGTTTTCTTCGCACAACCGCTCTTTCAAAATCCCGGAAACAGAAGACGGCACCTCACTGTCCACCTTGTCGGTCGCAATGTCCACCAAAGTGTCATCTTCGTTTACTGTGTCGCCGGCATTCTTGTGCCACCTGAGGACGGTGGCATCCGTGATACCTTCGCCCAAAGACGGCAGCACTATATCTATTATCGCCATGTTTCTTTTTTTAGTTGCTGATGCAGACCGATTTTATATGGTTTGCAAAAGTAAATATAGGCGCAAATGTACATTTTTACATCGAACCGCCCCAAAGCGTCGGACGTTAGAACAGGGCAAACGCTTCCAAATTTCTTATCTTGACTTTTTTGCCACTTTTTTTGTCAAGAAAAAAAGTGGGACATTATTCTGCTGTAAGAATTTAGATGCGTTTGCCCTGGGTTTTAGGCGTTAAGCATTTTTACCTTTTTCCTTCACAAAGCCAAACAGCATATTCAAAGCCGCGTTGGTCGTCGCTTCCATGTTGCGCTGGCGGTTGTTGTAGCGCAGGCGCAGACATTTGGCAACGATGTTTCCCTGGTCGCCGACCGCCACCCAAACAGTACCGACGGGCATTTCTACCGAACCGCCGTCCGGCCCCAATATACCCGAAACCGCCACGGCTATATCCACGCCGACGACACGTAGACAGCCTTGCGCCATTTCACGGACGGTTTGCTCGCTGACTGCGCCATATCGGTCGAGCGTTTCGTTTTGCACCCCCAACACATCCTGTTTGACCGCATTGCTATACGATACAATGCCGCCCAAGAGATACCGCGACGCACCGGGAACACTACTGATGACGTGCGCAATATTGCCGGCCGTGCAACTTTCGGCAGTGCCGACGGTCAAGTTTTTTTCGACCAACAACTTGCCGAGTGCCTCCTGCATATTGTCACCATTGTCCGAAACCGCGATATCGACCAACAACGATTTCATTTGTGCGAACTGTGCATCCAATTCTTTTTCGGTCACTTCGGCATCCGCGCCGGAAGTCGTCAACCGCAGACGCACTCTACCCAAATCAGGCAGATACGCCAGCTTGATAGACGCAGGAAGCGCGTCCTCAAAAGGCTGGAGGATTTCGTTAATCGCGGACTCTCCCATTCCCGCCGTCAGCAGCGTTCGGTAAAGGATGGTCGGCAGTTCATATTTTTTTTGCAGTTCCGGTACAATAAAATCGGTGACCATACCTTGCATTTCGTAGGGAACGCCGGGCATACTCACTAAAATCGTATCATCCCGCTCAAACCACATTCCGAAAGCCGTCCCGCGCTTGTTGGCGATGGGCGTACAAGCCTGCGGCACCTGCGCCTGCCCCCAGACTTTTTCCGGGATATCACGGCCTTGGAAGATACGTTTGATATTGCCAACGGCATCTTTGTTCTCGATTAGATGCGTGTCGAAATATTGGCACAGCAAGGGTTTGGTGATATCGTCCGCCGTCGGGCCGAGCCCGCCCGTCACCAACACAATATCAGAAACCGCGCTTTCCTGTTGCAATGTCTGCCATATCTCGTCCCACACGTCGCCCACCGCAACACGTCTATGTGTCCAGACACCAATACTGTTAAGTGCCTGCGTGATAAAAGCACTGTTGGTATCAATGACTTGCCCAATCAACAGTTCGTCCCCGATTGTGACGATGGATGCCAATACTTGATTCATGTGCCTAAGTTAAAAGGAAAAAATGGAAGGTTAAAAACCATAGTTCCTGGAAATACAAAACAAGCGGTTTTAGAACATTTTTAGACGCCCCAAAAAAATCTGCGCATTTTTATAAGCTGTTTGAGTTATTTATTATCTTCTCCGCACAGTCCCCGCCGCGGCGCATCGGCACATATTGTCTCACTAAAGGTTGCTGTCAATATTGGAGAAGAACATTATTCTAAAATAACTCAAGTTGCTAGTTATGTCAGGTTGTCAAAAGTGTAAGCGATGACAAACAAAGCAACTTTCAAAAGGAATCCGTTCTTTGTTACAGCGTGTATGCTTCTGAGCATTTTGGACTTGATGA
>JASGDY010000015.1:0-9433 GCA_047606825.1 Chitinophagaceae bacterium
CAGACAACTTTTATTTCTATCGACTTATTTCATTGATTTTCTTAACGTTAATTCAATAAGGTCGCTTCCAAAATACATATTACCTTATCCCGAACTCACGTTATTTATAATCCAATACGACATCCGTAACGGGATGCCCCGTGCAGGTCAATACCAGTCCATTGTCGAGATCCTTTTGCGTCAATATATCGTTGTGGCTCATCAGCACCTCACCGGAAACACATTTGACGGTACAGGTGCTGCACTGTCCGGCACCACAACTGAAAGGCAGTGCGATGTGCGCTTTCTTTCCGGCCGCCAGTATGGATTCGGGGTATTGCACCTCAAATTCAAAAATGCCTTCCTCGGCAAGTACCTTGACATGCTTGGGCGTGGTGTCCTTGAGAAGCGGCGGCAATCGTCTGTTTTCCTGAATAATGAACATTTCCTGCTTGATCTGTTCATCGGCAAAACCGTCCAGTTTGAGTGTAAAACGTACCATGCGCATGAAAGTCATCGGGCCGCATAGATAAAACCTGGCATTGTCACGTAACGATGTATGGGGAAGTCGTTGGTTGACGATACGTTCCACCTGCAAATTATTGAGCCGTCTCACGGGAGTCTCCGTGTCAGTCGGCGCACTCATGTACAACACATATTCGAGGTTTTCATAACGCGCGGCAAGTGCTTCCAATTGTTTTTTGTAGATGACATTCCTGTCAGAAACGGTCTGGTTGAAAAGGAATATCCTGGCTTTCGGGTTTTCGTGGAGCAGCGACTTGACAATTCCAAAAACCGGAACGATGCCACTGCCCGCCGCAAAAAAGAAATAATACAGGTCAGTTCCCCACTGCGCTTCCCGGACAAATCTTCCCGAAGGTAGCAGACAGGCCAGGATATCCCCGGTTTGGTAAGCGTCCAATAATTTACGGGAAATCTCCCCATTTTCCTTGCGCTTCACCGTGATGAAAACGTCCTTTTCATAACCGGGTGACGAGCCGAGCGAATAGGAACGGCGGACTTCATGCCCATTGATATTGAACAACAAGGTGACGAACTGTCCAGCACTATATGGAATCGGGGTGCCGTCCAGTTGTTCTATGTAAAATGACCGCGTATCGTGGGTTTCATCGACAATCTTGTATATCCTTACTTTTATTTGCTGCATCACGGACTGTTAAATCATTGGGACAAAAATAAAAAAGATAAAAAAGAGATTCCACGTTTTAGCCTAAACAAAAAGCCACCCGAACTAATTCGGATGGCGCACAAAACAACCAATGAAAAACTATTTCTTACCTCCCAGGTAGCTTCTCAGGAACCAAGCCCAACGTTCGTGGTCTTCCAGCAAACCTGTCAAGAAATCCGCCGTTCCAGCGTCCTTGAATTTGTCTTGGATATCGTCGATGTCTTTGCGTAGTTCGCGGATGATGGTTTCGTGGTCGTCCAGCAGATTCTGGAGCTGCGTCCTGGATTCGTTGGTATATTCACCTTCCAACAGGCGCGCCTGTTTCAGGAAATCTTCCAGGCGGCCCAATGCAAAATGTCCGATTTTTCGGATACGTTCGGCTATCTCGTCGATGCTTTCAGCCAACTCTGTGTAGAGCGTTTCAAATAGTTTATGGTATTCCAAAAAACTAGTGCCTTCCACGTTCCAGTGGTAATTTCTCGTTTTTGCGTACAATACTTGTTCGTCGGAAAGGACTACCTGTAACCTGTCGGCCACTTCCTGTGCATTCTTTTCAGAAATACCAATATTGATAGGGACATTGTTTCTAGTACCCAAGGATTTTGTGGCGGATGCTTTTTTTGCCATGACAATATAATTTTTTTGTTCTGCTTAAATAACATAATGCGGTTGTTTTTTGTTCAGTATTTTTTGATAAAATATCGTGTGATGGATTTTCCCGTGGCAGGTTTTCCAGACCGTTACGCCGTAAAAATGCACCGATATTCTGCCATTCTATCTGTCCGGCGATTGCGTTGGGATTGGCATAGACACCAGAAACATGTTTCAATTGACGCCAATAAACAGCGTCGTCAGTCAGGATTGGTGGTTAAAATATGTTGTGTTGATTTGGCAATTGTTTTTCATTCAATTAATTCCATATTGTAAAAACCAGTCGGCGGCGGTGGACACAACCGTATTCATATCACTTGGCAATTCTCCTATCTGGTGTCCGGCTCCTGGCACGATTACGAGTTTGTGGGCGATTTGTTTCTGTGTCAATGCCTCGTCCAAAATATGCGCCTGCCGTACCGGAACGACCTCGTCCGCGTCGCCGTGGATAAGCAGCAACGGTATATTCCGAATGTGTTGTACCGGGCTTGTCTGGACATAAACAGCAGGAACGGCATCGCCAGGTTTCCACGGTACGGTATTGCCTGACATCTGGTCGATAAGGTCTGTGAGCTCGGCAGCTTTTGCCTTTTCCAAAGTGCCGGTATCGGAAAAGTCGGTCGGTCCGCAACGCTCCACGATAGATTTGATGTCCGCACTTTTAGTATAGGCGTACATCATGGCGACATGCGCACCCGAACTGGCACCGCTGATGGAAAATCCTTTGCTTCGTGTGCTCCATTCGTCGGCATGGGCAACGAGATAAGTTTCCACGGCACGGATGTCGTCAAGCAGTTGGGGAAGATGCGTGTCGGCATGGTTGGCATAGCGGTAATTGACATTGGCAACGGCAATTCCTTTGGACAAGAGATACTTGCAAAAACTGTCGTCTTGCTTTCTGTCGCCCTTAACCCATGCGCCGCCATGGATATTGATGACAAAAGCGGATTGCGGTCCCCGGTTGGCTGGCAGATAGACATCCATCACGTTACGTTCGTATTTTCCGTACTTGATATCCGACACAATCAGTTGTTGTGGTGCATCATATCGTGTTTTTTCTTGTGCAGTATTGGACATGAAGCCCAATACGGTAAAAAGTACAAACGACAATAGGATATATTTAATGTGCTTCATCTGTGTTGTTTTTTACTTTAATAATTTTTTCATGGTTTTTCCGGAGGTGCCCAACGATCGTCCAGCTCGTTTGGATTTCCCGGTCGTCCCCGTGGGAAGGAACGATATAGATTTCTAGTCTTCCCAGAGAGCGGCTTTTTACTTTGCTGTGTTTACCATAGCTTTAATTTTCTGTTTTTAATTCTGTCTTCCCTGACTTCATGCAACGTTGCATCTGTATGGTGGTTTAACGTCGAAACTTTTGAAACGCCGATACGCTGCGCATGGTAGATGCCAGTGTGTCCACTGAAATAGTACGCCGTAAAACAGGCGACCGCATAGTACAGGACATTGTCGCCGCCAAACAGTTCCACGCCCATGAGTGTACAGGCAATGGGCGTATTGGTCGCCCCGGAAAATACGGCGACAAAACCCAGGCCCGCCATAAGGTCGACAGGTGCGCCAGTCAAGGTTGCTATCGTATTGCCAAGTGCCGCGCCGATGAAAAACAAAGGGGTCACTTCGCCTCCTTTGAAACCGGTACCCAACGTAACCGCCGTAAACAACAGCTTCCATAACCAGCTAAAATAGGTCGCCCCGCCGGGATTGAAACAGCTGACGATGGATACCGCCTTTGGGTCGGGGTTGGTAACGCCAAGGCTTAGATAGTCCTGTGTCCCCAATACATACGTAAATAGGATG
Source organism: Chitinophagaceae bacterium (assembly GCA_047606825.1). Lineage (GTDB taxonomy): Bacteria > Bacteroidota > Bacteroidia > Chitinophagales > Chitinophagaceae > Rhizosphaericola. The sequence goes on from JASGDY010000015.1 coordinate 3,635, forward strand.
ACAGCCACCCCTCCGACCGCAAGCATCAACCACTTTGTCTTTATCCATCTGTTGCAGCAACCCTTGATGGTATGCGACAGCTCGGCAAACAGATAGCCGGCAAGCCCAAATGCGGCCCCCGCCATGATGGTCTTAAAAAGAAGTACAAAGTCAAAATGGAAATAATGCAGCAATACAACGCCCTGTTCGACGAAGTGGATATGGTAATGGGTATGGTGGATTCCCCAGCTCGAACAGACAATATCGGACAGTACGCTTGCAATGAAACACGGCATCAGCGCATCGTGCTTAATCCTACCAAGGGCAAGTACCTCGAGGGCAAAAACAGCACCCGTAATCGGTGTCCCGAACACGGCACCAAAACCTGCGGCGATACCCGTCGTCAACAACGTTTTAACGTCGTCCTGCGAAAGCCGCATCTTTTTAGCGAAGAACTGCGCCAGGCTTCCGCCTATCTGCACGGCAGTGCCTTCCCGACCTGCGGAACCTCCAAACAAATGTGTAATGACAGTGGTCAACAACACCAGCGGTCCCATTCTGAACGGCACACCGCCTCCAGGCGCGTGTATCTCGTCAATGATGAGGTTGTTGCCGCCTTCGGCATTTTTTCCACAAACCCTGTATAGAAAATAAATAAGAACGCCAGCAACGGGCAACAGAAACAAGAGCCAAGGATGGGCAAAACGGAAATTCACCGCCTTGTCCAGCAGCCACAGGAAAAGCGCAACGAGGGAACCAACACTCAACGCAACGGGTATTGTCAGGCAAGTCCACCTGAAAAGATACGATATAATAAAAAAATGTTCAAAAGAGATCTTTCGTTTTTTCATTCCTACAAATTATGAAATAATAAAAAGCCGATGGAAAAACGCCATCAACCGCTATGCTAATAATTTGTAGGCGCCATCAGCTTTTTTCCAAAAGCGGTTCAGTTAGGAAGACACCATTTCCTTTTGCGTATTGTACGGCGCGAAGTTAGGCCTTTTTTCCTTTTTCCTTATTACCTTTGTGACCTAAAAAAATCAGACAGACAAATGAAATTTGGAGTTGTTGTATTCCCTGGCTCTAACTGCGACCGTGACATGCAGGATGCTTTGCAGAACGATTTGGACAAAGAAGTCATCATGCTTTGGCACAAGGACAAGAATCTGAGCGCCTTTACCACGGAGGACTGCATCGTACTGCCGGGCGGTTTTTCGTATGGCGACTATCTGCGCTGCGGTGCGATTGCACGTTTTAGCCCGATGATGCAGAGCGTTGTCGAGTTTGCCAACAAAGGCGGAAAAGTCTTGGGCGTGTGCAACGGATTCCAGATACTCTGCGAAAGCCATCTGCTGCCCGGCGCACTGCTGGCCAACGCCAACCAGAAATTCATTTGCCAGAATACCTTTATCTCCAGCCCGGCGACATCCACGCTGAAGATTCCCATTGCGCACGGCGAGGGACGTTTTTACGCTGACACAAAAACCATCGACGAACTGGAAAGCAACGGCCAAATCCTGTTTCGGTACACCGACGAGAACGGTGTTACCACCGAAAAAGGCAATCCCAACGGCTCCATCAACCATATCGCTGGCATCAAGAACAAGGCTGGCAATGTTTTTGGGATGATGCCACATCCAGAACGCGCGACCTCCCCGCTCCTTGGCAATACGGACGGCGTCAAAGTGTTCCGGTATTTGCAGCTTGTGTAGTATTAAACAAAAACCTTATAGGTTTAACCGCAAGAATACGCAATGTACCTACACACTTTTGCCAATGGTATTTAACAATACGACAACGGCATTAGATTTTAACTTTGTAAAAAATACACAAATGAAAAAAGTTTTATTCATGGTTGTGCTGTCTTTTTTGGCAGTCGGTGCATTTGCCCAATCCGTTTCATGGAAGACTTCCGCCGTAAAAAAAAGTGCTGGATTATATGAAGTATCCATCGTCGCCACGGTTCCCAGCACATGGCATATCTATTCCCAAAATATGACGGGCGACGGCCCTGTACCCACTAAATTTACCTTTACCAAAAATCCATTGCTGACCTTGAGCGGAAAAACGCAGGAAAAAGGTAACTTGCAGTCCGTGCACGACAAGAACTTTGACATGGAAGTGAAATATTACGCCGGAACGGTAACTTTCACACAGTTGGTCAAGGTCAAAGGAAACGCGCATACCAACCTTAGCGGCTCCGTAGAATACATGATCTGCAACGACCATGAATGTCTACCGCCGTCAAAAGAAGCATTCAGTGTCAAGTTGTAAACATACAATACCTAGAATACCAAGAAAGGTTTGCCTTGTTTTTCATCGGGCAAACCTTTCTTGATTTATATACCATACTATTTGGATAGAGTTAAGCAACAAAACAACGTCCATACCATGCAAAAACGATAAAAAATATATGAAACAATTGTCTTTCATCCTATTGCTTATCATTGGCATATTGACCAATAGCTGCGCCCAAAATCCCAAAATGGACTTTTCCGCGCAGCGTCTTTCCGACTCTACCGTCGAGCTGAAAATCGCCGTAAAAATACCCGACGGCGCGAAGCTCTACACCACCCAAAAGAAAACGGACGACGATCTCGTGTCCACGTTGACGCTGGACTCGTCGCTGGCCCAATATGCACACGCCGCCGTGAAAGAGGACGGAAAACTGCAAACGGAACAGGACGCGACGGTGCAGATGGCGACTTCGTTCTATACGGACAGCGTCACCATCAGCCAAGTACTGTCGATTCCCAGCACGCAGGACATCCGTGTCAAGGGCAGTTTCAGTTGGATGGAAAAAGTTGGCGAAGACTTCCCGGCAGGAGACACGACGTTCAGCGTCGGGATTGCTCCGTTGACGGGAAAGGTGGACAAGAAAGACAGTTCTGCCGAGAATACAATGGACCCTTTGGGAAGCGACAACAGCAATCCGCTAAATATTTTCTGGGTTTGTTTCCTCGCGGGTCTGGTAATGGTGTTCACGCCATGTGTATTCCCGCTGATACCCGTGACGGTCAGTTTTTTCCTGAAGAAAAGCGATTCCAAAGCACAAGGTGTGCGCAACGCTTTGTGGTACTCGCTTTCCATCATATTGATTTACACGATTCCGACATTTATCATCACGGCGATATTTGGACAGGAAGCGATGTACAAAATCGCGACGAGTGTCGCCGCGAATATCCTGTTCTTCGTGATATTCATCGTATTTGCGGTTTCCTTTTTTGGGGCGTTTGAGTTGGCGTTGCCCAACTCGTGGGCGAACAAGGCGGACGCGAAGTCCAGCAAAGGCGGCTTGATGGGGATTTTCTTCATGGCGTTGACCTTGGTCATCGTTTCGTTTTCCTGTACGGGACCGATTGTCGGTACGCTGTTGGCACAGGTGAGCGGCACCTCCGCGAAGATGGCACCTGTATTGGGAATGCTCGGACTGAGCGCAGGGCTGGCGATACCGTTTTCCCTGTTTGCCTTCTTCCCTTCCCTGCTGAAATCCCTGCCCAAAAGCGGCGGCTGGCTCAACAGCGTCAAAGTCGTTTTCGGGTTTGTGGAACTCGCATTGGCGATGAAGTTCCTGTCCAACGTGGATTTGATTTATGGTTGGCATCTGCTGGACAGGGAAATATTTTTGGTGATATGGATTGTGTTGAGCCTGTTGGCGGGCTTGTATTTATTAGGCAAAATCAAGTTTTCGCATGACAGCGACCTGAAATATGTTTCGATTCCGCGACTGTTTTTTGCGATAGCGGCATTCTGTTTTGGCGTTTATTTGATTCCCGGATTGTGGGGCGCACCTTTGAAAAAAATGAGTGGTTTGCTGCCGCCGCCCAATACGCAGGACTTCAACCTCAACGAGCTCCAATATAAAATCGGCGCAGTAAAAACATCGCCCACATCCTCCGACAATGGGGCGGCGCAACCACCCAAACTATACACGGACAAGCTGCACGACGCCCCGTTTGGACTGACGACGTATTATGATTTGGACGAGGGCATCGCTGCCGCAAAAGCCTTGAACAAGCCCATCATGCTGGACTTTACCGGACACTCCTGCACCAACTGCCGCAAGATGGAAAACGAGGTCTGGAGCAACCCCGAAGTGCTGGACCGACTGCGCAACAATTTTGTCATCGTCAGCCTGTACACCGACGAATATTCCGACCTGCCGTCCAGCCAAGTCTATAAAAACAAAGACGGCAAGGAAATCACGACATTGGCGGACAAGGCCAAAGATTATGAAGTTTCCAAATTCGGACTTTTGTCGCAGCCGCTTTACATGTTTATCGACCTCGACCAAAAACCGTTGAGCGACATTAAATATGGTTACGATTCGGATATTGAGAAATTCAAAAAACATCTGGATACGGTGAAAGGAAAGTTTGAGAATGAAAAATGAATGATGAATAAGTAATTGAACTGATGAAAAACGGAGCGGGTAAAATACTCGCACCGTTTTTTTTATAATTTGAATTTAGTTAAATAATAGTTAATTTATATAATAATTACAACCCAACAACCAGCAGAATACATCTTTAAAGAAAGAAAGAAAGAATTAATACATACTTATATATTAACTTTCATTATTATTATGAAATATTTACTTTGCTACACGATTGGTCTTTTCCTTTGTGCGAAAGCTACTGCGCAAATACCATTTAATTTGACGGTTCATTTTTCCAAAGAAATCGTCAAATTAAACATGAATGTTGTGATAAACAATGGAAAGGAATATCGAGAACATATACTTGCCGATTCCATGAATGGGACATTACAGATTACGGACTCTGTATTTGCCAAATATGCTGTTGTGAATATTTACTATCAGGAAAACAATTACCCAGTAAAGAAAGCCTATTTCATAAAAGGCATTGGTAACCAGATTGACATCTTATTGGATACATCCACTCAAAAAATCAGTTTTCAACCGACCAGCGCGGTCATTGACCAAGACAGTGTCGGGAGAATGGAGTTGACAAAGTTGGTTCAACCTGAAAAAGATTCTTTAGTTCATTACAGTAACGAACCAGAAAAAATCCCTCCTTTCTTTTCCGCTTATAGAGCCAAAATGCTGTTGTTCATTTCGCAGCATCCCGACCTGTATTTGTCACTCATTACATTTAGGGATGGGATTCTTAGTTCTGGCCCTATGGATGGCGTGTCCATGGATTCTTTACAACATTTTTACATTAAATACCTGCATCCAAGATACATCAATACTTATGAAGATACGTCCATACAACAAGCACTTGACTATGCCATGCTGACAATAGGAAAGAAGCTGCCGACATTTCTTTATAAGGATGTCAATGACAAGACCGTCGATTTACAACAACTCAACAGCAAGTATGTACTTTTGAATTTCTGGGCAAGTTGGTGTGGTCCGTGCGTTAAGGAAATTCCAATTTTGAATGAGATAAGGAAGCAATATCCTTCGGACTTTTTGGAGTTTGCCTTCGTCACATTGGATGAATCCAAAGACGTTGAGAAGAAAGCGTCTTTACAACACAAAAATACTTATGGCATTCATTTTATGTCTAATCAAGAGATGCTTAGGAAATGTAATTATGGTGGCGCAATTCCTATAACGTATATCATCAACAGGGAGACGGGCGAGCTTTTATTGATAGCAAAAGGTTCTAATAATGTACACGATATTGAGGAGAAATTGCGGAAGCTGTATGGGGTATTGTTAAGTAAATATACTTTTTGTATATTTGCATCATGAAATGTGTGAAATGTAATTCAGAAAACAAGGTAAAACGCGGTTTTGTAAACGGTAATCAACGTTTTACGTGTATGGATTGCGGTTATAATTATACG
>JASGDY010000016.1:0-5962 GCA_047606825.1 Chitinophagaceae bacterium
ACGGATTTCTGGGAAGCCTACGTAGGGGTTATCCCTAAAGGGAAGCACAAACAGTCCAAGGCGGAGACCTTCACGGTGGAAGGCTACAACAGCCTGTTCAGGCATTTCTTGGCAAGGATGAGGCGCAGGACCAAGTGCTATACTAAAAGCCGAAAAATGTTGGAATATTCCATCCTTCTGTTGATGCTGAAAAGAAACGGACAGCTTGATCTTATTGTCATTCTATAGTTACTAATATCAAAAATAAAACACGGTCTTCATATATCTTTTGCTACATAAACATTCTAAAAAAATAAAATATCCAGTTCAATCCCTTATCTTTATACAATTAACCCAATAGTTTGGAACCTCAATTCCTCATTTAAACGAGCAATATGTCCATCACTATCAAAAACTCTGAAAAAGACGGCAAAGGTCTGTTTGAAGCATTCGAGGAAACAACCAAGGTGGGCGAGATGGCCTACGTCAAAAACCAATCCGGTGTCCTGATTATCGAACACACGGAAAGCGACCCTGCGTATAGTGGGAAAGGCATCGGAAAACAACTGGTCAACGCAGCGGTTGCCTATGCGCGCGCCACCCGCCTAAAGGTCATCCCACTCTGCCCCTTTGCCTCCAAGGTCATGGAAAGCAAAGAAACATACAAAGACGTTTTAGCGTAGACGGAAAATCAGGAAGGCTGGAAGAAAAACCGCGGTTCGTATCCACATGAACCACGAGGGTCATTTTCAACCCTCCACTTTCAACTTTCAAGTTTTCATTCTGCACTTTCCATTCTAAATCTGTTATCTTCGTGCTATGCAAAATCCAAATCTCATAGAAGAAAACGATAGCATGCTCTCTTATGAAGCATTTAAGGAATCAGTGCTCAACGATTACAGGATTGCTGTGGAAAGCCGGGAAGCCAGCCTATTGGGACGCCGGGAAGTACTGACCGGGAAAGCCAAATTCGGCATCTTCGGGGACGGCAAGGAAGTAGCGCAGGTCGCCCTCGCCCGTTTTTTCCAGAAAGGGGATTTCCGCTCCGGCTATTATCGCGACCAGACATGGATGTTTGCCCTCGGCATCACAACGATTGAACAGTTTTTTTCTCAACTATACGCCGACACCGACCCGGACAACGAGCCCATGAGTGGAGGACGTAACATGGTCGCACACTATGCAACACCCAATACCGACAAGGACGGCAACTGGCTGCCGCTGGTCGAGCAATACAATACAGGGTCGGACATGGCGCCGACCGCCGGACAGATGCCGCGCGCATTGGGCATGGCTTTAGCCTCCAAACTTTTCCGAAACCTCCCGTCCTTACAGACCGAACAGTTTGCTGGACTTTCCCACCACGGCAATGAAATCTGTTTTTGCTCCATCGGCGATGCGGCAACGTCCGAAGGACATTTTTGGGAAATCGTCAACGCAGCGGGTGTCAACCAGGTGCCGCTCGCGATTTTTGTATGGGACGACGGCTATGGCATTTCTGTTCCAGTGTCTACACAGACCGTCAAAGGTTCGATTTCCGAAGCACTGAAAGGATTACAACAGGAAAATGGCAGCAACGGCATCGATATCTATCAGTTGAAAGGTTGGGATTACGCAGGCATGTGTGAAATACTCGAACCCGCCCTCAACAAAGTACGCGAGCAACAAGTCCCAGCCATCTTCCACGTACAGGAACTGACCCAACCACAAGGACACAGCACCTCCGGCAGCCACGAACGCTACAAATCGGCAGAAAGGCTGCAATGGGAACGTGAATGGGACGCTCTGAAAAAAATGAGGGACTGGATTGAGGTCAACGGCATCGCGACCACCGAAGAACTGGAAGCTATCCGCTCCGAAGCACGCAACAAAACCAAGGAATGCCGTAGCCGTGCCTTGCAAAAATATACCGCTCCGCTATTGGCGGACAAGGAACGCCTATTGGAAGCTCTCACTTTCGCCGACAACCTGTCCGCTTCCACAGCACAAAAAATAAAAGACCTACAACGCTGCAAGGAGCCCCTCAAAAGAGATATGCTCCATACAGCAGCCTGCATACTGGAAGAAACTGATTCCAACGCACCACGTGCCCAACAACTCAAAAAACTTTACCTAGAGCTTAGGAAAAAATATACCGACCGCTACGATGCCTACATGATTGACGAAGGTCCCAAAAGCGCCCTGAAAGTACCGGAAATCAAACCGAGGTACAGTGATTGGTCGCCCTCCATCAACAGCTACGAAATCATCAACAAATACTTTGACAGTCTGTTTCAAAGGAATCCTGCCGTATTTGCGTTTGGAGAAGACGTAGGCAAGATTGGCGACGTCAACCAGGGGTTTTCCGGATTGCAGGACAAATACGGCAATCTGCGGATTTCGGATACGGGCATACGCGAACTTTCCATCATGGGAAAAGGCATCGGTCTTGCCCTGCGCGGCTTGCGCCCCATCGCCGAAGTCCAATACGTGGACTATATGTATTACGCGCTCGAACCGTTGGCGGATGACGTGGCCGGACTTTTTTACCGTACGGACGGCAAGCAGAGTTGCCCGATTATCGTCCGCACACGTGGCCATCGGTTGGAAGGTATTTTCCATAGCGGTTCACCCATGAGCGTACTGGTAAGTGCACTGCGTGGCGTGCATGTCTGCGTTCCCAGGAACATGGTGCAGGCTGCCGGCATGTACAATACGCTCCTCCAAAGCAACGACCCGGGCATCGTCATAGAATCATTGAACGGCTACCGCCTAAAAGAAAAACTGCCGGACAACCTCGCTGACATTACCGTACCGCTCGGCGTTCCAGAAGTTTTGGAAGAAGGAACGGACATCACCATCGTTACTTACGGTTCCACACTACGCATCATCACGGAGGCGACCGAACGCCTACGCCGACAAGGCATCCGTGCGGAAGTTATTGACGTACAGACGCTTTTGCCGTTTGACGTCAACCACCTAATCGTGGAATCATTGAAGAAAACGAACAGGATATTGTTTGTTGACGAGGATATGCCAAGTGCCACTGCCGCCTATATGTTCCAACAGGTCATTGAAACGCAGAACGGCTATAAATGGCTCGACGTCGCTCCTCGCACGCTTACAGCAAAAGCCCACCGTCCCGCCTACGCCAGCGACGGCGACTATTTCAGCAAACCCAACGTGGAAGACGTGATTGAAACAGTTAGGGAAATGATGAACGAATGATGAACGTAATCAATCGTCGATCCTAAAAATGCAAACACCCTTGAATAAGGATGGCATGAAAACCATCCTCCGCTCTGCCGGAACTATGAACTTTTGATGGAAACGGCGGAGGAAATGACCAAATTGTCCGCCATAAAACTTTTATTGAATAAAATTTAAACAGGCTCTTAGTTTCAATGCCTTTGCGACCGCCCTTATGGCGGTCAAGTCCGACTTGCTTTCCGAAAATACTGTTATCGCTTTCATAGGTACAAATTTAAAAATATTATCCGACTACGCAACAGAGACTGCCGTTTGCTTTTTTTGATGGATGGTGCAAAAAGCAAATAGGCTAAAATTTTAGCAACGACAAGGCTTCTGCCTTGACTGCTTCGTATGCTGTCCTTATATCCTCTTGGCTCACGCTGCCGTTTCCTCCGATTGGGGTTTGGGAAAAACTGCTGTCCATTGGTACGGCGATGCGCCCCTGTTTCTGTACGCCCTCCGAAAGTTGGACGTAGAAAGAACCTGTTTGTTGGGTGGCAACGTCCTGCGGTCTTACCACGTCTCTTTCTTGGTAGTTGTGGCTCGTTGAATGGTTGACGTTGTTGGCTGTCCGTGCCCGTCCGATGATAATATGGTTCCTGTAGCTTTTGTTTTTGCTTGAACTAACCATGAGTTTGTCGTACTTGCCGAATAGGCCGATGACCCTTTTCACCGTGTCCGCTTTTTGTCTGCCGTACTTGTCAACGATTTGGCTTATGTCCTGCGCTGCAAGTACGGTTGAAACCTTGTTATCTTTTGTATTGTATAATATTTATAAAGATGTACTTCTGCCTTTCCATATAAAATAAAAGAAATACACAGAAAAAAAAATATACGTAGAGTATAGTAAAAATGTATTATTAAGTGAATTATTTGACATAAGAAAAAAACCAATAACAGAAAAAAACAAATTTAACAATACAAAACATGCTAATAATAATCTATTTATACGACGTTTTAATAATAATATTAATAGCAATAGTATTATATCAAAAATGTAAAATATATAATACAAAAAAGTCAATACGAATCCTTCCCATTCACCAAATTTTGTATTAGAAAATGAGCTTATTAATATTGCTAGTAATAAAATAATAAAAGGTGTTATATTTTTAAATATTTTCATATTCTATTTACAAGTTCCATTATTAAAATCCCCTACTCCTCCTGAACCATCTATATAGTAATTTGGGTTATTCAATCCTCTAATATCTTCACCCAAATCTCCTGGATTGAATCCACCACCGCCTGGCCAAGTTCCCGAGTGTGGATTAATAAATATCCCAGCTAGTTCCATTACATGTATTGCATAATCAGTGCAATTGTTTGTATTTAAATTATAAGTTCCGCCCAGATTGTCCATAGCGTCGGTTAAGATTGCGTTCGTCTGTCCTGCGGTAATATTAACAGTTAAGGCGATATCATAAAAATGGGCTTCATTATCTACAAACACTCCTGGCGAATTAGGATTAATTGGAGTTACAAAAGATTTTGGATAAAAACCCCATGTTCTGGTAAAAGTCTGTCCACCAATAGTTTGAGTTATAGATACAAATGCATGACCAACATTTGTTGGATTAAAGATATCATATGTTTTTCTAGTATGAGAGATTGGCTGGTCTACATAGATAGTTAGTTTAGAACTACCAATAATATTCAAACAACTTAAAAACTCTTTAGTAGATATTATTTTTTTAGGATCAGGAGGAGGGGCTTCGTATTCGGAGGAATTAGATGACGACGAACCACCATCTCCAACAATTTCTTGTTCTTCCGGACTTTCTCCTTCTGTATCATATATCGCACTTGTTGGACATTCAGGGATACATGCGAAACAATCAATACAGCTTAAATTATCAACTTTCATTGTAATCACTGAATCTGTATATCCATTGCCCACATCAACAGAACTTCCAAAAAAAGAAAAGACGCCAACTGGACAAATTTCTCTACAATCTTTACAAAGAATACAACTGAATTTATCTACATAAATACCCATAAGATTATTTTCTAATAAAATATTTTAAATTATTTACTTTGAAGTCTTGTACCATATTTACTTCATTCAATTTTGAAATATATTTATTTTTCGAAATTTGAATGGGGTTTGCAAAAGAAGTACACTGTATTAGAGTTTTATTACGAATTTTATATTCAACAGTTGCAGAGTCATTTGGTGTAGTTTTAGTAGCATATGATGGAAATATCTCTTTGCAATAATCTAGATTAAATGTTTTTATAATTTTCTTTATATATACAAATTCCGATTTTCCTCCTCTTTCCTCGATAACCCAATGAATATTGTTATCTCTAGATATTTCACTAGATGTTTCTAAATTAGCTTCTAAACTAGAGTCCTTTTTACACAACTCTCAAGTATTGATGATGTTAAAATAACAGATAAGCCAGATTTTACAACATTCGATAAAAAACGTCTTCTATTGTGAACTTTCACAGGTATTGGTTGCATTATTTTCAGTATCTTATTTAATGGTCAAATGTATTATAAATACTTCTAAATAACAGATATTTTTTTTAGAGCCTGTTTAAAAATAAAAAGTAAAAAAGATTAAGGGCATTGGTAAAAGGTTGAAACATACTTTATTTGAGGTACGAAACTTAAACAAGATATGTATCCAACCGATGTAACCGATGCCCAGTGGGGCAATATTAAGAAATATCTGGACAAAACAGGACGTAGAAGGCAGACAAGCCTGCGCAGCGTATGGAACGCGCTGATGTATCTGTTGAA
>JASGDY010000017.1:0-23620 GCA_047606825.1 Chitinophagaceae bacterium
GTATGTATTTTGGAATCGGCCTTATTGAATTAACGTTAAGAAAATCAATGAAATAAGTCGACAGAAATAAAAGTTGTCTGAACGTAGCGAAGCGGAGTGGGTTTCTTTTATTTCCGACTTATGCGTTGATTTTTAGTTAATTCAATACAGTCTTGATCTTTTGATGCTTTTGCATCAAGGTAAAAGAACATAACTTATTTAAAATCAAATTATTATGACTTTTTCTTATTCCGAACTCAGGTTAAATTATTGCTGCATAAAATGTCCCACTTTTTTTCTTGACAAAAAAAGTGGCAAAAAAGTCAAGTCCGAAAAAGGCGAACGCTGCGCGCCAGTCACGTTGTCGCTTCGGAACATTTCCGGCGGCTGTTGAAACTTTTTAGCTGTTGCAACCCGCACCGGAAACACCTCCCGCAACAACGCTCCTTTTCGCTGTTTTCGGACAGGGTTCTTGGTGTATCGAGAACTTCCGTGTGGTTCTTTCCTGAAAATATAAACGCAAGTCTGGGTTTAGAGAGTTGGTTGCCCGGCAGCGAAAGTGAGGCGGAGCAGTATGTGGCATTACCAATGGTACAATGTTTTTTCAATAGTATTGGAGATTCACTTAGTTCGCATCCGGACGACTTGAACGGCGTAACCCTCCCGAATTACATTGAAAACACATTTTGGCATGAGTAGTTTTGGTTACTTTGTATCAAGACAAAGTAACAGATGGGGTTTCTATATGAAAATTTAGATGTGTTTGCCCTGTTTTCTCCTGTAACTGATTAGTCGATCCCAGGTTAGTAAATATTCATAAAAGGTATTGCCGCAGAATATAGGCCCCAACTTCACAACGCCTCACCCTTAAACACATTTTCCACGACAAGTGCCGAGGCTCCTATCAAACCGGCCTGGTACCCCATGTCCGAAACCACCACCTCGATGTCATCCGACAGCCTGCGGATGCAGTGCTCGTTGATCGCCTGCTGTATCGGCGGCAGCCACACGCTCCCCGCAAGGGCTCCTCGACCGCTCAACACGATCTTTTTCGGGTTGAAGACATGCACCAGCACCGCGATGCCGCGCCCAAGGTTGTACCCGCCCTCGTTCAGAAGTTCCACCGCCAGGTTGTCCCGGCGTTCCACCCCGCGTATAAAGGTACGAAAATGCTCTTCCAGGCTGTCGGCCACCCTGGACGACACGCGCAGCGTCGTCGGACGTCCGGCACGGATGGCGTCGGACGCCTTCTCCAGCAGGACCTTCAGCGATGTCTCCGTCTCCAGGCACCCGACCTTACCGCAACTGCAAATCCTGTCGTTGTTGAACAGAGGGATATGGCTGAACTCTCCGGCGAATCCGTTCTCTCCACGGTAGAGTTTGCCGTTGGCGACGATGCCAAGCCCGATGCCCCAGCTTATGTTGACGACCATCGCGTTGCAGGTGTCCCGCGCCGCGCCAAAGGTCGACTCCGCCAGCGCGACAACGCTGGAGTCGTTGTCGATGAACACCGGAAGGCCTAGGTTGCCTTCCAGGTAGTCCCTCAACGAAACCCCTGCCTCAGGCGACGGGATGAAGGAGAAGTTGACCCCCTCCGCCGCGTCCACAAAACCCGGCATCGCTATCCCGACACCCAGGATCCTTTCCCGAGGAACCCCGGACTCCTCTATGGCACTCCACAGCAGATCCAGCACCCTGACGGCAATGCCCTCCTCCCGCGCCAGGTCAATATCGACAAGTACGGGGGGCGACACCAGCTGGTTGGACATGTCCATCACCATGACCCGCGACACGTACTGGTCCATCGCCAGCACCACCGTATACGCAGATTCCGGCCTGAGCTGGTACAGCGTTGCCTTCCGGCCGCCGTTGGAGGACGCAAGACCGGACTCCTCCACAAGGCCTTCTTCCATACACTCAAAGACCGTGTTGGTGGTCAGCGAGACGCTCTTGCCAGACCTGTTGGCTAGTTCATTAATGGGCAGAGGCTCGCTCTTGTACAACTCACGCAGGACCGAGTTGATTTTCTTCTTAGTTTTTGGTATCATTGTAATGGCGGTTCAGATAGTAAACCAAATAATAAACATTAATTAAGGCTGGCGTACGCCAGCCTTAAAAATAGGAAAGTTGGTCATTTATTGAACATCCCAGAAGATTTTTGTGGAAATATTATCTTTTGACGCCACAGCTGCATAATTGTCTGCATTGTAGGTACTTTCTGATGATGGATACAAAAACCTATTCGGTGGATTTGTAGCCGCTAAGGAAGAATTATCTGTTGGGAATGTAAGTGCTGGCAATTTCGTTCTTCTGTATTCTGCCCATGATTGATTAGCCTGCATGACATTAAAATCCAACCATTTTTGTATCGCAATTTTATTAAGATTACTGCTAAGGGTGGATGTAAGCGCCACACTTGTATTTGCCAAATAGGCCGCAATTGCCGTCTCTGTGGGAGCGGATTCCTTGGTTCCGCTATAGCTACTGTTCGCATTCATACTATAATAAAATGCAATGGACTGGCGTATTCCTCGTTCATACGCTGTAGTTGCAGACGCAACAGTTCCCCAACGGGCATAAGCCTCAGCCATCAAGAAATTGGACTCAGCAGCATCGATAATAATCCCTGGGAAGTAGTTGTTTTCTGTGAAAGTAGCAGAATCATAGCGAGAAAAAGTTCCTGCAACCTGTCCAGCAGCGACTACCGCCTCTGACAATGTATTGGATATACCATGATATACACTACTAGCATTTGTAGTGAAATACAATGGCAATCTAGGATCACTCGTAGGTGACATCACACTGTCAATCATATATCCAGAACCATAAGGATTGACTCCAAAACCGTTTCTAATATCATTACTCGTGGAAATCATATTACCAGCAAGGTTAATCTGTATGGCATCATCCACAGTAGTAACCATAGGATAAGTTGTCTCATCGTTCAACATAGTCATTACGATGGACTTGGCAGTAGACTCATCATAGTAAGAAATACGCATAGCCAACCTCATGCGGAGCGTATTGGCATATTTTCTCCACAGCGTTAAATCTCCTCCATTGACATAGTCATATTGTGCCAACTGTCCTTGATATAAGGAACTGAGTTCAACGGTATCAAGAAATGCATTAATACGGTCGAGGTCGCTTAGGATAAAGTTATAAATCGCGCTCGCCGCATCATAGCTTGCCCTTATGATTGTTCCGGTAGCATTGAGTCCACCGGCATTTGTGAATGGAATGTCTCCATACAAGTCTACCATCTGTGCAGTCTGATCATAATAGAAAATACTAGCTGTTTCTAAAAAGACTTGATAACCAGCCTTTTGGGTAGCGTCTGTGATAGCCTCATAGTTCTTTTGAATTTCCCTATATTGGCTGACAACAGTCGTATAATAATTATCCCATTTATTCGCCGTATAATTTACAGGTTGTTCATATACCTTACTTGTATTGGTATATCCAGACGACTGGCTATACTTTCCTTCTACCGGAATCAAAAGCGTGTATAGATTCCAATATTTGGGAATGACATACGAGTTATTAAACAGTCCGGCATACAAGGTGGGAACACTCGCGGTAATGGATTTGTCCGGGCTGTAGTATTGACTGTCTATTGTTGATTTCTTGCAGCTTGCAGAAAACAGCAATACTGCCACGAAAATGATATATATATGTAGCTTATTCATTGTTGTATCAATTTTAAGGTTATTTCAGCAATTCAATATTATTATAGAGTAAGTCTCAACATAAGACCATAGGACCTAGTAGGAGCTGTTCCAGAACCAACACTAGTTGCATAGCTCTTCATATCTGTACCTACACCACCTTCTGGGTCAAGTCCTTTGAGTGACTTATAAATATAAAAAAGGTTACGTCCGTATGCCGACACTGTCACCCCTTTTACTTTTAGGGTCGACAATACACTTTTGGGAAGATTGTAAGACAACGTAACTTCTCTTACTTTTATGAAATTGTTATTGAAAACGGCGCCATCTGCATAGTTATTGACATAGCCAGAGCCAGGCCACCCTCCCCATCCGTAAGAATTGATATAATAGTTAGGCGCGTCTATCATTTTCGTATTAGTGGCACCGTCAGAGGTGACACCGGACAATACCATACCATCGTTATGAATAGTTTCACCGTTGGGACCTGCAGTCGTACCCGCTGCCACGCCTGTATAAGTATAACTTCCATCAGCATTCTGCGTAGCGTAATAAGGCAGTCCACCGTGTTCGGCGTCACGTCCTGCCAATGAATTTTTATACAGGCCCGCACCAGTTCCGTACAAACGACCTAAAGACACTATCTGTCCTCCAATGCGATAGTCCAATAAGGTATGCAGACTAAAAGCTTTGTATGTAAAGTCATTGATGATACCTCCAGAAGTCTTTGGTTGAATATTACCCACTTTTGTTAAATTGTCATAATCGATGTCATAGTATCCAGCATCGTTGACAACCTTCTGTCCATCCAGGGTTTTTACCTTATATCCCATGATGTCGCCCGTGGACTGACCAGGTTTAGCCATCAAATACATCGACCCATTGTCAAAATTGCTTAAAATCAACTCATTAAGCCCTAGATTTGGAGCCAAAGACAGCAATTTGTTTTTGTTGAATCCCATATTCCAACGCACATCCCATGTGAAGTTCTGACCACGTACAGGTGTTCCATAAAGAGACAATTCAAAGCCATAGTTACGCATGTCCCCAACATTGACTTTAACGCTGGATGCGCCCGTAGAGGTAGGCAACGTAAGATCGAGAATCATTCCCTTTGTCGTGTTGTTATAGTAAGACACATCAAAGCCTAATCGTCCATTGAGTAGTTTGTTTTCCCAACCAAACTCAATTTCAGTTTTCATTTCATTTTTGAGATCGTTGTTTCCATAACTTGATGGGGCCGTCATCGTTGGGATACCATTGACATTCCCTGCTGTATAAACAACATTGGCTACATAAACAGATGGTGGATTGCCTACTTTCCCCCATGCTGCACGTATCTTACTATAGTTAACAAACGACGGCAACCTAACTGCTTTGCTCAACTCAAAGCCAGCACTAATGCCTGGATAATTAAACTCGTTGTTTCCCGGATATAATGTGGATGTCCGTTCTCTCCTCAATGTACCCGACACAAACAAATAGTCATGATAATTCAAATCAAGTATGCCAAACAATCCATCCTTGGTTTGATAAGACCTAGAACCAGAGGAATTACTGTAATTGCCAGCCTCCGCAGCCATACTAAACCAGTTTTCCACGGACAAGCCACTATTAGTACTCACACCAGTGTAATAATAACTCTCTTTGCGGCCCTGATAACCAGCAGAGGCTGTAAAGCTAAAGTCCTGAGAAAGGCTTTTGTTATAACTTAACAACAAGTCTCCCGAAGTAAATGTATATTGGTTGCTGGTCATCCCATATCCACCGCTGGCACCTGCAGCGATACGTTGCGTGGAACGGTATTTTTCTTCCGTACGATAACCTGTATAATCCGTGCCCATCCTACCCCTAAAAGTCAAACCATCTAGAATATTATAGTTCAAGGTAGCAGACCCAATCAATCTATTGGTAGTCTCATCATAGCTATTTGCCAACTGGGCCCATAAAAAATCTAAGAAATCCTTTGAGCGTATATTGTATGCTAGCTTTTCCGCAATATCAAAATTCACATCCGTAACATTATAATCCACCCATTTATATCCAGTGGACGTCTGATATTTATTAAAGAACGCGTCCATCTTATCCGCAGAACTAAAGAAACCACCATAGTTATTGGTTAGATAATATATTTGGCGAGGCCTATTGTGTACCAGTTCATTGGTATAGTTTACCACTACGTCCGCCGTCAATTTGGGCGTTATCTTGTAGCTTACATTTAAGTTGAATGTATTCTTATTCTGCTTTCCAGCTATTTGGATACCTTTATAATCATTTCTCGTATAGGCAAATCTATAAGTCAATTTGTCATTTGAATTGCTTAATGCAATATTGGCGATAGTGCTGTTGCCGGTACGATAAAAAGCATTCCAGTTATTGGTACCAGTATAGCTGCGGGTCGTTCCGTCAAAATAATAAAAAGAACGTCCGTCGAATTTAGTACCAAACTGTCCATAAGCACGCAAATATGGATAACTGACAGTCTCGCCGTTTACGGTCAGACTTCGCCAACCATCCATCGAACCTGTATTGGTAAGATTGGACTGCCAATCATAGCCCGGACCATATTCGGTCTGCACATCCGGCGTTACTGCCACTTTCTCAATATTTCCCGCCAAACTGGCGTCCACGCCCAAACCTTTCGAACCCTTACCATTTTTTGTAGTAATAATGATGACACCAAAAGTGGCATCGGAACCATACAGAGCCGTTGCGGCCGCACCTTTCAATATATTGATACTTTCGATATTTTCGGGGTTGATATCGAGTAAGCCATTACCGTTTATCTTCTGGTTACTCCAATAACCGTCGTTATTGGCGTCACCATCCCTGATTATAGCACCGTCGACTACCATCAACGGCTGCCTATTATAACCGATAGAATTTAAACCCCTAATCTGTATTGCGACAGCACTAGTTGCGCCACCTGGGTTGCTGTTGATGGTCACCCCCGGAGCCTTACCATACAACGCGGAAGCAAAGTTAGTCGGTGCGGTCTTCACAATGTCATCGCCTTTGACGACCGATGTAGCGTAACCAAGTTTACGGACGTCTTTTTTGATACCCATTGCGGTAACGACAACCTCATCGCTTTTGGTTATGGTCGGAGCCAGCATTGCGGTGATATTGCCATCACTGCCTATGGGTACAACCAAGGTAGCATAAGATACATGTTTTAATTGAACGGTTTGGGCTGTGTCGGGAATTGACACCGAAAAAGTACCTTTTTCATCCGTCTCCCCAATCACAGTTCCATTAGACAATAGAACGGATACGCCTATGATAGGCGTACCTACGCTGTCTGTTACTTGTCCCGTAATCGTTTTTTTGGTTTGTGCATTTGCATTGACCATAAACATCAGTGCAAATAGGCACAACAGCAATGTAATGGTTTGTTTTCTCATGTGAACATACATTTTAAAAGATTCTAAATAATGTTTCCAAAAGGTTATCTAATTGTAAACAGTTCGTAAAATTAGAAGGTTTTTTAACAAAAAAAACAAAAGTTTTGAAACTTTTTTCAAATTAAATTTAATTTTAATTAACAAATAGCTAGTTTTTAGGCAGTTATGTGAAAATATTGTGAAAAAATATATATAAAATAGGTATCGAAACGATGAATCTAGTCATTTAACCTCTTTAATGCTTCAAGGCCTGCAAGCAGACTTTATACGATAATGAAATTCAATATAGACCGATAATTTTTATTACTCCGCTCTTCAGGATTTGTAATCCTGAAGCCGTATCGGCGGATTTGCAATCCGCAAATGGCAGTGCATTGCAAATGCACGGATGAGCGTTCGGGATTGCAAATCCCGAACAGCGCAAATAGATGTTTGGTCTAAAATATAAATCAAAATCGTATTACATGTGCCGTACCCCGCGACCCATTACAACAGCATAATGCCATTGGAACAAAACAAAACGGAGCGATCCTCGGGGAATCGCTCCGTTTTTTGTCCAGTTTCTGAATATCTATCTTTACGAATCCTACCTGGAGGATGACGGTATCAATACAGGCGTCAATATAGGATCAGCCATATCTGCGTCATAAGGAAACATAGGCCTGACAATCTTATTGTGTGGCAAGCGTAGCAAATCCTGGTCTACGCCACCGGGCGTCAACGCCATAATCCAATCTTTCTGCATCGCGTATAGTTCCGGCTCTAGATAACCAATCTTGTTGATGACGATGTCCGCATGTTCCGGATCAAGCCCAAGCCGGGTGTAATCCCCCTTTTTATGGTACGGTTTCCGTTTCATGGGAACAATCACATACAAAGTCCCCACTTTCACGACGACCTCAACGCGAGCGTCTTTGTCACCTTGGGTAACGGAAAAAATCTTACCTTTTAAATAAACAGGACCTTGGTGTACATTGTCGATATGCGCACCTACAAATCCCGAAACAGAATCGCCGACATGGGAAGCGGCCGCCTTTGCGACAAATGCCGAATCGAAAACAGAAGCATAAATAACGGTTGGGCCGTTGCCTGTTTTAAATTCCGGTCTCTGTAACAGCTTGTCCAAGGTCCATGTGACATCGCCAGCACCGCCCGCCGTAGGGTTGTCTCCGGTGTCACTTATAAAAAAGGGCTTCTTGTTACTATTGAGCGCGGCATTCAACGCCTCTTGCAGGGAGGCTACAGGTGCAACAAAAGCAAACTGGGGCCTAACGTCCCAAAAAGCCTTGGCCAACTCGGCTGCCGTCTCCAAGACAGAATCTTTATTGTCCCCCGTCACCAAAACCGCAGCATGGTTTCTCACTTCGTCGGCCCATGCATAGCCAATCCATATCGCTGCATCGATGACACCGCCGCGCTTTTCGGCAGGATACACTTTGGCATAAAGGCTTTTTCCTGGCTCGACTCTCGTACTTGTCTTCTCTCCCGGCAACAAAACGGGGACAGGGACATAAGCCTTGTATTTGGGTTTTCCCAATCCGCTTTTCAGACGTTCCAAAAGCTTAACCACAGCCCTTTTCTTGGTATCCATCGCGTCTTCATGGGGTGCCATTCTGTAACAAGTCGTCAGGTCGGATTGATGTGCCAACTGGTAGGAAACATTTCCATGCAAGTCCATGGACGTGGATATCAGGACATCTTTTCCCACCACATTCCGGATCCTTGTGATAAAATCCCCTTCGGGATCGTCGAGGTCCTCGACACTCATGGCGCCATGTATGTCAAAAAATATCCCATCATACGGCAAATGTGCCTTCAAGGAATCCAAGGCCCGGTTGACCAAGGTTTCATAAGCTGACCGTTTCACCATCCCTCCCGGAATCGCGTGTCCAGTGAGCGCAGGAAACCAGTCTGCCTGCGCCACAATACCAGAATCAGGACGCATGAACGGGTAGGTCGCCAAAACATTTTTACCATATTGCGCCCGAAAAGACGCCTCGTCACTTCTGGCAGGCGAGTAGGTACTCGACTCTATTGCCAAGCCGACTATGGCGATTCTTGGCTTAACAATTTTTTGGGCAATTACAAGGCTACCGTTAGCCAAAAAAGAAAGTAGAAAAAAGCCTACGAGGGTTTTATACATTTTACAATATTGAGATGCTTGCATGAAAAATCAAGGGCACTATACCATCGACTGCGTAAAAATAGGCAATGATTTCCATGTTTTGAACTATTCTCACCGAAGGTAAATGTACCCAAATCAGGGTTAGACCTCCTGTCCGATAAAAAATATTAATATCCAAAAGAAATTTATGCCAAAAATCATTTCCAAACACCTAATTTTAAGCCCCTTATCACGCAAAAAAAATTCTGATGAAACGATTTATAGGAGCAGTTTTATTGTGTTTCGCCATTGGGAACACCTCCTTTGCCCAGCAGCACAACACCAGCAAGGGCTACCAATGGCCCAAAGACCCACTCGTCGTCCAAAAGCTCAAAAACTGGCAGACCAAAAAATTTGGACTGTTGATGCACTGGGGCACCTACAGCGAGTGGGGTATAGTGGAAAGCTGGAGTATCTGCCCCGAGGACGAGGGCTGGTGCGAAAGAAAAGGGCCGTACAAAGACAACTATTTTGACTATATCAAAGCATACGAAAACCTCCAGACCACTTTTAACCCCGTAGATTTCGACCCGGACAAATGGGCAGCAGCGGCGGCGGACGCAGGCATGAAATACGTGGTATTCACGACCAAGCACCATGACGGCTTCAATATGTTCGACACCAAATATTCGGACTATAAAGTAACGAGCAACAAAGACCCCTTCCACACCAACCCAAAAAGCAATATCGCCAAAGAGGTGTTTTCGGCTTTCCGGAAAAAAGACTTCATGGTCGGCGCATATTTTTCCAAACCCGACTGGCACAGCGACGACTACTGGTGGCGTTATTTCCCGCCGAGCAGCCGCAATCCATCCTACGACCCGAAAAAACATCCGGAAAAATGGAACGCATTCAAACAATTTGTCTACAACCAGATTGAGGAACTGGCGTCAGACTATGGCTCTTTGGACATTCTGTGGCTGGACGGCGGTTGGGTAAGGCCTTTCAGCTCCATCGACACTTCGGTTGACTGGCAACGCAGCATTCCCTACGACCAGGACATCGACATGCCACGTATCGCCAAGATGGCACGCCAGCACCAGCCTGGGCTGTTGTTTGTCGACCGCACGGTCAGCGGTGAATACGAAAACTACGTCACACCCGAACAGAGCATCCCCGACCATTACCTGCCCTATCCTTGGGAAAGCTGCATGACATTGGGCAACAGTTGGTCCTATGTACCCAACGACAGCTACAAATCGACCAACAAAGTGCTGCACATACTTACGGACGTCGTCAGCCGCAACGGCAACCTCCTGCTCAACATCGGGCCAAGTCCCAAGGGCGACTGGGACTCGCAGGCTTACACCCGCCTCAAGGAAATCGGTGATTGGCTGAAAATCAATGGCGAAGCCATCTACAACACGGTCGGCGACAGTGCTATCGGCACACAAGGCAAAACGGTATTCACGCTCAACGGAAAAAATGTTTACGCCATCTACCGTAGCGGCGAGGACGAGGCGACACCGCCGACTTCGCTCCAATTGACCAACTTACCACAGGGAAAAATCCGGAACGTTTCACTGTTGGGAGCAAAAGCAAAAGTCAAATGGAAACAGACCAACAATGCATTGGACATAGATTTTCCCAAAAATCCATCCGGCAAAAATGCCTGGGTGTTGAAGATTGAATATTTGTAATCCATAGGGGCGGTTGTAAACCGCCCCTATTACATGCTTCAAAAAAATTACCAATAAAGATTAAATATTGGTATTTTTACAAAAAGCATCATGTCTAAAAACACAAGCATTTCATTGGGGAGTTATTTCGACACTTTTGTCCAGAAACAGGTGTCCAAAGGCGTATTTGGCTCGGCGAGCGAAGCCGTGCGGGCTGGTCTGCGATTGTTAATGGATGAGGAACTCAAACGAGAAACCTTGAGGCAATCGTTGGAAGCCGGGGAAAAAAGCGGTCGCGCAGAATATTCGCTGGACACGTTGATTAAACAACTAGAGAACGAGTAGCTGTGGCATTCTACTTGACCAACATGGCAAAAAACGATTTGCTGGCAATCGGACGTTATACGATTTTGATTTATATTTTAGACCAAACATCTATTTGCGCTGTTCGGGATTTGCAATCCCGAACGCTCATCCCTGCATTTGCAATGC
Organism: Chitinophagaceae bacterium; assembly: GCA_047606825.1. Taxonomy (GTDB): domain Bacteria; phylum Bacteroidota; class Bacteroidia; order Chitinophagales; family Chitinophagaceae; genus Rhizosphaericola. Next base: position 11,327 of record JASGDY010000017.1, read on the forward strand.
ACTGCTATTTGCGGATTGCAAATCCTGAAGAGCGGAGTAATAAGAATTATCGGTCTATATTGAATTTCATTACCGTATTATTTATAATGTTGAATATCAAATGATTGAGGTTGTTTAGACCTTTTCCCCCTAAAAAATCTAAACACGTTCATTATATAGGCGCATCAAGAGTTGGGAAAGTCCGCCGCAGCGGACGAACTTTTGGTAGCTATTCGAGACGCACTCAACTAAGTTCCGTAGGAACGGCCTTATATTGTTTATAAGGTCGTTCCTACGGAACTTTATAACCATATTGTAACGTATGCTACCGTAAGTACGCTCCTACGGAGCTAAGGAGCATGAAGCTATTTGAGTTATTTATTTTATTCTCCGCACAGTCTCCCGCAGCGGCGGGGACTTTGTGGGAAGGAATACACGTTTTTATGTCTTGGAAGCATATAAAAACGTACAGAAAAACTTAACTCAAACAGCCTCTAAAACTGGATATTGGAAATACCACATACAACGGCATATCATATACTACCGGCAAATCGATAAAACATCCATTGAGATTGTCCGAATCTTGCATGACAGCATGGATACAGATAGGCAATTGAGATAATCACAATATCTCAGATAGGGCGGTTTGCAAACCGCCCCTATGTCTATTCCAACTCCTTATGCACGACCAAAATCGGAATCTTACTGTTGAACGCCAACTCCGTGGTCCGGCTACCCTTGAACAACACTTCCAGAAAACCTTTTTTTCGGGGGACGGCGACAATCAGCTCGATATGGTTTTCTTCGGCAAACTCGGTGATGCCGTGGATAAAACTATCGTCTTCCACGACATGGAACTGTGCGTCGGTTCTTTCGAGGAAGGTATTGATTTGGCGGTTCTGCTCTTCCAGCGAGTCGGGCAGCGTTTCGCGCGTCGTATCGACGTACACGACGAGCAGCTTGGCAGCGGAGTCGTCCAATACCTGTTTGATAGGTTCAAAGGGGATGGTCGTCTCGATGTTTTTATAGTCGCAGGTCAGTGCCACATGCTCTATCTTTTGGAAATGATAAGCACCGGGAACAATGATCACGGGTACATGTATCGCCTTGGCAGTGGAAACGGCGTTGCTGCCGAGGACTTTTTCCACAAATTTACCAGAACCCGTAACACTCATGATGACATAAGCCGCATGGTGCTTGACTGACATGTCCGCAACGCCGCCGGCAACAGGACTGTAATCCATCTCCTGCACCACTTCAAATTCGCCACCGGCAAGCTGCTTGACCTTTTTGGTAAAACCGTGGAGGCTCTCGTCTCCTATTTCCATGAGTTCCTCGGTGTTGACCATGTCGGTATTGACCATATTGGGATCGACGACGATAGGCTGCTGCCAGGCGTGATAGAGTACCAACCTTTTGATATTGAACTGCCGGCCCAACTCAATGGCATATTCGGCTGCATGGTAGGCTACGTCGGAAAAATCGGTGGGGATTAATATTGACTTATCCATAAAACAAGTTTTAAGTTAGTTAACAAAAAATGGCGAAGACTGTTGTTTTTACTATCAAAATTACTTGTTTTATTCCGAACACTATATCAATCAAATTTTATTTCTTGCGAACCCTCGCATATATACGAATCGCCAGTACCAGCACGACCACGAGTGCCGCTGTGCCGACGATCCCGTACACAAAACTGAAGCTCTGCTTGACCGTCGCCAAAAACACAATCGCAAAAAGCAACAGCGTAGCGACCTCGTTCCACATCCGCAGTTGCTGGCCGGTATATTTGAAAATCCCATTTTGCTGCTGACGAAACATCACATGCAGGGAAAAATGGTAGACATACAATAGCAACACAAAAACAAGCTTAACCCAAAGCCATGTTGCCGCTCCAGCAGCCATCGTCTTGTCCCATTTTCCGACAAACAAAACGACCAGTCCCATCACTAAAGTGACGATAGCCGCAGGCCAGGTAATCCCGAACCATAGCCTTCGCTGCATCAGTTGGTATTGCGTGGTTAGGATTTCTTTTTCCAATGTGGGTTTGCCCTGTGCCTCGCGGTTGTATATCAGCAACCTCGGCATGTAAAACAGGCCCGCAAACCAGCAGACGACAAAAATGATATGTATGGCTTTGAGGTAGAGATACATGGATATAGAGAAAAGCTAAGAGTAAATGGAGGCTGTGTCTTGTCTTATTTTGTCCAATTGTCAAAGTCAAGGTCCTTCACACGTTTAAAATGTTCCGTATTGTTTGTTATTAGTTGTAAGCCACTGGCTATTGCGCTCCCGGCAATAAGCGTGTCGGTATGTCCGATTACAATTCCCTTTCCTCGCATATCTGCTTGTATAGTGGCCGCTTGTTTTGCCATTGGAACAGTTACAAGGAATAACATTATTGAGTTCAATAAATGCCTCAAATTTAGAAAGCTGCTTTCCCGCATCCTTATACAACAGTCCGTTCAGTATTTCATAATAGGTAATGATACTGAATGTTGCAAAACTATGTTCTTCAACATATTTTTCCATCTTAGCCATCACATTCTGATTGCCCCTCAGAAATTCCGAAAGTATGTCCGTATCGAGCATCGCGCGTTTCATAACGTTACGTTTCGGTCAAAAAGATCGGTTCTCATGCTTTGGGTATGGTGTACAAAATCTGCATAGTCTTCCTTATCCATATCACTCAAAATACCGCCATACGACAAAATCCTCTTGTTCAACGCCTCACTTTTCTTTTTCGACAATGTAAGAGCATGTACAAACCGATACAGTTCTTCCAACCTATTGACAGGAACGTCTTTTATCTCCTCAAGTATGGTATCCAATATCAGCATTTTATACAATTTATAGTTACGAAAATAACAAAATCCAACAGGATAAAAAACTATACGTGAACCTCGACCATTATTACCAAATTACCAAATCATCAAATAAGATTAAATCAACTCTCCCGTTTCCTTGATACGCGCGATTGCCTCGACCCAGAGCTTGTCGGTATTGAGGCAAGGAATGGCGTCAAAGGACTCTCCCCCGGCATGCAGGAAGGTTTCTTTTCCCTGTATGCCGATTTCCTCCAAGGTTTCCAGGCAGTCGCTCACAAATGCGGGAGAGACGACCAGCAATTTTTTCACGCCTTCGCCGGGCAATTTTTCCAGACGTTCGGCGGTGTAGGGTTGCAGCCACGGGTCTCTGCCCAGCCGCGACTGGAAGGCCTGTTCCCATTTGCCGTCGGGGATGCCAAGCGCGTCGACCACCAACCTTGTCGTCCTGCGCACCTGCGCGCGATAGCAATGGTCGATTACGTCACACTGGTCGTCGCAAAGCGTACCGTAAGGCAGTGCGGAACCAAACTGTGCATGGCCTTTGTAGATATGGCGTTCTGGCACGCCGTGGTAACTGAAAAGGATTTTGTCGTAAGGTTTTTCTAAATGCGGACGTATACTTTCCGCCAAGGCGTGGACATAGTCCGGATGTTGGTAATAGGCGGGGACATTACTTAGCCGAAAACGATAACCTTGTTCCTTGTACACTTTTACCATGTATTCCACGGCCGTTTCATAGCTGCTCATGGCATAATGCGGATACAAGGGAAACAAAATGACCTCTTCCAGGTCGGGATTGTTGTGCAACAGGTTGTCGTAGGCGACTTTGGGATGCGGTTGGCCGTAACGCATGGCGATTTCCACGGATTCGGGGATGATAGCCTGCACGGCGTTTTGGAGTTCTCTGGTCAGCACAATCAAGGGCGAACCATCCTTCGTCCATATCGAACGGTAAGCCTCGGCAGACTTAGGTGCGCGGAACGGCGCGATGATACAGTTGACCAACAGGAAACGCCCAACAAAGGGCAAGTCCAGCACGCGCCCGTCCATCAGAAACTTGCGCAGATAACGTCTTACATCCGAAACCTTTGTCGAACTGGGCGACCCCAGATTCATCAATATCACTCCTTTCTTTGCCATTATGTCTATTCTAATCTAAACGACAAAGATAACCGATATTAATTTGGCAATTCGGGCGATTTGACGATTTGAAAATCCGCTAGGCAAAACAGCGTGTTTTACATAGCGGATTTTTCCTCTTCCCGCAGCTAAAGCAACGCGCTATGTAAGGAGTCATGACTTTCGGTTTTTCCGTCTAAAATCCACGCGCTCATTTACCTCAATGCGAAATGTACGCCGACGTATGCATTGAACGAACCCAAATTGCTTACCTTGCCCTCATTGCCCGCCTGGTCGGTAAAGCGTCCGTCGTAGTTGATGTAGTTATAATGGGCACCGAACTGCAACCCGTTGGACGTCAGTTTGTCAAAAGGTATGGAAAATCCAATACCGCCCTGCGCCATATAACGTCCCGTGGAACGACGCGAAATGGAATACGTACCCAGATATTGGTCAAAACCTACGACCGCCACACCCGTGCCCACCTGTATATACGGACGGACTGCCTTGCTGCCCAATGGATAGAACTGCGCTTTTGCCAATATGGGGTACTCATTGACGGACGTATTCAACACGCCGTCGACGTCCGCACCGTTGAGATTGTAGGTCGCCCGTGGTGTTTTTTCCCGATAACCTTGATAGGAAAATCCCAGTCCGGCCGCCCACTTGTCGGTGATATGGTACATGATGTCACCGCCATAACCTTTCCAGCTTGTCTTACCTATGATATTGTCCTTGAACGACCCCACCGGAAAACTGGGGTTATAGTCCAGGTTAAGAATCATGTCTCCAGCTTCTTGCGCTTTTACCTTACCGTAGGATGCCATGAAAATACCCACACCCAACAGCATCCATTGCCAAAACTTTTTCATCCGTCTATTGTTTTATGGTTTAACCGGCTATTAGCCACTTTTTGCTTTTGCCTTTTTACTTTTTCAAATACGTGGACTTTGGATGTAATAGGTCGAAAAACCAACCGAATCATTTTTCTGGGTGATGTGTACCCTTAGGTCTTCGTAACTCATGTCGTCCAAAGAATCTTTGGTACAGCTTGCCATCGCGGCCATACCACGGTCCAACACTATCGGGGAGGCCAATATGCGTTTCATCGGCTTACTTTTTTCGAATGGTCGGTGTCTCCACTGACCATCGTATTCATAGAACGAGCGAAAATTTGAAATATACCCATAAAATATGCTTACAAAACGTTGTACGTTATAGGGACGATGTTCGTTGGGAAAGGTTGCGTGGATTTTATTTTTTAAGAAAAAGTCGGGGACGGAAAGACTGAAAGTCTGTTCCGCAGCCGTCTCCCTTCCCCCACTACTTCCACCGCTTAGCCGGTTTCTTAAACACCGACGGCAGGAACAGGATATAATAGACACAGTTCCACAAGTCAAACAGGAAAAAATAAGGCCACAAATCGTCCTCGTTGAGCTGCGACATGGCTTTCTTCCAGACAAAGGCTAACAGCAGCAAACGCAGCAACAGCAAGCCTAATACCATTTTCCAACCATAAAAAACGATGGTCAACAACGCCAAAGGATACAACAGGGAACAACCAGCCGAATACAGCCCCAACAAAAACTTGAACTTCGGTTTATAGTATTTGGCGGTCGTGTAATGGCGGTCTTTTTGTCTGCGCCATTCGAGCCAGGTCGTTTTAGGTTCGCTGATGGTGTGCGCCTCCTTGTCGATGACGATAGCAGTATTGGTTTTCGTGGCGATTTTGTTGATGAACAGGTCGTCGTCGCCGCCCGGGATATGGTTGATGGAAGCAAAGCCTTTGTTGGTCAGGAAAACGTTTCTTTTATATGAAAGATTGCGGCCCACACCCATGTAAGGCATTCCCGCCAAGGCGTAGGAAAAATACTGCAACGCCGTGTGGAAGGTCTCAAAACGGATAAGTTTGTTCAGCAAGCCTTTACGCTTGCGGTAAGCACCATAGCCCAACACAATGTCAATGCCCGCATGGTAGCCTGCCTGCATCTTCTGCACCCAAAACTCGCTCGCCGGCGTGCAGTCTGCGTCGGTCAGCAACAGCACGTCGTATTTGGCGGAACGGATACCCATCGACAGCGGAAACTTTTTGCCGGGAATCAGTTTCCCCTCTTGCGTAAGCGTCAACACCTGCAATTGTTTGAACGTGCGTTGGAACTCCTCCAGCAGGTATTTGGTGTCATCCGTGGAATTGTCATTGACCAGCACGACCTCGTGCGTACTGCGGTATTGCTGCAAAAGCACACCCGGCAACGTATGGACGAGCTTATCCGCCTCGTCGCGTGCGCATATCACCACCGAAACGGGATATTCCTGCGTTTCGGCTACCGCTTTCTGATTGTAGAAAGCCAGACGAAGAAAAAAATAGAGGTAGTAAAATAGCTGCGTTGCAACAACAAAGCAAAAAAATATCGCTAAAAAAATTCCCACGAAATGCGCCATACGACAAACTTACAGGAAATTTGAGGATTTGAAAATAACACGCCTAAATTCTACGTCATAGCGTTTTACTGCTCACCAGAACTAAAAACCGCTTTCAACTTATTATCCAAAGCATTTAAATCCGCATATTTATCATCAGCTCCTCCAAATTTGGCAATGACCTTATTGCCATCCAACAACACTTGGGCAGGAATCGAGGAAAGTCCACAGATATCGACCAATTTGTCGATGTTATCAGGAAAAAAATGCTGCCAGTTCTGGGTACTGTCCTTTCTGATTGCATCCAGCCAACGCATTTTATCCCAATCTTGGGTAATTGCGATAATCTTTAGACCTTGCTTTTGATAGGACTGATAGATTTTTTTGTAATCTGGTACATGCTCCCTGCAAGGCGGACACCAGCTTGCCCAAAAAATGACGAGTGTATATTGCTGTTGCAAGAGACTGTTTATAGATGTTATGCTTCCATTCATATCCAGCCCATTCATATTGGGAAACAATGAACCTATTGGCAATGGTTTAACCACGCCAATATCTACTTTTATTTTTTGTCCATAATAACCATTTTGGACAATCGGGGACAATTTGCCGAAATACGATTTGACAGTGTCTATACCTATATAATCCCATCCGTAATTAGTAAAAAGAAGGTATGTACTCAAATAGGAATCGGGATGCTTGGCAACAAATTTCAGATTCAAAACAGCTATTTTGTTAAAATAGGGTTTCATCTGTGAGAAAAGCAATTTTCTGCCGTCCATAATCTCTTTAATTCTCGGCGTATCCTTCATTTTGAAGGCAACACCAAGTGAATCGTTCAGTTTGCCCAATTTGGCTTCAAAAGGTTTCATATCTTGATATATGCCTTCTTTTGCCTTTTCGAGGGAATCGTATTCATTATACGTTTTTGAACCGCTAACCGATAGGGATTTAAAGCGTTCATCCTTGATGTCTATTTTCATATTTCCAGGCTCGATGAAAAGCATATCGCTTTTATTCCCATCATTTCTCAGCCACGCTTCTGTGGGGCCATTGATTGTACCGGAAAATGCAAACCTTCCATTTGATACGGAATCAGTCTTTTTGATTACTTTACTATCAATGTCCCGATATTGCAAGGTTACGCTCTTGATTTTATCGTTTTCAACCTTTCCTGTTATATAAAAGGTTCTGTTGTCTTGCGTATATGCCACACAATATAAACAAGCAAATATGGTCGAGCATAAGATATATCTGGTCATATCACATCAGTTGAAGTGAAGAATATTATCCTACGAATATACCACATAAGCACTAAAAAATAGTCTAGCTCTTCCGTCTGAAATCCTATTTCCCGCTCTTATAATCCGCATAGGCCCTGCGGACGAAGTCAATCAGCTCTAGCTCGGACATTCCTTGGATATCCTCCAGCTTGGGGCGTTTTTTGCGCATGAAATCTTCCAAAGTTGATTCGGAAATATCTTCCCCAAGGTTTTTTCTAATGAAGGAAGCGTTGAAACGAGAAGTTACATATCCTTCCTTTTCTTCACGGAGCAGGTTGCCCTTTAGCATCTCGTTCTGCTTTTTCTTCTTTACGTTCAGTGTTTCGTACAGCTTGCCCACGTTGAGGGAAGTAGGTGTCCAGTCCTTTCCGTACTTCATTGAAGGCTTGGTGTATCCAAAGGCATTGGCATATTGCTGCCGCCGTTCCAGGGAATCCTGGCTATAGTTACGGGCCCGCACGGTTACGTTGTTGTAGGCAGTATCGACCGCCATCAGCGCCGGGTTCAATTTCGTTTTCGCACCTTCCATCACACGTTTGCGCACCATGAACAAGGGTACCGCAAAGTTTTCGTGCGGGATGGTGTCCGTCAGGTAGGAAACAGTCCTTTTGCCCTGATAGTAGAAAAACAACGTGTCGTGGAGCTGGAACCGAATCATGAACAGACCTGAACCGTTGGTAAATGCCGTCTCGCCGGAAGACGTTTCCAGCATGATGTTGCTGAGCGGGTCTTCCTCCGACATGCCAGACGTCACACGTCCCACGATAGTACCTTGCGCACTTGCCGTCCCTACAAACAAAACGAATGCAACAACCAGACTGGATATGTACCTAAAAACTTTCAATTTCACTTTTGTTAGTAAAAAAATTCCAAAATATTGCTTCAAAAATAGACACATTTCCAAATTTTCACCTAGTTAAGCAATGGTCGGTATAGACATCGGCCATTGCCCCTCTCTACTGACACGTATCTCCATACGCCATAGAGCATTTCGGATAGAGGTTTCAAAATAATGCTAATCCGAGCAATCTTTTGCCTTATTTTTTGTTAATAACCGGATTCTGCGCAGGACTATGGCTAGTGTGCAAACTGTCTTCAAACACAGCAAAAGTCTTGCGTATATACATGACCATCGACATATTTTCCATACTGACAGCTTCGTCGTAAGGCGGGCGGTAACGTTTCAGATACAATGTGAGCGTGGAGTCGTCCACAGGCTTTCCAAGACTTCTGGCCACGGAAGTCCGGTTGAAACGCGAGTCCACATAACCTTCCTGCTCTTCATAAAGTAGGTCGTTCTTCATCCGTTTCATGCGCTTTTTCTTCTTGAAACTCAACAAGTCATACACGGTCTGTACCGGAGAAAACGGATTTATGGGCGGTTTTTTGTAGTTGAATATCTTGCCGTATTCCTGACGGTTTTCCAGGGAATCCTTGTGGTAGTTGCGCGAGACAACGGTGACGTTTTCCAAAGTAAGGCTTGAATCGATGTTGCGCACATCATAACCATATTTCTTGGCGCGGGCAATATCGTATTCGATGGTCTGGATGGCGATGGCATAGTCATTCCAGCTCTTGATGGAGTCGACCGGATAAGGGACGCTACGCTCCAGTTTATTGACATAATAGTACAGTGTATCATGCGGCTGCACGTTAAGGGTAAAATAACCTTTGTCATCGGTAAAAGCAGATTGCCCACTGGTCGTCTCCACCAATATTCCCGCCGTCGAACGGTAACTCATGGCGGCAAAGACATGCCCGACCAACAGCCGCGTCTGCGCTTCGCCTTTTTGCGCCAAAAAGAAAAAAGCCATCATCCCTAGACTTAACCTTACATATTTCAAAACGTGCTGCAATATCTCCGTATTAAAAATTCGCGTGTACAAAATTCCAAAGTTAGGGTTAATTTTTCTTGCACAGGCACGTTGCCTCTATTTGCAACGCTTATCTTCCAATATGACCGTTGCTCCCGCTTGCCGCAAGCAGGCTTTTTTGTCTTTCCTGATTTCGTAAAAACAACCAAAAAACGATGCCCTCCGTTCACTTTTCAAAAATAATTTTTTGCCTTTCGTTTTTTTGCCGTTACCTTAGCCCAGTCAAAATGCAAAGTCGTTATACACATATCATCAACTCCAATATCATGGTAGTTTCCACTATCATCGGGACGACTATTATTACCCTGTAAAGGGTAAAGCATTGTCATATCAACCTTTGGGCGTATCGCCGTCGTTGCTCTCTAAGAGCACATTCCACACCACACTATCGTTTTTTTTTACACAATACAGATTTATGCAGGTTTTAAAATTTGGTGGCTCGTCTGTCGCCAACGCGGATAATATCAAAAAAGTCGTACAGATTGTTACACACAACAACTACCCTCAACAGCTGGTCGTCGTCTCTGCCATGAAAGGCGTGACGGACAAGCTCATCGAACTCGGACAGAAGGCCCACCAATCCGAAAAAGCATACGAGGTCCTGCTGCAATCCTTGCTGGAACAGCATATCGAGGCCGCCAACCAACTCTTGCCCGTCGCAACAAGGAGTAGTTGCCTGAGCATGATTATGCAGCATTTCAACGAACTGGAAGACATCTGCCAGAGCGTTTTCCGCTTGCAGGAACTGTCGCCCGCAACGAAAGACCGCATCGTGAGTTTTGGGGAGCTGCTGTCGAGCAAAATCATATCGGCATACCTCGCTTCGATTGAGGTCAGCAATGTATGGCTGGATGCTCGCGCACTCATATTGACCAACGACAACTATGGTTATGCGGGCGTGGATTTTGAAAAGACAAACCAACAGATACAGGAACATTTAAAGACATTTCCGTCCAAGCTATACATGGCACCAGGCTTTATCGCGCGTGGTTACAGCGGTCATGTGACGACATTGGGACGTGGCGGTTCGGACTATACGGCGGCGATATTTGCGGCGGCGGTGGATGCGGACACACTGGAAATATGGACCGATGTTTCGGGTATGATGACCGCTGACCCGCGCTGGGTTACGAACGCCAAACCTATTCCACAGATTTCGTACAAAGAAGCGATGGAACTGTCGCATTTCGGTGCCAAAGTGGTCTATCCGCCGACGATATTGCCGGTGATGCAAAAAGGTATTCCGGTATTGGTCAAGAATACGTTTGCACCGGAGGACGAGGGCACGTTGATGAATGCGACGACGGCGCACGACAGCAATATTGTTTCGGGTATTTCCAGTATTACGGAAGTGTCGCTGTTGAGTCTGGAAGGCGCGGGAATGGTTGGTGTACCGGGCGTTTCCAAGACTTTGTTTGAGGCGTTGGCAAGTGCCGACATCAACGTCATATTGATTACGCAAGGCTCGTCCGAATATTCCATCTGTGTCGCGGTCAACGCGGTTGATGCTGCCAAGGCGCGTGATGCCGTCAACAAAGCATTCCGTTTTGAGATTGCCAACCACAAAGTAGAACCTGTAAAAGAGGAAAACAACCTGTCCATCGTGGCACTCGTCGGTGACAAGATGAAAAGCCATCCCAATATCAGCGGACGTATGTTTGCCACACTGGGACGTAATGGTATCAACGTCCGCGCGATTGCCCAAGGCTCTTCCGAAAAAAATATTTCCGCGGTCATCTCGGTCAACGACGTGAAAAAAGCGGTCAATGTTTTGCATGAAGTTTTCTTTGAATCCGTCTATAAACAGTTGAACGTGTATGTCGTCGGAACCGGAAATGTTGGTAGCAGATTGTTGGAACAAATATGTCAACAGTATAGTTATTTGCAAAAGCACCTCGGCGTCAACGTCCGTGTCGTCGGGCTTGCCAACAGCAAAAAAATGTGCAGCAGTTACGACCAGTTGGGCGTCAATCTGGAACGTTGGAAAGACGTGCTGGACAAAGGCGCGGAGTTCAATCTCGATGCTTTTGTCAATACCGTCATCGAGCGTAACCTGCGCAATTCCGTATTCGTTGACGTTACTGCCAACGCCGCCGTCGCTGGCGTGTACGACAGACTTTTGTCCAAAAGCATAGCGGTCGTGGCATGCAACAAGATTGCTGCATCGTCGGCGTACCGCAACTATGAAAACCTCAAATCCCTTTCGCATGAATTTAACGCGCCGTTTTTGTTTGAAACCAATGTGGGCGCGGGTTTGCCGGTGATTGGCACTTTAAACGATTTGGTGCGCAGCGGCGACAAAATCAATAAAATACAGGCGGTGCTCTCCGGTACGCTCAATTTTGTTTTTAATAATTACGATGCGACCAAACCGTTTTCGGAAGTCGTAAGACAGGCGCAGACGGAAGGTTATACCGAGCCCGATCCACGTCTCGACTTGGGCGGTACCGATGTGATGCGCAAGATTATGATATTGGCACGCGAGACGGGCGCCCAACTGGAAATGGAAGACGTGGAAAACAAATCTTTCCTCCCCGTATCCTGTTTTGACGGCACGGTCGAGGACTTTTACAAAGAAATGGAAAAACATGAAGCGCATTTCAAAGCATTGTACGATGCCGCCAATAAAAATGGTTGTAAATTGAAATTCGTCGCGGAATATGCGGATGGAAAAGCTTCCGTAGGTTTGCAACAGGTATTGCCCCAGTCAGATTTTTACCATTTGTATGGCAAGGACAATATTGTCTTGTTTTATACAATGCGCTATCCCGACCAGCCGTTGGTCGTCAA
>JASGDY010000018.1:0-2838 GCA_047606825.1 Chitinophagaceae bacterium
TATAGCAGGGCCAACTGCTCCGCAGAAAACACCGCTCCCCCTGCCTCACTTCCGCTGTCGGACGGCGAGCTCCCGGAGTTCAAACCTGCGTTTATTTTTTCAAGAGAGAACGCTATAGACCTTCTCAATACACCAATGTCCCCGTCCGCAAACAGCCACAAAGCTGCAACAGCCGCCGGAAATGTTCCGAAGCGTCAACACGACTGGCGCGCAGCGTTCGCCTTTTGCGGACTTGACTTTTTTGCCACTTTTTTTGTCAAGAAAAAAAGTGGGACAGATCATTGGTGGGGATAATTTAGATGCGTTGGCCCTGCTATATTGGGGCTTATTTCAAATCGTCGCATGTTATATGAATATGGTGGTCGGTGACAACGCCGACCATTAGTGGTGCTACTGAGGCGAGACCATTATTGTATGCAAACCTTATGCCTCTTGTTATTGTTTGCGGATGCGCCATTCCATGGGGAAATAATTGTTGATCCTGTTGGGAAGCACCTTGGCCCAGCCGAGGCTTCTTTGCTTGTAAGTGACGAGCGTCCAACCGTTGGGTATGTCGTCGGTTCTTTCCAGGTCGTTTTTGCGTAGGTACCGCAATGCGTCGTCTTCCCCGACTTCATAGCTGTTGGTAGCGTCTGCGTTCCAAAGGCTGAGTGCCAGTTCGACTGACGGGATTAAATCCTTTCCCTTGATTTCGCCCAGTGCCGTTCCGCCTTTGCGCAGGTAAAGCCGATTTTTCAACAAGGCTATGTCTTCCTCCATTTTTTTTGGAACAGCATAAAAAACATTTCCGTTTTTATAAAAAAACAGGTTTTCTGGTTGTGCGACCCATCGGTTCAATATAAGTTGTTCGTTTTTGGTAGGTTGTTCGGGCTGCTCACCGTAAAAGAATGCACCTCCGTTGTCTTCCCTTTTCCGAAAGGCCGAGATGAAAAAACCCTCGCCCTTTATCTTTCCAGGATAGAAGCGGTACGACTTGGCAGCGTGCCTTTCCGAATCCGTTTCCTCGATGCCCCAGGACGCCTCCAAGCGCAACGGAATGTTTTCGACGGAAAAATTGTCCAATATCCAGTCCACGATATGCTCGTCTTCCTCCTGCGAAAAGGAACAGGTCGAATAAATCAGCAAACCATTCGCTTTCAATGTGTTGTAAGCATCCGCCAATATCCGTTTCTGTCGTTGGCTGCACAGTTCCACATTGGCTTCCGACCAACCTTCGCGCCATTCCGGCTCTTTTCGGAAAAGCCCGCTGCCACTGCATGGCGCATCGACCAACAGCACGTCAAAATAACCCGGCAACTGTGCGTATTGTTTTGGGTCGTTGTTGGTGACGACGATGTTGCCGCTACCCCATTTGGACGTATTCTCGACCAATATGGCAGCACGGGTCTTGATGACTTCGTTGGCAACGACCAGACCATCGGTAAAATAGGATGCCAGCAAAGTCGTCTTGCCTCCCGGCGCGGCACACAAGTCCAACACGCGTGCCGACTTGGACGCTCCGGCCTGCCGCAAGACTTCCCAGACAAACATACTGCTCGCCTCCTGCACATAATACGCACCGGCGTGCAGCAAAGGGTCGAGGACAAAGGCGGGACGTTCGGGCAGGTAGTAGCCGGTAGGCACCCAAGGAATGCAGTCCATATTGGGAAACAAGGTATCCGCTCCATTCATTTTCGGTGGATTGAGGCGGATGGACACCACGGGGGCCTCCTCATGTGCCCTCAAAAAAGAATCCTTGGAAAAGTCTTTTCTTTTCTCCAAGGATTCCAATAACGGCATCGGTATATGCTGCAAAACACTACTTATTTATACTTTTTCTTAAACCCGCCCGCGAACGAATAGCTTGCCTTGGCATTGTTGCGGTTATTGCCGTTGTTACTTGCTTTTTTTGGCTTGCTACTTGACTTTGCGGAAAAAACCGCCTTTTTACTACTGCTTGTATTTCCCATGACATTGCCATTGACGATACGTCCATCTTCTTTGTCCGGATCAGGCTTGTATTTGAATTGAGGTACTTCGTCCACCGACAACGCACCGCCGGATATCGTCCTCAGTTCGTTGGCAATCGCCTCGTCCGAGGTATATTCTTTGTGCCAGTTGGAATACGCCAACTTAATGTAATACAATATGTTGTTGACGAGGTATTCCTTCTTTTCCGTATCGGATTCCTCTTTTGCCTTGGCAATCAGCAGCTCCAGGTTGCGTCCCAGATGCGCATATTTGGGTTTGTGCTGCGGATAAGCCAGCGGGGCGGGTTTTTCATTGTATTCTTCCCTGGTAGGGATTGGATAAGGACTTTCGACCTGCAGCCGAAAATCACTCATATAAAAAAGATGGTCCCACAGCTTGTGCCTGAAATCCTCCACATTTTTGAGGTGGGGATTCAGGAAGCCCATAAGCTCAATCAATATTTCGGCTTGCTCCTGGCGTTTGGCCGCGTCCTCGATGACCAATAGGTAATCGACCATTTTCTGTATGTGCCGACCATATTCCCTGATGGTAAGCGGCGTGCGCGTGGTATTGTATTCCATAATGAAAAAAGATGAAGCAAACGTACAAAAAATTTTTCATTCATACCGATACGGCGAATGAATGTCAGGGCAAACGCATCTAAAATTATCTCCACCAATAATCTGTCCCACTTTTTTTCTTGACAAAAAAAGTGGCAAAAAAGTCAAGTCCGCAAAAGGCGAACGCTGCGCGCCAGTCGTGTTGACGCTTCGGAACATTTCCGGCGGCTGTCGCAGCTTTGTGGCTGTTTCAAGCCACGCCGGAAACACCTCCCGCGCCAACGCTCCTTTTCGCTGTTTGCGGACGGGTACATTGGTGTATTGAGAA
>JASGDY010000019.1:0-3871 GCA_047606825.1 Chitinophagaceae bacterium
CGCACGCGTGTCGCGTGTGCCTCTGCATCTCAAAGCACACGCGACACGCGTGCGCCAGCGACGGGTTTGTTCATTTTATGCATTGTACATTTTCGTGCCGCGAGGTAGAATTAAACATTTCCATCCTTTTGTCAAGTATGTAAGTAAAGAGTGGAGCGGCATCTATGCAAGAACAAATCGATTTTCCTGTTTTGAAAAACTACCGACCAGAAGAGAACACGATGGACGAACTACGGACTGCACCCGACGGTTCGCTCACGCCCTATTGGCAACAGTTTTTCCAAACACTCCAGTCCTATACCTCCAAAGAATATTACACCAAGACAAAAGACCTCGCGCGGATACTGCGCGACAACGGTGTCACATACAACATATACAATAATCCGTTAGGGCCTGCGCACAACTGGGACCTCGACCCGGTACCTTACATCCTACCTTCGGACGAATGGGAAACCATCAACAAAGGATTGGTGCAGCGCGCGCAGCTCTTTAACCTGTTGTTACGTGACATCTATGGGGAACAATCGCTGATAAAAAAAGGCATCATTCCGCAAGAACTCGTGTACCGCCATCCGGGCTATATCCGCGAATGCGTCGGCATACCGTTGCCCAGTGCGTGTTACCTGCACTTCTACGCGGCGAACATGGCGCGTAGTGCCGACGGTCGTATGTGGGTCATCGGCGACCGTGCACAGGCACCGTCCGGTTCGGGTTATGCGTTGGAAAACCGCGCCGCACTCTCGCGTGCCTTTCCGGAATTTTTCAAATCCCTGCCCGTTGCGCGGCTAGGGTCTTATTTCAACGCCGTCTATAACGAACTGGTAAAAGACTCGCCCAACGATACCGCCACGCCCAAGGTCGTACTGTTGACACCCGGCGCGGGCAACGAAACGTATTTTGAGCATTCTTACCTTGCCAACTACCTCGGCATCGCGCTCGTGCAGGGCAACGACCTGATGGTGCGCGGCAACTACCTGTGGCTGAAGACCTTGGCAGGACTGGAACGTGTCGATGTCGTCCTGCGCCGCCTGGACGACGACTATTGCGACCCGTTGGAACTGAATCCCGATTCCCTGCTGGGTGTTCCGGGACTGGTACACGTCATCCGTTGCGGTAATGTCGTCATCAAAAACGCCATCGGCAGCAGTGTCGTGGAAAACCCTGCATTGATGCCCTTCCTCAACAATGTGAGCCAATATTTTGGTTTAGGCGATTTGATATTACCGTCACTCGCCACTTGGTGGTGTGGACAGGAAAAAGAAAAGGAATACGTCATCAACAACATTCCTTTTCTCATCATTAAAAAAATATACCGTGGCAACTACACCGAAACGACAACCTTTGACGGCACTACCTTGGACGACGCGGAACGTCAGCAACTCATAAAAGATATTGAAACCTGCCCGCACCTTTTTGTCGGCCAGGAAAAAATCGTTTTTTCTGCTACGCCGACTTCCGTTGACGGCACCATCGAAGCATGCCACGCCGTGTTCAGAAGTTTTCTGGTGCGCAACAACGACAGTTACCTCGCCATGCCCGGCGGTCTGACACGCGCCGGGAAGGAATCACAGGATGTCATCATCAGCAGCCAAGCCGGCAGCACGAGCAAAGACACTTGGGTGTTAGGCACGGAACAAGTGGAAAATACGGTTCCTTTAACACAGCATATCATCGACCCACAGACACACAAACAAGGCGCGTTGCCCAGCCACTCGGCAGAATCGCTGTTCTGGCTCGGACGCTACTGTGAACGTTTGATCAGCAACGGGCGTATGCTCCGATCGGTCATCAAATACCTTTCGCAACCTTCAATGGACATCGTGCAGGACAAAGCCAATGTGGAAATCATCCTCCTTAGAGCATTAACGGAATGCACTTGGACATTTCCAGGATTTGTAGATATGAAAAAAGAAGCTATCTGGCAAAATCCCTGGACGGAGCTACACGCACTGTTGATGGACGAAAAACGAATAGGATCGCTGGCGTTCAACCTTTCCTGTTTTAAAAATACCTTTTGGGGTATCCGTGAATTTTGGTCGTCCGATATCTGGAAAGTGTACCATCAGCTGGATTCCAACTGGCAAGGCGGTGCGGAGACAGACCAGATGGACTCCGTGCGTATGGTGGACATGATTGACGGTATGATTACGTCGATGTTTGCATTCCTGGGACTACACCGCGAAAGTGCCCGACGGCTGGAAGGTTGGACTATTTTTGACATGGGCCGCAAACTGGAACAAAGCTTGTCCATCACGATGCAGCTCAAATCCCTTTTTGCCTACCGGAAAAATGATGCCCAGCAATATGACCTCATCGAAACCATACTGACCAGCAACCAAAACCTGACGACCTATCGGTACGTCTACCGTGACTCGCTACAGATGGAACTGATGCTAGACTTGTTGCTCAAGGACATGGACAATCCAAGGGCACTTACCTATCTGCTGCAAAGGTTGCAACAGTACATCCGCAAACTGCCAAAACTGCCGTCCATGCAGGGACAGTGCAGCAAACTCGACAAGTGTATGCAGGAAACACTCGACCTGATAGAACAGTCTAATACGGGTCAACTCAGCCAAACGAATGGAAAACTCCACAGTTACGACAACCTGCAACACTTGATGGAAGATACTTATAACCTGCTTTCGGACGTGGGCGAGCAGATTTCAAAGACTTATTTCAAACATACACGTACCCAAAAACAACTTTTCCGGGCAGCAACCGTTTTTTGACATAGTATTTATGACATATCAGGTAAAACATACGACTTCCTATACTTACGGTGAACGCGTCGGCGTCTGTCAAAACGTGGCGCTGCTGACACCGCGCGATACACCTACGCAGCGATGCCTCAACCATGCACTCATCATCTCGCCCGAACCGCAGGTACGACAAGACTATCTCGACGTTTTCGGCAACCAACTGACCTATTTCTCCATAGAGGAAGAGCATGAATCCCTATCCGTTACTGCCATCTTCACGGTCGAAAACAATTGTGAAGACGCTACTGTCACGTCCACCTCTTCCATCTCTTGGGAAAATGTACGCCAGACGCTCGACAGCAGCGATGTGGAGATATTGCAGTTTTGTTACCCCACGGACATCACGACTGCCAACGACGGAATATGCGCCTATGCTGACATCTCGTTTACACCCAACCGTCCCTGTTACGATGCCGTCAAGGACCTGATGCACCGTATTTTTCGGGATTTCAAATTCAAGTCGGGTTTTACGACGGTTGCCTCACCTCCTTCTGAAGTGATGAGACTAAAAGGAGGCGTCTGTCAGGATTTTGCGCATCTGGCACTCGCATGTGTCCGCAGCAAAGGCCTGCCCGCACGCTACGTCAGTGGCTATATTGAAACAATCCCGCCCAAAGGACAGAAAAAGCTGGTCGGCGCAGATGCTACCCACGCCTGGTTTTCAGTCTATATCCCCGGCATGGGCTGGTGCGATTTTGACCCGACCAACGACAAAATCCCTAATCGCCAACACATCACGACCGGTTGGGGACGCGACTATTTCGACATCGTCCCGCTCAAAGGTGTGTTGTTGGGAAATGGCGAGCATACGTTGAAAGTAGAGGTGGATGTGCAAAGGGTGTGAGGGAAGAGCAGAACGCAGGAGTCCACACAGATAAGTGCTAGTAAAATAGATGATATTAGTAACTATAGAATGACAATAAAATCAAGCTGTCCGTTTCTTTTCAGCATCAACAGAAGGATGGAATATTCCAACATTTTCCGGCTTTTAGTATAGCACTTGGTCTTGCGCCTCATCCTTGCCAAGAAATGCCTGAACAGGCTGTTGTAGCCTTCCACCGTGAAGGTCTCCGCCTTGGACTGTTTGTGCTTCCCTTTAGGGATAACCC
>JASGDY010000020.1:0-12648 GCA_047606825.1 Chitinophagaceae bacterium
AATTCAATATAGACCAATAATTTTTATTACTCCGCTCTTCAGGATTTGTAATCCTGAAGCCGTATCGGCGGATTTTCAATCCGCAAATAGCAGTGCATTGCAAATGCACGGATAAGCGTTCGGGATTGCAAATCCCGAACAGCACAAATGGATTTTTGGTCTAAAATATAAATCAAAATCGTATAACTATAAAAACAAAAATCCATTCGTGGGAAAAAACACATTTCATAGCTATTCATAAAAATCAAAAAAACATACACATGAAAAATCTATTCATCATCCCCGTCCTCTCCGCCGCCCTCCTGTCCATTGCCGCGGGTTTATAATGGCGATGCCGCCGTAAAAAATTTTGTGTTGGACGTCGTGTTTGCAACCTCAAAAGGTGATTTTCCCATACGTGTTGTACGCACCGAAACCTATATCAAACAAAACGGCAAGTGGTATTTTGTATCAGGACAAGGGTTTTATCAAAAGAAGAATATGATGAACACATGAAACCATAAATGTAGCTGCCACGCTCTGCGGAGATATTTGCAATCCCTTGCAATTGAAAAGGATTCATGCAACAAATAAGCAAGCATTTGTAACAAACGCGAAAGTATTTCCGTCCGTTCGAAATTAGTTTTACACCATTATAATTTTATCATTTGTTAAATAGAAAAGCCATGAAAAAAATGCTATCAACCACAGGGATATTGCTCTTCTTTATAGCCGCGTTGTTGTCTGGTTGCGCCAAGCAAAATGATGGTTCGGATGATGACGAAACAACGCCCACAACCAATTGCAAACTAACCGGGCAAACGACCGGTGACTTATATTCCAATAGTCAGCACTATAGCTTGGAATATGACGCCAACGGCAATCCTTCCAAGATTACCATCCCCAGCGGTTCGACGCAGATAACCGAAACGATAGAGCCAACGAAAATGGTCTTTAAGGAAACGTCCGGCTCGGTGAACCGTTACATCTCTTATCCCGGAAGTTATCTCGACAAACAGCCAGCGAGTGCAGTAGTCGGTTCCGACAACTCGGCCAATATCATTCCGTTCGCTTTCACTTACGAATCCAATGGGAAAATAGCAACCGTTAAGAAAGGCCCAGGCAACCCGAGCGGCGTGATGGACGACAGCCAGGCCATTGTCATCAGGATTACTTACGACGACAACAAGGATGTAAGCACGATTGTCTATCATGCCAATTACTTACCCGATGTCGCTGATCGCGACTACGCGACCTTGGTAGCGACTGGTTACGACGACCACCCTTCACCGTACAGCGGATTGAAAAACGGCGTCTTTTTACAGTTCACCTTTCATTGGGAGGATACCGGACTGGATAATCCAAGATACATTTTTGACCAGTTAAGTACACACAACGTATTGGGCTACACGCTGACTTACCACAACAGCGGGGGTATTGCGGAAACATTTACCTACCAATACAACGACAAAGGACTGCCCATCCATCGCGACGCGTCATTAGGCTCCATAGGACAAACGCCCACAAAAAAATATTATGACGAATGGGAATACGATTGCCAATAGAACATGATATGAAAGTCAAAATGAAAACAGTTACGCTGTCACGTATCTCAATAAATGTGGCGGCAATCTAGAGACGCACAATGGTGCGTCTCCCTAAAAACAAATACAGATGAAGCAAATAACCGCCCGGTCTACTTTGTTCGGATATGGCATTGTACTGTGCATGCTCTCCGCCGCAGAGGTCTCCGCACAGTACGTGGAGCCTGACTATCATCCGCAGCCCGTTTACCTGGTACCCAAAGTGCCTTTTGACAGCTTGCAGACCAAGGCAATGTTGGGAAAAGGGAATGCGACCATCAAAGGAACTACCTATGCGGGCTTGTTCCTGGGAATTAAGCATTATGGCAACAAAGTGAAGGTAGCGCTGTATCCGCTGACACCCTACTTCAAGGAATACCTTTCACTGGAGAAAAAAGTCAACCCGGCCAAGTCCGTGCAAATCGGTGTGCCTGGTTATGTGTTCAGCTACAGGTTGGAAGCTGTTACCAACAGCGATGGCGACTTCACGTTCCCCAATATGAAACCCGGAAAGTATTACCTGGTCACTGCCATAGAATTTTACGAAGACATTACTACCGACAGTTTGGTTGGCAAACATTATAGCAACAGGGAAAAAAGCAAGAAAGAGGAATACGTAACAACGACCAACAATTACCACTTCTACAAAGCACTCTCGAAAATCGTGGAAATAAAAAAGGACGGCGAACTGGTAAAAACAAAACTTAGCGGCACCGTTGAAGTTAAAGACACTATCCCAGACAATTAAAATTAAAAAAGGCGATGAAGTAACGACATGCGAAAACAATAAGTCACAGGCATAGAGTAAAATACACAGATGAAAAAAACAACCATACACACCGTAGCCGTCGTAGCGGCATTACTGCTGATACTGCTGTCGTCGGCAACCTTGGCATCTGCTCAGTACGTAGAACCCGAAAGGACTTACGACACGACTTTCCTCTTTCCAAAGACGCCTTTTGACAGCATACAGGCCAGGACGATGCTGGAAAAAGGAACGGCGACCATCAAAGGCTCCGCCTATATCAAGAGCGACGCATTGGGATGGGGAGACAACTATGTTGAGGACAACTTGGAGGTGGACCTGTTTCCACTCACGCCCTATTTTGAAGAATACCTTGCCTTGAGGAAAAAGAACAATACCCAAAAACGCACTTTCGCCCGCATACACAGCTACGTGCCAGACTATATGCTGACTGCCATAGCCAACAATATTGGCAACTTTACGTTCCCCGACATGAAACCCGGAAAGTATTACCTAGAAGCGGTCATCCATTGGGATTCAGAAGAGTACGGCAACGTAGAAACCGGCCATACCTACACCAAGAGAACCGGGAAAATACACACCCACTACCAGACACAGTATTATACCCAGAGCAACAGTAAGCTCCTCTCAAAAATTGTGGAGATAAAAAAGGACGGCGAAGTCGTAAACGTGAAGATGACATCGCTCAAATAGCATGATTGACAAAATAAAATCTACCGGCTATTGCAACCTATCATTTGAATATAAAAAAATAAAACATTCCTAGCTATAAAAAATCAAAAATCATACACATGAAAAATGCATTCTTTTTCCCCATTCTCTCCTCTGTCATACTATTGGCAACAGCATGTAACCTTATCGACAACAACACGTCAAAAAACAATACGCAATACGTCGATGCCAACAAAAAGGACGCCGAGGCAATCATACAGTTCAACAACGGATTTGTGCAGCTCGACGACCGCAACAACGCTTATTTAAACGGCGTGAAAACAAATGTTACAGAAATCGTCAAGCAGATGCAGTCACCCTCTCCGTACTTTGAAATCAGCAGTCCTATTGACTTGCCTGTCACCTATTCGCTCAACCAGAAGGACCCGAACAAAATACCGGATGTCCTTGGCAGTGCCGACCACAGTTTTTTCAAAACCAACCTGGCTGCACTGAGCAATTACTATGACAAGATAAAAACTACGTATAGTGCCCTGCAAGACTACATGGAAGCCGAAGACTATAAAGACGACGACAACAAGAAAGGACAGGCATTGGTCATGGTTCTGGACAGCGTCGTCACCAAATATTATACAGTCAGTGATGCCATCGTAAAAAAACTGGACGCCATCACCGAAGATGCCGAACGCGTCGTACTAAAAGACCATCCGTTGAAAGATTTCATCTTCGCCATGAAAGACGACAGGGCGGCTTTGCAGCAGTTAAACACACTTATCGACAGTGCCGCCAACAATTACACGACATATCAAACGACCATCAAGGCCGCCTACGACAGATTAGAAACGCAATACAGCCAACACTCCGTGATGAAACTGCCCGGCAATGGAAACTATGGGAACAACAAAGCATACGGACTGGACATGTTTTACCGTTACCTCAACCAATACCTGACAGCATTGAAAAGATATATGCGCAACGCTGCCGCTTCAGGGAAAATAAGCGAGTCGGACCTGAACGACCTGAAAAGCTATGATGATGTCTTAAGGACAAACTATAACACTTTTGTGGATTGAAATGCAGAGAGAGGGCATGCCCTGTCTCTGCAACCAACCGATGCGCAGGGCTGTTGTGTTCTAAATTTGGTAATATGTGCCGATCCGCGGCGGCGCGTCGTTCCATATTGTAGCAACGGAATTCATTCCGTTGTAATGAATGAAGCGATAGAGAGTTCCATAGGAACGATACATATAGCTAGCTTTATTTATAATGTCATCGCTGAAAATTAATTGTGCTGTTCGGGATTTGCAATCCCGAACGCTTATCCGTGCATTTGCAATGCACTGCTATTTGCGGATTGCAAATCCGCCGATACGGCTTCAGGATTACAAATCCTGAAGAGCGGAATCATTATCGTATAAGATAAATATGCTTTTATACTCTAGGATAAAATAAATGAAACCTATAAGGTTTTTAAAACTTTATAGGTTTCATAGGATGGTTTTTCATAGGTTATCCTTTCCGCGCCAGTTCAATCATCGAGGAAAGTTCGTCCACGGCGGCTTCGTTGCTGCCGTCAAAGCCCGTCAGGTGGAAGCGGATATTGCCTTTGGGGTCGATGACGAACTTTGCGGGAATGCCGCTGACACCGTAGGACAGGACGACTTTGTTTTCCTTTGTTTCCGGGTCTTTGAGATCCATCAGTACTTCAAAGTCGTAATTGTTGTTTTGGACGTAAGCTTTTGCGCTGGCAGTGGCGTTACCGTCTCTTTCCCAGGTGTGTATGAACAGGAACTTGACGTTCGGGTCGTTTTTATATTTGTCCTGCGCCATCTTCATTGCGGGGAAAGACCGCTTGCAGGGACCGCACCATGTCGCCCAGAAATCCAAGACGACGGTTTTGCCTTTGAACTGCGCGAGCGACACTTTGTTGCCGTTGACGTCGGTGAGCGTGAACAGCGGCGCGGGTTTTTCGAAGATTTCTTTTTGAAGTCGCGCCACCGTTTGCTCGTGCACTTTTTGACGAATGGCAGCCATATAGTCGTCATAGCCCGCATTGCTGCCTTTTACTTTGACATAAAGTAGTTGAAACGTGGAATCCATTGCAGGTGTGGCCTTTCCGGTCTTCATGGCTGCGTCCAGTTTGTCAAAGGCCTCGCTGTTGCGACCTTTCAGTATCAAGAGTTTGGCATAGGTAAAATTGGTTCTCGAATCGACTGTTTTTTGGGTTTGGTATAACGTATCGATACATTTCAATGCCTCGTCATACTTTTTTTCTTCTGTCAGGATATCGATGTATGTATTGGTAAGCCCGGGATAGCCAAATGCTGCAAACTTTCCGGCACCGTCCGTGGCATCGAGAAACAGTTTGGCACTTTCCATTGCTTTCTTCGCGTAGCTTTCCGCGTGGGGCAGGTCTCCGTTTTTATGGAATATCGAGGAGATGCCGCCATAGCCGTTGCCTTTCCAAAATTCCTCCTCCAGTTTTTCAATATATTCCAATGCCTTGTCGGTGTTCTTTTGTTGGGCATACCTGTTGGCAATGGCAGAGGTTACATAGTCATAGGCAATATGGTCATGGTCAACATTGGGGAAACGGGAAGGCGGAAACTTGGCAATCCATTCTTTGTACAGCTTCTCAGCTTCTTCCGCAGTGGCTGCACCATAGATAGCTTGTGCCCCGTTGCTACGTGCCGCATAGCCCAAGGGGAATCTACCCGCTTGTTCTTTTTGCAGGGAATCGGTGGTCTTTTTGTCTCCTAGTTCATAGTAATATCTTTCTGCCAATATCCAGTTGCGTTCGTTGTTGGAGGCGACCAGTTTTTGGAGCTTTCCGCGTACCAGTGCTGAATCGACTGGTTGCTGTTTCAAGAGTGCATCCAGTTCTTTCCTTTGCAGGGTATCGTTTACCTGCGCCTGTGCCAATGTTATCGACAACAGCGACAGGTATAAAAGGAAATTTTTTTTCATCTTTTTGTTTTTAAAATATTGAATATGATAACCATTAAGGAATTAAGAGAATGCCTTAATTTCCCTTAACTTCTTAATGGTTACAAAACTGCATGTTTATAACTTTACACATTTTCCTTTACATGATATATACTTCGAAAGGGATAAATTGGTAATTGAATTACTCTTGCGAAGTATCAATCCTAATAACCATCATTTTGCGTCAAGCTGGGATTAAGTATAATCTGTGCATAAGGAATCGGCATCCAGACCGCCGTGGAAGTCCAGGTCGTTTTTTTGGTACCTAATACTGAATTGGCAAGCCCCCAGCGTTTCAGGTCAAACCACCGCTGTCCAAACTCCCCAAACAGTTCCTTGTTGCGCTGGTCGATAATCTCGTTCAGCACCGCAGTGGTCGTACTGCCTGTAAAGTTGGACAGACCCGCCCGGCTCCTAATGACATTGATATCGGTAATGGCGGACGACAAATCGCCGGAAAGCAACTCCGCCTCTGCCCTGATGAGATAAACTTCCGAAAGGCGCAGAAACACATTGTATTCGTTTCCTGCCGTTGCCGAATACAGTTTATATTTGTAGTTGCGGTAGTACTTTGTACTATTGTACGTCGTGGAATCAATCCATGTTGTTTTTCGCAAATCACCATCGTCAAAAGAGTTTGCCAATGCCGAATCCACCACGTAAGTAGGCGGTGCCACGGTCGCCGTCGATGACGATGTTCTATAGCTGGTGCTGAACGAAGAATAGCCATAAGTCGTCGCAAACTGGAGTATTGTTTCGGAGCTGGAATAGATAAACGCATTGGCGGGTGTTGCCAATGTGTAGGTCCCAGAATTGATGACTTTGCTCGCCTCAGTAATCGCACTGGCATAATTCTTTTGGTATAGATATACCCTCGCCAGCAGTGCAGCCGCCGCCCATTTGTTGGCTCTAATCTTATAAGTAGATGTACCGGTATAAGTTGTGGACAGTTTGCTCTCGGCATCGACTAAGTCGGAGACGACCTGAGCGTAAATCGTAGCCGAATCTGAACTGCCGATTTCCGCATTCTCCAGTGCCTCTGATGTCGTTACCAATGGTACTTTACCAAAGAAATTGGCCATGTTGAAATACAACCATCCCCGTATGAACTTTGCCTCGCCCAATAGTTGGTTCTTGACAGAATCCACAAGCGTAGTAGATGCCGTCAGCCCGTCAATGGCTTGGTTGGCATACCTGATAACCGTATAGGGATACAACCACAGATAGTTGGCAACGTAACTGTTCTCGATACCTACGGTGTTCTGTTCAAATTGCAGTATTTCGTCCGTGGAGCCTGTATAGTGCATCTCATCGCTGCTGATGTCCGCCAAAAAAGTAAAGTTTTGTAAAGTATAAGTGGTGGGATAATAGGAATACAGGGCGGCTATGGCACTATTGGCGGTCCCGGATTCCAGAAAAACATTGTCAGAAGAATATAAATTGGGACTTAAATCAATCTCGACATATTTCTTACAACCCCAGAATGTGGACAACAGTAATACTGCTGTCATGTATTTTATTGATTTATTGCTATTTAGACGCATTTGTAATCTTTTTTAAAATGAACAATTGATACCAAAAACAATGGTTCTCAACTGCGGAAGAGCAATATACGTTCCCGTGCCGAGTGACGAACCCGTGCCGGATACCGTGGTGTTGGG
This sequence comes from Chitinophagaceae bacterium, assembly GCA_047606825.1. Classification (GTDB taxonomy): domain Bacteria; phylum Bacteroidota; class Bacteroidia; order Chitinophagales; family Chitinophagaceae; genus Rhizosphaericola. Next base: position 7,647 of record JASGDY010000020.1, read on the forward strand.
GTCGTAGACAAACTTCTGCTTTTTCCACGTATAGAGATTCTGTCCCTGTGCGTATACCGACAAGTTGGTAATATTCAGTTTGCGCAGCCATTTCTTGGGTACAGAATACGAAATATTGACGTTCCTCAGTTTGAGATAAGAGGCATCTCCCCAGTTATAATCAGAACTTGCCAGAGTGGAGTAAAGGCTGCTATAGCTTGCGGATGCTTTTGGGAAATAGGCATCGGTATTGGTCGATGTCCACCTGTCCAAAAGAGCCGTTGACTGGTTGGTCATTGCATATCCATAAGGATTGTAGTTGGTTGTCAACGTGGCATTTTTAGTTCCGTATCTATGCACATACTGGAACGAAAAGTCAAGCGTGACACCGCAATAGCTAAACGTATTGGTAATACCGCCAAAAGAAGGCTTACCGTATTTCGCTACGTACCTGTCGTTGGCATAAGTAATACTACCGTCGCCGTCCATATCTTCAAACTGCGGCAGACCCGTCGTTGCATTGGGACCGATATAATGGTACGCCATTTTTAGATTGGTCGGTTGTCCGATGACGTAGGAACTACTGTAATAAAATTTGTCCTTATCCTTGAAATCCAATAGTTTGTTATTGATAGTCGTCCAATTGATGCTGGTCGTCCAGGAAAAGTTACCCGTAATAATATTCTTGGTGGTCAATTCGAATTCAAAACCCTTATTTTGAACCAATCCGTTCAGGTTACCTAAATACGTGCTGCTGCCGACCTGTGTAGGAAGTGTGACATAAGTCAACATTTTCGACTGCCGATTGCGGTAATAGTCGGATTTCAACATAATCCTATCCTTAAGAAAACCCAGTTCCAGACCGATGTCCAGCTTCTTCACCGTTTCCCATTGCAGGTCGGGATTGGGAATATTGGTCGGATATAGGATAGTCGTCCCGCCGTAGCTGTAGGTAGAACTACCGATGCTGTATGTGCTTGCATACCGATAGTCGGTAATCTGGTCGTTACCCGTAAGACCATAACTACCTCTTAATTTTGCAAAACTGATGACCGGGATGTTTTGCATGAAGTGTTCCTCTGTAATAATCCATGCCGCACCGACTGCACCAAAATTGCCGAACTTGTGATTAGAACCGAATCTGGACGAACCATCGCGGCGGAAAGTGGCATTCAACAGATATTTACCTTCCCAGTCATAATTGAGTCGCCCGAAGAACGCATTGTACTTATACAGTGAATAGTTGTTGTAAGTCACCGTAACCGTCGAAGCATTGCCAATAGCCGTTATCATCGATGCGGACGCAAATCCTGTACCAAGTAATGTGACACCTGTAGCGTTACTTTGTTGGAATGTAGTACCAACGAGTGCGGACAATTTGCCTTTGCTAATCTTGGTGATATATTCTGCCTGTGGTTCCAAAATATAGTTCTCGTTGGAATTGTCCGCATAAGTCAGTGAGTTGGAGGTCGTACTGGTCGAGTTGACCGCACTGGCAGGAGTGACCACCATTTGCTTTAGCTGCGTTTTCGTGTAGCCGCCATTAAGTTTGACGGACAAAGAAGGCAGGATTTTGTAGGACAGATTCACATTAGTAATAAGATTGTTGGACTTATTGGTGCTTGTCCTTTGGAAGTAGGACAGAGGATTGGTTGACGTCCAGTTCAAGTTGCCCAATGAATCATACAACGGATAGTTTGGTGCCAAAGCATAAATACCTGCCAAGTCTGTCGTGGGCAAAAAGGTTTTCATGTACGTATAGGATGCGGAGGCATCAATGCTGAACCTGCCATTGGCACTTTTGTGTCCGGCATTTAACCTGTTGGAAAAGGTTTGGGCATTAAAATCATTGCCGTATACTGTCCCCTGGTTTCTGTAATCCGTCGTAAACAAAAAAGTGTTGTTGCCATTGCCGCCGGATATCGTTGTACCGATTTTACTGTTGCGCGCCGTATGTCCGATGAGGAATTTTTGCCAGTCGGTATAGTCCGTCTGCGACCAAACCAGCAGGTCAGGCGCAGTGGTAGTCGTAGGCGTGACACTCGCATTAGTAAAGGCTTCCTGACGCATGGCAAGGTATTGCTCCGTATTCATCATGGGAATATATGCACCGACTTTTCCGAAACCGGTAGAGGCATTCACATTGACGCTTGTTCTTCCGGCAGAACCTTTTTTGGTCGTTATGAGGATAACGCCGTTGGCACCTCTGGAGCCATAGATGGCTGTCGCATCGGCATCTTTCAGTACATCTATCCGCAATATGTCTTCCGGAGCTATCAGGCTAAACGGGCTAACGCCACCATTGGAGCCAAATGAGCCGTATGAATTGAGGTTGTCCGAAGCAGGGGAACCTCCGTTGAAGAGTGTAAACGGCACACCGTCAATGACGTATAAGGGTAACGAACCTCCGCTGGAAAGCGTGTTGTTTGCTCCACGGATGCTGACCCTGACCGCAGCACCCGGCAAGCCGTTGTCTTGCGTCAACTCTACGCCCGGCATAGCTCCCTGCAGTGCCAGCAAAGGGTTGTCAATCGGTTGTCTTTCAATGATATCGGACGTAATGGAAGACACTGCACCTGTATTTTTTCTCTTAGTGGTCTTGCCATATCCTACAATGACGACTTCATCCAACCCGCTGTCCTTTTCCTTCAGCACAAAACTAAGAATTTCGCTTTTTGTCGTTTTGTAGGATTGGTCCAGATATCCGGGATAGGAAACGATAATCGTCGCACCGTTGGGGACATTACCCAATATAAAATGCCCCGTCGTGTCGCTCATCGTGCCAAACGGTGTGCCAGGCACGACAATCGAAGCGGAACTCAGCGGTAAACCAGTGGCAGTTGTCACAGTACCCTGCAAAAGAAGTTTTTCTTCTTTTACATCGACATTTTTCCTGACGATATAGACAATCTTGTTCTGTATCCTGTAGGAAAGATTCGTCCCCTCAAGAGCTGCGCTGAGTGCGCCCTGCAACGTCTGCTGTGGTTTCCTGATGTCCAGCGATTTCTTTCCGTCCAGAAGCGCGTTGTCCCAGAGGAAGGAATAGCCTGTTTGTTTTTTCAAGTCCGCGAAGAACTGCTCCACGGTGACCTGTTGTTGCTGCACAACCACTTTTTGTGCCTTTAGCTGGGGTGACACCAACAGGCTGCCTGCTCCCAAAACCGTACTCAGGCACACGCACCTGCCATAAACTGCAAGCCTCGACCAGAGTAGCCGATAGTCAATCATCCTTTTTTCCAAGTTAAAAAAAATTTAAGTAGTGAATATCAAAAAGAGACCTTAAGAGACAATGTTATACTTGGTACGCGATAAAATGTGTATTTCAACCTCACCCCCGCCTCCTCTCCCAAGTGAGAGGGGTGTAGCGAATCTTAATACTCCGCGTCTCCCCTCTCACTTGGGAGAGGGGGCGGGGGTGAGGTTGAATAAAACGGTCTATTCCACTATTTTACCCCCTGTACGCCATATTGTGCACTGACACGTATCGTGTTTCCTTCCAGCACACAGTGGAGACCGTAGGAATTGAAGACATCCAGAATGTCTTCCAGGGGGAGGTTCTTGTCCAGGATGCCGTTTAATTTTATGCTGGGTACGTTACCTATGTATTTTACTTTCACGTTGTACCAGCGGCTGATTTCGTTGAATATGGAGGGTGCGTCTTCCTGGTCCAAGAATATCTGGCCATTTTTCCAGGCGAGGACGCTTTCGCTTTGTGGAAGTTCCTTGACCGCGATTTTTTTGTTGACGAGAATCTGTTGCCGGGGCTTCAGCAAAATGGATTTATCGGCATGGGTGTATTCGATGGAACCCTCGAGCAAAGTACACGTGACCGTCCCGTCTTCTGCATAGTCCTTGACGTTGAAATGTGTGCCGAGCACGCGGATGGTTCCGGCACTTCCCTTATCGTTCACGACATGGACGACAAATGGAAGCCTTTTGCCGTTGGTATCCGTTTTCTTGGCGACCTCAAAATAGCCTTCGCCCGACAAGTAGAGTTCCCTGCTGTTTGCTGCAAAACTGGCGGGAAACCTTAGTTTGCTGTTGGCATTGAGCCACACTTTGGTGCCGTCGGGAAGCGTCGTCTCGATGTTGCGCGATTCCTTGGTGTGCAGGGAAAAATAAGCATTGGGTAAGGACGCGTTGTCGGTGAACCGTATCTCCGACACGACATCCTTTTTGGTTGCGGCTTGGATATGCGCACCTTGCCAATCTTTATGGAAAGGCAAGGAGTCGATGTTGATTTCCTGTCCGTTGGACAAGGTCAGCAAGGCTGTGCCTTTGCCTAGGTTCTTTGTGGAATAGGCCAAAGAGGATTGTTCTTTATGGGAAAAAACAATCCAATATACAGCCGTAAACAGCACCCCGGTCAATACGGCAGCAGAAAGGTAGGTCCACGATTTTCTGTTTGTAAAAGGGCGTTTTTGGGGTACATTCTCCGTGGAAAATATTTTGGCAAGGATGGCATCGCTTTTTTGCGGGTGCAGTTTGGAGGCATGGGAATCCTCGCGCGTATATTCCGCCGCGACCTTTTCCCAAAACGGGCTTTCATCCGCCTGTTGCCTGACCAACTCCCAGAACAGATGAAGTTCGTCTGCGGAGATGGCGCTGTCAAGGTATTTTTTGTATAAGGCGTCCAATTGGTCCATAAAACTGCGATTACACCTATACTACGTCATTGCCCGATGGATATAACTAGTGTATGTGAAATTTTTTTTAATTTTTTCCTAAAGGGAACAAAATGAATTATGCTCGACGCAGGATAAAAATGAACAGCCCCCGTCATTCCCGCGTAGGTGGGAACCTGATGTACGATGCATGAGATTCCCGCCTACGCGAGAATGACGGGGAGGTACTTATTGCTTATTTAATGTGAGTTCGGGTTAATAAAAAGTCATAATAATTTGATTTTAAATAAGTTATGTTCTTTTGCCTTGATGCAAAAGAACCAAAAAATCAAGACTGTATTGAATTAACTAAAAATCAACGCATAAGTCGGAAATAAAAGAAACTCACTCCGCTTCGC
>JASGDY010000021.1:0-3534 GCA_047606825.1 Chitinophagaceae bacterium
CAATTCCAAAATGGTGCGATTAAAAGTCCGAATCTATTCTTGCACACTTTGGTGTAAAACCGCAATTTCAATTCCAAAATGGTGCGATTAAAAGTATGCAAAAACAAGGTAAGATTCCAATGCATTTCAAATTTCAATTCCAAAATGGTGCGATTAAAAGGCGTAACCGCGACTAGAAATTAGCACGGAATCCACCTATTTCAATTCCAAAATGGTGCGATTAAAAGAAATAGCGTAACCGCGACTAGGAAACAAATCGTCCTATTTCAATTCCAAAATGGTGCGATTAAAAGGGCGCGCACTTTCGATTCTTTGCCTACGTTAAACGAATTTCAATTCCAAAATGGTGCGATTAAAAGAGTGTGTACTCCCTACAACTGCATACTACCAAGGTCTATTTCAATTCCAAAATGGTGCGATTAAAAGTGGAATTTGCAAAACGAGTACAATACACCAGAAGCGCATTTCAATTCCAAAATGGTGCGATTAAAAGCATGTTACGAGAGACACTACTGTAAAGCAGGCTAAGCTATTTCAATTCCAAAATGGTGCGATTAAAAGCAGCATGGTATCTCTCCGCAGCAGGATGAAGATTTATTTCAATTCCAAAATGGTGCGATTAAAAGTCTGCGCAAAGTCAGCAGATTAGCACGAAATAACCTATTTCAATTCCAAAATGGTGCGATTAAAAGAAAATGGCTATATGTCTTTATCTGGTTGGATAAGTATTTCAATTCCAAAATGGTGCGATTAAAAGGCGCAAGGTGTAGGACAAGGTTTATTCCAATATCAATTTCAATTCCAAAATGGTGCGATTAAAAGCTAAACGTATTTTCGCCGTAACAGACGAGGATGTCGAATTTCAATTCCAAAATGGTGCGATTAAAAGTAGTAAAATAGTCATGTTCCCATGCTTTTTTGCGTAATTTCAATTCCAAAATGGTGCGATTAAAAGCGTTGTAAACGGATACGTAAACGTTTCATAAACAACATTTCAATTCCAAAATGGTGCGATTAAAAGATATTGACTGCAACACCGTGCCCGGCCATATTGGCTATTTCAATTCCAAAATGGTGCGATTAAAAGAGTAAAATAGTCATGTTCCCATGCTTTTTTGCGTAATTTCAATTCCAAAATGGTGCGATTAAAAGAACGTATTTGGGTAGATTATTTTGCAGATCAGAATAATTTCAATTCCAAAATGGTGCGATTAAAAGGGCGCGCACATTCGATTCGCTCCCTACGCTAAACGAATTTCAATTCCAAAATGGTGCGATTAAAAGACGTGCAAATGGTTGGGCACTTCGTCTCGAACAACAATTTCAATTCCAAAATGGTGCGATTAAAAGTCTTCTTCTGTAACTCATAATACTTATTTTTTTGTGATTTCAATTCCAAAATGGTGCGATTAAAAGTACAGAATGCTAGGTACTTTACATTATTAACAACTAATTTCAATTCCAAAATGGTGCGATTAAAAGCAAGATGCTCGCTTAAAATCTGCACAGATTGATAACGATTTCAATTCCAAAATGGTGCGATTAAAAGAGAGAATTTGGTGCGATTATTTCGCCGACCAGAACAATTTCAATTCCAAAATGGTGCGATTAAAAGAGACAAAAGTCAATTAGCACGAAAAAAGTCAATCCTATTTCAATTCCAAAATGGTGCGATTAAAAGTGGACATTGTCGACCGCGTTCAATACGCGGAGGACAATTTCAATTCCAAAATGGTGCGATTAAAAGGAGCTGGTCGCTTAAGATAGACCGAATTAAATACATTTCAATTCCAAAATGGTGCGATTAAAAGACGTATTTGGTGCGATTATTTTGCCGATCAAAACAATTTCAATTCCAAAATGGTGCGATTAAAAGACGAGGCTAACATTTGTTAGCAAATAAATTGGTTTTATTTCAATTCCAAAATGGTGCGATTAAAAGCTTTTCCCCCTTTATTTCTATAGAGGGGTTTTTAATAATTTCAATTCCAAAATGGTGCGATTAAAAGTTTACGGGCAAGGCTCTAGCGGCAATGCCAGCAGCAATTTCAATTCCAAAATGGTGCGATTAAAAGCTAACAAACTGTGCAAAAAATTTACGTTGTTCGTCTGATTTCAATTCCAAAATGGTGCGATTAAAAGGACGCCGTATTATTGCCTATAATAGACACACAGAGATTTCAATTCCAAAATGGTGCGATTAAAAGACACTCTTGCACCAAAGTGGGAATTAAATCACCCATGATTTCAATTCCAAAATGGTGCGATTAAAAGAGCGCATATGGACGGATTATTTCGCAGACCAGAACAATTTCAATTCCAAAATGGTGCGATTAAAAGAGTACTTACAGCGTATCGCGTGGAGGAATCAGGTTAATTTCAATTCCAAAATGGTGCGATTAAAAGCGCTGCAGGCGAATCCTTAAACGCTTCATAAACAACATTTCAATTCCAAAATGGTGCGATTAAAAGCAGACAATGCATAAAGTCAATTAGCACGAAAATCCTATTTCAATTCCAAAATGGTGCGATTAAAAGTCTCCAGTTTCGGAGGTCTGTAAAACCTCCGAAACCATTTCAATTCCAAAATGGTGCGATTAAAAGAGTTCTAGTTAAAGAACTATATGCTATGTCTTCTTCATTTCAATTCCAAAATGGTGCGATTAAAAGATTAGTTTCCAGCCATGTTTGCAAGATAAGCGCACGAATTTCAATTCCAAAATGGTGCGATTAAAAGTCCAGGGAGACCATATTTCGGATTTTTTGCGATATAGATTTCAATTCCAAAATGGTGCGATTAAAAGAGTTAGCACTAATATATCAAGGATTTTCGTGCTAACATTTCAATTCCAAAATGGTGCGATTAAAAGCACCCCAATTTAAATTTGTCTCCAGGAACACACTCTATTTCAATTCCAAAATGGTGCGATTAAAAGTTGGCTACCATTCGCGGCTTACCAAAGAATCTGGTGATTTCAATTCCAAAATGGTGCGATTAAAAGCTTTTGCTGCGCAGTGAGAGATTTAAGAATACCGTCCATTTCAATTCCAAAATGGTGCGATTAAAAGTAACCGAATACACTAGTGTTTGTATCGTCATCCGCCATTTCAATTCCAAAATGGTGCGATTAAAAGTAGCCTGCAGAATTTCAGCTTTGTCCTGCAAAATTATTTCAATTCCAAAATGGTGCGATTAAAAGACTACTAGCATTACCACTACTACCTTGTCCATAAAATTTCAATTCCAAAATGGTGCGATTAAAAGTATCAAGTATATCCATTCTGCCGAAATTATCGGGCAAATTTCAATTCCAAAATGGTGCGATTAAAAGCGACGGTAAGGAAGTAAAACCTTTCCAACTTTTTAATTTCAATTCCAAAATGGTGCGATTAAAAGGGAAAAGCAGGCACATATTATGCACAGGAACATGGTTATTTCAATTCCAAAATGGTGCGATTAAAAGTATATGCAAAAACAAGGTAAGATTCCAATGCATTGTATTTCAATTCCAAAATGGTGCGATTAAAAGCAAA
>JASGDY010000022.1:0-22730 GCA_047606825.1 Chitinophagaceae bacterium
AATTCAATATAGACCAATAATTTTTATTACTCCGCTCTTCAGGATTTGTAATCCTGAAGCCGTATCGGCGGATTTTCAATCCGCAAATAGCAGTGCATTGCAAATGCACGGATAAGCGTTCGGGATTACAAATCCCGAACAGCGCAAATGGATTTTTGGTCTAAAATATAAATCAAAATCGTATCAAACATAAAAGCGGTCGTTGCCATTTGCAACGACCGCTTTTATGTTTGATATTCTGTTGTCTTATTTCGCTACTTCGATGGCATTATACAGTTCCTCGTCCGCCAGGATACGTCCGCAGTTTTCGCAGACGATGACTTTTTTGCGTTGGCGGATTTCGCTCTGTTTTTGGGGCGGGATAGCGTTGAAGCAACCACCACAGGCATCACGCTCGATGGAAACAACCGCCAAACCGTTGCGGTAGTTGTTACGGATGCGGTCATAAGAATATATCAGGCGTTGGTCCACAACACTGCGCGCCTCGTCTTCCTCTGTTTTCAAGACAGCCTCTTCCTTTTCGGTGTCGGCGATGATTTTGTCCAGTTCGGCTTTTTTCTGGTCGAGGACAGCGTCTTTGTTGGAGATTTGTTTTTTCACGGCATCCAACTGTACGGCTTTTTCGTCGAGCTGTTCTTTGGCGTCGCGGATATGGCGTTCCGCCAGTTTGCCTTCGAGCTGTTGGTCTTCGATTTCTTTGTTGATAGCTTCGAACTCACGGTTGTTTTTTACCGCTTCGCTCTGCTTTTCATATTTCTTGATAAGTTCGTCGGCTGTTCTTATGGCGTTGTTTTTTTCCTCGATGTATTCGGAAATACCGTTGATTTCCTCCTCGATGCGCGTTTTACGGTGGTTCAGGCCTTCTATTTCGTCTTCGAGGTCGCGTACTTCCATGGGAAGCTCACCACGGAGGGTATGCAATTCGTCCAGCTTGATGTCGATTTTTTGGAGTTTGATTAATCCGGAAAGTTTTTCTTCTACGGAGAAATCCTTCGCTTTTGCTGTTGCCATATTGTTTGAATCAAAATAATTTACACAAAATAATAAACCGGATTTGTCCGAACATCCGATTTTAAGACGGCAAAGGTAGGAAATTTTGTCCGCAAATAATCAAACAGTAATTCTACCGTGAATTGTTCACTTTCAAAATGCCCGATGTCCGCCAATACAATTTTTCCGTCCGCGTCAAAAAACTCGTGGTACTTGACATCGCCCGTCACATAGATGTCCGCACCTGCGCCGATTGCCGCAGCGGTGAGGAAACTGCCCGCGCCGCCGCAGACGGCGACTTTCCGTATCGACCTGCCCAAAAACGCCGTGTGGCGAATGACCTGCAAGTGGAATGTTTCCTTCAACAACTGCAAAAAAGCGGTTGGGTCGAGCGGCCCCGGCAACGTGCCGATGATGCCCGCGCCGACTTGCGCGTATTGGTTTTCCAAAAGATAAATGTCGTAGGCGACTTCTTCGTAAGGATGCGCCGACAATAGAGCGGCGACGACTTTGCTTTTCAGGTATTTGGGGAAAATGGTTTCGATGCGCGTTTCTGGTTCCGTATGGCGCTCACCGATATTGCCGACAAAGGGATGGGAGCTTTCCGAAGCCTTGAAAGTACCCTCACCATTGGTGTTGAAACTGCATTGACCATAATTGCCGATACTGCCCGCGCCTGCCTGGAACAAGGCTACGCGTATATTTTCCGCATGGTCGTGCGGAGCGAAAGTTACCAGTTTGCAGAGTTCCCTCGCCTTGGGCATCAATATACGGCGGTCAGCCAAGCCGATTTTGTCCGCAATACGCGCGTTGACGCCGTCGATGACATTGTCGAGGTTGGTGTGGATGGCGTATATCGCAATATCGCTTTTGATGGCGGCGACGACGGTCTGCTCGACGTAGTTTTTGCCGTTGATTTTCTTCAAACCCTTGAAAACAATGGGATGGTGCGCCACGATGAGGTTGACGTTTTTGGCGATGGCCTCCTGCACCACGGCTTCCGTACAGTCCAGCGTGGTCAGCACCCCCGTACATTCCCAGTCGGCGTTGCCTGTGATGAGGCCCGCATTGTCATAGCTTTCCTGGTAGGACGGCGGCGCGATGGATTCAAGGTATTGTGTGATGTATCGTATCTGCATGGTCGGATGCGTTTCAGATGAAGCACATAGGTACATATTTTTAGTTGTTTTTCTTTGGAATGAAAATAAAAATCTTGCACCTGTGTCTTGCGAAGAAGAATTGGGAAAAAACGCAACTGTCGCAAAATTTGCGACAGTTCAAAACCAAAACAGCCTCTAAAGACTTTTGCATTATTCTACACAAACGTTTCCAACATCGACCCGACACCCATGATTATCGCTTAATTTTACCGCATCCTCTTGGATAGTAAAAATGACGTTATGACGTATCGATTTCCTGTGGCCATTGTCCGCAGTTCCTGTCTGTTATTGGGTGTCATAGTTATCGTGCGAAGTTCGCTGTTGGCGCAGACGACCAGCAAAACTGCACAGGACCTGCCGCGCGTGACAAGCGCGACCAGGCTCAATGCAACGACCGTGGAGCTGAAGCTGTCCAACAAACATCATATCTTGGTGGATTTTTACGGGGAAAATGTTTTCCGGATGTTGCAGGATGTGCAGGACAGTAGTTTCCGCGACCCGCAGGCGCAACCGCCGGCAAAGATTTTAGTCGGGAACCCCCGCAAGCCGGTTTCCAATATACAACTTATCGAGTCCAACGATTCCCTATTGATACAGTCCAAAAGCGTAACAATCATCTTTGACAAGATTACCTCGCAATGGAAAATCATCAACCGAAAAAACAGCCAGACCGTACTCGAAACCGCCGGACCGATTCATTTTGAAAAACATAGTACGACACTCCGCCTGGGCGCACGGACAACGGAATATTTCTACGGCGGCGGCGTGCAGAACGGTCGTTTTTCGCATAAAGGCAAAAGCATATCCATCGAAAACCAAAATAGCTGGACAGATGGCGGTGTCGCTTCGCCCACACCGTTTTACTGGTCCACGGCGGGTTACGGCATGATGTGGAACACGTTTCGCAGAGGCAAATACGATTTCGGCGCCAAGGACAAATCCACGGTAACGTTGTCACATGAAACGGGCTATCTGGATGTTTTTTTCATGGTGGACGAGCAGCCAACGGCCTTGCTGAACGATTTTTACCAGTTGACGGGCAACCCTGTCCTGCTTCCAAAATTCGGTTTCTACGAAGGGCATCTCAATGCCTACAACCGCGACTATTGGAAACAGGATTCTGCGGGTGTTTTGTTTGAGGACGGCAAGCGTTACAAGGAAAGCCAGAAAGACAATGGCGGCACCAAGGAGTCGCTCAACGGCGAAAAAAACAACTACCAATTTTCAGCACGTGCCGTCGTGGACCGCTATGCGGCGCATGATTTGCCGTTGGGTTGGATATTGCCCAATGACGGTTACGGCGCGGGCTACGGACAGACCTCGACCTTGGACAGCAATATCCAAAACCTGAAATCCTTCGGCGACTATGCGCGTGCGCATGGCGTTCAGATTGGTCTATGGACACAGTCCGACTTGCATCCGAAAGACGGCGTTGCTCCCTTGTTGCAGCGCGATATTGAAAAGGAAGTCGGCGTTGCTGGCGTGCGCGTATTGAAAACTGACGTGGCTTGGGTCGGCCCCGGATATTCCTTTGGTTTGCATGGCGTTTCGGACGTTGGGAATACCATGCCGCAATACGGCAACGACGCGCGTCCGTTCATCATTTCGCTCGACGGCTGGGCCGGGACGCAGCGTTATGCCGGCATTTGGAGCGGCGACCAGACTGGCGGCATGTGGGAATACATCCGCTTCCATATTCCCACTTATATTGGTTCGGGACTTTCCGGCCAGCCCAATATCACGTCCGACATGGACGGTATTTTCGGCGGTAAAAATCCCACCGTCAATATCCGCGATTTCCAATGGAAAACGTTTACGCCGATGCAGCTCAACATGGACGGCTGGGGCGCCAACGAAAAATATCCCTATGCGCTCGGCGAACCGGCGACGTCCATCAACCGCACGTATCTCAAGCTCAAGTCGCAGCTATTGCCTTATACGTACAGCATCGCGAAGCAGGCCACGGACGGTTTTCCAATGATACGCGCGATGTTTTTTGACAACGCCAATCCCTATACTCTGGGCAAAGCCACGCAATACCAATATCTCTTCGGTCCTTATTTCCTGGTCGCACCCATATACCGGGAAACCAAAACTGACACGGAAGGCAACGACGTCCGCAACGGCATTTACCTACCTAAAGGGCAATGGGTTGATTATTTCTCGGGGGAAATATATGATGGCAACCGCATCGTCAACAGCTTCGACGCACCGATATGGAAGCTCCCGGTTTTCGTGAAAAACGGTGCGATTATTCCCATGTCCAATCCCAACAACAATGTTAAAGGCATTGACAATACATTGCGTATTTATGAAATCTATCCGTCCGGCAAATCTTCTTTTGTCCAGTATGACGACGACGGCACAACCGAAAAATACAAACAAGGCGAGGGCGTTACGACTTTGATAGAATCGTCCGTTGCCAACAGTACCGCAATCATAAAAGTCAATCCTACAAAAGGGAATTTTGACGGCTTTGAAAAAAACAAAACAACGGAGTTCCATGTCAACGTCACGCAAAAACCGACAGGAATTTTGCTTAAAAATGGCAATACTACCGTCGTATTGCATGAGGTGAAAACCAAGGACGCTTTCGAAAAAGGACAGAATGTCTATTTCTACGACGCGGCACCCAACCTCAACCAGTTTGCCACCAAGGGCAGTGGTTTTGAAAACGTTCCTATCACGAAAAACCCGCAATTGCTGGTACGCACGACTCCGTCCGATATCACGGCATCGGCACTCACACTGACCGTCAAGGGTTTCCGATTTGCTCCAGCCAACACAGTCTTACAAAAGACAGGAACGTTGGGCAAACCAACGGATTTTCAGGTTTTGGATTCCAACGCCAAAGCGTATAGCCTAAGGCCAAGCTGGAAAAAAGTAGCAAATGCCGACTATTACGAAATCAATTTTGGCGGACAATTGTACAGCACAATCAAGGACAATGCGTTGATGTTCGAGGACTTGATACCGGAAACCAACTACCAGTTCAAGATACGCGCGGTCAACAAATCCGGCTATTCTGACTGGGCTGCACTTTCGGCAATGACCAAGGTCAATCCACTGGAATTTGCATTGAAAGGCATCACCGCGGAATGTACCGCCGAAGCGCAGTCTGGTCAACGTATCGCCCGCTTGTTTGACTTTGACGAGACCGATTTATGGCACACTAAATGGGGGGGAAAGGCAACGCCGTTCACGATTACGGCCGACCTGCATTCCGTCAACCAGTTGGACAAAATCCAATATCTGCCAAGGCAAAAAGGCAACGGTATTTTGCTGAATGGAACGGTTTACTATAGCCTGGACAAAAAAGAATGGACAAAAGCCGACGATTTTGTTTGGGAAAATAACGGTGAAACCAAAACGTTCCATTTTTCCAACCACCCAACGGTGCGCTACCTCAAAATCGAAGTCCGGGACGGTGCTGCCGGATTTGGTTCCGGCCGCGAAATGTACGTTTTCAAAGTTCCGGGAACGGAAAGCTATATTCCCGGCGACATCAACAACGACCATCAGCTCGATATCAACGACCTGACTTCATACATGAACTATACAGGCCTGCGCAAGGGCGACGGCGATTTTGAAGGTTATGTCAGCAAGGGCGACATCAACAAAAATGATTTGATTGATGTTTATGATATTTCGCACGTGGCGACACGTCTTGACGGCGGTGCGTATTTCGACCGGAAAGACACAGTGTCCGGGAAGTTGGAAACCACACCCAACAAGACGGACTTCACACCAGGTGAGGAAGTGGTCATCACCGTAAAAGGCGTCAACCTCAAGGCTGTCAACGGTCTGAGTTTTGCGCTGCCCTACAATCCGCAAGAACTGGAATACCAAAGCGTAGAGACGGTCCACACCAACGCCATGGAAAACATGACGCTCGACCGCTTGCACAGCAATGGGCAAAAAGCACTTTACCCGACTTTTGTCAACATTGGCGACCAAGATGCACTGGAAGGCTCGGAAACGCTGTTCCGTATCAAGTTCAAGACGAAGCAAAACTATCATTACAACCTGCAACCTAAAGACGGAATGCTGGTCGATGTGCATTTGAATGTGGTGGGGATTCAATGAACGACCGACAATCCCAACACTTCCTTCCGCCAATTGTCAATTGTCCATTACCTTTGCCAAGCCTTTTCCAAAGGCATTTTATTTTTTACTTTTTATTTCGTTCGCATGTTGTCAAGTGCTGAGATACGCCAAAAGTTTTTGGATTTTTTTAAGGAGAGAGGCCATACGATTGTCCCGTCTGCACCGATTGTGGTCAAGAACGACCCGACGCTGTTGTTCACCAATGCGGGGATGAACCAGTTCAAGGATTATTTTTTGGGCAATAAAGTCCCACCATACAAGCGTGCGGCGGACACGCAAAAATGTCTCCGCGTCAGCGGCAAACATAACGATTTGGAGGAGGTCGGCGTGGACACCTACCACCACACCATGTTTGAAATGCTCGGCAACTGGAGCTTTGGCGACTATTTCAAAAAAGAAGCCATCGCCTGGAGTTGGGAACTGTTGACGGAAGTGTACGGCATGGACAAGTCCCGGCTGTACGCAACCGTATTTGAAGGAGACGAAAACGAAGGCCTGCCTTTTGACCAGGAAGCCTATGACGAATGGCGCAAACGGCTGCCCGATGACCATATCTTGCGCGGCAACAAAAAGGACAATTTTTGGGAAATGGGCGACACGGGCCCTTGCGGACCTTGTTCGGAAATCCATGTGGACTGCCGCAGCGACGAGGAACGCGCCGAGGTCGCCGGTGCTTTGTTGGTCAACAACGACGACCCTCAGGTGATTGAGATTTGGAACAATGTCTTCATGCAGTTCAACCGCCAACAAGACGGCAGCCTACAACCTTTGCCCGCCAAGCATGTGGACACGGGAATGGGGTTTGAGCGGCTTGTCCGCATTTTGCAAAACAAAAACTCCAACTACGATACCGATATTTTTTCCGGTACGATAAAGGTGATTGAAGACATCACAGGAAAGCAATACGGCTACGACGACAGCAAGCCGTCCGTGGCTTTTCGCGTATTGGCAGACCATATCCGCGCGATTGCTTTCGCGGTCGCCGACGGACAGTTGCCGTCCAATACGGGCGCGGGTTACGTCATCCGCCGCATATTGCGCCGCGCCGTGCGTTACTATTATTCCAACCTGCAATACCAGCAACCTTTGCTGTTCCAGTTGTTGCCGCATCTGGCGCAACAGTTTGCCAATGTCTTTCCGGAACTCAATGCACAGTTGGAATTTGTCAGCCGCGTGGTGAAAGAGGAAGAAGAGGCATTTTTGCGGACGCTGGAAAAAGGTTTGCGTAAGATGGACGACATCATTGCGCAAAAAGACCTGAAAACCATCAGTGGAAAAGATGCTTTTGAACTATACGACACTTACGGTTTCCCCATCGATTTGACACGTCTGATTGCCAGCGAAAACGGCCTGCAAGTGGACGAAAAAGGATTTGACACCGAGATGCAGCAACAGAAAGACCGCAGCCGTGCAGCAACCGCCATCGACGCGGGCGACTGGAAGGAAGTCCATCCCGACAACGGTTTTCAGTTTGTCGGCTATGGTGACCCGGTCATCGAAACGCAGGTTGTCAAATACCGGAAAGTAAAAGCCAAAGGCAAAGAACAATACCAAGTCGTATTGGCGGCAACACCTTTCTATGCCGAAATGGGCGGACAGGTGGGCGACACGGGCGTGTTGGTTTTCGGCGACGAAACAATACAAGTGCTGGACACGAAAAAAGAAAACGACTTGTTTATCCATTTCGTCAATAAATTGCCGCAGGACATTGCCACGTCCGTCACCGCCAAAATCGACTGGCAACGTCGGCTCAAAATCATGTACAACCACTCCGCGACGCACTTGCTGCACGCGGCTTTGCGTGCCGTTTTGGGTGCACATGTCATGCAAAAGGGTTCGCTTGTCTCGGACGAAGTGCTGCGTTTTGACTTTTCGCATTTTTCCAAAATGACCGACGAGGAAATCCGAAAAGTGGAAACCATCGTCAACGAAAAAATCCGCGCCAACATTCCGGTCGATATACAGGAATTGCCCAAAGAAGAAGCGATGCAGCTCGGTGCGATGCACCTTTTCGGAGAAAAATACGGCGATATGGTGCGTGTCGTGACCATCGACCCGCAGTTTTCGCGTGAGTTCTGCGGCGGCACGCACGTTCCTAATACGGGTATGATTGGCGTGTTTACCATCACCGCCGAATCTGCGGTTGCCGCCGGCGTGCGCCGCATCGAAGCCTTGACAGGTTCGGCTGCCATCCAATATTTTGGCGAACGTGTCGCGCAGTCCAAACAGGTCATGGAACTGCTCAAAACCAAAGACCCGCTGAAAGCCGTCGAAAAACTCATCGACGACAAAGCGCAGCTGGAACGCAAACTCGAAAGCCTCGAAGCAAAGGAAATCGCCAATACGGCAAAAGAACTCGCGGCTTCCGCGCAGGAAATCAACGGCGTCCGGTTTGTCGGTGCCAACATCACTATCGACAACGGCGACACGCTGAAAAAAATATGTTTCGCGCTCAAACCGTTACTGGATAACTATCTCGTCGTGTTGACAGGCGTTGTTTCGGGTAAGGCTTCCGTCGCGATTTTGATTGATGAATCCGTTGCAGAAACCAAAAACCTCGACGCCGGAAAAATCGTCAAACAAATCGTCGCGCCCATCATCAAAGGCGGCGGCGGCGGACAGAAAACCTTGGCGACAGCCGGAGGTCAGGATGCGTCCAACCTTGCGAAAGTGGTGGAAGAAGTGAGGGAGTTGTTGCAAGCGTAGAATTTCTATATTTCACACAGAGGAACAACGTTGTGTGCTTTATTATCTTTGTTCCTCTGTGTGAAAAATATCCAATACCAAGCACTTTTTCCAACTCCTTTTTTCCAAAAAAGAAAACCGCTGGCTGATACGCAGCCACACAATCGTCAACACCGTTCCGATAACCGAACCTGCAAATACATCTTCGTAAAAATGTTCGCTCATGTACATCCGCGAATAACCGACCAGCATCGCCAGCAACAGATAAAATACCCCCCAGGCTTTACGTTTGCTCAGGTAAGCCGCAACGACCGCACCCGTAAACGCGCAGACCGTATGCCCCGAAGGAAAACTGTAATAATTGGCCAATACGTCCACGCCGGGCACAAAATAAATATGCGAATGCAGGTCATGGAAATACAGATAAGGCCGTGCGGAATGGAAAATATATTTCAACGGAAAGTTGACGGCAGCGGTAAAAAGATAGGCCGTACCCAATAGGAATGCGCTGCGGTAACTTACCAACAGTACGAGCAACAGGGTGACGACCGTTGCAAACGTGGAAGAACCCAACTGCGTCATCCGTGGGAAAAACCAGTCCCCAAACGGAAAGTGCAAGCCGTTGACAAAGAAGTAGATTTCCTTTTTGGTAAACGTCAACTTGACGAGCGTGCACAACAGCACCACGACCAGACAAGGCCAAAGGAATCCGCCTATTTTGTCCAGAATTTTTTTTAGCATGGATAAGGCAAAAGTAATGCAATCAGTGCTTAGAGCTTAGGCAGTAAGAAAAGTTGTCGACGCGGCCAACAACGACGAAAAAGATAACGCATTAGGTTATAATCACCGCAAAAGAAATAGCCACCGCACCAAGTGCGGTACTATTTGCCTGTCAGTTGCTTTGCAAATGCTGCCAAATCCTCAAAACGGTAGTCGATATGCTCGTCGGGAAAGGCTGTTTCTGGATGTGTCGTTTCGACGAAAACGGTGTGCATCCCGGCATTGCGGCCAAACTGCATATCGCTCATACGGTTGCCGACCATGACACTTTTGGAAAAATCTATTTCGGGAAAATCTTTCTGCGCCTGGAAAGCCATGCCTGCATTGGGTTTGCGGTCGGGGCTGTCGTTGTCAATATCCGGTGCAAAATAAATCGCATCGAGTTTTCCGCCGACTTTTGCCAGGTTTTGCTGTAAAAAGTCGTGGATGTCGGCAAGGTCGCCCACCGTCATCAACCCTTTTCCGATACCTTTTTGGTTGGTAACCAACACCAGCCTCCCAAATATGCGGGACAATGTGAGGATACTTTTTGGTACATAGTCAAATATCTTCAGCTCGTCACGGTTGAATACGTAGCTGTCCTTTTTTTCCTCGTTGAGGACACCGTCGCGGTCGAGAAACAAAGTCCATGTCTTGTCAATATCCGAAAAATCAAACACGATATTTAGTTAATAGTGAATAGTTGAAAGTGCTGAACCTCGAGCCAGATAAAAAGGGTTTGATACATCTTCATCACCTATAGAATTTCAACGATTTTTTCCTTTTTCCTTTATGGAAAAATATTCGCCTCGACCAGTTCGCAGATGATATGTCCGAGCAACATGTGGCATTCCTGTATGCGCGGCGTGGTTCTGGACGGTATGTCAAACAAGATATCGGAAAGGTCCTTGAGCTTACCTCCCCCCTCGCCGGTCATGCCGATGGTGACGATACCTTTTTGCCTTGCCACTTCCATCGCGTTGACGACATTAGGCGAATTACCCGATGTACTCATGCCGATTATGACGTCGCCTTTGAAACCAATGCCGTCTAACAAGCGGCCATAGATGTCATCGAAAGAATAGTCGTTGGCGACCGCTGTCAGGTAAGAGGTGTTGCAATGTAGTGCCTCGGCGGGCAGTGCGCGGCGGTTTTTGTAGAAGCGACCGCTGAACTCGGCCGCCAGGTGCTGTGCATCGGCGGCACTACCACCGTTGCCGCAGAACAGGACTTTGTTGCCGTTCTGGAAGGCTTGGGTTATGGCGCCAATGGCTTTTTCTGTTTTTTCCACCAATACGGCATCGTTCAACACTTTCTCTTTCAGGGAAAGGGAATCGGCTATAAGACTTTGTATTTTTTCGTTCATTTTTTGTTTTTTATGGCAATAGGGAGCAAAAGTAATTAAAAGCGGGAAGGAACGTATTACGATATTGTATTTCAAGGATAATTTTAACCTTTAAGAAAGCGATACACTTTTGGAGAAACCGTCGATATCTATAGAAATATAAAATACGATTTTGTATTTACGACAACGTTTTCGTAAATAAATGTTAACAAATTCTTTTTAATTGCACCTTATACACTTAATTTTACAAAAACAAGTAGTAGTTAGTTTTACAAGCCAGTTATTGAAACAAAAACCAATAAGACGACTTAACAAAGACCGCTAAGCATCTAAAAAATATCAACGAAACGACCGAAATTATAATATCAAAAAACAAGATGCGTTCTTATATCGATTGATTGTTAATTATCCAAAGATGACGAATGTACCAAGACGAAAACAGACTATCCGGTTGGTAAAGCTAGAATGTAACAGTGCTTTTATTTTTTAACCCACTATGTGACATTGAAAACAAAGCTGTATGAAATCCGTACATAGAAAACAAGACATTCCTCCGTGAGAGGGTGAACCATTGTGTGCTGCAACAAAAGCCGAAACAACGGTCTAAAAATAACCCAAACATATTCAGGAAACCTTTTCCTGATGTTCCTATTGCAAGATGCGCCTTGCATGGGTAAGGGTATTTTTTTGACATTCAACACGGTAATTGACTCTTTTTGCTGGCATAACATTAAAAAACGGTACACGTAGTCAACCATCGTTCACGTATTCTCAACCATAATTTTATAATAGTATGTATTACAATTTACACAAGCGGAAAGACTCCTGCCCTAAAGTCCGCTCTCGTTCGCGTAACCTGTCGTCATGGTTATTGGCGTCATTAGTTTGCCTTCTTTTTGCTGCGTGCCACAAGGACAATTATGTGACTAAAACAACTTATGACCCGAATGTCCCCATTTCTTTTACCTCCTTTATGCCCGATTCCGGTGGCATCAGAGATAAGTTTATCCTTAAGGGTTCCAACTTTGGCAGCGACACTTCCAAGGTGAAAGTCTATTTCATCGACGAAGAGAAGGAACGTAAGGCGACTCTTATCAATATGAACAACGAGACCATCTATTGTATCGTGCCTAAACAGTTAGGTGGTGACAACCTAGTGAAAGTCAAGGTAGAAAGCGATTCTGCCACCAGTGACAGCACTTTCCATTACACGGTCGCCGAGAGCGTATCCAATGTAGTCGGTCTCAGCGGTACTGCCGGGTCTGTGGACGGCACATTGTCAGATGGGCGTATACAGCGGACTTTTGGGATTGCGGCATTGGGCGACGATGAGCTTATCAGCTTCGAGACATTAAGCAAGACGGTTCGATATATTTCAGTCAACGACAATATCATATCCACACTACAGACCGGCTTTGGTGCCGCACAACCAGCTATCACCAAGGATCGAAACACATTGTATGCCATCGAAGCTTACTCACCCCATAGGGTCGTGAGATATACCAGGGAAGGCCTTTGGCAGCCAGAAATCATGTCTTCCGGATTATACCGTTCGAACGGGAATGTCGTGGCCGGGGCAATATTTGCAGCAGCGTTGGACGACTCGGAAGAGTGGCTCTATTTTCGGGACAGATATGGCGTGTTTGGAAGGATGGAAATCGCCAATCCCACCAATGTGGAAATCCTAAACGAGTCCTGTGGCCCCTCAGCCAGTTCCGACTACAACTATCTGATATACAGCCCAGTAGACGACTGCTTCTTTTTCAGTGTCCAGTATCTGCATGAAGTCTACAAGGTGGGAACAGACGCGCAAAATCCAGAGATATACGCTGGATCTACCCAAGGTTCGTCAGACGGTTCTCGACTGGAAGCAAAATTCAACAGCCCTACCGGATTCAATGTAGACAGTGAAGGAAACCTTTATGTAGTGGATTCCAACAACCACACGATACGTAAAATCAACCATAGTTCTGGCTATGTATCACTGATTGCAGGAACGACAGGTGTGGCAGGGGGAGACAACGGTGATCCTTTGAAGTCCACGTTCAGCTATCCCTATTGCATCAGCGTCGATGAATCCGACAATATGTTCATTGGAGAGAGTTGGGGCACGACAATCCGCAAATTGGCTATTGAATAACAACAATGCTTAAAGGGAAATAAGTCATATAAATAAATTCAATTATAACTTACCACAATACAGATGAAAATAATACTAACAGTCTGCCTGACGCTTGTCCTTGTATGGATAACACCAAACCATCTACTGGCACAGTCAAATGTAAACATATCGGGTACCGTCATGGACGTCAACGGGAAAGTCGTACCGGGAGTCAACATCACGCTAAAAGGAATTTCCAAAGGAACCGTATCCGATACGGACGGGCATTTCCGTCTCCAAAACATCCCACTGGATTCAACGGTTGTGTTTTCCCATATCAACTATAAACCTTTTGAGCAAAAAATAACGGAAAACCAAAACAACATGAAAATCGTCCTGGAGATAAAGGTTTCTGACCAGGACGAGGTCGTGGTCGTCGGTCTGGGCACCCAAAGAAAAATCACAACCACGGGCGCCGTTACCAACGTGGACACCAAGGATCTACAGTTACCAGCCACGTCCATCGCCAATATGTTGGCAGGCCGGGTACCCGGCATCATCGCCGTCCAGCGAAGTGGGGAGCCGGGTGCTGATTTTGCGGAATTTTGGGTAAGGGGTATCAGCACTTTCGGTGCAAGCTCTTCGGCATTGATTCTCATAGATGGTGTGGAAGGCAACCTTAACAATGTGGATCCATCTGACATCGAGAGTTTTGCCATATTAAAAGATGCATCCGCGACGGCGGTATATGGAGTACGCGGTGCCAACGGCGTCGTGGTCATCACGACCAAACGCGGGAAAGCGGGTTCACTCAAGGTAAATCTACGTGCCAACTCCACCCTCACCAAATCTGCCCGCATGCCCCAGTATGTGGACGCTTATGACTATGCGTTGCTTGCCAATGAAGCACTGGAAGGAAGAGGTTACGACCCGGCTTATTCCGACGTGGAACTGGAACTATTCAAAACTGGACTCGATCCGGATCTCTATCCCGATATCAGTTGGCGCGACATCATACTCAAAGACCACTCCCGCTATGACCAGTACAATCTCAATGTCTCTGGCGGTGGTACCAACGCACGTTATTTCATGAGTTTTGGGTATCTCAACAAACAAGGTATTTTCAACCAGGATAAGTCAGTCCATACCTATGATGTAAACACCAACTATAAAAAATACAATTTTAGGGCAAACGTGGACGTGGACTTGACCAAAACCACAAAACTCTCCCTGCTCATGGACGATGCCCTTGTCATGCTAGGCGCACCTGCCTACAGTACGGACAACAGCTATCTATGGAGTGCTCAGGCCAACCTAACGCCAGTCTCCGTTCCTGTACGCTTTACAACCGGAGAACTAGCAGGGGGTGGTGCGAGCGGAACGGATCTCACACCTTATTACTTGTTGAACTATACAGGTTTCAGAAAACAAAACGACAATACTATTAACGTAAAAATGAATCTCAATCAGGATTTAAAAGCCTTGACACCCGGACTTTCTATCAAAGGCCTGTTCTCCTGGACCTATTATGGAACAAATACAGCCACGCATTCCAAGTATGGTGCAGACGTTTATTATTCGCCAAGGAAAGAGCGTGCCAATGATGGTAGCCTGATTCTGTCAAGATCCGTTGCTGCCACCAGTGCTACCTATAGCCAATCAACCGGCATCAACAGAAGCCTGTACATGGAAGCGCAGCTCAACTATAACCGTCGCTTTGCCGATGCCCATAGCGTTACGGGTCTGGTACATTTTTACCGTCAGGAAAATACAACTTCTGATGTATCAGCTTATGCCTATTCTTATATGAGCATCATCCCTTTACGTTACCAGGCAGTATCAGCGCGTGCCACTTATTCGTATAAAGATATCTACCTGTTCGAGACCAATTTGGGGTATTCGGGTTCGGAAAACTACAGACCAGGGGAGCAATATGGACTTTTCCCCGCGGTCTCCGCAGGTTGGGTACCTACACAATATGAATGGGTGCAGAAAAACATGCGCTTCCTAGATTTCTTTAAAATACGTGGCTCTTGGGGACAGGTGGGCAATGCCCAGTTCTATAACTCTGATGGGTTGTTGGAGCGCTTTCCTTACCAAACCGTGCTTTCTTACGGCAGCAACGACTGGGGAACCACGCTTACCGAGACCAAACTGGGGTCTGATAACCTAAAATGGCAGACCTCTACCAAAGTGGACCTAGGTATAGAAGCCAAAATGTTTTCCAATTCCGTCAACCTGATCGTAGACTTTTTCAGCACCAATGCCAAGGACATCTATCAACAGCGTGTAACCCTTCCGGAAGAAGTTGGTGCGTCCCAAGCACCTTGGCTCAACACAGGCTCCATGAAAAGCTGGGGTATGGACGGTACGGTTTCCTATACCAAAAATTTTAAAAGTGATATCAGTGCCACACTTAGAAGCAACTTCACGTTCACGAGGAACAAAGTGACCCATTGGGAACTGTCAGGCATCAAATATCCCTACCAGGAATACCAGGGAGTCCCTTATGGCGTGCAGAGAGGCTTGGTAGCTCTTGGACTTTTCAAAGACCAAGCGGACATCGCCAGTAGCCCCACACAGACATTCATGTCCAATTATATGCCAGGGGATATCAAATACAAGGATGTCAACGGTGACGGGGTTATCAATACGGATGATATCGTACCGTTGAACTACTCCAATGTACCGCTGATTATCTATGGCTTTGCAGGAGCGTTCAATTACAAAAAATGGTCAGCAAGTTGTTTGTTTACCCTCCAGTCCAAAGTGAGTTATTTCCTGGGAGGCACTGGTTATTATCCTTTCTCGGGGGAAGAGACCGGCAACGTCCTGAACATTGTTGCCGACACTAAGAACAGATGGATACCCGCCAGCATTTCTGGCGACCCAAGTACCGAAAACCCCAATGCCCGGTTTCCACGCCTCACTTATGGTGACAATGCCAACAACAACCAGGCATCCACGTTCTGGCTGGCAGACGCTTCCTTTCTCCGCCTATCCAATGCGGAAATCAACTATCGTTGGGATGACAAGCGGTTAAACAGCATCGGGGTCTCTGCAATAACCTTTAGCCTGTTGGGTGCCAACTTAGCCGTATGGGACAAGGTAAAATTGTGGGATCCGGAACAGGCTTCCAGCAACGGTGCAGCGTATCCGCTACAAAGGACGTTTACCTTCCAGATATATGTAAATTTTAAATAACATCATTATTAGACGTAACAAATATGGAAAAGATATATCAACCGAAATCAGTATTGGCCATCGTCGGTGCCATGCTATTTCTATCACTCGCCACCGTTTCCTGCAAAAAATCCTACTTGAACATGGACGAATACCTCTACGACATGTACAATCTGGACAGCGTATTTGTGAACCAGGACAGGTTATTGCAATATATCAACGGGATTGCCTCCTATCTTCCCGACGAGGACAAGTTATGGACGAGTTCATGGGCGCCTTTCCAAGGTGCGTCCGATGAAAATTTTACTTCGTGGGACGACGACCGCCATGCAGGTATCAAACTTTTACTGGGAGAGATTACGCCTTATGCCGCCAACACTTACTTCAACAATTACGAAAACTGGTATCGCGGTATTCGTAAAGCCAATACCGTCATTTCAAGGATAGACGAAACACCTGACTTGTCCACAACCACGAAAAGACAGTATTTGGGCGAAATGTACTTCTTCCGAGGTTATTTCCTGTATTTGCTACTCCAGCAGTACGGTCCAGTAGTGACACCTCCTGATGAAGTGATGGACATCACGGCATCTTCGGATGAATTGTCCCTGGAAAGAAGCAGCTATGACTCCTGCGTCAATTACATCGTCAAGAACTTGGAAGTGGCCAACAGTTATCTTCCCATCACGCAAGATGCGCTTGCCGAAGTCTATCGGCCAACATCTGGAGCCGCACTAGCGGCTATGTCAAGGGTTTTGCTATATGCCGCAAGTCCTTTATTCAACGGAAATCCATCCTATGCCAACTGGCAACGGTCAGACGGCACACTGTTCATTTCCAATACGTATGACGCAACAAAATGGGGCAAGGCCGCCGTTGCTGCCAAGAGAGTGATAGAGACTGGAAGATATGAATTATACACTTTTCCTAGAAGTGCCGATACGGATTCGCTGGCGGCCAATGTTCCAACCGAGGCCTTTCCTAATGGCGCAGGAGGCATCGACCCGTATCGTTCCTATAAATACACATTCATCGGAGAGGTGCCGGCTACCAGTAACCCGGAGCTTATCTGGGGTACCAAGCAAGACCCGACTGGCGACGATTCTCCCTTATGGATATCTAGTCCAGCCATTATGGGCGGGGGCAATGGTTTGAATGTGACGCAGGATATCGTAGATGCCTTCAAAATGAAGGACGGCAACGACATCAATAGCTCTAGTGCGGATTATCCTTATCCGACCGCGTCCTCCAACTACCTTCCCATCAGTGCCGCCAAAAATATATCTGACGTACAGTTGACAACCAATACGGCACAAATGTATTACAACAGGGAAGCCCGCTTCTACGCCACCATCGGCTTCAACCATTCTTATTGGAAAGGAACATCTTACACAGGCTCTACTTCTGGTGTAAAAAACGTAGAAGTTACTTATTACTCCAATGGTAATGCAGCTCCGACCAACACCCTCCCCTATGACTACAACCATACGGGTTATACAGTCATCAAATATAACCATCATGCAGACATCATGTTACAGACGGGATCCATACTTCCCAAGGTATTCCCGATATTCCGTTATGCCGAGATATTGCTCAACTATGCCGAGGCACTTAATGAAATGGACGGTTCCTATACAGATGCGACAACGGGTATCACGGTAACCCGAGACCTGTCGGAAATCGCAGCAGCCGTCAACAGGGTTCGTTTCCGGGCGGGGTTGCCCGGTATGTCCAGTACAGAACTTGCCAGCCAGTCAAGCATCCGTGAGGCCATCAAAAGGGAAAGAAAAGTAGAGTTTGCATTCGAAGGGCGTCGCTTTCTCGACCTATGCCGATGGATGGATGCACCCACGGCTTATGCACAATCCATCGTTGGCATGAACATAGCTGCAAGCTCCAGCGAACGACAAAAATTCTTTACCAGGACTACCCTCACAGAGCCGCTCGCCAAAAGGACATGGAGCTTCAAGATGTACTTCTGGCCGATTCCCAAAGAGGTCCTAGACAAAAATGCCAAGATGGTCCAAAATCCAGGCTGGTAAGCACAATGCTCTTTTTTCTTTGACGTTAAAAAAATAATCAGATGAAAATATTCAAATATGTTATCGCGGGCATCCTTCCGACATGCATGCTGGGATGCCAAAAATATACCAACCCTCTCGACGAGGAACAGTACGAGAAGAGCGTCTACCTCGTAGGCGCCAACCAGTCCAACGACCTTGGCAGGCATATCGTAGACCTCCCTTACAAAGAATCAGAAAGTGATACGGCGGAGACGTTCATCTCGGTCGCCACGGGCGGCAGTAAAAACATCGACCGCGATGTCACCGTAACCGTCGAGGAGGCAGGAAGCTATGCCTTGGAACAATACAACGGCCTTTACCTCTACAAATCGACCGATATCAGATACCAATATCTCGGGAGTGCATATTACCAGATACCATCCTATTCCGTGACGCTCAGTGCGGGTGATGTCTATGGGCGTATTCCTATCGGAATCAATACCGCCGCGCTCCCCTGCGATTCCCTGTATGGTATCACGTTTCGGATTGCTTCCGTTTCAGACCCGGACTATCTGCCGATACGGTCTACCGACTCGCTGTTGATTTTTTCCTTTAATCTGTACAATGATTATTCGGGTACTTACCAGGCGGAAGGCTACTACCAAAAGTATAATTCCACCGATACCAGCCATACCGCGATTTCACTTTCACGGACGATGAAAGCCGTCAGCTACAACCAACTCCGGTTTTACCATCTTACGACTACCGAAACAATGGACAGTGTTGCGAACAAAGGCGTCCTGCTGACTGTCAACACGGACAATAGCGTCAGCGTCGCTTCATGGAACAACTTGGTAATAACCGATGGCGGAGGAACTTATGATGCCGACAAAAAAACGCTGACTCTCTGGTACATTTATACAGATAGTGGCGTAGCCTATAAGTTTACAGGCACTTATACCAAGAGTTGATATTGTTTATAATAGTAACCATTAAGGAGTTAAGGCACATTGAGAACTTTTCTTAATGTGCCTTAACTCCTTAATGGTTTATAAAAATTTACGCTACGTGAGTTCATACCCTCACGAACCACGGCGGAAGTAATCGCATTATGCCAATGATTTTTCTCTTTTTGAGGTTGTCAATTGTCTTTTGGATGTCGTTTTCTTGAATCTCTTTTTTTTGCCCGTTGCTTTGTAATAGGTAATTATTTCGCTGATTCGCTTTCTCTCTACGTCTGTCAATGGCGTTGGGTCAACCACGAAATCAACTCCTTTCGGTTCTTTAATATGTCCCATTGTTTGAAGATTCTAAGTTGGAAAATATTGTTTAATCAATTTAAGTGCTTCTTGAGGAAATATTACCATTCTATGCCCACCAATATGTGTTGCACCTAAAGTTTTTTGATAATGCTCAACGAGTTTTGTCTTTGAAGTAAAGGATACAAAACCTTGATAACCTTTATCCCATGATAATTTACAAGCAAATGCAAACAGATTGCCAGATACACCTTCATACAATTTGCTACTGCCTATGTTGAATGGAGCACTTTCAATAAGGTGTAAGTAAAAATGGTCATTAAAGTCACTAATGCTTGCAAGTCCCTGAATTATATTGTAATTGTCTCTAATCGTCAGCTTATAAATATTTCTGTCCATTAATCTATACTCCCTTACCCAATTGAACTGCCAACCCATTTTCTTTGTCACTATTTTTAAATCGGTCTTAGAGATTGGCTGCACGCAGGTCGGAAAACTATCTCCAGAAATGGTATTTACAATGCTATTTGTTAGCTTGTCGATTTCAATACCAATATGATATTCTTCCTGTTTTACCACTTTTCAAAGTTACTAAAATTCTGGCTTACATTTTCACATGAAAGAAATCCAATCCCCAGCTATCCTGCCACTTCAGGACCGGCAATCCCTTTTCAAACAATATCGGCAGCCAGATATAGCGTCCATCGATGGGATGCTCGGGTCGCCAGCGGTCTGCCATGAAGATAAACGCGTCCTTTTTGCCAGGGACAGGCAATATGTACGTTCCTTGGGAATGGAAAGTGAGCTGGGCACCGACACCTACACAAGGATTGCGAAGCTCGTTCCACGGTCCGAAAATATGGTCGGCGGTAAACAGCCGTGCGGCATTGGGAGCCCAGCCCGTGCAACCGGAGGTAATCATGTAGTATTTACCATCTTTCTTGAACAGGGTCGGCGCTTCGTTGTGTCCACCAGGAGCCACGCGCACATATTGCCCGGTGTAGTTGAGATAGTCGTCGGAGAGTGCCGCAATCTGCAATGTCAGGTTGTCTTCCGACGAATAAATGTGGTAGGCTTTACCGTCGTCGTCCACAAAAAGCGTCATATCGCGGCACATCTGTCCACCTGCCAGGTCACGTCGCACGAACAAGCCGTTTTCTATAGCAGTCCGCCATTCAGGAGTCCACCATTCCTTGAAATCGCTGGGCATCTGTTTTGCTTCTTTTTGTGCGACGGTCATGTCCAACGGAAAAATCCCCGGGTTGACCCGCGCATTTTTCAGGAACTTAAATTTTCCGGTCGGGAAGTCGCTTACCGCAATGCCGACGTTGGCGGCATCGTAACCTCTGCCGAGCAGTTCGAGGTGGAAGTAGAGCACATATTTTTGGGTCGTGGTGTTGTAGATGACTTTGGGACGTTCCATGATGCAGCCGCGCGCTATCGGACTTTTAGCGTCGTCCGAAACGTCCAGTACGACCCCCTCGTTTTTCCAGTGGTACAGGTCGGTGGAGGAATAACATGTAATGCCGACCAGCGCGTTGTTGGAATGTTCACCTTTGTTTTCGCCGTACCAGTAGTACATGCCGTCGTGGTAGAGGATACCGCCGCCATGTGCATTGATGTGGACACCCTTGTCGTCGGGCCATATCTCACCCGGATGGAAAGCATTGGTCTGTGCAAAGATGTGTAAGCAGAACAAACCGCTAAGGCAGAGGAATGTGATTGTTTTCATGAATTAAAAAAGCAAAAAGTAAAAGAATGGGCGTACTACCATCCAGACAATATTATAAAAGTTAAAAATACAATTGAATTTTTCGGCGGTGTTTTTCTACGAAATCGTTGTAGGT
Source organism: Chitinophagaceae bacterium (assembly GCA_047606825.1). Lineage (GTDB taxonomy): Bacteria > Bacteroidota > Bacteroidia > Chitinophagales > Chitinophagaceae > Rhizosphaericola. The sequence continues at coordinate 21,440 of JASGDY010000022.1, forward strand.
TATGGTTTCATTCCACCACGCGTATTTGCTTATTGGTCACTGCCGTTTCTTTTCCCCATTCAGCAATGGCGTTGAGCAATGGTATCAGCGTTTTTCCAAATTTGGTTAGTTCATAATCCACTTTCAAAGGCGGTTTGCTTGTATGGACAGTACGCTTAACCAAGCCGTCCGCCTCCAATTCTTTCAGTTGCAGGCTCAAAGTCCGTTCCGTAATGACTTTACACACTTTTCTTAATTCACTATATCGCTTTTTTTCGATTAGATGAATAAGGATAACCGCCTTCCATTTTCCGCCAATGTATTTCATTGTTAGGCTTGTATCGCATGGATATTGCTTGTCTTCTATACTATACATCTGTTACTATCATTTATGACAGTTATTGCAAATATAGTTTGCTATAATTATTTTTGCAACTGAAAAAAGTATAGTTAAACAAAAATGACAACAAAATGGATTTTTTAACACTTGCGGAAAGCAGATATACCACGAAAAAATACAATGCGAATGCAAAAATTGCGGAGGAGAAAATCCAGCACTTAAAAGAAATCATACGCCTAAGCCCGTCGTCTATTGACAGCCAGCCCTGGAAATTTGTTTTCATTGCGGACGAAAAAACAAAACAGGCATTGGCAAGCGTCTCCTATTCCAACGAACAAAAAATCAACGGCGCAAGCCATCTGGTTGTGTTCGGAGTCATTGACACCATTGAAAAATTTGAAGAACAAATCCGCCAAAACCTGCCCCAGGCCGCAGTTGATTATTACAACACTTTTCTGAAACCCTTACCCGAACCGGAAATCAAATCGTGGCTGCAACACCAAGTGTACCTTTCTCTTGGATTTTTCCTTTCGGCATGTGCAAGTATGGGCATCGACAGTACGCCGATGGAGGGTATAAAAAATGCGGAATATGATAAAATACTGCAACTCGACGGTTACAAAACGCTGTTTGCAGTAGCGATTGGTTACAGAAATCCCGAAGATACCAACCAACCGTCCAATACACCAAAATTACGGTTGCCGCTTGAGCAAGTGGTACAGTCGATATAAAATTGGTTTACTTTGTAACTGTAGATTACAAGGATATCGTATTTGTTTTTATCGGTTACAATTCTGTGGATTTTTGAAATAATACGATTTTGATTTATATTTTAGACCAAAAACCCATTTGTGCTGTTCGGGATTTGCAATCCCGAACGCTTATCCGTGCATTTGCAATGCACTGCTATTTGCGGATTGCAAATCCGCCGATACGGCTTCAGGATTACAAATCCTGAAGAGCGGAGTAATA
>JASGDY010000023.1:0-9943 GCA_047606825.1 Chitinophagaceae bacterium
ATACGATAATGAAATTCAATATAGACCAATAATTTTTATTACTCCGCTCTTCAGGATTTGTAATCCTGAAGCCGTATCGGCGGATTTGCAATCCGCAAATAGCAGTGCATTGCAAATGCACGGATAAGCGTTCGGGATTACAAATCCCGAACAGCACAATTCGGTATATCGTTATATATCAATAGGACGCAACAAAACAGGTTACTGGGAAGCTCCGTAGGAAAAATTCATAATATGCTCCATAACTGTTCTGTTTCCTGATATTAAACTTATGGAGATTGCCTTCGGCGCGAACAGCTCCTCCTATTATCGTTGGAACGACATGCTGAGATGTCTTTTTTTCAATGCACATTTTTAGGTAGGGTAGGGTATGACTTTCAACTTTCAATTCTCCACTTTTCACTATTGTCCTACCAATCCTTTTCCGGTTGTTTTCTTTGCTGCTGTTGGTTCTGGAGTTTCTTTTGCAGGTCTTTTTCCTGCTGGTTGAGTTGTTTGAGCAGGTTGTCCATGTCTTTTTTGTTTTGTTGTTCTTTGGGAGATTCTTGGGGTTTTTGTTGCTGCTGGTTTTGTTTGTTGTCCTGCTTGTTTTGTTGATTTTGTTTTTGTTGGTCTTGTTGTTGTTTTTCGTTCAGTGCTTTTTGGAGGTTTTCACGCGCCATTTGGTCATTGGGGTTTCTGCGGAGCGCATTTTCAAAGGAAGATATGGCGTTCTTTAAATCCTTGTTGTGGACTTGTGTCACGCCGTTGTTGTAGTATGCGTCGCTCTGCATTCCCTTGTTGCCGTTTTTGGCGATGTCTTCGTACAGTTTGCTTGCTTGTTCCGCGTCTTTTTGTTTTTCTAAAGCGTTGGCGAGGTTGTATTTGGCGGTATTGCTTTTGGGGTTGACTTTGAGTGCCTGTTGATAGTTGCGGGCAGCGGATTTGAAGTCGCCTTTTTGGTAAGCGAGGTTGCCTGCGGCGATTTGTTTGTTTTCCTTTTGTCCAAAACTATAAACCGAGCAAACAACGGAAACCATAGTTAAAAAGATTTTATTCATCTGGATATTTTTATGTATTCAATGGCTTCTTTTGGCATGCGCAGGGAAAATGGAGATTTTGTAAACCATTAAGAAATTAAGGGGGATTAAGATTTGTTCTTGATTTTCTTCAAATTACCATGCGATGCTTATGCCATACTTTTTTTCCTTTCAGAAATAAATAATTCAACAACCAACAAAAGAACCATGCCAACAATCAGCAGCGGAAAATAGGAACGGAAGTTTTTTTCTCCCGGCATCTTCCCTGTGCGTATCATTTTCTTGTCCGCATTGTCGATGGCGGTTGCTATCTTTTTTGGGGCGTTCATGCCGTTGTCCAGCAGCGCATATTGACCGCCGGTCTGCGCCGCGATATTTTGTAGCTCTTTTGCGTTGAGTTTGGAAATGACGGTATTGCCCTGGGCGTCCTTTTTGGGTTCGTTGGTGGCTGGGTCGATGATCTGCGAACCAGCAATCGTGCCGACGCCGATGGTGTGCACGACGACACCACTGTTTTTCAGTTCTTTCAGCGCGTTTTCGGTTTTCGGGTCATGGTCTTCTCCGTCTGAGATCAATACAACCGCTTTATACTTTTTTTCGCCGGTGTGGAACGCTCTGTTGCACGCCTTCAGTGCGTCGCCGATTTCCGTACCTTGTATCGGCATCATGTCGGGGTCGATGGTCGAGACATACATTTTTGCTGCACCGATATCGTCGGTCAGCGGCATCTGCGTGATGGCCTGCCCCGCGAATACCACAATGCCCAACCTGTTGTCGCCGAGTTGGTCGATGAGCTGGCTGATGACTTGTTTGGCTTTGGCGAGGCGCGTCGGCTTGATGTCCGCACTCAGCATACTTTTACTCACGTCCAGCGCGACCATGACATCAATGCCGCTCTTGGCACCGGACGGGTCGTCGTTGCTTGGTTTTTGTATGTTGACAAATGCGAAGATGCCCAACAGGATTGCCAACAAAAACAACAAGCTTTTCAACCGAAATCTTTTCTCAGAATAGTTGCTGATGAGTGCCTGTGCCAATGCGGTATTGCCGATATGGGCAGTGATTTTCTTTTTGCGTCCGACCACGTAGGAAATCAGCCACGCCAGCGGAACAAGGAGCAACAAGCCCCAGAGATAATTTGTATTTTCAAAAAATAACATTCGATTAATTCAAAAGTAAAAAATTCCGAACGCTTAAAACAAGAATAACCTACAAAGAAAAGAAATCAGGCGTTAATAAGTTTTTAATTTATCCTTTGTGAATATGTCGTGCGTTGTTGTTGATAACACCAACAACGGCGGCGAATAGTGTTCGACGTTGGGCATCAAGCCTTGCGCGTTTATAGCTTTCCGCTCAGTAAGTTTTTCGAATTGAGGAATTCCTTCAGTAGCTTGATGCGGAGGTTCGGATCCATGTCGGGTGCGCCTTCGATGTTGAGGACGAAGAAAAATGGATGTTTGTTTTCCTCGATCCAGCCGACGACCCAGCCGATAGCATTGCCATTGGGAGCGTCGCCGTAACCTGTTTTGTATGCCAAGGTGTAGGCATTGTTGCTTTCACGGACCATGACGCTTTTGACGATGTCCATGGTACGTTTTTGGAAAGGAAGTTTACCGAAATACAATGCTTTCACTAATCCCAACTCTTCGTCCGGCGTTATTTTCAGGGAGTTGTCGAGCCAGAAGCTGTCGATTCTGGACGTTATTTTGGTCGTGCCGTAATGAAGCGTGTCGAGCCAGTATTGCATGGTGTCCTTCCCGATGCGGCGCGCAACTTCCTGGTAATAGGGAACGGCGGACACGGCAAAAGCCTCTTTCATCGTCAAGTCTTTATCCCATTCCGGACGGCGGTGGATGCCATCCCATTTGATTACCATGTTTTCGTTGCTGATGATGCCTGTTTCGATGCCGATGAGCGAGTTGACAATCTTGAACGTAGATGCTGGCAGCAATGCCGAATCCCTGTACCGCGACAGATTGCAGATAGAAAAAGTACCGTGTCCATTGTCATACAAGGCAAAAGTCCCTTTGACGTGGTTATCCGTAAATACTTTGCCCCAGTTTTCATCCTCGTTCTGGATATTGTTGGGTTGGCAGGAAACAAAAGCGACGCTGAGGAAAAACGACAACGCGGCGATGCAATTTCGGATGGTCATTCGATGGTAATTTGGGGGCGAAATTACGGAAAAACAAGGCTATTCTGTATCGGATTTATGCGAAGTTTCTATCTGTTCGACCCAGACGGCATATTCGGTTGGCTGGATTTTGCGGCCTTTTTTCAGTGCGTTGACTTTGGTGTAAGTCGCACCGAAATACAAAATCATTGCCGAATAATATACCCAGGTCAGCAGCAGGATAATCGAACCTGCCGCACCGTACATCGACCCGATTTTGCTGTGTTGGAGGTAATAGCCGATTCCAAATTTCCCCAACAAAAAAAGCAGCGTCGTGGTAAATGCCCCGGCGAAAACGTCTTTGAGCTTGATCTTGGCGTCGGGGAGAAATTTGAAAATGATGGAAAAAAGGACTAATGTGACCACAAATGCCAGTCCATTGTTGACTACGAATACCAGCATGATGTTGAAATCGGGAAACAGTTGGATAATCTTGGCCGAAACTGCGTCCAATATGGAACTCGCGACCAACGACACCAACAGGACAAAGCCCAACGCAATCAATATCGAAAAGCTCATCAGGCGGTTGAGTATCAGTTTGAGCCAACCTTTCTTGGGTTTGGCTTTGATTTGCCAGATGACGTTGATGGAATCCTGTATCTCAGCAAATACACCCGTCGCGGAAAACACCAATGCAATGATGCTGACGAGGGAAGCGATGCTGGCACTTGGTGAAATAGCGGCATTTTGGATTATGGTCTGTATCTGTCGCGCCGCCTCGGAGCCGACAAAACCGCTGATTTGGCGGAAAATCGTGTCTTCTGGTTTGCCGACAGCAAATATAGATGAGACTTTCAATATGATAATCAGCATCGGGGCCATCGCAAATATGGTGTAGTAGGAGAGGGCAGCCGACATTTTAGGGACTTTCACGTCGATAAACTCGTTGATGGATGCCCAGAATACCTGCCAGATGTATTTTATTTTGCTCATAGAAGATTTTGAATTGAAAATGGAGAATTGAGAATTTTTTCGCCGTTGTTGGTGTTATCACCATCAACTTCCTTGTATTGCATGAAGAAAAAATTATCAAATTATCAAATCGCCAAATCATCAAATTAATTTCTCGTTGTTGATATGCCGCGTCGCGTCGCGGATATTTTTTTTCTCAAAATTTTTCCGGAGAGCTTCGGTCATGTCAATGCCGGTCTGGTTGGCGAGGCAGAGCAAAACCCACAGCACGTCTGCCATCTCGTCGCCCAAGTCCTTGTTTTTGTCGCTTTCCTTTGAGGATTGTTCGCCGTATTTACGGACCATCAGGCGGCTGAGTTCGCCTACTTCTTCCATCAATATGCCGAGGTTGGTCAGTTCGTTGAAATAACGGACACCGATTGTCTTAATCCAATGGTCAATGCTGTTTTGCGCTTCTTCTATGGTCATTTTACTATTCTTTGTTTTTTGAATCAGTCCATATTGTTACAGGGCCGTCGTTGACAAGTGCAACCTGCATGTCCGCGCTGAAACGTCCAGTCTGTATAGGTTTTCCTAAAAGTTGTGACAAAGTGCCAATCATGTTTTCGTAAAGTGGGATTGCATGGTCGGGCTTGCTTGCCTTGATGTAGGACGGTCGGTTTCCTTTTTTGGTCGATGCGTGGAGCGTAAACTGGCTGACCACCAACAATTCACCACCGATGTCCAATATACTTTTGTTCATCACGCCGTTCTCGTCGTTGAAGAGTCGTATGTTGACGATTTTGTTCGCCAGCCAGGCCACGTCATCCTCGTTGTCCGCATCTTCAATACCTACAAAAATCAAGAGCCCTTGTTCAATGCTGCCCGAAATTTCTGTGTCAATCGTTACGCTTGCTTTTTTTACCCGTTGGATTAATATGCGCATCTTTGCGACAATTCTTTTTGCGTAAAAATAGAAAAAAAGTAAAAAGCCAAAAGGAAAAAATAGTACAAATGCTTTACGATATCAGTTCCGAAATCGTCTATAAAACTTCGCGTAGCGGCGGCAAGGGCGGGCAGAACGTCAATAAGGTAGAAACGGCCGTCGAGGCCCGCTGGAACCTTGACGCGTCCCAACTGTTGGCCGACGCGGAAAAAGAACGCATCCGCAAGAAACTCGCATCCGCACTTACCGATACGGGCGATTTGTTCGTCAAGTCCCAACAAGCCCGGACACAACTGGAAAATAAACGCATCGCCACCGAAAACCTTTTGAAACTCGTCCAAAAAGGCCTGCATGTCGCCAAACCACGTATCGCGACCAGGCCCACAAAAGCTTCCAAAGAAAAACGCATAGAACTCAAAAAACGCCATGCAGAACGCAAAGCAAACAGGAAGAAATGGTAAACACATCCCTACCTGGTATCTCTTTTTGCTGATTTTCGCCCATATCTATGGAACAGTCTAGTGTAAGGATACTTAGCAGTAACAAACGTTAGCAGTTGTAAAAAGCGGATAGGCCATCTTGATTGCCCATCCGCCCTATCCGTTAAATCTTCACCAACCAACCGTGCGTATCCGCAACCTTGCCTAGGCGGAGGTCGTCCAATGCCGCTTTCAGCTTTTTGCCTGTTTCAAATTTTTCCACGTCGAAGTTGATGATGGTGTCTTCCGAAAGCTCCAGCTTGCCGATGGGCGAGATGACTGCCGCCGTGCCGGTGCCGAAAGCTTCGGTCAGTTTGCCGGTTTGGTGCGCTTCCAATAGTTCGTCAATGCTGATGGGGCGTTCCTCGACGGTGATGCCCAAGTCGTGCAATACTGCGATGACACTGTCGCGTGTCACGCCCGCCAATATCGTACCGTCCAGTTCGGGCGTGACGACTTTGTTGTCGATGACGAACATCACGTTCATCGCGCCGACTTCCTGTATGTATTTATGGTCGTTGGGTGCCGTCCACAACACTTGGTCGTAGCCGTCTGCTTCAGCTTTTTCGACGGCTTTGAGGCTAGCTGCATAGTTGCCGCCGTTTTTGGAATATCCGACGCCGCCCTTAGCCGAACGTGTGAAATGGCGTTCGATGCGGATGGCTGCGGGCTTGCCGAAATAAGGTCCCGATGGACTCAGTATGATGATAAATTTGTATTCTTTGGCGGGATGTACACCGAGGAAAGCCTGTGAGGCAATCATGAACGGGCGGATGTACAGGGAGTGTTCCGCCATGCGTGGAATCCATTCCCGGTCGGTTTCGATGAGTTTTTTCATGCCTCCGATGAAGATTTCTTCCGGCACTTCGGGCATGCACAGGCCGACGGCGGACGTATTGAAACGTTTCCAGTTCATGTCTGGGCGGAAGATATAGTCGTTGCCGTCCGCGTTGTGGAATGCCTTGATGCCTTCAAATATTTCCTGTCCGTAGTGGAACACGGTCGCCGCCGGGTCGAGGGTGATGGGCCCGTAGGGAAGAATCTGCACTTTTTGCCATTTCCCGTCGGCATAGTCGGCAACCAGCATGTGGTCCGTGAAAACTTTTCCGAAAGGGAGGTTTTCGAGTTGCGTGTTTTTCAGTTTGCTGTTTTCCGTTTTGACAACATCAATTTTATATTCTTCTGCCATAAAACTACATTTGCGGAGGAAGGGCCTCCGGCCTATTGATTGGTTTTTATAAAATACATTACATAGTGTCCATAAAAGAAACGATATCCGATTTTGTCCTTTCCAGACTGTACCCCAATAGTCTGGTCATTATCGGTGGCGAAACGGCGCGCGCATCCGTTTCGGGCGATAAAGGTAGCGATTTGCCGATTCCCCACAAGGAGAATATCTCCCAATCACCCAATCCTTTGGACAAAAAATTCTGGCTGGGGGACAATGCCCAGCAGATTACGCTCTTGGTACATGATACCGACAACCTCTATATCAGCGACCACAACCTTGATTTCTTGGGAAAGATATTGGCGGCCTGCCGTTTCAACCTGGCGGATGTCGCCCTTGTCAACATTGCCCGCACGCCGCTGCTGCTGGACGATATCCAGGCGCACCTTTCGCCTAGATACCTGATTTTCTTCAACTGCAAACAGAGCCATATCGGGCAAAAAGACGACCTCAAACCCTACCATCCTGACCGGAAAAACGGCTGTACTTACCTGTTGGCATCGTCATTGACCAAAATGAACGACGGCAGCGCGGAAGCCAAACAGGAAAAACAACGTTTTTGGATTAGCCTCAAACAGGTGTTTGGGATTCAATAAAATGCAAAAGCAAAAAGGCAAAAACAAAAAAAATACAGATGAAACTCATTTTTGCGACCAACAACCAAAACAAAGCCACGGAAATAAAGGCAGCGACGGGTCTCCGCATGGATATTGTGACGTTGAAAGAGGCGGGCATCGATGTGGACATCCCCGAACCTTACGATACGCTAAGCGAAAACGCGGAAGCCAAAGCCAGGACGATTTTCAAGATGACGTGCGAAAATTGTTTCAGTGAGGATACTGGCCTGGAAGTGGACGTATTGGGCGGTGCGCCGGGCGTGCATACGGCGCGCTATGCGGGCGAGCAAAAAAGCGACAAGGATAATATTGCGCTGTTGCTTAGAAATCTTGAAGGTGCGTCGAATCGAAATGCGCGTTTCCGTACCGTTATTTATTTGATTTACGACGGGCAGCACCATACGTTTGAAGGTATCTGTGAAGGACATATTGCCGAAAAAGCAAGCGGCGCGGACGGATTTGGGTACGACCCGGTTTTTGTCCCGGACGGCGACACCCGCACTTTTGCGGAGATGACCATGGCGGAAAAAGCGCAGTACAGCCACCGCAAAAAGGCATTGGAAAAGCTGATTGCGTTTTTGTTGAAATAAGTAAAAGGCAAAAACAAACAGCTTCTAAATTGTACTCGTGGCATCATTATATCCAAACGTGGTGGTGCGTGCGGACACGAACCACCACGAGTACCTTTTTCATTTTCCCCTTTTTTATTCATTCCATATCCGCCAGTTTTCCTCTGCCTGCAATACCAGCATTTGCAGGCCGTTTTCGATAGCTGCGCCTTTTTCCTTGCCTTCGGCGAGGAATTTGGTTTCGGCAGGATTGTAGATAAGGTCGTAGAGGTAATGTGCTGCCGTCAGGTATTCGTAGGGAATCGGCGGTGCGTCCTCGATGTTGGGCGACATGCCTAGCGGCGTACTGTTGATGATGATTTTGTGGGTGTCGATGATGTCTTTGGTGAGTTGTTCGTATGACAATATGCCGGGCGTACAGCGGGAAACAAACTGATAGGGAATGCCCAATTTTTTCAATACAAAAGCCACGGCTGCGGAGGCACCGCCTGTTCCCAGTATCAACGCATTGTCTCTTTCCGGCGTGAGTTTGGAGACAAATGATTTCTCGAAACCGACGATGTCGGTATTGTAGCCGTATAGTTTGCCGTTCTTGATGCGGACGCAGTTGCAGGCTCCCATTGCCTCGACTTCTGGTGAAGCCTCCGTCAGGAAAGGGATGATGTTTTTTTTGTGTGGAATGGTGATGCAGAATCCCTGCAAATCCTTTGTGGACAACACTTGCGGCAATCCGTCCATCGTCTCGATGGCAAAATTCTGGAACGTGTTTTCCTGTTCGATGCCTAACTGCCGAAATTTTTCCTCAAAATATTTCTTGGAAAAAGAATGCCCCAAAGGATAACCGATAATACCGTAAACACGCATGGAACTAATTAATGATAAATAATTAAAGATGAATGATGGGAATCAAGATTATACTTTGCTGCGTTACACATTGTCATCAGGCATGAAGTATAAATTCATAAATCTTGGTTCATATTCGCATTTCCGCTGCGGAAAGGAAACGGCTGAACGTGTCGCCACGCAGTCCGATGCGCATGGATTCCAGCGGGATGACCTCGGTGGGGGCGATATTGCCGAGGTTGCAGTTGCAGCCCAAAAGGTTGATGAAATAAAGTTGTTGTTCCTTTTGCGGAGCTTCCCAAAGGATTTTTTCGCCGGGAATCTGTGTGAGGATTTCGTTGACAAGCCCTTGGCGCACCTCCCCGCTGCCGCGGTAGATGCCCACGTTGCCGGATTCCCGTGCTTCCGCGATGACATAAGAGGCGCCGGCTTCGAGCTCGGCGTGCATGAGCTGTATCCATTTATAGGGCGCCATGATATTGGTTGCGTCCTTGCTGCCGACCTCGCTCAATACGATGGCGTGCTGGGTGAGTTTTTCGATATAGCCACATTTTTCTGCGTGGGGAATAGATATGGAACCGTCGCTGACCTCTATGTGTGAGATGCCATAATCCTTGCAGATGGCAATATAGTCGTCCATTTGTCCGCGCACCAGAAAGGCCTCGAAGAGTGTACCGCCAAAAAAGAGGGGAATGTTGTGCTTGTGGTAAACCTCTATTTTTTCCTTTAGGTTGGGAGTTACATAGGCTGTCCCGAATCCGAGTTTTACTATGTCGACGTGCGGTGCGGCAATACTTAAAAAGTTTTCTACTTCGTTAATACTCAAACCTTTGTCCATAACCATCGTCATCCCGCTTTGGCGGGGCTTGACTTCACGGTCTGGCATACTCCTCAACGTAAAGTTCATCTAAGTTTCTTTTTGTGCGTATCAAAAATTCAAAACCGAAGGAATCTCGTACGCGTGCAAAAGTAAAGAATTATGGAAAACAAGGACTTTAAGAAATGTGTACTCCAGGGCCAACGCATCTAAATTATCTCCACTAATAATCTGTCCCACTTTTTTTCTTGACAAAAAAAGTGGCAAAAAAGTCAAGTCCGCAAAAGGCGAACGCTGCGCGCCAGTCGTGTTGGCGCTTCGGAACATTTCCGGCGGCTGTTGCAGCTTTGTGGCTGTTTTC
>JASGDY010000024.1:0-21036 GCA_047606825.1 Chitinophagaceae bacterium
AAAATCGGTATTGTTAAGTAAATATACTTTTTGTATATTTGCATCATGAAATGTGTGAAATGTAATTCAGAAAACCGCGTTTTACCTTGTTTTCTGAATTACATTTCACACATTTCATGATGCAAATATACAAAAAGTATATTTACTTAACAATACCGATTTTTTTAAACCGATAGACTTGGATGAAGACGCGTCTGGTTTGGACTATGCCTTACTTGACAACCATGTCAGACTGCTTGACAAAGTTGCTTGCTTAACATACCAAAGCGTGTACATTATCGATTATTACAGACGAAGTTTTGCTTACGTCTCCAACAACCCATTGTTTTTATGTGGTCTTAAGGCAAAAGAGGTTGAGTGGTTGGGTTATGCGTTTTATCTCAAGTTTGTTCCTTTGGAGGATTTGGAGCTCTTGCTGGCAATCAACGAAGCGGGTTTTCATTTTTTCGGTACAATACCTTTGGGCAAACGTATGGATTATAATATTTCTTATGACTTTAGGATGAAACAACCCAAAAGTGGACATACATTGCTTGTCAACCACAAACTAACACCGTTGGAACTGGATAAATCGGGCAATATGTGGCTGGCTCTTTGCGTTGTTTCAACTTCGTCTAACGACAGTTCCGGAAATATCTTTATAAGAGAACGCGGAAATAAATCTGTGTTTAAATACGACATGGCGACCCGACGTTGGCTTTCGCAGGACAACTTAAAGCTGACTACCATGGAAAAGGAAATACTACTGTTGTCCATTCAGGGACCAACGTCCGGGGAGATTGCCAGACAGTTGTCCCTGAGTGTCAATACGATTAAATACCACAGAAAAAGGATTCTTAAAAAAATGGATGTGTCCAATATGGCGGAAGCCCTTGCGTATGCGTCTAACAGCAAACTGATATAGGCGGCGATACGGGACATTTAATAGACTTCACACGTTGTCCTCCAGCCCGAAAAGGTAAAACTCGGGAAATGCCTTTACGCTTGCACCTACCGCAATTTTGTAGAGTAGGTGCGCGCAACTGCCCGCAAGAAGATAGGAACCTGTTGGCAATTGGGGTGGAGACATCACTCCGCCCTCACTGGCATATTCCGATAGTACGCGAGACAGCCACTCCCTTGTGTGGGGTTTGTTTTCCAATTGTTCCAAAAGATATTGCACCGCCGCTTTTTCAAACTGCCTGTAATCCGCTGAAAGTGAGCGTAGATTACTGCCCCTGGGCATTACGAGATAGACAAGCCCTGCCCAGCCAAGGTTGTAGGGATGCAGAATGGGGATATTGCGGGACTGACAAAGTTCGTCGAATCTAAATGGGATATCCGTGTCAAAGTCCAGCGCATTGACGGCGACGTCGTGGCTTTCCACAAGACTGCCAAGGTTTTCATTGGTAATGAAGTCGTTGTGGACAGTGATATTGGCATCGGGGTTAATGGCAAGAAGCCTTTTTTGCAAAGCCTCCACTTTGCTTGTGCCAATATCTGCCATCCCATAATTTTGTCGGTTGAGGTTTGTCAACTCCACTTTGTCCCCGTCAACAAGGGTAATGTTTTCAAAACCCATCCGGAGTGCGCACTCCGCAATCATGCTGCCAATGCCACAGCCTGCCAGTAAAACCCTAAATCTTTTCAATTGTTTCTGCACTTCTGCAGATATATAGATTCTGTTTCGCTCGTAACGGGATGTGTGTAGTGCGGTCATATTGGTTAATATGCTACCCCAAAGGGTAGTTTTTTAAAATTTGTTTACAAAATTGTTGTTTACATACTTTCAATGTACCAAATTTAGGTCAACAAAATAAATCAAGCAGAGAAAAAAAGTTCAATAAAGGAATAACCATGAAGTTATTTAGACTTTTTATTTTTCGATTAAAAAACTATTCAAAATCAATAAAAGTGTAAAATGAGATTTCTCCTATCGTCGAAATGACGCGCAGGAGTCGCCCATTTTACTCAAAACTGATGATATTTTGGAGAAAAATCAACACCTTACCCGATTATTTCGAGTGAGGCACGAGCTAGAAATCTCATTTTTCAAAAAGTCTAAACAACTTCAATGTTTTAATTTAATCAGAGTAATTATAAAAGATGATTTACAAAAAACAATATGACGGGCAGATTAACATCAAAAAAAATAGAATTAGTTTATTGATAACAGGGTTGCAATTACTTACAATCTCTTATTGTCAGTTATCATCGGCACAAGAAGTACAGAAGATCCGTATTGACCCAGCGCAAGCGTATGGCGGCAATGTTTCCGAATATTTTGACAGTATAGAATATATTCCTTTGGAATCAAAAAAAGAGAGCCTTTTCGGAGATGTTAGTAATTTAATTATTACGGATTATAGTATTGTTATTTATGATTATGATACCCAATCATTATTATTTTTTAATCTTAAAGGCTCTTTTATTAGGAAAATACAATATAAGCCCATGTCCTCTATAGGACTATCTTTTATTAAAGATCAAAATAGCATTATTGCATCAGTCTATGATCCAAATAAAAGAAAAACAGAAATTAAGCAGTACACTCCATTAGGAGAAAGTAAAAGTGATCAAGTATTTAACAAAATAAAGGAAGTTGAAAATAGTAATTTAATACCGATGGGAGGAAACTATTATTTAATAAGTGGGAATTGCTTTTTACCCGATAATAAAAAAATAAATGATACCGTTTATCATATGCTTAATATATATAAAAATGATTCATTATATAAATCATTTATTCCATTTAGTCAACAAAAAAATTTGGCAGCAAGTATGATTCGAAGCTATATGGTGATTAATCAAATGAGTACAGATGGATTTTTCTATACTGCTACACCATTAGATTTCTATGTGTACAAAGTTTCGAGAGATAATGCCAAAGTCGCTTTTAAATTTATCTTCCCCTATAATAGAGCATTAACTGAAAAAGATATATTATCACAAGATAGAAAGCATTTGAATAGTATTAAGATGCATCTTTCTTTAGATGAAACGACTATATTAGGAGTTAGTAATATTTTTTACTATAATGATTTACTTTTTTTTAAATTGGATACTCGAGTAAAAATAACTCGATTTGGGTCAGAATCCAAATATCAATATAATTTCATTTATAATATTAAAAATAAAAAACTGGTTTCAATGGAGCGTCTAAATCCAGATGAGGGTACTTGTTTTTTACCAATTTTTGATAAATCTTTGACTGTCAATGGTATTTATAGATATGGGGATAAATTTTATACGAGTATTTCAGCACTGAGCTTATTTTCAGCTAAAACATCTATAAAAGATAAGGAAATTATATTTCCTAAATCTTTAACTGATTTTTTTTATTTTAATAATCGGAAATCAAATCCAGTAATAATTAGAATGAAAGTAAAATCAAAAAATGTAAATTAGTTTTACAAAATAATAATATGTAGAGAATATAAATTTGTAAATTTAATTGTTTCTTTCAAAGAATTAATAAATTGTAATCAAATTTAGCTAAACAAGTTTAAAATTATGTTATGAAAAAATATGTTATTAATTTTCAAATTAAATAAAATAAATAACAAAATAGTATATTTATGTCAAAAAATATTATATCTTTAGGAAAACTTTTTTAAAATTTAAAAATTATATCATGAAAAAAAACAATCAAGCAAAAATGATTAAAGTATTGGTATGTTTAGTTGTAGTATCTGTCATGTGTTCTTTCATTGAACCAGGAGAGGGCAAATATGGAAAATGTAATGGTAAGAACGAAAATCCATGTGTTATTACAGATGCGGATGGAACAGTACATAATTACACAGGGGCATACCTTTCAAATTAAAGTATAGAATCTATCACTTTAAGTGGGAGAGAAATTTAAACGATTATAGTAAATATTTTGCTTATTTTTAAATATATTAATCGTTTAGTAAATTAGTACGCATTTGTGATTCTGAAAGCATTGATAACATTTGGATTCGGAAAATAAAATCCGTACTATATCTTGCTCCCATTAATAAATTGATTAAAATAAGATTATATTGGCATTTGTGCAATGCAATAATTATAATTATTAATGGTTTAGTAATTTAGTTCGTATTGTTAATTTCGAAACCATTGTCATAATTTAGTTCCATTAAACAAAATACGTACTATATCTTGCTCCCATTAATAAATCTTTTGCTAATGTTCATAATTCAGCAAAATCATGTTGCTATTCCCTTAAATTAATTAATCTTAAAAAAATACAAATTATGAAAAAAACGATTATGGGTTTCTTTATTTTACTCATTGTTATTGCTCTATCTTCATTCATTAGTGACGGCGAATCTGTCAAAAAAGGTTGTGATGCGAGTAACCACAATTCATGCGTTATTTCTAATCCAGATGGGTCTAAAGTAGATGCTACTGGATATGCATATGTCATAGAAACAAATTAGAACAATAAAAGGTTTATTTTATTCAATAAATTTAAATGAAATATAAGATGAAAAAAATATTTTTAACTTTTTTTGTGTCATCGATTGTTTTAGCACTATTTTCTTTTACTGGAGCTGGAGAGGAAACGCATTATTATTGCGACCAAAGTACACCTGAATCGTGCACAATTACTGTAAGTGACGGTACTATACTCTATTCATCGGGAAAAGGACAAACGATACATTTATAGATTAATCTGATTTTTAAAATATACAGTCTTATTATTATTAGTAATAAGACTGTATTCTAAAATGAATATGTAATTATTACTGCAATATTCTGTTTCGTAATAAATTTGAAATATTATAATGAAAGTATATAGTATATTTTGTTTATGTATATGCGTAATTTTTGCTCCCAATTGTAGACGTAAAATTATTGATAATAGTGCGTTATACCAAGGTAGTGTTGAAATAAAGTTCACAGGAAATGAATCTGGTTATAAATGGAATTTTAATAGATATTATAATAATACCCTCTCCATAGACACAATATTGAACGTTAAGAGTAAAGATATAACATACTTATGTGCCTTAAATGATTCCATTTTAGGTGGCTTAGATTATAAAAATGGTAAATTGTTCTTTTTTTCCAATAATTTTAAATATTTATTTTCTTTTAATGCCATTAAAGAAGTGATGGGATATCAATATGATAATAATCGTTTGTATATTTATGATTTTACCAATCGTACATTAAAAAAATTTGAACCTAATGTTTTTCGTAATAGCTTCGATCTGAAAGCCAGCTTTATTATTCCTGATAATTCTGCAGTTTATAGGGCTAATCAAATAAATGACTCTTTATATATATACGCACATCCTAACAAATTTACAAACGATTTAGATTTTATAGTTTGCACATCCAATAGTGAAGTGTCACGCAAAGGAATAGTTAAAGAATTTCTTAAAATTAAGAATATAAAACATCCTGAACTTAGTTTGGATGGCGAATTTATAACAGCATCCGGGTCTCCGTTTATTGTATATGCATGTAGTTTTGCAGGTCTTTTTATCGTCATTGACAAAAATAAGGGATTTATAAAATATTTGTCAAAAACAATTGACCAAACGCCTATACCCAAACCTTCTTTTGTTAAAATTTCTCCCAACATATCGCATCTTGAGATTTCTCCAAGCATACAATTTTTCCCCAGTGCCTCTGTTAGGGAATCAACTTTGTTTATATTGAATTTTATTAATAAGAATCATGATGCTACTGTTGACTTATATAACCTTTCTGCAGGTGGGAAATATATGAAGAGTATATATATTCCGCCTTTGGTATCCGATGATTTTCCAGTCAGTATTGCCATTCAAAATAATTTTCTTTTTGCACTTTACAAAAATGATAAAATTGTAAAATATAAGATAAATGAAAAGGAATAAAAAAAATATAACTATTTTGGATGTTTTATTGACTATTTTATCAGTTTTTTTTATTTTTATTGGAATACTTCATTTCAAACATATACAGTCTTTGCAAATTAAAATGGGTTTGAGTCATTTTTTTTCTCCTAATTTGGTTGGAATATTAAGTTTTATTGTTCCTATATTAGATGTCTTTACGGGAGTTTCTATTTTATTATTAAATGCTCCTAAGATTGCACTTTGGACAGGAATGGTCATTTCTACTGCCTATTTAATATATAATATAGCTTTATATGCTATGACAGGAAACGATTGTGGATGTGCCAATGTTTTTTTTGACATTAACCTTAAATGTCAAATATTTCTATTTTCTTTAATGATTATATTTATTATTTTTTCAATTAATATATGTGGGTCTAACAGAAATGATTAATCATGCCCATTTCACATATAATGTAGAGAAATGTCTAATTAATCTTAGGTTTGCTAATCACTATTGGAATATTAGTTGTATTAGTTCTCGTGTGACTATTAAGTTAGGGCTGCTTATATTTGCGATTTTAAGTATCTTTTATCTTCAGGCCCAAACGACTAATGATTTTGCCTATACAGGTGTTATTACAGGCAAAGCTAAGGACAGCGTCTATAAGTTTGTACTGAGCAGCGCGACCGTGGCGGTATATAGGCGTGGGGATTCTTCCTTGGTCAATTTTTCCCTGCCCAACAATTTTGGCGAGTTTTCCGTTGACAGGCTCCCGGTTAATACGCCGTTGCAGTTAGTCATTACCCATGTCGGGTTTGTCCCTTTCAACAAGAATTTCCAGTTGTCGCCACAGGCACGCACCCTCGACATCGGCTGGGTATATATGAACCAGATGAAAGACGTGGACGAGAACGATTCCAACAGCGTGGTGGTCACATCGGTGCGCAAGGCACCGATGCGGATGAACGGCGACACGGTCGAGTTCAACGCCGACGCTTTCCGGCTGGACAGCAACGCCACGGCAGAGGACTTGATGCGCCGACTGCCCGGCTTTACGATATGGGGCGACGGGGACATCACCTACAACGGCAAACAGGTCAACGCCGTGTATGTGGACGGCAAACCTTTCCTGGGGGGCACCGACGTCAGTGCCGCCACGCAGAACCTGCCCAAGGACGCCATCGACAAGATACAGGTCTATCAGCAGCGCAACGACAAGAACCCCCTCGATTCCATGATGTTTGCCAACATCAAGATCAAGGAGGACAAGAAGATGGGGCATTTCGGCAAGGTGTCCGCAGGTGGCGGCACAGGTCGGCACTATGCGTTGGACGGGATGCTGACCTTTTTCAACAAAAAGATGCAGGCAAGCCTCGTTGGGGCAATGAATGACATCAACAAGATGGCAAACAGCACCGACACGTTGATCAAGTACAGTTCCTACAAGGGTGTCGGTGCCAACACGGACTACCAGAGCGACTTCTCGATGGCCGGGCTCAACAAGACCAAGGCATTCGGCGGCAAGTTCCAGTACGACTTCATCGAGGACGTGCAGTACCAAAACAGCAGCCGGATGAACGCCGATGGCTTTTACCGCCGCAACGACAAGTTCCTTACGCGCAACAGCATCAGCAACACGATGTTGGGGACGGACAGCATCCTGTCCAGCAATACCTCTAGCAATCAGGACGCGACTACCGAGGATGGTACGTTCAATGCGACTTACGCGCGCAGCAGTAGGCATTATTCGCTCAACGCCAATGCGGGCTGGCAGTACGGCAACTATGGCGGACGTTCCGAATCCAATACGGAGCAGTACCGCACCGGGGCGGGGCTTGTCAGTGCGTCGCGGTCGGTATCGGAAAGCCATAACCGCTCCAACACCTTCAACGGCGGCATATCCTATACGCACAACGACAACCCCGATTACAGCTATGACAGCCGGGAACACCGCATCCCGACCAATTTTACGGTTGGCTATAACTTGTCCGTCAACAACAGTAACGGCAGCAGCAGGAACCTTACCGACTTCAAGTCCTACATCGCCTCGGGGCAAGACCAAAACTATGACAGGCTCTATAGCCCCAAAGACGCCCATACGGTAGCGCACGACCTGGACTTCCAGTATCCCAACCTCAACACCTTGCTTTTTGGTCGGCACTACATGGCGGGCATCCAGATGTATGTCGGCTCTCATGTCAAGCTGACCAATGCCGACGGCAACAATGTCGTGCTGGACCGCGACACCACGACCGGGCAGTACGTGCGCAACGACTACCTTACCAACAGGTATAACCGGGACGTTACCGACATAACACCGTCGCTGACGCTGAGCAAGACATTTTACAAAGGGCTGACCAACAGGTACAACAAAAGCCTGAGCCTCAACCTAAAGGCACAGGCGCAATATTACCGTATGCACAACGAAGCCACGCAGGACGTGCAGGACATCGGCTACCGATACTGGCGTTTTGTACCTACGGCTTCCGTCGCTTACTACAACCATCAATATGGCAGCTATGAGATACAGTCCAACCTCAACTGGGACATGAGTGCCGGTTACCCCACGCTCAACAACCTGGTGCCGCTGGTGGACAGTTCCAATGTATATAACCTGTACGTAGGCAACCGCCAACTACGACCGGAACAGCGTTCCCGCTTCGCGTTCAGCTTTGACATCAAGAGCCGCACCCCTAAAAATCCGATAAGCCTTTCCCTAAGCGCCGCGCTGGCGACTACTGCCGACAACATCACCGACAGCACGGTGGTCAACAGTAGCGGGCAGAGCATAATCTATGCGGTCAACATGGACGGTTCACGGAGCTTTGACGCTTCCGCGCGTCTGCGGAAATCCCTGGAATGGAACAAAAACACCTTGCAGCTTACAGCCTCATACAGCTACTATGCCTACCGCTCGCCGACCTATTACAACAATGTCCTCAACATCTCCAACAGCACGACCAACAACGGTATGTTGCAACTCAATTACAGCTATCTTGACAAGGTGACGTTATGGGTGGAGCAGTCGCTGTCCTACAACCTTGCCAAGCAGGAAGGCTACGGCAGTAGCGCGTTCAAAAGCAACAACAAATATACCCGGTTCAGCGGTGCGCTGCAACTGCCCAAAAACTTGGTCTGGAGTTCCAACATCACCTACAACAGGAGCGTGTCGGGCAGTAGCGATGCCGTCAACTATACTATCTGGAACGCCAGCCTTACCTACCGTTTCCTGCACGGCAACCGTGGCGAGGTCAAGTTCTCTGCCATGGACTTGCTGCACCAGAACAAGGGGATTACCAATACCGCCCGGTACAACAACCAGACGTTTTCCTCCACCAACGTGCTGCAACAGTATTTCATGTTGACGTTTTCCTATTTTTCGAGAAAGTTTGGACGTTGAAAAAATGTAAGTCGTCTGTATGCGATACGTATCTGCTTATAAGTCGAATCAAGAGGTTGAAATGGAAAAAGCCCAACGGGCTTTAGTGTCGATAGGCGTAGGTCTAACCTACGGTAAACGCATTTCTGGCTGGTCACATCTAGCCCTTGATTCGCTTTTTGACTTAACACTATACGTATTTTCCGATAGAAATTTCTGCATAAATGCGGTATGCTATTGTTTTTATTTTAGATTTGCCTAATATAAAAAATAGAATATTATGTGTTGAAAATTTACACATGCTAAATAAATGCTGCCATGCCGGGACAAAATAAACAAATGGAATCAAAGACGCACAACCACGGCTCTCTCGGTTCGGTACACCAGAGCATAGACATGACTACCGATACACGTAAGGGATTCAGACGTTTTTTGGCGTTTGTCGGTCCTGCCTATATGGTCAGCGTAGGCTATATGGATCCGGGCAACTGGGCGACGGACTTGCAGGCTGGTAGCGAATATGGTTACAAACTGTTGTGGGTGCTGCTGTTCAGCAACCTGCTGGCATTGCTGTTGCAGGGGATGGCGGCGCGGCTCGGCATCGTCCGCCGACGCGACCTCGCACAGGCCAACCGCGACGAGTATCCGAAAGCCATCAACCTCAGCCTGTATGTATTGGCGGAGCTTGCCATTGCTGCCTGCGACCTCGCGGAGGTGCTCGGTATGGCGATCGGTCTCAACCTGCTGTGCGGACTGCCGATCATCTGGGGCGTCGGCATCACCGTATTGGATACATTCCTGCTTTTCTATCTGGAAAAACTGGGGATGCGCAAGATGGAAGCCTTTATTATCACACTGATAGGCATCATTGGACTTTCGTTTTTTATGGAGCTGGTTTTTGCCCGGCCGCATATTGGCGATGTAGTCAAAGGGTTGGTTCCCGGTAAGTTGGGCGGCGATGCACTGTATATTGCGATAGGTATCATCGGTGCGACGGTGATGCCGCACAACCTTTATTTGCATTCCGCGCTCGTACAGACCCGCAAGATCAACAACGACAAAAAAGGTATCTTGCAGGCGTTGCGGTTCAACAGGATTGACAGTACGATTGCGCTCAATGCCGCTTTTCTGGTCAATGCCGCGATATTGATATTGGCGGGAGCGGTTTTTTATACGTCGGGACATACGACCGTGGCACGTATCCAGGATGCGCACCAACTGCTGAGCCCGATGCTGGGAACGCAGCTTGCGCCGATTTTGTTTGCCGTCGCGTTGATTGCGAGCGGGCAGAGCTCGACCGTGACGGGGACTTTGGCGGGGCAGATAGTGATGGAAGGTTACTTGCACCTGCGTATCAACCCGTTGTTGCGGCGGTTGATTACGCGCGTCATCGCGATTGTCCCCGCTTGTATCGTGATTGCGGTATATGGTGATAGTGAGTTGGACAAATTGTTGGTTTTCAGCCAGGTGATATTGAGTTTGCAGTTGGGGTTTGCGATTATTCCGCTGATACATTTTGT
This sequence comes from Chitinophagaceae bacterium, assembly GCA_047606825.1. Taxonomy (GTDB): domain Bacteria; phylum Bacteroidota; class Bacteroidia; order Chitinophagales; family Chitinophagaceae; genus Rhizosphaericola. The sequence goes on from JASGDY010000024.1 coordinate 10,696, forward strand.
GTCGGACAGGAAAAAGATGGGCGAATTTACCATCACTGTAAAAACGAAAATATTGGCGTGGCTAGTCGCGGCATTGGTCGTCTATCTCAATGTAAAGCTGGTGGTGGACTCGATAGCGGAATATTGGTCTGGTCATTCCGGATTTACTTTTCCAAAATTGTTGATTGTCGTTTTCTCCTTGTTTTTCGGATGGTTGTTCGTCGTGATGACCGTTTATCCGTTGACGCATAGACAGAAGAAAGAGGAAAACAGCATCCACGGTCCGGAAAGAATCTTAATCGAAAAAGAAATGCAGCTGCATCCCATCAAACGCATCGCCATTGCACTGGACTTTGATTCCAATGACGAACTTGTCATCGCCAACGCGCTGAAACAGGGCGGCGTGGATTCGGAATATGCGTTGATCCATGTCGTGGAAACGCCGACCGCCAAGTATTTTGGGTTTCCTGTTGGCGATTTTGAGTCGGAGCGTGACAAGGAACAGCTCCACCTGTATGTCAAACAATTGAGGGAAATGGGCTATAGTGCCAAAGGTTTCTTGGGCTACCGCAACCGCGTTAATGAAATCGTCAAACTCGTAGAGGAAAACAAGGCGGATTTGTTGGTGCTTGGTTCGCATAACCACAAAGGCATCAAGGACTGGATCTATGGCGAGACGGTGGACAAGGTGCGCCACAAAGTCAATATCCCGGTGTTGGTGGTCAATAGATGATTTTGAATGGAGAGTTGAAAATTGAGAATTCAATATTGAAAGTGTCCGTAGCTAGCTCTTGGATAGTCAGCTGCTTTAGCTGTGGGACGGAAAATCGAAACAAATCTTTCTCTATCGGTTGGTGTCTTCACCGACCGAAATATGTCTTTGCTTCTTTGTGCCTTCGTCGCAAAACTTAAAAAATAGCAAATGAAAAATAATCCCTACTGTGCCTTTCTGCGTGGTGTCAACATAAAAGGCACCAACATGAAAATGGCCGATGTCTGTTCCGTATTTCAAAAAAGCGGAATGGACAACGTATCGTCCATATTGGCCTCCGGCAATATTTTGTTTGCTTCCGACAAGCAAAAAGATGTGTTAAAGACGCTGTTGGAAAAAGCAATGTCGGCACATTTTAACTACGATGCATTTTTATTCGTAAAAGACAAAAAGGAAATAGAAAACCTGTTCCGAAACAATCCTTTTGCCGCCGATGCGGCTTTCCATGTCTACGGATTTGTGGGTATTGACGGCATTGAAAAGATACTGATGGCGGAATTTGAAAAGTCGGATAAAACCGAAAACGAAGAAGCGCGGATAATCGGAGATAGCTTTTACTGGAAAGTTCCGAAAGGCAATACGCTCGATTCGACATTTGGGAAGATATTGGGGCGCAAAAACCTTAAAGACGCATTCACTTCCCGCAACCTCAATACCTTTGAGAAAGTTTTGAAAAAGATGTGAATTTTCAAGAAAATGTTGCGTATTTTCTTTGAACTATTCTCCCGGAAGGTAAATGCATCCTTCCAACAACGATGAAAAGAGATCTTTCTTATCTTTAGCCAAATGATTTCCAATATGAACAGTCGAAGAAAATTTATTACGCAGTCCGCCATGCTTGCCTTTGGCGGTATCATGTACCAATCTCTGAATACCAAAAATTTTGCGGCAGGAACGACCGCCGCCACGGATGAAATCCATATTGGCGCCATCGGAATCAACGGTATGGGTTGGTCCGACACGCGCTCCATGCTCAAAATCCCGGGAACAAGACTGGTTGCACTCTGCGACGTAGACAGAAACGTCATAGACCAAAAACTGGATGACCTGAAAAAACAAAATATCGACACCGCCAATATCAAAACCTACAACGACTACCGCGGACTACTCGACAACAAAGACGTCGACGTGGTCATTATCGGTACGCCCGACCATTGGCATGCGCTGATCATGATACACGCGTTGCAGGCGGGCAAAGACGTGTACGTTGAGAAGCCTGTTGGCAACTCCATAGCGGAATGCCGTGCGATGGTCGCCGCCCAGGTCCAATACAGCCGTGTCGTACAGGCAGGGCAATGGCAGCGCAGCCAACAGCATTTCAGGGATGCCATCGCATTGGTACACAGTGGGCAGTTGGGTAATATCCGCACTGTCAAAGTATGCTGTTACCAAGGCTGGATGAAACCCGCGCCCGTCGTTCCAGACAGTGCGCCGCCCGCTGGCGTGGACTACAAGATGTGGCTGGGGCCTGCCAAGACACGGCCATTCAACAGCAGCCGTTTCCATTTTGACTTTCGGTGGTTTTGGGACTATGCGGGCGGACTGATGACGGACTGGGGCGTGCACTTGCTGGACTATGCGATTTTTGGGATGAACGCACCCGTACCCAGAACCGTTTCCGCATTGGGTGGGCGTTTCGCCTATCCCGAACTGTATCAGGAAACACCCGACACGATGACGGCACTCTACGAATTTGAACATTTCAATATCGTCTGGGACCATGCGATGGGCATCGACAACGGCAATTTTGGAAAAGACCACAGTATCGCTTTTATCGGCAACAACGGCACACTCGAACTCGACCGCGGCGGCTGGGAAGTTTTCGAAGAAAAACGCAGCAAACAAAAAGTGGCGATTCCAAGACAAAATGCATCCGACAATGGACTGGACAAGCATACTGCCAACTTCATCGACGTTGTACGTTCACGTAAGCTGGATGACCTAAACTGTCCGATACAGACTGCTGCGCATATCGCCACGGTCGCACAGATGGGCAATATCGCGTACCGCAGCCAGCAAAAAGTAGTGTGGGACACTTCGGACGGTATCGGCAAGTTTACCGACAAGTCTCTGAACGACCAATACATGATGGCTCCTTACCATAATGGATATAGTTTGCCGAAGATTTGATATGGCATTTTTTCATGCAAAGGAGGAAAGGAAAACAAAGAGGACAACGTCGGCTGCTGTATCGTTGTGTGAAACCAACGCTTTGACCTTTTTCCCGGGTTAGAACCCGGGGCTATTCAAGTTGCAGTCTTTCAGGCTAGAAAAAGCCGACGTTTACCTTTTTGCTTGCATTACTTCCCCAACGCATTGAGTGCGGCATGCACTGCCGTGTCTTTTTGGTTGTGGATGACATAGTAACCTTCGGGGTACCATATTACACGGGCTATACAGGCTTTGAGGTCGTCGAGGAGCAATGTCTTCGTTTTGGAATCGGTATTGGCGAGGTCGATGTTTTTGCTTTGGGCCAACTGGACGAGTCCGTTCCATTCTTGTTCGCTTGGTTGGTATTGGGCATTCAATTCCAATGGAGACTTGTAGGTGTCGAACATGCTTTTGCGATCTTCGTAACATTTCAACGCATATTCATTGAGCCAACCGTGGATACGCAGATCAAGTACAGGCGTGGTCAATGCCGTCGGGTCATAGCCGACAAACACATCGGGCGTGATGCCACCGCCGTCGTAAACGGTTTTCCCGCCTGGCGTGATAAACATTTTCCCACGGTTTTTGGTGGTGTCGCCATGTTCCAGCTCTCCGTTGTCGAGCCTTTTTTGCAAATCCCTTGCATAGTCGTCGGTATCGTTGTTGTATGCCTTTTGGATGCAGCGGCCGAGCGGAGTGTAATATCTGGCAATGGTCAGTCGCAGCGCACCGCCGTTGGAAAGGTTGTATTGTTCCTGCACCAGGCCTTTCCCAAAAGTGCGACGCCCGACCATGGCAGCCCTGTCCCAATCCTGCAGCGCTCCTGCAATGATCTCGCTCGCGGAGGCCGTCTCTTCGTCTACCAATACGGCAATTTTGCCTTTTTCGAAAACGCCCTCCCTTTTGCATTTATAGTCTTTTCTTCCGGTTTTTGAACCTTGGGTGTACACCACAAGTCTGTCGTCCGGCAAAAATTCGTCCACGATATCGACTGCCTGTTGCATCACGCCTCCGCCATTGCCTCTCAAGTCCAAAACCAATTGTTGCAAACCCGATTTTTTCAGCTTTTCCATTGCGATCATAAATTCAGGATAGGTCGTTTCGGTGAAGCGCGTTATTTTTATATAACCCGTGTTGGGCGCGAGCATATAGGCGGCCACGACGGACGGTTTGGGTACGACGGCTTTCTTGACCGTAAACGTCCGCAAATGGTTGTTGCGCACGACGGTCAGCGTCATTTTCCGGTCCTTGACATTCTTGATATGCGTGCGCACGCTGTCGGCCGTAAAATTATTGCCAACAAGCGAAATATGGTCATTGACGGCAATCAGACGGTCACCTTTTTGCAGACCTGCCTTGGCGGAAGGCCCGTCGGCAAAGAGGTTTACGACGACAGCCGTATCGCCTTTCATCTGGTAGTCCAGGCCGAGACCTTGGTAGGCGCCTGCCATGTCTTCATTGATGCCCTGCAATGCCGCCGGTGTGATGTAAGTGGTGTGCGGGTCGAGACCGGTCAGAATCTTACTGATGGACTGGGTCTGGAAAGAATCCATATTGATTGGATCTACATATTCGGTGTTGACAAGTCCGATGATTTCCTCCATCGGAGAACGGTGTTCGTTACGGAAAAATTTGGCACCGATCCTGTCCCGGCTCAACTTGTAGCCAATAAACATTCCTCCTACCAATACAAGGGAAAACATTAACGGAAGCCAGATCTGATATTTTCTGTTGCGCATGACGATGTTGTAAAGAGGTGCGAATATCCGCATAAAAAAGCGAATATTGGTGGAAATCGACCCTTAGCTGCCGAAAAGTGCTTTTTGTTTGTAACTTTCCCGCCAAATTTTCAAGACTATGTCCTCCATACTGATTGCCGACAGCGGCGCCACCAAATGTGAATGGGTTTTGCTAGCCAACGGCAAGAAAAAGAAAATCGTGACGCAGGGCATCTCGCCATATTTCCTTTCAGGTGAACAAATCGCCGACCTACTCGCAAGAGACCTGCTCCCCAAATTGAAAAACGCGGCCATCGACGCGGTTTATTATTACGGTACGGGCTTGCTCAACCACAGTAATATCAAGCTGTTGGAGAAAGTTTTGAAAAAAACTTTTCCACACACCAAGACGATAAAGGCAACCGATGACGTGTACGCTGTGGCGCACGCGACCTGCGGCGACCAAAAGGGCATCGCCTGCATATTGGGTACAGGTTCCAACGCCTGCTTCTACAACGGAAAGAAAATCACGGAAAGGCGCACCGGTATCGGCTATGTACTGGGCGACGAGGGAAGTGGCGCATACCTGGGCAAGAAAGTGCTGCAATACTATCTTTACAACACTTTTGACGAGGAACTGATGGCAAAATTCATTGCCCGTTTCCAAGTCGCAAATTCATTTGAAATCATAGAACACGTGTACCGCCAACCTTTGGCAAACCGCTATATTGCGAGTTTTGCGATTTTCTTGGCCGAAAACCGTGGACACTATATGGTTGAAAATATCATCGAGGACGGACTCAACGATTTCATCTTCACGCACCTGTGCAAATTTCCACAGGTCTGGTCGCATCCCATCCATTTTTCGGGCAGTATTGCCTACGGGTTTAGGGACGTGCTGCACGACTTGTGCAATGCCTATGAATTGACGATTGGCAGTATCGTGAAAGAGCCTATGCCGGGACTGATAAAATATTATTCGGAGGTGTAGGGTTGCAAGATTAGTCGTCAGTCGGCAGTGGGCGAAGAAGTCGGTTTTCCTTACGCTCCAAACCTAAGTTCTGAAATCTTAATCCAAAATTCATAAATCATTTGGCAACGACGGAACATAAAAACATATTGGACACGCCGATTGAATACCTGAAAGGCGTCGGTCCTTTGCGTGGCGACATGTTGCGCAAGGAACTGCAATTGTTTATGTTCCGGGATTTGCTGACCTATTTCCCGTTGCGGCACATCGACCGCACGCGGATAGACCCGATTAACCGTATCAATTTCCAAAGCGAATATGTACAGGTTGCGGGAAAGATAACGCAAGCCGACATATTGGGCGAGAAACGCGGCAGACGTCTGGTGGCTTACCTTTCGGACGGCACAGGCGAGATGGAGCTTGTATGGTTCCAGGGCATCAACTGGATTCAAAAAACGATTGTAGTAGGTGCGCGCGTCGTCGCATTCGGGAAAGTTTCTTTCTTCAACGGTAAACCTCAGATGTCGCACCCGGAAATAGAAACAACGCTCAGCCAACCGCAGGCAAAAACACATCTGGAACCTGTCTATCCGTCCACCGAAAAGCTGAAAGCAAAAGGCATCAACAGTAAAATGTTGGCCAAAATGATGGAGGTCTTATTTGCCCAGCTTCGTGAAAAAGACATTCCGGAAAACCTGCCCGAATATCTCTTGACCGAGCTGCGGCTGATGCCACGTTTCCAGGCTTTTGTCGCCATCCATTTTCCTAAAGACGAAACGGACTACCATGCCGCCTTGCGCCGTTTGAAATTTGAGGAACTTTTTTTGGCGCAGCTACGGCTGGCGTTGATACGCATCCAACGGCACCGCAGCAGCCATGGTGTTGTTTTTGAAAAAGTCGGTTCCTTGTTCAATACTTTTTACGAACAATACCTGCCTTTTGCTCTGACAGGCGCGCAGAAAAGGGTTTTGAAAGAAATAAGGCACGACACCGGAAAGGGTTTTCAGATGAACCGACTTTTGCAGGGCGACGTCGGCAGCGGCAAGACCATCGTCGCCCTGCTGACGATGCTGCTGGCGGTAGACAACGGTTTCCAAAGTTGCCTGATGGCACCGACCGAGATATTGGCACGCCAGCATTATCAGGGTTTGAGCGAGCTGATTAAAGACTTGCCCGTTGAGATGCGGATATTGACCGGAACGACGAAAACCAAGGAGCGCAACCAGATTTTGCAGGAGCTGGAAGCGGGGAAAGTACAACTCTTGGTCGGCACGCACGCCATCATCGAAGAGCGCGTGCAGTTCCAAAACCTCGGTCTCGCCATTGTGGACGAACAGCATCGTTTCGGTGTGGCACAACGAGCCAAACTCTGGAAAAAAGCTGCTATTCCGCCACATATTTTGGTCATGACGGCCACGCCGATACCGCGCACGCTCGCAATGACGGCGTATGGCGACCTCGATTACAGCGTGATGGACGAGTTGCCCCCGGGTCGCAAACCTATATTGACGGTGCACCGCAACGAGATGCAGCGTGCCAGCGTGATGGATTTCGTCAAATCCGAAATCGCAGGCGGCCGCCAAGCGTACATCATCTATCCACTGATTGAGGAAAGCGAAAAACTTAGTTATGAAGACCTGATGCAAGGTTACGAACAAGTAAAAAGTTATTTTCCCGAACCGAAATACCTTATCAGTATGGTACACGGCCGCCAGCCGACAGAAGAAAAAAACACCAATATGCAGCGATTCGTGGAGGGCAACACGCAGATTATGGTCAGCACGACGGTCATCGAAGTGGGTGTCAACGTGCCGAACGCCAGCGTGATGGTGATTGAGAGCTCGGAGAAATTTGGTTTGTCGCAACTGCACCAGTTGCGCGGGCGCGTCGGGCGCGGCAGCGAAAAAAGCTACTGCATCCTCCTGACCGGCTCCAAACTCAGCAACGACGCACGCGAACGCATTAAAACCCTATGCGCCACCAACGACGGCTTTAAAATTGCGGAAAAAGACCTCGAACTGCGTGGCCCAGGCGATATCGAAGGCACGCGCCAAAGCGGTGCGCTGAACTTTAAAATCGCCAGCATCGTAGAAGACAAACCTATTTTGGAAGCCGCAAAACACTACGCGGAAAAGCTCACGACGGAAGACGAAACGCTTTCCCTGCCACGGCACCAAGTATTGAAACGATACCTCATGGCACAAAAGGGAAAAACCGCCTGGAGCAAGATATCGTGACGGTTGTCAATAGGCATCCTCGATGGGTACGATTCTGATTTTTTAAATAGTCCGGTTCTTTGCCGGTGTGAAACAGAGAAAGAAACCACAGGCAATCAGCATTGAACACAAAATAAGGCAAAGGGTAAAGCCCAAAAGCGTCTCAACGCATTAAGCATTCCGTATGGTGTCATGTCAATAGTAAAATGACCTCTATTGTGGTATCCATGATGCAATCTTTAGAAGAGGTTGGTGACTTTTGACTTAATGCTAAAAATATACGTCCCAATTCACGTGGATTTCCTTTATTTTATTGAGGTGCAGGACGATGGCGACGACATCAAACTGCACCTTTTTCCATTGCGGGAACTGTACCTGGTAGGCTTCTGCGGCATCTTTCAGGAAATTCATTTTCTGTGGGGAAACGGCGGTTTCCGGAAGTCCGTATTTGGTGGAGGTTCTGGTTTTTACCTCGATGAAATGGATGATGTCTCCTTTGTGGGCGATGATGTCCACTTCGCGTCTGCGAAACCGCCAGTTGCGTTCCACAATCGTAAAGCCAAACTGCGAAAAATGCGCTGCGGCAAGATGCTCACCGAGTTGCCCTGTTTGGATATGTGGTGCGGTACCGCTCATGTCTACTTTCTGTTTACAGCAATTTAGGTGAAAATACTTGGACTTACTTAAAAATGGGCGTTAATTTGTAATTCCTAATTTTCAATAATTAAACATGAACAAAATATTCCCCATCAAAGGTGTCGTGCAGCATTATGCCTGGGGCGGACACCATTTCTTACCCGAACTTTTGCATCTTGAAAACCCGTCCAACGAACCGTGGGCGGAATATTGGATGGGCGCACATCCCAAAGCTCCGTCCATCGACGTGGAAAACGGAAAAAGTCTAAAGGAAATCATCGATGCCAATCCTGCTGATACGATTGGTGAAAAAGTCAATACGCAGTTTGGCGAATTGCCTTATCTGTTCAAGGTTTTGGACGTGAAAGAGATGTTGTCCATACAGGTGCATCCTTCCAAGGAAGAAGCCGAAAAAGGTTTTGACGCGGAGGAAAAAGCAGGCATTCCGATTTCGGCTTCGACACGCAACTATAAAGACCGCAACCACAAACCGGAAGTGATGGTCGCGCTCAGTGAGTTTTGGCTATTGCATGGTTTCCTGCCGGAAGACAAGCTGGCAAAGGTTTTGGAGGAAGTTCCGGAGTTTCGGTCCCTGGTTTCCCTGTTCAACGGTAAAGACTATAGAGCACTTTACCAATATGTCATGGAACTGCCGCAAGCGGAAGTGGACAATATGCTGCTGCCGCTTATCCAACATGAACTCGACAAAAAATCCAGAGGTGAACTCCAAAAATCCGATGCCGGCTGGTGGGTCTGCAAACTATACGAAAACGAAGTGCCGACCCGCAATATCGACAAAGGAATCTACTCCATTTATTTCTTCAATATCGTGAAAGCCAATCCCGGCGAGGCGGTCTTCCAGGCGGCGGGAATCCCACACGCGTATCTCGAAGGTCAAAACATGGAACTGATGGCCAACAGCGACAATGTACTGCGCGGCGGCCTCACGCCCAAGCATGTGGACGTACCGGAGCTGCTCAAACACACGTTGTTCCAGGCGGTGCATCCACGTGTGATGAAAGCCGCGTCCAGCAAGGAAACCGAAACGATATTCGAGTGTCCAGTGCCTGATTTTGGGCTGTCGATGATACAATTGGAAGATGGTCAGGAATGGCGTTCCAAAACGACTTCGCTGGAGATTTTGTTTCTGGTGGAAGGCGATGTGTTTGTGTCTGGACCGGCCAATATGCTCACCTTGCAAAAAGGACAGGCGGTAGCGATATTGACCGATTCGGAATATATGTTGAAAGCGACGGAGAGGACGACGGTGTTCAAGGCGTTTGTTCCTTAAAGTAAAAAGGCAAAAGTAACAAATGTGGTCGGTGGAGACACCGACCATTAAGATAAAATAGGGCTTTGAAAATCGGATAATTTTAGAAAATGATACGTTCGGCGCATATTCATTCCTGCGCGCGTTGCCACTGGTGTAGGATTTTTGATAGCTTTGTAGTAATTTAAAAAAATATAAAAATGAATTGACTTGTGAAAAAGTATCTTTGTAGATACCAACATTTGTGCATATTTCTTCAATGGAAAATTCAATCTCACAGATAAAATTGATGAGGTTACGCTTATATTTTATAATGACAAAGTTGTTTTGGAATATGGTGGTGGAGCGATTGGACTGCAATGTTTTCCTAAAATTATACCAAACACTAATATTAAACAGTCCAAATTAAGTCAGAAAAATATAGTCAAAACTGCAAGTTTTCATAATTTCTGTTTCGGTAACCGTGTTAACCTTTTCGCTTATAAAATCTTCTACATTTTCTAAGAGGCTGTTTAAGTTAATTAAATTTTTTACGGTATTGTTAAGTAAATATACTTTTTGTATATTTGCATCATGAAATGTGTGAAATGTAATTCAGAAAACAAGGTAAAACGCGGTTTTGTAAAGGG
>JASGDY010000025.1:0-41499 GCA_047606825.1 Chitinophagaceae bacterium
CCCAAAAAAATATTGGACTGTATCTTATTTATAAATAGTATAAAAAGTGTCCGCTCTTCAGGATTTGTAATCCTGAAGCCGTATCGGCGGATTTGCAATCCGCAAATAGCAGTGCATTGCAAATGCACGGATAAGCGTTCGGGATTGCAAATCCCGAACAGCACAAATGTATTTTTAGTCTAAATATTAATCAAAATCGTATAAAAAGTGCGTTGGTAGAATTGGGGCACCGTATTCCCGGAAAGTCGTGCTTGTCTCGACTATGGCAAGAGGAGACTGTGCGGAGAAGATATTTGCTGTTCTATGTTTTTGCTTTTGATTTTTCCTTTTTACTTTTCCCGGTACACTTGCTCAAACGGCACCCGGAAACGGTCGCCACGGATGCCTACATTGCCTTTGCGGATACCGCAGGAAACGACCATGTTGATTTCCGCACGACGCGGCAGCCCCAACAGCTTCTTGACGCGGCGACTGTCAAAACCTTCCATAGGGCAAGTATCGTAACCCTCGTTGGCCATCGCCAGCATAAACGTCTGCGCCGCAAGGCCGCAGGATTTGTGGACGACGACACGCACGTCATTTTCCGAAACCTCGTACACGACCGGCCTGAAAAGCCCAACGACACACACAATGAACTTGCGCAACCAACCCAACAATCCGAAAAATCTAGCATACAGGAAGGGCATCACTTTGCCATAATAGGTCTGCTGGTCGTTCATACGCTTCAATACACGGTCTTCCGGACTATTCAGCGCGATATTGGATTTCTCAAATTCCAAAGCTGCCTTTGCCCTTTTTCTGAACAAGTCCTGCCGTGTGACAAACACGACCATTTGCGGTGCAGTCACCGCGGCGCTCTGTCCCATGCAGGCAACCGCCAACTTTTCCAGCACGTCCATCGAAGTGACATGGTAAAACTCCCACAACTGCATATTGGAACTGTTGGGGGCAAGCGTGGCCAGTTCGATACATTTTTTGACTTTTTCCGTATCTAATGGTTTTGTAGTGTCGTACACCCGCACCGAACGGCGGAACTGTAATATTTCCTCAAGGTTCATGCACTCTTTTGATTTGCGTATTTGAAAGTAAAATACATTTTTTCAATTATCCATTTCTAATCATTCATTGCGCTTGCGTACCAACAGCATCGTACCATAAAAATAATAGTAACCGTAATCCTCTTTTTGCCAGTCGACATTCTCTATTCTCGGAATGCGCAAGGTAAACGTATAGCCGTTCATCGGTTTGGAGATTTCAAGCAGGCTGTCCGGAACTTGATATACCCGTTCACTGATTTTTTCCAGTTGGTGGTTCTCCGCCAGTTGGCGGATACTGCCGACGAGCGAATCTCCACGAAAGACAATTTGGTTGCCCATACTGTCTCGCAACGCCATGGCTTTCTGGTCCGAGTCGTCGAATGTATAAGACACATTGCCAAGGACAAAAGAGAAACTTGTATGGTTTCCTTCAATGATATAATCATACGATTTTACGGAAATCAGATATTCGTTTGCGACAGAAACGGAAAAAGTTTTAACAGAGTTTGTTGCGGCAGACCCGTAAGATGCTTGTATTTTGAGAATAGCCCGCATCGTGTCCTTCATTTTCCAACGGGTATCATAATAATCTTTGTTTTTACTGACAATGCTATTTTCGATAGGTGCGAGCGGCACGTTGGTCAGCGGCTGCAATGCTTCCATTCCGTATTGGCGGACGATATGGGACAAAAGGTCGTTGGCGCGTCCGGTCGAGTCTTTTTTCTTTCCGGAGAGTATTTCGTTCAACTGGGCGACCTGCGAATGTCGCGCAATATACGGCGCACTCTGCGGACCGTACACCGCCAACAGGCAAAACGCACACAACGTCACTGGAATAAACTTGATGGACGACGGCCGCCACAGACTATATACAGCAACGAGCAGCAGCCAAATCCCTACCACGACTATCGCATAGCGGTCTTCCGTCACGCCATAGTCGGAAACACGTATCCCAATCGCGACAAAAAGCAACACCAGCAAGGGAAACAGCATGATATAAAATACTTTTCCAAATGTCCGAATCCATTTGTTCCCTTCCTTGTCACGCACCGGATAGACCAGCAGCAACGACAATATCCCAAACACCGCATAATCCATAATCAGCCACGACACGATGCCATTGGGCAACGTGTGTTGGAACAAAATCTTGATTTCATACAGAAACAAAATCACCAGATAGACAGCCATCAACGGAATCAGGATATATTGCGCAAAAATCTTTAAACCTTTGGGATAGCTGTCGTCCTTTTCCAGTGCCGCAAAATCCTTTGGGATGCCCGCCAAGAAAAAAACAGAGTTGAAAAAAACACTGATAAAAACAAAAAGATAGGCATAGATTTTCTCGTTGGCGTGCAAGTTCCACAGCTCGCCCACCGACCAGACCGCAAGTGCCAAGCCCGCATACAAAACACCGGAATACAACGCCGCCGTCAATATCCGCAGAAAAAGTGCCTTGTTGTACTGCCAAAAACCTTGATAGTTGCCTTTGGACAAAAACGGCCCAAACGACACCATCAGATGAAACGCCGCCGACAATGCAAAAAACCGGAAAATATTGACTTCGTACAACCGAAAGTCCAGCGTATAATACAGCAAAATGCCGAGCAAAACATACGATACCGCCGCGCCCATTCTTACAGGTCTTGACACTTGCCGCTTTTCCAGAAACAAGTCCGCCGCCAACGAAAACACAAAAACCAGGTTGCATATTTCCAGAATGCGGAAAGCGGTATCTTCATTTACAAAAAAGTTCCGATACACAACAGCGCAACCGACCGCCGTCGCCAATGCCGCGACCAATACTTGAAACGGAAAACGTGTCAGACTTTGTTGCAGTCCATTTCGGAGATTGTTGAATGAAATTTTCATACGTCGCGAAGTTAAAAGGTACGTTGTAAAAATAAAGTTACACAATCGGTTTGAACCTTGCAGCCAGCAAACCTGTTGCCTTTTCCAAATCTATGTCCTCAACGATGACACCGGAACTCCCATAATCTTGGTAGGCCAAGCAATTGCCCTGCGGGTCGATGACGCTGCTGGCTGCTTCAGGAAAATTAAATGCATAGTTGGAAGTAGCAACGTAAATCGTGTTTTCCAAGGCACGTGACATTTGCGCTTTTTCGTAATAAGGTCCTTCTTTTTGCGCCCATTCTTTTAGTCGCACCCCATTTTCGTCCACGCCCGCATAGAAAGGATGAAACACGACCTGCGCGCCTTGCCGGGCTGCCCATCGAACGGTTTCCGGATAACGAAACCCTTCATGGCAAATGCTGATGCCAAACCGTAAACCTTCTATCTCAAACAATTGTCGCCCACTTCCCGCCGTCCACAGGTCCCCTTCGGAAGGGTCGAGCTGCACCTTGGTCTGGCAACCCAGTATTGTTCCTTGTCTGTCAATGACATACGCCGCATTGAACACATTGCCGCCGATATAAGCGTCCATCGGCAATACAATCGCGATAGCGTATCGACGCGCAATAGCCTGCACCATCTGCAAAGCTTGTTGCAATGCAGCCGGCGTACACGGCACCAAATGCTTGCCCCCAAATGGGTAGCCCGGCAAGTAGGATTCCGGAAAGCAAACAATCACCGCTCCTTTTTCGGCAGCTTCTTTTGCCCATTTTTCCACTTGTAAAAGCCCATCGTCCAAATCCTTTGGATACGTCGGCGTGGCAGATGCTATCTTCATGAACTGCAAAATAAAAAGGTAAAAGTAAAAAATCCCAACACCTAAAACTTAATGCCCAAGGCATAGCAACAATAATAATACAATGCGTCATTTCACAATAAACATTACACTAGTTGAAGGCTTTTTGTTTTTGCCTTTTTACTTTTGGCTTAGCACTACCAATCCCCGGCCTGCGGCCGCAACACGATATCCTCCACAACCGCCTGTGGCGAAAGATGTGCGGCGGCGTACACCATTTCCGCAATGTCTTTGGCCTCCATGATTCTTTCCGGTGCGATGTCCACGCCGTCCCAGCTTCCCGTCAGCGTCGCACCCGGATAGATGCCTGTTACTTTGATGCCTTTGGGTTTCAGTTCCTCCCTCAGGTTCTTCGTGAAGCCGGCAAGTGCAAACTTGCTGATACTGTATGAACCACCATTGCTGTATGCGTGCAGCGACGCGATGGAACACATGTTGAAGATATGCCCCGCACCGCGTGCCAGCATATCGGACAACAGTGCACGCGTGAGGTGGTAAGCACTGTACAGATTGGCCGCAATCATCTGTTCCAGTTGTCCGTCTGCCTCCCCATGGCAACTACCCGGTACAAACTGCCCTGCATTGTTGACCAATATATCTGTCGTTCCAACGGTTTTTACAAAATCGGCAAATGCCAGCACGGCATCTTTCCGCGACATGTCTGCGGCAAAGGCATGCACGGAAGTACGTGGGAAACGCGTCTGCAACTCGACGCTTTTGGTTTTCAACAGTTCCTCGTTGCGCGCGCAGAGGACGACGGTATGCCCTTGTTTGTCTTCCAAAAATTTTTCCGCGATGGACAACCCTATTCCTTTCGATGCTCCTGTGACGACTATCTGCATGACACTAAGTTAAAAGTAAAAAGACAAAAATAAAAAAAGCGGAACGCCCAAAGCCCGATACTTAACACAAAGGCAAATCTAAAAAGCTAGAAAACAACAGCCAATAGCTAAAAATATTTTTTATATCCTTTGAATCTATTGAACTTTGCGGCACAATCAAGCATCGGAATGCCTAGGAAAAAAAGAGAAAAATCGTTTTTTACCGCACAGTCTTTTGTACAGTATTTGTTCCAGGGGATATTGGTCGTCGCGCCGCTGAGCGTCACGGTCTATGTCATCTGGTGGCTTTTTTCGCTGGTCGACAACCTGCTGCCCAATATCGTTGGCAGTATCCTTCCTTCGTTTTCGGTGGATACAGACAAGGCATTCAAGAGGATTCCGGGCGTGGGATTTATATTGACAATCGTCTTTTTGGTCGTGATTGGACGACTTTCGTCCTTCTTTATCATTGGGCGGCTGATGCATTTCTTTGACCGCATATTGGAACACACGCCGGGAGTCAAGCTTATCTATTCCTCGGTGAAGGATTTTGTACAGGCATTTGCCGGCAACAAAAGAAAGTTCAACAAGCCTGCCCTCGTCAATGTCGATGCGACGGGCGTGTGGCGGCTCGGATTCATCACACAGGAAAACGCGTCCACCTTTGGACTGGACGAACATGTCATCGTCTACGTGCCACAATCCTATGCGTTGTCCGGCATCACCTATATCGTTCCACACGACAGAATCCGTATCATGGACGAAGACATGAAAGCCGCCGATGTGATGAAGTTCGTCGTCTCGGGTGGCGTGACGGATGTGGAACACCATAACGGGAAACAGAGCTAAAAAAAGACAAAAAAAAGCGAGACAACAGATACTTACAAGGGTTCAAATTAGTACGTTGGCAGAAAATGAACACCCTTTTCCCAGCACAGTCTCTTTGCGAAGAAGCAATACACTTTTTTATGCCGTGTGAAGTAGGGTCGTGCGAAACATTTCGTTTGGCATAGCGGCGTATGAACATTCGGTCTTTCCGACTTCCCGTATTTTCCCTCCATTCTTGTTGCTCAATCTTTTTTATCTCCTGTCGTTTTATTTATCGTAATTTTCCGCCCCTTAACAATCATCATTAAAACACATAATGAAGCGTTATAATTTTAATTCCGGGCCTTCGATACTACCGCAGGAAGTATTGGACCAGGCTGCGGAAGCCATACACGGTTTCAACGGCATCGGACTTTCTATATTGGAGATTGGACACCGCACGCAATGGTTCATCGACGTCATCGAAGAAGCGCGGACACTTATCAAGGAACTGATGGGTTTAGGCGACGATTACGAAGTTCTGTATGTGCAAGGTGGAGCGACAACCTCGTTCATGCAGGTGCCGATGAACCTTTTGGACAGCGACGCGACTGCCGCTTATATCAACAACGGTATCTGGGGCAAAAAGGCCATACAGGAAGCGCAGTATTTCGGGAATGTGGAAGTAGTCGGCTCTACCGCAGACAGGAACCATTCTTATATTGAGAAAAACCTCGATGTGCCGAAAGGACTGTCCTATCTGCATTTCACGTCCAACAACACGGTGGAAGGCACGGAGTGGTTTACGGTGCCGGACGCCAACGGTGCGCCGATTGTCGTGGACATGAGCAGCGACCTGTTTAGCCGACAACTGGATTTTAGCAAATACGACCTTATCTATGCAGGTGCGCAGAAAAATGTCGGTGCGGCAGGAACGGTCATCGTCGTCGTCAAAAAAGACCTTTTGGGGAAAATAAAACGTCCCATACCACCCATCATGGACTACCGCGAACATATCAAGGCGGCGTCCCTGCTCAACACACCGCCGGTTTTTGCGATATACGTTTCCCTGTTGACCTTGCGCTGGATCAAAAAAGAGGGTGGACTGGCCGAAATGGAAAAACGCGCCATCGCACGCTCCAGCCGTTTTTATGATTTTCTGGACAGCACGGCATTGTTCCGTCCGCTGGTCGTCAAGGAAGACCGCAGTCGCATGAACGCTACGTTTACCATCGACGACAAGGCCGTGGAAGAGGAATTTTTGCAGGTCTGCAAGGAAACCGGAATGGTCGGCGTGAAAGGCCACCGCAGTGTCGGCGGTCTGCGTGTGAGCATGTATAACGCCCTGCCGATGGAACATTTGGAAGCACTGATAGCCGTCATGGCGGATTTTGCGAATAGAAAAGGGTAACAGTAGCTCGGCTGTTACGTATGCGGCTTTTTTAATTTTGCCTTTTTACTTTATACTTTTTAATTTGCACAGGAAAAGTCTATCTTCCATACTGTAATGGCCAACAAGGAACATATCGTCAGGTATCTGAAAAACAAATACATCATCTCTTCGGTGATATTTTTGGCGTTGCTGCTGTTCTTTGACCGGAACGACATCTTTACGCAGATGCAGCGCCAGAAAGAATACAACAAGATATTGGCGACCCAGGAATTCTACAAAAAACAGATTGACTCGACCAAACAGAAGCTCAACGAACTCCGCTCCAACCCTTCCGCGCTGGAACATTA
Organism: Chitinophagaceae bacterium; assembly: GCA_047606825.1. Taxonomy (GTDB): domain Bacteria; phylum Bacteroidota; class Bacteroidia; order Chitinophagales; family Chitinophagaceae; genus Rhizosphaericola. The sequence continues at coordinate 7,113 of JASGDY010000025.1, forward strand.
TGCGCGTGAGGAACTCTTCATGCGCAAGGACAGCGAGGACATATTCGTTTTGGAAAAGAACGATTCCATTGAAGGGAAATGAAATAGCACTGGAGTCGGGAACACCTGAATACGAAAGTATTTTAGCGCAATTACCACTGAATTATTTCAAAGGGTGACTACACTTCCTGCTTTTGCCTTAGTGTGCTCTAATGGCTGACCAGGTCCTTACTAAGGTATTGGCTCAGTGCCACGCCCATATTGGGTGACTGCGGTGTCGGAGCAGAGATATCGACGGTCCAGCCAGCTTCGGTAGCAGCCTTTTCTGTATTGCTTCCAAACACGGCGATGGCAGTGTCCTTTTGCTGGAATTCAGGAAAATATTCTTGGATCTGTTTAACAGAACCAGGTGTGAACAGGCAGACGATGTGGTAGTGCTGCGCTGTGAGGATTTCTTTGGTGCCGTTGTCCACGTTGCGGTACATGCTGGCGTTGTTGTAGATGCTCTTGCTGTTTTTGAGCCAAGTCATGATGGAGTTTTCTTCGGGGTTGTCGCTGGTGACGTAGAGGAAAGTCTCGTTGGACTTGTGTTTGTTGATGACGTCCAAAAGACCTTGGTTGGTTCCGTTGGCACCAAAGAAAACCTTTCTTTTCCTGTACAGGATGAACTTCTGCAAATAGAGCGCGACCGCTTCGGTGATGCAAAAATACTTGGTTTCCTGGCTGACGCTGATTTTCATTTCCTCGCAAAGGCGGAAAAAATGGTCGATGGCATGGCGGCTTGTAAAAATAACCGCGGAATAGGTGGTAATGTCAATCTTTTGACGTCTGAACTCCTTGGCTGGAATGCCTTCGATGATGGACAGCGGGTGGAAAATGAGACAGACATCATATTTCTTTTCCAACTCAAAATAAGGAGATTTCTCGCTTTGGGGTTTGGGTTGTGTAATTAGAATCTTCATTTCTTGTTTTAGTGGAGTTACCATGCTTGTCTTCTCTTTATCAAATATTTGACAGGAACATACTGGTGCTAAAGCCAATGCACCAAATCCTTAAAAAACAACTTATACAAAATAAGTATCGGAACTATCTCTACGCTGCAAAGGTATAAAAAAAAGTGGAACGCATTTAATTGCAGATTTCTTGCAATAACTGAAAAGCTGACGACATAGCGGTACAGAAGAAGTACGACCAACAATATACTGCCAAGCGTGGCAATATACTGGCTGAGCAAAGGGTTGTCCGCAAAAGCAAAAACAAGTATCGCCGGCAGGCACAGCACACCTACAATCTTGTTGACCAGAAACACGACATACATGTAGGTATTGGCATCATCCGATGCATCGAAAATCCAACCGAAAAGATAGATGGTCAGGAACTTGACTAGGTAGATGGCCGCGAAAGCGAGACTACCCAATAGCCATAGCTGCCAAAAGGCAAACGACAGTTTTTGCGGCTGTTCGATAAGCAATGTTCCCAACAGTCCTGCCGACAGGCAGAACAACAGGTTAAGCAGCAGGGACGGCAGGTTGTTCTGCCCGATAGTGTATTCGTTCCTGTCCATGGAGGAAAAAGAAACGAGGTTGCGGAACAGCTTGTCCGTGTAGTCGGGAAATGTCGTGCGGACAATGCCGTACAACAGGAAAACACCGCAGACAATGAAGAACAACGTGTCCTTGGACTGGTAAGGATGGCGCGTGTCGATGACATAGATTGGTTTGGCCCTCAACGGTAGGTAAGGGACGGCTATGGTCTTTTCGAAAAGCGAGTCGGCTTTTTTGCCGATGACGCGCGGCACGACGGTCTCCTTTTTCGTGGTATCTTTCACGGCCTTATGCGGGCGCGGTGCCGTATTTGCACTGTCTTTGTGCGGTATGGGTGCAACGGGAGGGGTCGTTGTTTTCTTTTTGGCAAGACTGTCTGTCCTGCTTGTTGCCAACGGACGGTGTTGCTCGGAGTCTTTTTTAACGGATGTATCTGTATGGGTCGAGCCGACGCTTGTTTTCAGTTTGGAGGTGTCTTTTTTGGGTACTGCTTTTTTAGCCGTATCTTTTTTATGGACTGTCTGGGCGGGTCTATGGACGGAATCTACCTGTTGCGCGCGCAGGTGCAGCAGCGGAACAAAAACGGCCAAGAACAGCAGCACCAGACATACCAACGCATGGCTGTCTGTATTTTTCGCCCTGTTATTTCCTGACCAATGGTTGCTGCGCATAGTTGCAAAACTGCTTATTTTTTCCTTACCCACACACTTACGGAGGAGCTATTTACGAAAAATTTTCCTTTTCCTTTTTCATCCAGGCGTACCTCGTCTTCCCTGTTTTGTAGAAAATCACGGAAAACGATGCCCGCAAAATCATTTCCCAATTCCAGTTCCTTAAAACCCTCGTCACCGTTGGAGAGGATGACGACGCAACCCTCGTGGGCATCGTCGCCCGTGCGCCGCCACGCAATACAGTTGTTGTGGTCAAAATAGTCCACCTCCGCGCCATAGGCAAAAAGTTGCCTTGCCGTCATCAATGCGTAGATTTTGTCTACCACGGGCAAAAATACCTCCACGTCCTTGCCGTCGTTGCCTTTGTCTGTATAGACCGAACCGTACACGTCGGGCAGGAACACGCAGGGATACCCTTTCTCACGCAGCAATATCAGCGCGTAGGCCAATGGCTTGAACCACGGCTCCACGGGATTTTCCAGCGACTGCAAGGGCTGCGTGTCGTGGTTGGCGACAAGCGTCACGGCTAGGTCGGGATTGGACTGCACCAGCGTGTTGGCAAAGATTTCCGTGAGATTGTAGTCCTTCTTTTGGCGGCTCGCATTGTGGAAATTATTTTGCAACGGCGCGTCGAACAAGTGCATCCGTCCCTCGGTATGATCGATGTAAGCGACCAGTTCGGAATCGTCATAGCTCCAGTATTCCGCGACAAAAAAGCAGTCCTTGCTCACCTCATTCCTGACAAAATCTATCCATTCCTTGAAAAAATCGTAGTTGATATGCTTGACCGCATCGAGACGGACGCCGTCAAAGCGCGCCGTTTCATGGTACCATTTAATCCAGTCTTTGAGATGCTGCCTTACCGCAGGATTACGGAACTCAACGTCGCAGCCCATTAGAAAATCGTAGTTGGCGTTCTCGTCCGATACGTTTTCCTCCCAGCCGTCACCATATTGGTTGAGGATGGAAAAAATGCCGCTCGTCCCGTTGCCGTTTTCGTCCGTGATATAGTCGATGCCGCTGAAGCACTGGAAGTCCCATTCAAAATCGGAATACTGATGACTCCTTCCGGGAAAACGGAATCTGGTAAATGCCCTTCCCATGAAAGGTTCTCCTGCTTTTTCGACACGGTTGTCATCGTCCACACGCACCATTTTGACCGTTTCCTCCTCGTCGCCGCCCATCTTATGGTTAAGGACAACGTCCACATAGACCATGATGTCCAGTTGATGAAGCGCATCTATCGCTGCGATGTATTCGTCCTTGGTGCCGTATTTGGTCGAGGTGGTGCCTTTCTGGTCAAATTCGCCCAAGTCATAGAGGTCATACACATCATATCCAATCGATTTTGCACCGTTGGCTCCTTTGTAGGCAGGTGGCAACCATACAGCGGTAATACCTTTTTTCTTCAAGTCTTCCGCATTGGCGACCAATTCGTTCCACAATTTTTTCTCTTCGTCCAGATACCAGTGGAAGCCCTGCAGCAATGTCCCGTTTTGCATAAAATAAAAGTAAAAAGGTAAAAATGCCAAAAAAACTAACGCTCAATACGAGTAAGCAATAAATACGAATGTAAACAATGAACATTTTGATGCAGCACACAATACAACAAAGAGGACGCACTTTTGGTTGAATAGGGCAAACAAGAATATGCGCTCAGAATTTTTTTAGGGACAGTTCTCCGCCGTTGTTGACACCTATGGCAATGGTATCTATGTCCGCGACCTCGATGCGGAAAGTCGTGTCGATATTCCTTGCTCTGAAATGTACATGTGCGGAATCGCTGTTTTTCGGGACTTTGCCGAGATAGGAATATTCTCCTCGGTCGCCCTCTTCGGCAACATCCGGGTTAAATTCCGTCGAATTGACTTTGAGGCGGAAGCCGTCGTCATTTTGGGAAAGCAGGAAGACGTGGATAAAAGACAGGCGGGTATCACTTTCCGGGTGTGTCTTGACAAAATAAACAACAAAACCCATCAATACTATCGCCACAATTATTCCAAAAAAAATCACTATTTTCATCTGCAAAAATTCATATCGCAAAAAACAAAAGTAAGACATCGGCTACCAAGGTAGCAAACCCATCGCAAAAAACCAAATGTTACAGCCATGAACGTGGAATCCATACGCGAATATGCCCTTTCCAAAACAGAAGTGGAAGAGGGTTTCTCTTTTGGGGAAGATACGCTGGTGTTCAAGACCAGGGGGAAGATATTCCTACTGCTCGCGCTCGACGAGCGGCCCGTACGCTTTAACGTGAAGTGCGACCCGGAAAAAGCGGAGGAGCTGCGCGAACAATACACCGCGATACTGCCCGGCTACCACATGAACAAAAAACATTGGAACACAGTCATCGTCGACGGTTCCCTACCACCAATGCTGTTGCGAGAAATAATCGACGCTTCCTATCAGCTAGTGCGGGGGAAGAAATGAATGAGGAAAATTTGAGCATTTGAACATCCATAATACGCCTACAGGCAAAGATAAAAACACGGCGACCTTCCCAGTCTGCCGTGACGGAAAGCTACTTGTACCGTTGCCTCGACAACTTGAGCCATTTATGTTTATTGGAAAAATTACATTTTCTTTGCACGATTATCATTCAACATACTTATCATGGCCTATAATTTACTAAAGGGGAAAAAAGGTATTATCTCCGGTGCACTCAACGCAAACTCTATTGCTTGGAAAGTTGCCGAAAAAGCACACGAAGAAGGTGCAAGTTTCGTATTGACCAATGCCCCTATCGCGATGCGCATGGGCGAGCTGAACGGTCTGTCCGAAAAAACAGGTGCGCAGATTATCCCTGCCGACGCGACCAGCGTTGAAGACCTGACCAACCTTTTCGAAAAATCCCAGGAAATACTCGGCGGCAAAGTCGATTTCGTCCTGCACTCCATCGGGATGAGCGTCAACGTGCGCAAAAACATTCCCTACGCAGAAGCCAACTACGACTATTTCCAAAAAGGTATCGACGTGTCGGCACTCTCTTTCCACAAGATGCTGGCGGTCGCCAAGAAACTGGATGCCATCAACGAATGGGGAAGCGTGGTCGCACTGACCTACAATGCTGCACAACGTGCCTATTCCTTCTACAACGACATGGCGGACATCAAGGCAATGCTGGAATCCATCGCCCGCAGCTTTGGCTACCACTACGGCATAGAAAAGAAAGTACGTATCAACACGGTATCCCAATCCCCCACCAAGACCACGGCAGGTAGTGGCATCAAGGGTTTTGGTGACTTCTTTGACTACGCCGACGCCATCTCTCCATTGGGCAACGCTTCAGCAGAAGACTGCGCCAATTTCTGTATCACGTTGTTCTCCGATCTGACGCGCATGGTTACGATGCAGAACCTTTACCACGACGGCGGCTATTTCACCACGGGCGTAAGCACGGCGGTTTTGGAGAAAATGGGCATTGAACAGGGTTAAACAAAAATGATAGACTTCGCATCTCCTCCCTCCTTTAGGAGAGGAAACCAGAGGAGGGCTTTTATAAAAATCCCGGACATTGTGTCCGGGATTTTTATTTTTTTTTAGACCCCTTAGATTTCTCTGGAATATTAACGTCGTTTATCGGACAAGAGGAACTCCCATGAAATTTTTCATTCATCCTATGTGTAGTTTATGAATGAAAAATTTCATGTACGTTTGGAACTCAAATAATGTATTGCATGAAAAAATATTTTCTCCTTGTTACAAGTTGTATTGTCTTGACCGTAAACAGTTGGGGGCAGGATGGACACAACCTCGCGGCTAAACAATGGTTTCAGGACGCGCGTTATGGGATGTTCATCCATTGGGGACTGTTCAGCCTTTTGGGTGACGGTGAATGGGTTTTGAACAACCGCAACATTCCGTTTGACAATTACAAACTTTTGGAAAAAAGCTTTAACCCTATTGACTTTGACGCGGACAGATGGGTGGAGATGGCCAAGGCCGGCGGTATGAAATATATCACGTTGGTCACGCGCCACCACGACGGATTCAGCCTTTGGGATACCAAATATTCCGACTTCAACATCATGCACACGCCTTACAAAAAGGACATAGTCAAACAACTGGCGGACGCTTGCCATAAGCATGGGCTCAAAATATTTTTTTACTATTCCCTGTTGGACTGGGGACGCAGCGACTATTCATTTACCACGGGACGGACAGGCAAGGGAACAGGCAGAAAAGTACAGGAAAAATGGGATGACTATATCCAGTTCATGAAAAACCAGTTGACCGAACTCCTAACTCATTACGGTGAAGTCGGCGGCATTTGGTTTGACGGTTATTGGGACCAGATGGAAGAAGAAAGCGCGCATCGAAAAGACTCGGACGTGCGCGTTGATTGGCATATTTCTGAAATCTACAACCTCATCCATAAGTTGCAGCCGCAATGTCTCGTGGGCAACAACCACCACATGACGCCCTTGCCCGGAGAGGATTTCCAGATGTTCGAACAGGACGTTCCAGGAGAAAACGCGCATGGCCTTAGTTTCCAAAAACCGTCTTCTCTCCCATTGGAAACCTGCGCAACGATGAACGGTAGCTGGGGTTACAACATCAAGGACGACAACTATAAAAATTTCCCCCAGCTCATTGCATTGCTGGCAAAATCCGCAGGCGCAGGAGCCAACCTTTTACTCAATATCGGGCCACTGCCCAATGGCGAAGTGCAGCCGCAGTTTTCCAATCGCATCGACTCGGTCGGCAACTGGCTACACAAATATGGTGAAACCATCTACAACACCAGCGGTGGATATATCGCCCAGCAAAAATGGGGCGTCATCACCCAGACAAAAAACAAACTATACATCCACATACTGAAAAGTCCTGACGGCAATATCGTCCTGCCGTCGTTTCCATTTAAAAAGATAAACGCTATTTATCCGTTTGACAATCCAAATAAAAAATTAGACTATAACTTTAAAAACCAGGAACTGGCCATCAAGTCAGATGCGCTGGAAAGCCCGACCAGTAACAACCCTGACAAAATCATCGTCATCGACGGAGAATAATTTTAAGGTCGTCGGTAGTCCGTATTATATATTATGTGTGTGCTGATTACCGATGCACAACTTCTGACCCCGATTACGGGCAACTGACGTTGATTGACAGCCGACAGGGATTTTTGTTTTTGACTTTATACTTTAGGCTTATCGCTATGTACCTCATCAAACTACCACGCTGGATCCAAGGATTTTATCCGAACCGTCTGTTTCAATACGACGCGGACGAAAAGGTTATATACCTGACATTCGACGACGGACCCAACCCGGCAACAACGCCTTTTATATTGGACAGTCTGGCACAACATAATGCCAAGGGCAGCTTTTTCTGTATCGGGAAAAATGTGGCGCTGCATGACGATCTGTTCCGAAAAATAAAGCAGAACGGGCATCTCGTCGCCAACCATACCTACCACCACCTCAACGGCTGGGAAGAAAACGAACATACTTATCTCAACGATTTTGCACAAGCGGACAAACTCATCGAAAGCGATTTTTTTCGCCCACCTTATGGTCGTATGCGCAAAAAACAGGAACACCTCCTGTTGCAAAAACGCGCATCGCTCAAGGTCGTGATGTGGAGCGTGTTGAGTGGTGATTTTGACACGCACATTACCGGCGAACAATGCTGGCACAACGTCCAGAAACATACCGACGCAGGCGACATCATCGTCTTCCACGACAGCGACAAGGCACGCGAACGACTTGAATATGCGCTACCCAAGACCTTGGAACATTTTTCCCCACTGGGTTTCCGTTTTGACGTGCTGTATTGACAAACAAAATGTTTTGTCCGAACTTTGCGGACATGAACATAATTGATTCGCATAGCCATCCTTACGTGGAGGAATTTTCCGAAGACAGGGATGCCATGCTGCAACGCGCACGACAAGCTGGTATTTCCAAAATATACATGCCGGCCATCGACAGCACGACGCATGGAGCAATGCTGGATTTGGAAAAGGCATATCCCGGTTTTTGTATCGCCATGATGGGTTTGCATCCCTGCTCGGTCAATGGCCAATATGAAAAAGAACTGGACATCGTCTACCAATATCTTTTGCAACGGCCCTTTGCTGCCATCGGCGAAATCGGGCTGGACTATTACTGGGACAAATCCACCGTCGATCTACAGAAAAAAGTATTTAACCAACAGATGCAATGGGCGTTGGATCTGGGCTTGCCGATTGTCATCCATGCACGCGAATCTACGATGGACTGCGTAGCAATGGTCAAACCCTTTTCTGATAAAGGTTTGCATGGGATATTCCATTGCTTCGGCGGTTCGGCCGAGGAAGCAAAAGCCATTGTCGGTTTAGGGTTTCTGTTGGGTATCGGCGGTGTGTTTACGTTCAAAAAAGCCAATATGCCCGAAAACCTCAAAGACATCGGCATCGAACACATCGTGCTGGAGACGGACGCGCCTTATCTCGCACCTGTCCCCTACCGTGGCAAACGCAACGAAAGTGCCTACCTGCCTTACATTCTGAATGCCATCTCCGAGGCAAAAGGCATCGACATGGAAACAATAGCAGACGTCACGACCAAAAACGCGGAAAATTTGTTCAAAATATAAAAATAAGCCCTTACCTTTGCTCTCCCTTAACAGGAAATAGAGAGGTGCTCGAGCGGTTGAAGAGGCACGCCTGGAAAGTGTGTATGCGGGCAACCGCATCGAGGGTTCGAATCCCTTCCTCTCTGCAAGAGTCGCTGGTTGTCAGCGACTTTTTTGTTTACACCCAATATTTTATTTGTAGACAGCTTTTCAACCCGAAGAATTTTTAGGTTGCTTACACAAGAAGCAGATGTTGCCCCTGATGTTTCAATGTTTCCGAAAACTTCGGATATAGCTCCATTGCTTTTATAGAAAATTATTTTGACGGATTCCACATGGATATGCAGAAAGGACTTGCAGAGAAATTGGGGAATTTGTTTTGAATCAATAGTGGAATATGCTTTTCCTGTTGAACTATTCAAGAATCCTGAACAGTTCAACAGGGGGGCGAATTTTTCCTCCTGCAATTTAAATCAGTTCGTTAATCTTGTTTTGCCATTCGTCCTCAAACACTACCTGAAATTCAAAGTTGTGGTCGGGAAATTCGTCAAACAGTTCTTTCCAAGCCTTTTTTGCTCCCAATTCGTTACACAATGCAAATACGTCCTCTTTATATTTGGTGTCCTCGTTTCTTAGATGAATACCTTTTGTTTCCAATACATATACCGTCCTGTAATCGTCGTTATACTTATTGGCAGCAATATAGTCTGGATAAATCTTATTGCGTTTCCAACCTTGTATATGGTAATCCTGTCGGCTCATATTGCGATACCACCACAATAGTTTTTCCTGTTCGTCAAGATAAATGGCAACCGACTTTTCAAGGTCGTTGATGTTTTCTTCGGGAACGTAGTCAAACAATGATTTTTGAATTGGCGTGTTGTCATTGCGCACCAACTGTTTGTTGCTTTTTACTTTTATTCTTGACGGCAATACAAAACCGCCTTTGTTTTCAATTAGGAAAAAACAAAGTTTTTTATCTGAAACCATTTTTCTAAAAACCTGTTCCGATAAGCGATTACGTTCTTTATCCAAAATCTTTTTCAGTTCTTCAATGATGAAAACAAAATTAGCGGCAACGGTTTCACGGTCGTATTTTGTTTGTAGTAAATCAATCGCTTTTTTGCCAATTTCATAACCATACCACGGGTTTGGAATAAGTTCGGTAATTTGTCTTGACAAAAACACAAGGTCAATTTCCAATGTTCCTGTTTTTTCGGCTCTGCCTGTTTCTCTTAGCAATTCTTGTTCTTCGCTGCTTAACCCCAAAACAATTTCCTGTTCTTTGCTTAATTTGTTTTGCAAGGAAAGATTTTTAATTTCATCAATGTTAATATCGTTCCAATCAATCCAACGCAAAATGTCGGCTTCAAACATTATATCACGCCAACTTTTTTCTTCCTGAACAACGAATTTGGGCAAATAAATTTTTCCTTCAAATTTTTTGAAGCCGGGACGGTACTGCATTTCACGCTCTCTCAAACCGCCTGTATATGTTCCTGCCTCATCGCTTACAATTCTGCCTGCAATGTCGCCCAATCCTTCATCTTCCAATCCTTTTTTGATGTCGCTAACCAACGATTTTGCATTTTGTCGGAACGTAAAAACATAACATTCGTCCAAATCCTGCACTTTGGTTTTTCGTGCAAATGGCTGCCTTAGAATACGACCAACCAACTGCGTTATTCCTGTTGCCGAACTTGGATTTGTTAGGACGGTAAGCACATAAGCAAACGAACAATCCCAACCCTCTTGCAAGGCTTGTTTGGTGATGATATAGCGAATTTCGCAATCATTGGCAAACAAATCAATTCCCTCAATATCGTCTTTTTCGCTTGATTTGATAGCGATATGACTTTCGGGAACATTGCATTTTTTGATTAAATATTCTTTCGCATCTTCTGCGTGAATGTATTTTTTATCTCGTTGGTCTTTTCCTGTTCGTTCAACCTGTATCAAACAAATCGGACGAATATATTCGCCTGTATTGGCTTCATATTCTTTGGCTTTTTTCTCTAAATCGTTTCGCTTTTCAAAACTTGCCAATAGTGTATCTTGCCAATCTAAACTTGTTTTGTTGGTTAAGTGAATATCCAACTTTATCATTTCTTCTTCGTGCAGTTCACGACCTGTAATTTTTACCAACTCATTGCTGTTGGGTGGCGGTGTTGCCGAAAGTTCAAGTATGAATGACGGATTAAAATTGCATATCGTATTCCTTGCAGTTTCACCATAAGCACGATGTCCCTCGTCTATAACAACAAGCGGACGCAAAACTTTCAAAGTATTGCCCAACGAAGTTTTTATTTGTGTTCCAAATACTTCCATTTCGGTTGTGAAACAATCCAAATTTGGAAGCAATTCTCTTAGTTTTTTATGCCCTTCAAAATCATCTTCTCTTGGGAAAAAATCGGTAAATCCTCCTTGGTCACGGAATACTTTCAGCGTTTCTTTGTTCTGACGGTTTGCAGACGGCAACATTAAAAGCAATACGACCAAGTGTTCCTCCACGTCAAGACGATTAAACATTTCCGTTTTCTCTTTTATCAATGTTCTGCCTCCGCTTGAAATGTCTAAAACCTGTCTGTATGGGTGGTTTCGGTCTTTTAATGCTTTGATAGTTTGACGGTAAATCTGCGTTGACGGCACCACCCAAAGTACCAAACCCGTTTCCCTTTTGAGATACGTTTTTTGAATACTGTCAAGAGCGTGGCAAGCCAACAAGGTTTTACCGCCACCTGTCGGCACTTTCAGGTAAATATCGGGCATAGGTTCGTCCAAGCCGTTTATTTTGGAACTGTAAATGCTACGTCCTGTTGATTTTTCCCAAGCACGTTTCGGAAAATTGTAATCCTTTGCCATATCGGCATCAAATTCCAAAACCTTTTCGTATTTAGCTTTAAAATCCGAAAGTTCACTCAAATATTCTTTGAGTTCCTTTAAAACTTTATCTTGATAATTTTTCAGTTTCATATTCCTTTCCTTTGTGTTCTTTGCGAATTACTTGGCGTTCTTGGCGGTTTGATATTTTTTAACCGCAGAGTTCGCAAATGGTTTACGCAAAGGTTCGCAATGTTATAAGCCGTTTACTACTCGTTTAATTCCGTGCTTCAATAATGTTACATTGAAGTTGATTAACAGACCTAATTTGTAGTTGCCCAACTTCATGTAAGTAAGCGTTTGAGCCAAATGAACATCATTTAAGGCTTCTACACTTTTTATTTCGATAACCAATTTATTTTCCACCAATAAATCTATCCGATAACCGCACTCTAATTTCACTTCTTCAAAAATCAAAGGCATTGGTTTTTCTTTTTCAACCCACAATCCCGACTTTCCTATTTTGTAATATAAACATTCTTTGTAAGCACTTTCCAACAATCCTGCGCCCAATGCAGTATGAACTTCCATTGCCAAGCCTATTACCTTATGTGATATTTCGTTTTCTGTCATTATTTATTTTTTTAACCGCTAAGTTCGCTAAGTTTTTCCGGAAAGGACACGGTGTAATCGCTCGCCTTTGCGCTCTTTGCGGATTTTTCTTTGTGTCCTTTGCGGTTAAACCTTTATTTCTGCATTCTATAAATCTCATACGGTAATTGGCAAAAATCAATTCGGCATTCGAGACAAGTGTAATCGTCCACATATTTGGCAGGTGCAAATACCAAACGTTGTTTGTCTTGGGGTTTTGGCAAACTGCGGCATTGCTCCAATGTTAAGGCATTTTGTTTCAGCCATTCAATATCCGGTTTGTAAAACAAATAGACTTCGTAATGACTGCTTTCGCCAATGAAGCCTGTTTTCTCTTCGATTGCTTTTTCATCAAACTGTTCGCCTGTGGCGGTGTAGAACAGATAACGCGCAAATTCGGTATAGCCCGGCAAGGTATCTTTGGTTAAAATTCCTTCCATTTCTACTTCATCCCCTAATTGGAAATAACTGAAAGTGTCCGAACTATGATTTTTTTGATTTGCCTGATTACTTTGATTTTTGAATGCCGTTTCCCGTTGCTTTTTGTTTTTAATCATACTAATCTCTGAATCAGATAAACAATGATTCAGACGTTTGATTACCCTGCGAACTCTTTCGGCTGTAATGGCATTGGCGTAATCTTCCTGCTCTACCAAAATAAATTTACGGTTGCCTCCGTCTTCTTTGTTGAGTTCTAAAACTGCGTGTGCTGTTGTTCCCGAACCTGCGAAGCTATCAAGGATAATGTCGTTTTCGTTGGTTGAAAGTTGGATAACTCTTTTGATTAAAGAAACGGGTTTTGGCGTGTCAAATGGCAAATCAACTTCATCAAATAATTGCTTTAATTCTTGTTTCGCTTGTTGATTATGTCCAACCTCTGTATGTAGCCAAATAGAAATTGGGACAACCCCGCCCTGAACTTCTGATAAGAATTTTTTTACACGGGGAACATTTGTTCCATTTTCGCCAAACCAAACTCTATTATCATCAATTAATTTTTGAAAGTTTTCTTTTGAAGTAAACCAACATCTTCCTTTTGTTGGTTTGATTTTCTTTCCGCTTGGTGTTGTTACTTCGTAATCGTAATCTGCCGAATATGTTTTTACGGTCATATCACTTGAAGTCCACGCACCTCTTAGGTCGTTATCAGGATTTGAATAGCGGTTGTCTTGTTCTTCACTTCTTGAAATTAAATTTCTTTCCCAACCAAATTTTTGTTCTCCTTCAACTTTGTTTTTTGCGTAGCAAATGAGAAAATCGTGATTGTCGGAAAAATACTTTGCATCATTTTGAGGCGAAAACTTTTTCTGCCAAATGATATTCTGAATGAAATTTTGTTGCCCAAAAATCTCATCAAGCAATACTCTCAAATTATGCTGTTCATTATCATCACAAGAAACAAAAATCACTCCGTCCTCACTCAATAATTCACGCAAAAGTTTTAAGCGTGGCATCATCATACAAAGCCATTTGTCGTGGCGTGTCAAATCTTCTTTGTCCACTGTGTTACCCAACCATTCTTTAATCATCGGGCTGTTTACGTTGTCGTTGTAAACCCAATTTTCGTTTCCCGTATTGTAAGGCGGGTCTATGTAAATGCACTTTACTTTTCCCGCGTAAGTGGGCAAAAGAGCTTTTAATGCTTTGAGGTTGTCGCCTTGTACAATCAGGTTATCGTGCAAAGAAACCTTGTCCGTAAGGCTAAATTCTGCCTTTGGCACAAGTTGGTGATACTTAACCGCCAAATGGTGGTTTTGCACAAATGTTTTTCCTTTGAAATTGAGGGTGGGCATATCTCGTCAATTATTTTTTTTGTTCTTTGTATCTCTTATTTTCTTTCTTATCGCTTCGTAACGCTGAATTTCCTCGTTTAAGTTTTTGGGTTCAGGTTTTTGATACGAATATTTATCGCTATGTGAATGTCCTTCCATAAATCGGCAACATTGGGCATAACTGTCTAAAAGTTCATTTATGAGAGTGTCATCAAACGAAACTTTTACAAGTGCATCAATACTTATTCTTTCGTTGTAGCGTTGCACAACATTGTTAAATAGGTCGTTGATTACTAAAACCTCATAACAAGTTCTTAATGATGTAAAACCTTGCTTTGTTACTATTTCACGTTGCATTGGTTCGCAATCGTCTTTACTGCAAATAGCATAATGTTTTTTTGCAGGTTCGGCATTTCGATATTCTTTTTCATAAGACGGTGAATTGTTAAGCCAAACTTGTCCAGGCTTATCATCTCTATTTTCAATCCAATGACACAAAAAAGCGGTTTTTAAATCTTCACTTTTTGTCAAAAGATTTGAAACAAAGACCAAATCGTGTGTAAAAATGATAACTTGTTTTTGTAATGCTTCTTGTGCAAGTCGCTCTGCAATTTCACTTTTTCGTCTTTCGTCCAACGAAGTAACAGGGTCGTCAAAAATAATTCCTTTGTTTACTTCCGACAAGTGCATTTCTGCAAGAAAATCAGCGATAGCAATTACTTTTTGTTCGCCCTCGCTTAATACATCATTCGGCTTCTTACCTTTTAGTTTGAGTTGTCGGGAAGATTTTCCTGCTGACCCCGTGGTGCTTATTTCAATTCCAAAACTCCCATTCAGTTTTTGACATTCTTCGTTAAAAGTATCAATGTATTTTTGATTGAAATACTTATCCGATAATGATTTTTCTGTGTTTGTCGTGTCTATTTTAGTCTTTCTAAAATTAGCCTTGTTCGCCTTTTTAATCCAAACTTGATTATTGAGAAAGGTTTCAAACTTTGAAAAATGCATGTTGAATTTTTCTTTGTGTTCTAAAAGTGTTTTGGAGTTCAGTAATTTTTCCAATTCTTTGCTTTGCTCATCTTCTTTTAGCGATTTAATAGAATTATCGTTGGCTTCTTCAATCGCAGTGTGTTGTTCAAAGCTAATTTGTATTTCTACTCTTTCATTTGCGGTTTTACTTTGAATGTCAGCAACAACATTTTGAGCAAGAGTTTTCTGTTCAGAAAGTTTTTGCTCTAATGCTTTTAGCTCGTTCGGATATTTTTCAGTAAGCCAAACAGTAAGTGTATTGTCTTGCGGAAATAAATCAAAGTTTAAATTTTCGTAATTCTCTTTGGCTTTATCCAATTTTTCTTGTGCTTTTTTTGCGTTTTGCTCTGCAACGCTTTTTATAAAAGTCCAATAATTTGAAATTAACTTTTGTGCTTCATCTGAAAGTGGCTGTTGGCAAAGCAAACAGTTGTCGCCATTTTCAGGATAAACTACGTTGTCGTTTTTTTGCGTTTTAGCAAATGTTTCGGCAGAAACGATAAAATTTTTCCATTCCGTTGTTCCAACCTTTTCAATTTTATCGGTTTTAAAGTTTTCAATGCCTTCGGCTTTTGCTGTCGCTTCTTTTGTTATGCAGTCGCTAATTGCAGTTTTTACTTTTCCAATTACTTCGGTTGTGAAAAACTGATTAAGTTTTTCTATATCCTGTTTGTTTTTACTTAATAAGGCTTTGATATTTTCAAGCTCTTTTATTCTTTTATCTGTTTCTCTTGAAACCAATAAAAGGTCATCATATTGTTTTTGTATCTCTTCTTTTTGACTTTTATCTTTATCAGAAAAAGGCGTGTATTTTTTTACGTCGTCAATTTTTGTTTCTGCTTTCAGATTTTGAACAAGTGTTTTTATTTCTGAATTTCCGTCAAACAAAGCAGAAAGGTCATTCGCTGTGTATCCTGTTTGCTTTGTTTGAATTTCAGCATTTAGTTTTTGTTCTACACGAATGATTACATTTGTGTAGTCAGCAAAAAAACTTAATCCTGCGGGTCTAAATTCAAATTCGTTTTTTTCTTCAAGCTGTTTAAACAATCCTTTTCCGTCAAATACAGCAAATTGCCTAAACTCTACATTGTCTTTGTCTGCAAATTCTAACGAAGTTTCAGCGTTGTTTGATTTGAAAGTAAATTTTGCATTAACAGGTTTGTGTCCGCTGTCAATATGTACATTTTGCAAAATTTCTTCTGGTGCTTTTGAATAAAAAACATTTTTCAAAAGTCTTACATAACCTGATTTTCCCGAACCGTTTGCACCATAAATAATAGTCAGGTTCGGACTCAATTCAATGGTTTGATTTTCTGTTAAGGCGTTTACGCCTTCAACATTTTCAAGTTTGTGGAAAAGTAAATCAGTTTTATAGTTTCCCGAATTTTCAGCATTGTAATCAATAGAAATTTCGGGTTGTTCTGTTTCGTCTTTTAGTTTTAACTGTTCAAGCAAGTAAGAATACGAAGTGTCAATGTCCTTATCTGAAATAGCATTGCTCGACAAAATTTTCTCTGCAAGAAATTTTGCCCAATAGGGAAGTCCGTTAGCGAATTTCTTCACTTCCGTTTCAAGCGTTTCCACTTGTTGTTCTACTTCTACTATTTCAATTACTTCATTCACTATTTATGTTTTATATTATATTTCACTTTCTCCTCCGCAACTTTCATTGCTTCCAATGCCAAATCTTCGTCCTGCACTTCATAAACCAATTTATCCGAAAGCCAAGCAATGATTACGTCATTCTTCTGTTCTTTGTAAAAGTCTGCAAGTGCTTTTACTTGTTCTCTTGTCGGCATACGGTCATCACGTTCAATTTTGCTTAAAATAGTCGGGTCAAGAGAAAGCATTGCCCCGACTTCTCTAAGCAAAAGCCCTTTGGCCTCTCGCAACTCCCTTAATATCGTTCCTGTTGTTTTCAAACCGCTTGCTTTGTTTTGACTTGACAAATATTGACGAATATACAAAACATTCTCGTTGTTTCTGTCTTTTTGCTAATTTTTTTATCAACAGTCACGGCCTGCGAATGGGGAAATCTTTCAAAACAGGTTCAACTTTCCACTAAAAAGTACATTTTACCATTTCCATTCGGACAAACAGAAAAGGAACAACTTTCTTTAGCAGCATATTTGGAAAATGCCGCCACACATCGGATTTTTGTACCACGATGCGAAAAAGATACAAAAAACATCAGTTTAAGCTGTTGACGGTTTCCTTTGCGTTCCTGCTGCTGTATATCATTGCGGGATTTACCACCTGGTTTTTTACCCTGGAATCCCAAAACCGCCAGATGTACCATTTCCGGCTGGTGGAACTCAAACAGGACGACCCCGACTATATCGACAAAATCGAAGCACTCAAGGATGCCAAGAAACGCAAGACATTCCAATACGTCGGCGAAGGCACGACCTACCTGCTCGTCATCCTCATCGGTGCCGCCTACGTCTATTGGAACACGCGGCAGCAACTGCTGCTCTCCCGAAAACAACAAAACTTCATGATGGCCGTGACACACGAACTCAAAACGCCCATCGCCGTCACCAAGCTCAACCTCGAGACCGTACTGAAAAGAAACCTCGAAGAACTCAAACGCAACAAACTCCTCGAACAGTCGCTGGAAGAAACCAAACGGCTCGATGCACTCGTCAACAACATATTGACCGCATCCCAACTCGAATCAAACGAATACACGCTCAACATTACCCATCTCAACTGGAGCGAACGGGTGGAACTAGCAGTACAGCATTTTCGGAACCGGTATCCCAACCGTCCGGTCGTGGCACGGATAGCTCCTGAACTATACATTGACGGCGAAAATGCCTTGCTCGACCTGGTGCTGAACAATTTTCTGGACAACGCCCGCAAATATTCTGACAAGAGCACAACGCTATCTGTCCAACTGGAAAAAGCAGCCAACGCCGCACGGCTGTCCATCGCCGACGAGGGCATCGGCATCAATATCGACGAGCGAGAACGTATCTTTGAAAAGTTTTACCGCATCGGCAACGAGGAAACGCGCAAGACAAAAGGTACAGGCCTCGGTCTTTTCCTTTGTCATAAAATAGTCACAGATCACAAAGGAACGATTACCGTCTCGGATAATCAGCCCAAGGGTACTATTTTTACCATACAATTACCTCTAAGCAAAGAACAGTATGGAATATAACGGCAACATATTATTGGTGGAGGACGAAGAAAACCTCCACGAAACCTTAAAGCTCAACCTGGAACTCGAGGGTTACACCGTCACATCGGCTTACGACGGCCTACAGGCGACCAGGGCAGCCATGGGCGAATATTTTGACCTCATCATCATGGACATCATGATTCCCGAAATAAACGGCATCAACGTAACCGAAACCCTACGCTTACAACACATCGAATCGCCCATCCTGATATTGAGTGCCAAAAACACCAGCCAGGACAAGGTTTTGGGTTTGAAAAAAGGTGCGGACGATTATCTGACCAAGCCGTTTGACCTGGAGGAACTGCTGTTGCGCGTCAAGAAACTCATCATCAAAAACCGGAAGATACAGGACAAGGACACCGTCAGCGACACCTACACTTTTGGACACAACAAAATAGAATTTGCCTCCCAACAGGCGCAGACCTGGCAAGGGCAGACAATCGAGCTGAGCAAAAAAGAAGCCATGCTCCTCAAGCTGCTCGTCGAAAACAAAAACGAGGTCGTCACCCGCGAAAAGATATTGCAGGTCGTCTGGGGCTACAGCGTCTACCCGGCGACACGCACCATCGACAACTTCATCCTCAACTTCCGGAAATACTTCGAAAAAGACAGTAAGAACCCCGACCATTTCCATTCGGTCAGAGGCGTCGGTTACAAATACACGGATTAAAGTAAAAAGACAAAAGTGAAAAAATGGAAACAACGACAACAGCACCCATCTCCATATCGCCCACAGCAGCGATAGAATTTAAAAACCTGTTGCAGGAAAGCCCCGCAGGAAGTGACCAGTATCTCCGTGTCGGCGTCAAAGGCGGCGGTTGTAGCGGGCTGAGCTACCTATTGGGTTTTGACGATGCCAACGATACCGACCTTTTGTTTGAAATTAATGGTATCCCCTGCGCCATCAACAAAAACCATCTTCTGTATCTCCAAGGACTTGAGATCGACTGGCACAACGACCTGAACGCCCGCGGATTTGTGTTCAACAATCCCAATGCGTCGTCCAGTTGCGGCTGTGGCAGCTCTTTCTCGGTGTAAGTTTTTCGCTTACGTGATCTCCTGCTTGTGTATCTCGCTCGTGAAATGGAACTGGATTTCGGGATTGTTCCGGATTTCGGTGTCGAGAAACCATTCGCTCTGGGCAAGATAGACAGGCTGGCCGTCCTTGTCCTCCGCGGAATTGGTCTGTTTGAATCGCAGGAAATCCTGCAACTTGGCAGTGTTGTCACTGGTCAGCCAGCAAGCCTTGTAAAACGGCATAGGGCGGAACTCGACCGATGCTCCATATTCGTGTAAAAGGCGGTATTGGATGACCTCAAACTGCAATTCACCCACACAACCGATGACCTTTTTAGTACCACCAAACTGCGTGAACAACTGCGCAACGCCTTCGTCCGTCAACTGGCTGACACCTTTTTCCATTTGTTTGGTTTTCATCGGGTCCTTGTTGACCAGCTCCTTGAAAATTTCGGGTGAGAAGGACGGAATGCCCGTAAAATAAAAGTCCTCCCCTTCCGTCAGCGTATCGCCAATCTTGAAGTTACCCGTATCGAAGAGACCGATCACGTCGCCCGGATACGCATTGTCGATAATGTCCTTGCTACGCGCCAGGAAACTGTACGGCGTACTGAAACGCAGGTTCTTGTCGAGACGCACGTGGTGATAATATTTGTTCCTTTCAAACTCGCCGCTACAGATACGCAAAAAGGCAATGCGGTCGCGGTGTTTCGGGTCGAGGTTGGCATGTATCTTAAACACAAACCCGCTGAACTTGTTTTCCTTGGGCTGCACGATACGCGTACTAACGGTGCGCGGCAACGGCCCGGGTGCTATCTGTATAAAGGTGTTGAGCAGTTCACGTACACCGAAGTTGTTGATGGCACTTCCGAAAAACACAGGAGCGACCTGCCCTTCCAGATACGCTTTTTCGTCCAGCTCGCCATAGACGCCGTCAATCAGTTCCACATCCTCGCGCAGCAGCACTGCGTCCGGTTCGCCTACTTTTTGGTCCAATATATGGTCGGACAGGTCGTGAATCATCACGGAATCGTCGTCCGTCGCCTTGGTGTTGGGCGAAAACAACAACAGGTTTTTGTCGCGGAGGTTGTACACACCCTTGAAATCCTTGCCACTGTTGATGGGCCAGGTCATCGGGTGTAGGCTCAGTTTGAGTTCGTTTTCTATCTCTTCCAACAAGTCAAAACGGTTCTTGCCGTCACGGTCCATTTTGTTGACAAATACAATGACAGGCGTGTTGCGCATCCGACAGACCTCGATAAGCCTGCGCGTCTGGTCTTCCACACCGTTGACACTATCGATGACCAATACGACGCTGTCCACGGCGGTCAGCGTGCGGTAAGTATCTTCCGCAAAATCCTTGTGGCCGGGGGTATCGAGCAGGTTGATGAGGAAACCCTCGTATTCAAAAGACATGACCGACGTCGCCACGGAGATACCGCGTTGGCGTTCAATCTCCATGAAGTCGCTCGTCGCACCTTTCTTGATTTTGTTGCTTTTGACGGCACCCGCGGTCTGGATGGCACCGCCGAAAAGCAGGAATTTTTCGGTCAGGGTCGTCTTACCGGCATCGGGGTGGGATATGATGGCGAAGGTTTTCCTCCGTTTGATTTCTTTCTCGTTGTTCATTGTATTATTAAAGTAAAAAGGCAAAAATGGAGGGTATATTTCAAAATCTCTTTTACTTCATATATTTCGGTCGCTGCGGACACCGCGATAGGTAGAACCACTACAGGCGCGGTGCCTGCACCCGCCAGCGAAAATTTAGAAATACACCCAAAAATGAAAAGCCAAAAACGGTGTGCAAAGGTAGCGTTTTCCATTCTTTTCGGGGATGCGGCGGGTTATTTCTTAGAAAAAAGAACGGTTTCCGCCCTTGATATCCCTTTTTGGCGTAATATTGTTGTAACCGTAATCTATACAATGACGTTTCAGTTAATTGCGACAATATTTTTGATATTGGCAAATGGTTTTTTTGTGGCAGCGGAATTTGCAATCGTCAAAGTCCGTTCGACACAGCTAAACGACCCTTCCAAAGCCGCCTCCAAAGCGACCTTGGCGGCCAAGCAGGTAACTGCAAACCTGGACAACTACTTGGCGGCAACACAATTGGGAATTACCATTGCCTCCCTTGCACTCGGCTGGGTTGGAGAGGAAGTCACGACCGAGATGCTATTGAAGTTTCTCGGACTGTTCAACATCGACATCGCACCTTATATCCTTAACAAACTCTCGGTTATTCTTGGTTTTGCGCTGATAACGATTTTGCATATTGTTTTTGGCGAACTGGCACCCAAGTCGGTCGCCATCCGCAAGGCGGTCAACACCACGCTGTTTGTGGCCATTCCTTTGCGTGTTTTTTATTTTGTGTTCCGTCCTTTCATCTGGATGCTGAACAGAATGGCAAATGCAATACTTCGGCTTATCGGCATCTCGCCTGTACAAGAACAGGATATCCATTCCGAAGAAGAAATCAAGCTGATACTTTCCGAAAGCGGCGAAGGCGGTGCCATCGAGGACTCGGAAGTCGAACTTATCCAGAACGTATTTGACTTTGACACCCGCCGCGTCCGGGAAATATCCGTCCACCGGAAAGACATCTGCGGTATCGACATCAACCTTCCCTTTGAAAAAATCATTGATTTCGTAACACAGGAAGGCTATTCCCGTTATCCGGTGTACAACGAAAAATTCAACGACGTGCTCGGTATCCTCTACGTCAAGGACTTGTTGCAGGCACTGCACAAAGACCAACGCACCGACATCCGAACCATCCTACGTCCAGCCTATTTCATCCCGGACAGCATGAAAATCAAGGACTTATTAAAAACATTCCAAAAGGAACACAACCAGTTGGCAATGGTAACGGACGAATACGGCGACATCGCCGGGCTGGTCACGATGGAAGACATCCTCGAAGAGCTCGTCGGCGACATCCAGGACGAACACGACGCGGAACTCCCCATCGTGGAACAACAGCCCGACGGCAGCTACCTCGTACTTGCGCACGAATCCATCGACGACCTCAACGAACTCCTACCGATACAGCTTCCGACAAGCGACCATTACAGCACACTTTCCGGACTCATCACGTACCACCACGGTTCGGTGCCCGTCGAGGGCGAGACACTGGAACAGGACGGATACCGGATGGCCATCCTCAAAATGTACCGCAGCTCTGTCGAAAAAGTAATACTGAAACCAATCGCTACGCAGGAAAAAGACGAGGCGGAATCGGAAGAAGAAAATTGATTTGAGATTTGTAGATTTGAAAATGGTTCTGCTCTCATTAAGCCTTGGGCGTTAGGCATTGAGCGTTGCCTATTCAGCATTAAGCTTTTTTAGCTTTTGCCTTTTTACTTTGAAAAATGGAAAAAGAAATATTTGAATTTATCGTCCTCAGCCTGGACAACGACAAAAGATACCGCATCATCCTATCGGCAACGCCGGAAACGTCCCGAAGGGAATTGATAGTACGTGCCAAGAAAGACATTGGCACCATCAACTTTATCGAGGAAAGTTTCCGGATGATTGACAAAATGGATTACCTCCGCTATTTTCTGGAGCTCGCCGGCAGACCAATGGTCATCGAGCTAAAATAACGACCCAACATTGCACCTGCTGCCTGCCAGCCCTGAAATAGAAATAATCGACCTTCAAAATAGAGGCGCATCGACCACAAAACAGATTTACCGTCAAAAATGCCGCAAAAATCCGCAAAATTGGCACATTTCGCTTCATTTTTCATCCGACAAGGGGAACGCCGATTATCCTAACTCGGGCGAGACATCCATCCTGGGCGCATTTACCTTCGGTAAGAATAGTTCAAATTTTCGCTGGTGGCTGGAGATACCAAGCCATTAGGGCCACTAGTGGTCGGTGAGGACACCGACCACCATATTCATATAACATGCAAAGATTTGAAATAAACCCTCCATCCTTGTATACCGTTTTCGAATAAAAAATTTAATGTACGTTTGGGGGGAAATAAATCTAAAGTCGAAAAACTTGCGTCAATATGCTCAAAAAAGAAAGAGAATATTTCATACTCCAGCAGCTCAACATACACAACAAGGTCTTGGTGTCGGACTTGTGCGAGACAATGAACGTATCGGAAGATACCATCAGACGTGACCTGCAAACGCTTTCGGACAATGGAAAACTGATGAAAGTCCACGGCGGTGCGCTTTCCAATTCCTTCGGCGGAAGCCACCTCGTCAGAAACCCGGTCTATGCACAACACGACAAAGTATCCATCGCACAGAAGGCCGTCGGCCTCATGCGGGACGGAATGCTGATATTGATGACAGGCGGGTCGACCATCGCAGAAATGATCCGCCATCTCCCAAAAGACCTCAACGCTACCTTTGTCACGCCCAGCCTGACATCAGCCGTCGCATTGACCACCTATACCAGTTGCCAAGTGATCTTCATCGGCAACACCATCCTCAACACCACGAAGATGGCGGTCGGCTCCGAGGTATTCCAAAAGTTGCAGAACATCCACGCAGACCTGGCCTTTATCGGCACCAACAGCGTAGACATCGAGCATGGACTGACCGACACCGACTGGGAAATATTGGAAGTGAAAAGAGCCATGATGAAAGCCTCCGAACATACGGTACTATTGGCGATTTCCGAAAAACTCAATACGCACCAACGTCTTACCTGTTGCCAAATTGACGACATCGATATACTGATTACCGAGCTTCCCACAACAGACAGTTTGCTACAGCCCTATATCCAAAAAGGCATCACCGTCTTGTAACCTACTCGCAACAGAACAACCTTCCCAAAACATTCCCTGTGCTTGTTTGTTGTAATAATGAACCGACAAATTACAACGACATGAGCGACATACCCAATATTCCTGAAATGACAACCTTGGTCGAATGTATAAACACTCTAAAGAAGGAAGGATACACCAAGGAATACCAGGTAAAAAAAGGAAAACTGACAGATCCGCACGACAACGAGACCTTCTCTCCCGACCAAATCGCCATTGACAATTTTTATCGCTTCGAAGGCGAAAGCAATCCTTCCGACAGTGCCATACTCTATGCCATTTCTACCCGTACCGACGCCAAAGGCATATTGGTAGACGCCTATGGCACTTACTCGGATGAAGCTACCGATATATTCTTCAAGACCGTGGCTCAGATTTCCAAAAAGATTAGGGAATGAAATGCTAGCGTCCTCATTTCTTAAAGTCGTTGCACCTGTTCCAAATGGCAAGGGAACGCTCAATTTTTTTGTGACCCTGTTCCGGTTTTCTAAGAAAAAATCTGTTATATAGTGTGCTAGGGATAAAGTAGTGCAGATTAGTGTCATTGCGGTTGGTGAGGACACCAACGGCTGCGGTGCTTGCCGAGGCGCGTGTCTTCACGTGCCACACACTAGCCTATCCGTTGCACAGTATGAAATCAGAAATTGTTCACCCGACCAAAAATTCTAACATTTCTTTACCACTATACGCCTTTAAATGTTAGCCTTTTATTAAAAAACGCATTTTTCCGAAAAACATTGCACAAAGACCGATTTAATACCTATCTTTGTGGGAAGTAGTCAATTTTCTCATAAGCAGTTAGTTTTAGTTTGCGGCCCCGATTTCTATCGGGGCCTATGTTTTTATATATAACGGAGCAAGCTCCAAAGTTGTGGTATCGGACAGAAATGAACCAAAATCCGTTTTCTGTTCTATTTTCGCAGTCAATATTCGAAAGATTATGGTGGACTTAAGCATATTTGATCCCAATGCCGCAGGCAATCCGCAGTACAATATTTTTGGATTGCCGTTTTCCGAAGACGACGCCCGGTTGGTGATACAGCCCGTTCCATGGGAGGCGACTGTCAATATCTACCCCGGCACAGCCAGGTGCATCACCAGCATCATGCGGCACAGCATACACCTTGACTTGTGGTGGAAGGACCATCCCAACCTATGGAAACAGGGAATCCATATCCGCGAATCCAACCAGAAAATACTCCTCAAAAGCGACTACCTGCGCAAAGAAGCAGAACTCTTGGTCGGCTATACCTGCTGCGGCAAGGCGGTCTGCGACAATGACTTCATGCAGAGAAACCTAAAGGAAATCAATGCCGGGAGCGCTTACCTCAATACTTGGGTGTACGACCATACCAAAACCATCTTGGACAAGGGCAAGCTGGCGGCACTGCTAGGCGGCGACCACAGCATCTGTTTCGGCTTCGTACAGGCACTTTCCGAGATACATGCCGATTTTGGTATCCTGCAAATCGACGCACACTGTGACCTCCGCAAAAACTTTGAAGGTTTTACCTATTCGCACGCAAGCATCATGCGCAACATACTCGACAGTTTTCCCCAAGTATCCAAACTGGTACAAGTCGGCATCCGTGATTTCTGCGAGGAGGAATGCAGCTATCTGCACGCCAATACCGACAGGGTTAAAACCTTTTTCGACGAGGATCTGAACGACCGCCTCGACCTTGGCGAGTCATGGTCTGCGATTGCCCGCTCGATCGTGGACGAGCTGCCACAACAGGTGTACATCTCCTTTGACATCGATGGGCTGAAACCCTATTACTGTCCCAGCACCAACATGCCCATCGTCGGCGGGCTAGAATACAACCAGTTGAAAACGATTTTCAAACTCATGAAAAAAGCAGGAAAAACCATCATCGGATTTGACCTATGCGAGATCGGAAACGGACGTATAGGCACCGATGCCCAGGTAGGTGCCTATATCCTATGGGACCTCTGCAACCAAATCCTCCACAGCAACTCCTGACCATGTCTCCAAACTTTGATTACGTCGTAACGCTCCGCAAAAACATAATCAGGCCTGTCAATATCGTCTGCCACATACTGATGCTGTTGTCCATTGCGGCATTTCTGTATGCCATTGCAAAAGAAGAGTGGCAGCTGGGTTACAAAAAAGACTATCGCCTGATGGCCGTCACGCTATTTTCCACAGGCTGGTGGATATTGATATGGGCAGGCAAGAGACGGAGACCCTATTTCCGTATCGGTTTTTTCGCCATTGCGATTGCCTGGTTCTTCAACCCACTGCACAAAATATCCATCGGTATATTTTACATCATCGCAGCATTGCTGGAAAAACAGGTGAAATTTCCCGCAGAAATAGGCATCGACGGCAACGGCATCCTCTTCAATACGCTCCCCAAGAAATCATTTCCCTGGAATGCTATCCGCCACATCGTCATCAAGGACAACCTGTTGACCATCGACTTCAAAAACAACCGCCTGCTACAAAAAGAAATCTCCGACGACGTACCCTACGAGCTGGAAAAAGAGTTTAACGCATATTGCAGGGAACATCTGGAAAAAGCGAATGCGGTACAAAACGACAGGGCTTAGTTTCTCGGCCTACGTACTTTTCTGGACACATTTCCAATTTTCGCTGGCAACAGGACACTCAGATTTTACCATATTTCCTTTCGTATGCGACCAACAAGGAAACTACGTCACTGTATGTCTCGAGTCCCTGCGGTTGGTTGTTGGCCTTGAGGTATTGACCATAGACAACATTGATTACCTTTTGCATCCTGGTACGATAAGGAAGATAGAACATCCGAATATCATAGATATCTTTTCTGACCAACGTATCCAAGAACGTGCTCGTTTGGAAATATTGCACGGAATCCCGAAAATACAGTTCGTCTGCCGCATATCTATACAAATCAAGATAAATAGAATATACAAACACCTTGTCCTGCGAATATGATGCAGCGAGATAACCCACAAAGTTGGCTTCGTCCTCCGTTGCGTACCCCAATTGATGTGCCATCTCATGGCAAATAACGGCGGGCAAAACGACGGGCGGCGTTGCCATATTGACCTGTGCCTCTCCAGAAAAAGGATTATAGTAACCTGTATAACCCATATAGTTGCCCATCCTTCCAAACAAAGACGCCTTGACACTATTATGTCTATATTGGAGAAAGGGATAGGTTTTGCAAACCGAATCATAAGCCTGACAGGACTTCTGGAACAGTTCACGGCGACCCATCGCAAATTGTTGGGTAGTAGTGATGGCCTTACGGCAGCTACTTGCTTTTAATGCCAACGCTTGTGCGAGTTGCGCCAATTCCTGCGTATTGTACGGTTTCTTTTCGAGGTGCAGTTGGTCCGCAATCCCTTTTCGGTAATAGTTCAGTCCCCAGAAAAGATAAAACACCACATACAAGGAACAGCACCATGTCGCCAACTTCACCAGTTTCATCCCTAACAAACGCCATGTCATTTTTCGGCGAAACAATTGCCTTAAAAAACGAAACAACTTTACCAAGCCTCCAACAACCAACAAACCATAAAAAATATCTCCGACGCTAATAGGGACCCACCCCAGCAAAAGACGTAGCATCACCCCAACGCGGGGATATACACCTCTACTATACCATATCTCGATAAAGGGGCTATACGCAACCATGCAGTTGACCAATAGAACTAAGACAAGGGAAATTGCCAGTTTGGCAAAAGTGGATTTAAAGTTGAAAGATTTGTCTGGCATTCGGAAACTATGGATATTTATCGTTGACCAATCAGGATTTTTCCGAAAGATAACTATTTTTCAAAACAGCGAAAGCACGATATCCGACGGATTCATGGATATCGTGCTTTCAGAGCCAACCGGTTTAGCTGTCAAGGTTTTCTATTACCTCTATCAAATTTACCGCCACTGAAATTTTTGGTATTTGTCTTTGGTGTTTCAACATGGTTCGTGGCAGGTGTTGTCGTCCTCTGCACACGCTGCCCGCTATTGGAATGATCGACGCTGGTAGGTAGCGTTGTTTTAACCTTTTGCTGCGTTACATTTTGCCTAACAGGCGCATTGTTGTTTGTGGTCGGGCGCGTAGTGTTGGCAGGATTATTCGTTCCCCTACCCCACCTGGTGGGCGTACTGTTGTTGCTGCTATTGTTTGTGGCAGGTCGATTATT
Organism: Chitinophagaceae bacterium; assembly: GCA_047606825.1. GTDB lineage: Bacteria > Bacteroidota > Bacteroidia > Chitinophagales > Chitinophagaceae > Rhizosphaericola. Next base: position 35,285 of record JASGDY010000025.1, read on the forward strand.
GACGGGCATGTTCTGCTTATCTGTAGTGGTGGCCGGTTGTCTCGGCGTTGCATTGTTATTCTCCGTTCTCCTGTTCCTATTTGGATTGTTGTATCCTTCATTACCATTGGTGGTGGTTCTACTGCCAACGCTAGCCCTATTGTTGTCGGACCTGTTGTTGGTACTGCCGTTGAGATTATTCCTACCCGTATTATTATTGGGATTGTTTCTACCAAAGTTGCTGTTTCCACGGTTGTTGTTAGGGTTATTCCCATTTGTGGCATTACGTCCAGGGCGATAGACACTCATCCTGCCGTTGGAGACACGGCCATTGTCGGCAGCATTGTTAGAACGTACTACCCGCACGGTATTGACAGGGCGTCCAGTAAACCGCCTGACATCTTCGGTCCTGGGTCCTCTGGCAAAACGGACATTGTTGTTCACGATATTGTAATTGTTGATAATCGTGGTATTGTGGATATACACATTGTTCCTGTTGGCGGGAACATAGTAGCGGTGCATATTGGAATAACCCATATATCTGCCAGGCAGGTAAGTCCAAAAACTGACCGGAATCGAACCTATGGCGACATTGATACTCAGACCCATGCCAGGAGAGACAGGAGCCCACGCATAGTTGTTGGCTGCATTGCCCCAATACACCCATGCCGGAGCCCACTCATAACCGGGAACCCAATACCACCCGATATTGGAGGCAAATCCCCAACGGCCATAGTGGAACGGCGCCCAACCCCAGCTATAGCCAGAATTCCAACTCCAACCGAGATTGGTGCTGACCCAGCTACCATTGGTATAGTAAGGCCGGAAATTGGGGTCGGAACACACCCATACCTGACCATAACTGCCATAGTCGATCCATCTTCCATAAGGACTCAATGCCGAATAAAAGCTGTTGAACGTGATTTCCGACTCGCTGCCGTTGTCATAATAATCGCCATCATAGCCAGATTGTTGGCCATAGACCATATCGTCAGCATTTTGCTGTCCTTGGGAATAGACAGTGCGACTTCCCATCAAGGCGATAACCAGCATTCCACTGAAAATGCCTACCCAATACTTATTTTTTATGTATAAACTTTTCATCTCAAAACATGTTTATGGTGTATAAATAAAAGTATTCAATATTGATGCCACAAGAGACAAATCATGGATTTTTGTAGGTAGGTAACGTTAATATTTAGGTAAATGATATTCTAGGCACACGGATTGTATAGACTAATTTGGATGGGTTTTAAAAGAAGCCTATTGGCAATATATTGTAAATCAATAAATTATCTTAACATAAGAGCAACGATGGCTGTCCATGATGTCGCTGACAACGTCGATTCACCAGCAAAGCCCGTACCTTTGGCAGTTGGTAGTCGTTGTAAAAACACCTCGTTCCTCGTAAATTTATAAACAGATGTTTTCGTTTTTCAAAACTAAAAAAGTCAAGCCAGACCTTTCTTTTATCGGCGTGGACATGCATTCCCATCTGCTACCTGGGCTCGACGACGGTCTGCAAGAGACAGAAGACACCATAAGGTTCATTGGTGAATTGCAAGAGCTGGGTTACGAGAAACTTATATGTACTCCCCACACGCTGGCGGAGGTCCATCCCAACTCGCCGTTGACAATTTTGCCGAAATTGAAAGAAGTCCGTGATGCGTTGAAAAAACAGCACATACGCTTCCCTATCGACGCTGCATCCGAATACATGACAGACATGAGCCTCGGCGAAAAGATTGCACAGGACTATCCGTTGCTCACATTTGGCAAAAACCATCAGTACATCCTCATCGAGATGTCCTACCTCGCAGAATCCTCCAATATCGAAAACGTCATATTCGGGCTGCAAGCCAAAGGGCTGCAACCAATACTCGCACACCCCGAACGCTACAATTACTACCACGGCGACCTGAAACGTTACCACCGCATGAAAGAACTTGGCTGCCTGATGCAGAGCAACCTACTTTCTTTCTTAGGCTATTACGGCAAGCCGACCCAAGTGACGGTTGAAAAACTTGCCAAGGAAAAACTGATTGATCTTTTGGGAACAGACATCCACCATGATAGGCACCTCAGAGCATTGAAAGAACTAGCATCCAAACCATCATTCTACAAAACCGTCGAACATCTGGACATCCAGAACCGTCCGCTTTTCCTAGACGATGGAAAAGAATCGGTCAGTACCGAAATCCCAACCTATTTCAACCAAAACCGTGCGGTCTGACAGATTGTCAATCAAGACAATCTGGCAAATGCCCCCTGTCACGAACGAAGCAGCATTCCGGGACAAAGCATGTTGCGACATGGGACTATACTTAAAAGAAAAAAATTAATATAAAAATCATACTGTAACTTTGCAATTTCTGGCATTGATATTGGTTCTATGCGGAATCTACTTACATGGCAAAGCTGAACAACAATAAATATTCTTCCAAAGGTGTCGCTCTCGAATGGCAACACGCATTAAAGGTGTCCCAGTACAAAACGGCTTTGTTCATAGGTCTGTTGCTAGTGGCAATCCTGGTGATGTGCCTTCCGGCTTTTTTCCATGTGATACAGCAGCGCCCGGGCTACCAGATACACGACTGGTTGGTGGATGCATTGCCGTCGGCCAACCTCTCCATTCCCATATTCGTGGTGTTGTGGAGCGTGATAAGTTTAGGCGTTCTACGTGCCTTCCAGCAGCCGCAGCAGTTCCTGACGACGCTTTATGGCATGATATTTTTGCTGCTGTTTCGGTATCTCTCCATTTCATTGGTGGCATTGGATCCGCCGATAGGCTTGATTCCCATTACCGACCCGGTCAGCAACCTGACCTACGGACATGCCGACTTTATTACCAAGGATTTGTTTTTTTCTGGCCATACCTCTTCCATGTTTTTGGCGTTTCTGTGCTTACAGCGCAGACCGGAGAAAATATTTGCATTGGTTGCCACATTTGTGATTGCTATATTTGTGCTGGTGCAGCACGTACATTACACGATTGACGTATTGGCGGCACCGTTCTTTACCTATCTGTCTTATCGGCTCGGCAAAAAGATGACACAGATGTAAGGGATTATTTTTCCAGACACTGAAACCACTGGTTGCTCCGTGACAGACTTTCTTTTGTTTATCGATACCGAATCTTCGGGGCTGCCCCAAAAATGGGACCTGCCTTTTGGGCAGACGGACGGCTGGCCCTATGTGGTACAGGTCGCCTGGCTTGTATATAACCAGGATGGTACAAAAATCAAGGAAGAAAACCATTATATCCGCAATACGGACTACACCATAGAACCTTCCTCACGGGAAATACACCATATCTCTGACGAAACATTACAGGAAAAAGGCGAAAACCGGCAACTGGTCCTGGAACGCTTGCAAAATGACCTAGACCAATACAATCCTATCATCGTTGGACATTGTGTCGAACTCGACTACAAACTCCTCAACGTTGAATATCGCCGTATCGGGCAACCACTAAGTCCATTGGAAAACAGGACACTCTTCTGTACGATGTTAAGTTCCACCTCACTTCCGCATATTGACGCCAACAAACAAATGAAATTAGTCGAACTCTACCACTATCTTTTTGCGGAGGAACAGCCTTTTCCCCATGATGCACTGTATGATGCGCAGGCAACGGCAAGATGTTTTTTTAAGGAGAAGGAAATATTGTCGCTTTCGCCGTGCCAGATATCGGAACAGCAACCCGTCAAGAGCAGCCGCTACGAACACAACACCAAACGGTTGGGGATTGTAATTGTCGTAGCTGTGGTGGTGTTGATTGTGGTTGTTTATTATTGTGCTTTCAGCAAAAAGTAAAAATGGCCGCGGACGGGATGTTTAGTGTTGGATAGCGATGTGCCATGAATAATAATGAACACCGCTGGCGCACGCGTGTCGCGTGTGCCTCAACATATCAAAGCACACGCGACACGCGTGCGGCGGCACTCTTGCTAACATTGTACATAATTATCTTGCGAGGCGATTTTTCGTCTACCACATTTTATTCTTTTTCCTCTTTATTTTTGACTTAAATTGTTCCCATGACCGCATTTGAATTTCTGCAAAATACCGCACCATTCAACCAGTTGCCCGACCACGTCATCGAGGCGACCGCGGCGTGTTTGGAACCCAAACGTTTTAGCAGGGAACAAATCCTGTACGAACAGGAAATCTCCAAACTTCGCGGCGTTGACATCATCGTCTCAGGCAGTTACGACACGTTTTTTTACGACAGCGCACGCAACAAAAGGCGAGAACGGAAGCTTGTTTCCGGACAGATTTACGGCGGCATCAGCGTCTTGCTCAACCAGCGCCTTTCGGTCAATACGGTGTCCGTGGAGAAAGGCACGGAAATCTATTTTCTCCACCGCAGATATTTCCGCGAACTGTGCACGCAGCACGAGGCTTTCCAGCGTTTTTTCACGTCGGATTTTGCGGGGCGGATGATGGACAACGAGTTTGCCCATTTTTTCAAAAAGCCAGCCTGGCGTGACGACAGTTTTTTGGATGCCGACCAGTTTTTTTCCAAACGTATCGGGGATATTGGTTTTCGCAGGATTGTCTCCGCGCCGCTCGATATACCGGTGTACGACGTGGTCAAGGTGATGGCGGAGTGCAAGGTGAGCTGCATCTATTTGAAAAATAAAGACGGCGACATCGTCGGCTACCTGACAGACATCCTGTTGCGGGACAGGATTATCGGCAAACGGCTTTCGCCCGACACGCTGGCGGCGGCGGTGATGGACAGCAAGCCGATTACCGTTTCGGTCAACAGTTTTGTCTTTGAGGCCGTGCTGAAAATGTACCGCAACAACACCAAATATTTGTTGATAGAGAAAGACGGCGAACACATTGGTTTCCAAAGCCGCAACAGATTACTGGCGGAACAATCGCAGTCCCCCATACTCTTTATCCAGTCGGTGAAACTCGCGCGTTCGGACGAGGAACTCCGGCAAAAATGGCTGGAAGCACCGAAAATCATCGAACAGCTCCTCGAGCGTGGCGTACAGACGGGCATTGCCAACCAGGTCATCACGACGATTTCGGACAGTATCGCGGAGACGGTCATCGAGCGCACGATTGCCGCAATGGGTGCCGCGCCAGCGAAGTTTTGCTTCATGGTTCTGGGCAGCGAAGGACGCAAGGAACAGACTTTCAAAACCGACCAGGACAACGCGATTATCTACGAAGACAAAGCGAATGAACATCGCGAAGAAGTGCGTGCCTACTTCCTGGAATTTGCCAAACGTGTATCGGAAAGCCTTGATGCGATTGGCTTTAGCTTCTGCACGGGCGGTTACATGGCGATGAACCCGAAATGGACGCATTCGCTCTCGCACTGGAAACGCAACTACGAGGAATGGGTCGCCGATGCCGTACCCGAAACGATTGTCAAGTTCACCACGTTTTTCGATTGCCGGTTTCTGTATGGCGACGAAAGCATCATGCAGGAACTCTACGGTTTTCTGCATGAAGTGCTGCAACGGCCTATGGAACGCGTGTTTTATTTCATGGCCAAGAATGCGCTGCAATACGAGCCGCCACTGACTTTTTTCAAAGGCATCAAGACGTTTACCAAAGGCGACAACGAAGTCTTTGACGTCAAGCGCGCTATGACACCGATTGTGGACCTGGTGCGTGTGTACGCGCTGAAGCATAGCATCAAGGCGGTCAATACGGGTGAGCGCATCCGGTTGCTGCACGAGCAGAAAATATTTTCGGATACGGAATACGAGGAACTGCGGCAGTCCTATTATGTGTTGATGGGAATGCGTCTGCGTCATCAGGCACGGCAGCTCATCGAGGACAAGACCGAGCCGGACAACTATATATTGCTGCATCGTTTTTCGCGTATCGAACGCTTGACACTGGTCGAGATTTTCAAGACCATCAAGAATTTCCAGACCAAGATTAGGATTGACTTTACGAAGGAATTGTAGTGTTAAGGCAAAAGTAAAAAGCAGTGTTGGTATTTAAAGTGCCACACTGGGTGAAGTCGAAGTGTTATACTCCACGCAGGGTAAAAATGTACAATGAAGAAAGTGAACACCTTGCCGTCATTCCCACGTAGGCGAGAATCTCATGTGTCTTTTATATCAGATCCCACCTACGCCTATCGTGTGGACACAAATAGGTATAACTTTGTGGGATGAATGAACGAGGATTGACGGATCTGGAGGACATAAGACTGGTATACCGGGGGAACAACCTTATGCAAGACCTGTTCCGCAAGGGAG